>JUEM01000031.1 GCA_000817085.1 marine actinobacterium MedAcidi-G1 | reverse complement strand
CAGACCGCTAACATCGATATTGTTTGCGGGTGTAGTTCAATGGTAGAACCTGAGGTTTCCAACCTCATGATCGGAGTTCGATTCTCCGTACCCGCTCAAAGTGACGGTTACTTTTATAACTCCGCATTGACTCCGTGCTGAAAGTTGTGACATTTGTCAACACGTGACAGAAGTCAACAAGAAACCAAACACAACCTCTTTTTGAGTAGTTAATGTTTGAAAGACACTTTCTAAAGTGTTTTTTTTGAATGCGATAAAAACATTCACTATTTGATTTCTTAGATTGGAGCTAAATGGAATTCTTAAGTAGCAACCAACACACGTTGGTTTATAACGTTTTATCTTTTGGTACGGCCGTGATGTTCGGTGCATTTGTTTACTTTCTCACACAGTTAAAAAGTGTCCGAGAGGAATACCGATCCGGGGTAGCAGTCTCAGCAGTTGTAGTCGGAATAGCCGGGTACCACTACTACCGCATATGGTCTGGATTCTCAGTTGGAGAAATGAATGAGGGTTACCGTTACGCTGACTGGCTCATAACGGTTCCACTCCTCATCGTAGAATTACTGATAGTTCTCGGGGTAGCGGCAGCGATTCGTAAAGACCTTATGTGGAAGCTGGTCCCCGCAAGTATTTTGATGATTGGCTTGGGCTACCCTGGCGAAGTCTCGACCAGCACGGGCACAAAATGGACGTTCTGGATTTTAGCAATAATACCGTTTGCCTATATTCTCTATGTTCTTTACGGACAGCTTCAAGAAGCACAAAAAAGAGAAAATGGAGCAGTCGCAAAATCAATTAAAAATGCAACGGTAGTTTTGCTATCTACTTGGTGCGTGTATCCAATTGCTTATCTTTTCCCGATTTTCGATGCAGAATCTGGCACTCTGGAAACTTTGAGACAAGTTGGTTACACCTTTGCAGATATAACTGCAAAAGGACTCTATGGACTAATGATCCTTAATATCGCAAAAGCAAGGAGCGCTGAAGCTAAGAGTTCTTCTTGATAAGACAAAATTATTAATTAAAACGGGGTCGTCTGTGACGGCCCCGTTTTTACTTACCTTCATACTAATTATGGAGAGTTCATTCTGTAAACTCTCCCAAATTGAGCGCTCGTTTTCCTATACAGGCATACAGACATTACTCACAATAAAAATTGGATATTTAAAGTTCTATGTTGAAAAATTTTTTGGTTTTTCCACCCGTACCCCTCTAGCATCGGCTTGTGTTAATTGCTCAAATTTCTGACCTTCATATTCGTGATCATCTGGGAATGTTTGGCGAACTTGTAGACACTTCAAAAACTTTAGAAAAAACGATTGACCTGTTAAATGCTCTCGATCCACAACCAGACGTGGTGCTAGTTACGGGTGATTTAACTGATGATGGCACTAAGGAACAGTATTCTCAGCTACTTGAAATCATTTCCTCTCTAAATACTCCATGGTTACCTATTCCCGGTAATCACGATGACTACACAGAATTTCTTAATGCCTTTTCCTCTAAACTCCCCGATAATATCCCGCAGAACCACTGCAGTTACGTGATCGATGATTTTCCCGTAAGGTTGGTCGCTCTAGACACTTCCCTACCAGGACAGCATGATGCTCTTTTTAGCGAAGAACATGAACTTTGGCTTTCAAACGCACTCTCGCAAGAGAAAGAAAAATCAACGCTTATCTTTACCCACTTTCCCCCTTTTGAAACTGGTATAAATTTCATGGATCTTTCCGGTTTAAAATCTGCAGATCGTCTAGAAAATATAATCAGAAATAACCCTCAAGTTAAATTAGTAGTTGCAGGTCATTTACATAGACCTATTCAAACATCATTCGCTTCCACGATGATCTCCGTATGCCCCTCTACTGGTAATCAATTGAAACTTGATTTAAACCCGAAAAATGGTTCTGCCGTAGATGAGCCTCCAGGCTTCCAACTCCATATATGGAAAAATGGTCGTTTCGTTACCCATACCGGGGTGATCTGGGATGGAAAAGAACTTGATATGTCTCAATACGTTGCATACGTAAACGAGAAAATTTCAAAAAACGAAGGAATCAGAAAAGACTAGAATACCGCCTTTTGCCGGCAAGTTATTTGTAGAGTCAATACTTATGTCTGAGATTCAAATTACTGAACATCCGCGCCGAGAACAGGTTTTTACACCTGACGCAACAGACTTTATTGCCAATCTTGTTAGAGAGTTTCGCGATGAGCGAAATGAACTGCTCGCCGCCCGCAAAATTCGGCAAGCAGATTTTGAATCTGGTTCAAGACCGGACTTCTTAGAGGAAACCAAACCAGTTCGTGAAGGAAACTGGAAGGTGTCTCCCCCTCCTGAAGATTTAGCCGATCGTCGAGTAGAGATCACGGGACCAACAGAACGCAAAATGATGATCAATGCCCTAAATTCAGGAGCACGGGTATTCATGGCTGATTGTGAGGACTCCTCCACTCCAACTTGGAACAATGTTCTTGAAGGGCAAATAAACATACGTGATGCTTTTAGCCGTGAACTGGCTCTCGAAACAGGAGATAAGAAATATCGACTAAACGAAGAAATAGCAACACTGTTCATACGACCTAGAGGATGGCACCTTTCCGAGAAAAACGTTGTCATAGATGGCTCAGCAGCGCCCGCCAGTTTGATTGATTTTGGACTTGTAATATTCCATAACGCGCAAAATTCGATCCAGCGCGGAACTGGACCTTATTTCTACCTACCTAAACTTGAAAGCCACAAAGAAGCCCGTCTCTGGAACAAAGTGTTTTGCTACGCCCAAGAAACTCTAGGTATACCTCACGGCTCTATCAGAGCAACCGTGCTGATCGAAACAATTCTCGCCGCGTTCGAAATGGATGAAATACTTTACGAACTTAAAGATCATTCTGCAGGTTTAAACGCCGGAAGGTGGGATTACATTTTCAGTGTCGCTAAAAAATTCTGTTTAGACCCAACTTTTGTTCTACCAGACCGTTCCGATGTCACTATGACAGTTCCTTTTATGCGCGCTTATACGGAACTAATGGTTTCGACATGCCATAGAAGAGGTGCACATGCAATTGGCGGTATGAGCGCCTTTATCCCAAACCGTAGAGACCCTGAGGTAACAGAAGAAGCTCTTAAAAAAGTATCGGCAGACAAAAATCGTGAAGCAACAGATGGCTGTGATGGAACATGGGTCGCCCACCCTGATTTAGTTGAAATCGCGATTGAAGAATTTAATAAAGTTCTTAAAGATAAACCCAATCAAATCGATCGTCTTAGAGACGATGTTTATGTATCCGCCGAGGATCTACTTTCAATAGATCAAACAGGTGGAGCAATAACACTGGAGGGTTTACGAATCAACGTCGAGATAGGTTTGCGTTACATTGCTTCATGGTTAGCTGGTACCGGTGCCGCTGCAATTAACAATCTGATGGAAGATGCAGCGACCGCCGAAATCAGTAGAGCACAAGTGTGGCAGTGGGTTCACCACAAAAAAGAATTAGATAATGGTGAAACTGTGACCACTGACCTTGTTAAAAATATTATTCTGCAAGAAATAACTGCTATAGAAGAAGATATGGGAACAGAACTATTCAACACATTTCCCTTTGACCAAGCAAGGAAAGTTTTTGAAGAAGTAGCTTTAGCAGATGAATTTGTGGATTTCTTAACCTTACCGGCTTACAAAATTATCGATTAACTGCCGTTAAATTACTAACTAGAAAGGCAATAATGAAAGAAAGTTTCAAGAAACAGGTAGAGGATCTTGAACAGGATTGGGCAAACAATAACCGCTGGAACGGAGTCAAAAGAGACTATTCGGCAGAAGACGTTGTTCGCCTAAGAGGATCCATCCTCCCTCAATACTCCATAGCAGATCATGGGGCAAAATTACTTTGGGAAAGACTCAAAAGCATGGACTACGTGCATGCTTTGGGAGCTCTAACTGGCGGACAAGCAATTCAATATGTCAAGGCAGGTCTTCCTGCAATATATTTATCAGGCTGGCAGGTCGCAGGTGATGCTAATCTTTCTGGAGAAATTTATCCTGATCAAAGTTTGTACCCTGTCAACTCCGTCCCTTCAGTCGTCGAACGCATAAACAATGCCCTTCGGCGAGCAGACCAAATTGAATGGACTGAAAATAATGGTGAGGCCACTCGAGAGTGGATGGCTCCAATTGTTGCTGACGCTGAAGCTGGTTTCGGCGGAGCGTTAAATGTATTTGAGCTTACTAAAAGCATGATCGAAGCAGGTGCTGCCGGTGTTCACCTAGAAGACCAACTTTCATCTGAAAAGAAATGCGGACACATGGGAGGCAAGGTTTTGATACCGACTCAACAACATGTCCGAACCCTCACAGCCTCACGTTTGGCTTCAGACGTAATGGGCGTTCCAACCGTTTTGATTGCAAGAACTGACGCTCTAGGTGCGAATCTTATAACTAGTGACATAGATGATAGAGATAAAGAATTTCTTACCGGTGAAAGAACTTCAGAAGGCTTTTACTCCACAGAGCCTGGAATGGCAACTCCCATTATGAGAGGTTTAGCGTATGCCCCTTACGCAGATCTGATTTGGTGTGAAACAAGTACACCGGATTTAGATGAAGCTAGAACTTTCGCTGAAGGCATTCATGCAGAATTCCCTGACAAAATGCTGGCTTACAACTGTTCACCTTCATTCAACTGGCGATCACATCTAGACGATGAAACAATTGCCAAATTTCAAAAAGAACTTGGAGCTATGGGTTACAAATTTATATTTATTACTCTTGCCGGATGGCACGCTTTAAACGCTTCAGCTTTTGATCTAGCTACTGGGTATACAGATAGTGATATGAGCGCTTATGTGGATCTGCAGGATCGCGAGTTTGAAATGGAATCTGACGGATACACCGCCACACGCCATCAACGTGAAGTGGGCGCAGGGTATTTCGATGATGTTTCGACAGTTATAACTGGCGGATCGGGTTCAACTCTGGCACTATCAGGTTCAACAGAAGAAGAACAGTTCTAACTAAAAGTGGTATTGAAATATAATCTGACTAGATAAATAAGAATGAAACCGTTTTCCAAACTAGCTTCTCGATACTTATTAACGACTCTTTCTATTATCTTTTCTATTTCACTGCTTGGCAACGTTTCCGCTTCCGGTTCAACTGCTTCTTTAGGGGCGGTTGTTGAAAATAATTTAATTTTTCCAATTGTTCAAAATACTGAGTTAGGCAGAATAGTAACTACACCTTGCAACACAGAGATTATTCATAACGGAAAACAATTATTAGAGTCAGTTGACATTCTTCTTGATCCAGGTCACGGGGGTCCAGAAACTGGTTCCGTTGGATCTAATGGCCTTGTTGAAAGAGACTTGAATCTTATAGTCGCACTTCTAGTTGAAAAAGAACTTCTATCTCTGGGCTATACGGTTGCCCTCACTCGTACGACTGACCTTCATATGCCTATCCGTCAAAGGACAGCAATCGCCAACGCTCTTTCTCCGAAGGTATTTGTTTCGATTCACCATAACGGGGGTGCTGTAAGAAGATCCGAAGTTCCTGGTACGGAAACTTTTCACCAAATAAACAATTCTGAATCTCAGCGTTTAGCTGGATTACTATTTGAAGAAGTTTTTGAATCTTTCAAAAAGTATTGGATTCCTTGGGTTAATACTGTTCACAATGGTGCTTCTTCAAGACTTTCTGAACCAGGCCGTGACGCTTACGGCATACTTCGAGATACTCCTAATGTGCCTAGTGTCATAATTGAAGCGGTGTATCTTTCGAATCCGCCTGAAGCTGCGCTTATGATGCTCCCTGAAGTGCAACAGGTCGAAGCGGAAGCTATAACAAGAGGCATCCATCGTTTCATTTCAACCTCAGACCCTGGTTCAGGTTTCAAACCTTCTTTTATTGACGGTGCTATGACGGGAACTGGAAGTGCCAGAGGGTGTGTCGACTCTATACATGGAGATGATTTAAGAGTTACTACTGCTTATAGCAACGATGAATTCGAATCGTTAACTTCTGCAGCGAAAAAGGCTGGGATGAGTGTCGAAGAATTTCAAATGTTTGGCGTGCATGCGTTGGATCTTTTTTTGAAACTGGATTCAGATAAGAATTCTTTAAAGGAAGAGATTTCTGCTCCTGTAGTTTCCGGTTCTAATGTTTCAAATGTCAGCTGGTCGACTGAAAGCCAGGTGGCTCTTGCAAGAGTTGGTGAAGCTTACGGCTTCAGTTCGTCGGAAGTTCAAAAACTTGGGGCAACTCTAATGGTTTTTCTAACCAACTTGGAGTAATTAATCGTTAGTTGAAATCTGGAGGTTTTCGATCAGCTTTTAACTTTGATTGGTGTTTTTTGACTTTCAATCTTCTTTCATTCGAACTATAAGTTGGTCTAGTGGGTTTTCTTTTTTTCTGAACTTGGAGAGCATCGATGAGAATCTTTTCCATTCTTTCTAATGCTTTTTTCCGATTTCTGTTTTGCGAACGGGTTGAGTCTTCAACCACTCTTAAAGACTCGCCAAATTTTTTGATAAGAAGTTTTTTTATTTGATCATCTATTTCTGTTAATTGCGATACAACTAGTTCTGCTTCAACACGCGTATTTGATTTATTTGCATGTTGACCGCCTGGTCCACCTGAAGGATTAAAGTTCCAAATAATTTCTGAGACAGGAATACGGAGACCCGGCTTTATAAAAAGGTAGCGATTCTTTCCAAACGACATGCTTTTAGATTAGAAGTTCCACGAAGGTCATTGAGGGATCCGTAGTAGCACCCCCGGCAGGATTCGAACCTGCGGCCAGCGGAATAGAAGTCCGCTGCTCTGTCCGGACTGAGCTACGGGGGCTAATAATTTCTTATGTGTTTAAAGACTATCGTCACCTATGAGGGTGCTGAGTGAGTTTTATTTTTGATCTCTTATTTTTTTCTGAATCGATTTGGGAATATATCCTCTTGTTTTAAGCCTGTTTTGTAAAAATGCTCAGATGGTTTACCCGCAGTAAATAAGTCGGCTAAAAGTCGACCAACTCCAGGAGATGTCATTATTCCCGTTCCTCCTTGTCCCACACACCAAAAAAATGAATCGTCAGTAGTATCAGGTCCGATAACCATGGACCTATCTGGAGCAAAGGTACGTAGACCAGTCCATGCTGTTTGAACGCTACGGATATCTAAAGTTGTTGCTGCATTAATACGTTCTATTGCTAATGCGACATCGGCTTCATCATGTTTCGCGTCGCATGGTTCTGATGGGTTTTCTTCAGCTAAAGAACAAAGCAGCTGCTGACCGTCCGGTTTGCAATAAAACTGTAAATCTATATCTGCTATCATTCCCCATTTTTGTATATTGGGTTCGCTGCTATTTACTGTGAATGCTGTTCTTCTTCTTGGTTGCAAACCAACAGGTTCAACCCCGGCACGTGTTGCGACTTGGTCACCCCAAGCCCCGGCTGCATTCACGATTAGATCGACAGGGATATCCCCCATTTTTGTTTCAAGGTTCCAGTGGTCACCGTTTCTTGTCGCTGAATCAATTCGCGTTGAAGGTTTGACCTGGCCTCCATTCTTTAGAAAATTATTCAAATAGGCTTGATGAAGGCAATGAACATCTATATCTCCTGCTCCTTCATCTACAACAACGCGATCCAAACCTTCTTCTCTAAGTGCCGGGAACCTTTTTTTTGCTTCGGATTTGCTGATTTCTTTAGTGGGTATCCTCCCAGTGCTGTTTTCCTCCAAAAAACGATCCACCGAAGCGCTCTGTTCAAAAGTTGCTATATGCATAACATCGCGCGGTCTCACAAAAACATTTTCTGTTAAACCCTCAGGTGGGTTCAAAAGAAAATCAACACTTGCTTGAACAATGCTTCTAGTTGATTCCGTTCCATCATTTTCAAGCAGCAAAGCAGCTGAACGTCCTGTGGTGTGATACCCCAATTGATCTTCTGCTTCTACAAGAATTATTTCAAGACTTCTATCTGCTTTTAATAGATGATACGCAGCACTAGCACCTGCTATTCCACCGCCGACAACACCTACACGTTTTCGCAAATTCTCTTTCCTTTACATCGAATACCATCATCTCACAAAATTCATCCCAAAAAATAGGCGGTTGAAGGCTTTTAGTGGCGTATCATGGCCTCACTTGGTGACCGTAGCTCAGCTAGGTTAGAGCACCTGTTTGTGGTACAGGATGTCGGGGGTTCAAATCCCCTCGGTCACCCCAACATATTTAAATAACTGTGTTTGAATAAACGGTCTTGAGTAAGATTGTTATCTATGCGCCTCTAGCTCAATTGGCAGAGCATTTGACTCTTAATCAACAGGTTCCGGGTTCAAGTCCCGGGGGGCGTACTCATAAACACAGAATAATGGAGAGGCGCCCTACTCGAAGGATGCCTAGTCTCAGCGGGTGGTTTTCTCCAGCATTGAAAGGATCCATTCTCCGGATGTTGTTGGAGCGTGATGCGGTGGATCGTTTGGTGATGTACACGTCGGAATACATTCGATGAGGGTGTCATATGCGGGTTGGTGAAAAAAAACAATCGAAAGGCGGTCATTAGAGTGACCTTCGGGGATGACTACACGGTGGTAAGTGGATTTCCATCGGTCGTTGGTCCAAGAGGCCATGAGGTCACCCAGATTGACGACAAACGCATCAGATACGAGCGGAATATCCTCCCATTTTCCATCACTTGATTTAATTTGCAATCCGGGCTCACCATCGTGGAAAAGGATGGAGAGACTACCCCAGTCGGTGTGTTCACTTCGCCGGAACTGACCCTTGACTGCAGGTTGATCAAGTTCCGGATAGTAGTTAACCGTCAAACTAGTTATGTGATCGCGAATCTTGTCGTCGAACCAGCACTCCTCGAGATTGAGGGCTAGCGCCATTAACCTCATGAGACGTATCGCTAGGTTTTCCATTACTCCGTAATACTCCTCAAAGGTATCTTTGAAACCTTCGGGCTTTTCTGGCCAGATGTTTGGAACAAAGAAATCTTCGCGACCCTCTCGCAGACCAGATCGGAGGGCTACCTCGCGGTCGTCAAACCGATTAATAGAGAACGCTTCACACAAATCTGGCGGAGTTGAAATGTCTCGCGACAATGCCAACGTGGACGTCTCAATTGGTGTGAATCCTCGGTAAACGCCAGGGCCACCTATATAACGGATCTTTTCCTTATGAGGAAGTGAGAAGAATTCACGTGATGAAGTTTCTATACCCTTGATTACCTCATCAGATACGCCGTGACCGGTCACTATAAGAAATCCGGTATCTTCGCATGCTTGGCGGATTGTTTCCACTACCTTCTTTCGGCGTGAAACCGATTCAGAAGCGCCGCTTATATCAACTAGTGGTATTCGCGAGGTCATAGCTGACCTCTAAAGTTTTTTAGAGGGTATTTAGCCGTCAGCAGTCTCCGGTCCAATAACCCCTCCGACCTCAGAAATGACGTCAGCAGGAAAACCACTACGCTCAGAATGTTCTTGCACGAGACCCTCATCAGCCGCCTCATAGATACAAAAGGACTTGTCTGCTGTCCCATAGGAGTGTCTCCATGAGATGTCTTTACCTTCTGATCTCATCGCTTCCAAAGTTTCGTTGGAGTGAGCCGCAGCTCCTTGCAATTCTTCAGGGCCCATTTCGCGGGGCATGGTTTTACCACCTTTCAATCTGGTGACGACACACGCCGTCACTCGCGTGAAGGTATCACGTCTAGAGAAGCTTTGTCCAAATAACTCCTTTGTAAGCAGAACTAATTAAAAAGCAACTTTCTTTCGTTTATTCCAATCTGAGAGTTTTTTTAAACCTCTTTCTCAATCAAAAACAGAAAAAATGTGTCTAAAGTCACAACATTTATTCCCGCAGTAGTGGAAATAAAACTCAAACTGTGAGAAGATTGTTCTTAGTCACACCTTTTTCCCAAGGTGTGATTTTTTGTTTCTATGGCTAAGCCCCTCCTTAAAAATGAGGGGCTTTTTTCGTGAATCACTATTCAACTAGAAAGATGCTCGCCTAACCCTGCAAGTAGGGATAAACAAACTTTCAAATCAGCTACTTCGATAAATTCATCCGGCCTGTGTGCCACGGCAATATCTCCAGGACCCCATAAGACAGAAGGGATATTAGCTGCTTGGAATAGACCTGCTTCCGTTCCATAAGATACGACTTCAACTTTTAAATTATGTTTTGTTTCCTCGTTGTTCGCTAGAAGAAGCTTCATCAGATCTATAGCTTTTGAGTCTACGCTCCACTCCAAACCGTCAATTTCGCAAATAACTTCTGTTTGGATCGAAGCTTCAGGAAATACGGTTTTCATCTCATTCAGAAGCCCGCTTTCGATTGCCGCCATGTGTTCCTTTACAAATGCAGCATCTTCTGCTTGCACTGGTCTCATTTCCCAGTCAAACCAGCAAAGATCGGCGACTACACATCGCCCTTGCCCACCAGTAATTGTTCCCACGTTAAAAGTAGTTGCTGGTGGATTATACGGACTGGGATTAGGAGCTCTGCCCTCCATCTCATCTGTCAAACTTAGTAAAGCTGAAATCCAACGCGTGGCATAATGAACTGCGCTCACTGCCTCTCCCGGCAGAGAGCTATGACCGTTCATTCCACTAACTGTCGTTCGGTATTCATAACAACCTTTATGGGCTCCTACCATACGAAGTCCTGTTGGTTCACCAATTACAGCCGCCGAAGGTCTTATTCCCCGCTCCATTAAATCTGCTAACAAAATTGGAGCGCCATGAAAACCATCTTCCTCATCGAATGTCAAAGCAATATGTACCGGGACTTTCAGATTAAGTGACGCAAAGACCGGGGCCATGGCTAATACGCATGCCACGAAGCCTTTCATGTCAGCGGTCCCTCGGCCATAAACTCGCCCCTGACGAAGATCAGCTTTAAACGGAGGGGTGGTCCAATCCGCTGGGTTCACTGGGACGACATCGGAGTGACCTGAAAGAACTACGCCACCTTCGACATCAGGACCAATAGTGGCAAATAGATTGGCTTTTGTCTGAGTTACATCATGCGTTAGAAATACCTTTGCCCCCAGAGATTCAAGACGATTCTTCACATCAGCAATCAGGTCTAAATTAGACGTTAGGGCCACCGTGTCGTAAGCGATCAAAATGTCCAGTAAATCTAAAGCTTCTTCGACCGGTACCGGCCTTACACTCCCAATCATACTCAACTCCTATAGTCACACTTAATAAGTTGATATCAGAAGTTTTCAGATGATTTCCACACCTGCTTTATCAAGCTCTGTGCTTGCTGTTTCAGCAGTCTCTATAGAAACAGGAGCAGTAAGAGATTGAATCACGGTTGTCTTGTAACCATTTTTTACAGCATCTAACGCGGTTGCTTTCACGCAGTAGTCAAAAGCCAGTCCGACCATATCTATTTCTGAGATTTTTGCTTTAGCCAGGATCTCATTTAAAGAATTACCTCCTTCATCGACACCTTCGAAACCTGAATAAGAAGCCTCATACATTCCCTTTTTCACAGATATATCGATTTTCTCTTTTATGGATTCTATTTCAGGATGCAAATCCGCTTCAGGAGTGTCAGCCACCCCGTGAACCGGCCATGAATCCAGATAGTCAGGATTTTCTGAAAAGTGACCACCCGGATCGATGTGCCAATCTTGCGTCGAGATTATCAAGTCATAATCAATATTGCCCTTTAGTAGGTCAGCTATACTTTTTGCTACAAGGTTCCCACCTTCGACTGGCAATTGACCTTCGTCACAAAAAGTTGGTTGCACATCGACTATCAATAGAGCTTTTCGGGATTTGTTCATTTCAAACTTCCTTAAATGTTGTAGGTATAGCTGGGCTAGAAAAATGTATTTCACGTTTTTCTTTTGGTAGTTCTTTTATTACGGCTCGACAATGGGCTCTCGCTTCGTGGACGTTCCATTTATTGAAAATTTCTCCATTTTGGAAGATCACCGTCTGCAACTCTCTCGCCTGAGTGTCAGGGTTATTTAAGAAATCATTTTCGTTAGTCGTTATTACTTCTTCGACCGCAAAACCTTCATCGGAAAGAAGCCTTTTAGCGAACTTTCTACCGCCCTGATTAGTTTTACCAGTTGCTTTCTTAGCTACCGGATTAAAAGTCTCAGAAGTCCCATCAGTGATCGCCACTAATTTATAAACAAAACCTGCTGAAGGAACTCCCGATCCTGTAACAAGACGATGCCCAGACTCGAACGAGTCAATCGGGTAGGTGGTGAGGTCAGCGATTTTATATTCATCTAGATCGCCTGACACCATTATCTGAGCGTCTATTGCACCTAAACTGTCCAAGAGTTCGCGTGCTGCGATTGAATCCTCTCCTAAGTTTCCTGAATCTAAACGTATTCCTTTGAGTTCTCCACCTGTGACTTTGACAGCAGACTTTATTGCATCTTCCTGGTTATATGTGTCAACAAGAAAAATAGTTGACTTTCCAAGTGTTTCAGTTTGCGCTTCAAATGCCTCTAGCTCATTTGGGAATGAAAGTGTAAAAGCGTGCGATGCCGTGCCTGCAGTGGGTATTCCCCAGCGTCTGGAAGTTTCTAAATTAGAAGTTACGTCTATCCCTGCTATATAGGCAGCTCTGGCAGCTTGAACTGCTGATTCAGGGTTCACACGTCGCGAACCGGCTTCCATTACAAATTTACCGTTTGCGGATTCAGTTATTCGTGCTGCGGCAGTAGCGACGGCAGAAGCATGATTTAAAAACGAAAGAATGATCGTCTCAAGGATTAGTGCTTCACCTATTTCTGCTTCGACGGTCATTACGGGACTGAATGGAAAGTAAAGCTCCCCTTCGCGATAAGCGCTAATTTTGCCGCTGAAACTATATTCCTCTAACCATCTAAGAGTTTCAGCGGAGAGTAAATTTATTGATTCCAGAAACGAAATCTCCTTGTGAGAAAAAGTAAACTTTTCAATAGTTTCCATCAGTGGAAGCAGCCCAGCGAAAACACCGTAAGAGCGCTCTTTCAAATCTCTAGAAAAAACTTCAAAAACTGCTTTCTCATTAACTTTCCCGGAAAGCACCAAAGCATCAAGCATCGTGTATTCATAATGGTCAGTCATTAAAACTGGATTGGTCGAATGAGCACTCATGAAACGATGTTAAGGTTGGTTGAAAAAAACTTTCAATTAAAAACTTATCTCGCCTAGCAAAAATCTGACTTCCTTGTGACAGTTTTTACTTAATGTTAACCAACTAAGTTCGTCTCTTAAGTCTCCTTACAAGACTGAACCTACGCGACGGAGTGGTAGTTTTAGGATTTTGCTCACTTGACTTTTTGTACGTATAACTACTTTCAACAAATTTTTGAAAAGGACTATTGAAATTACACCACACTTTTTGATTCTCAGAAACTTCTACTTCGCCTCGGCGAGACGAGAAAGATTTTCCAAAGTTTCTTCCATACTTTTAAGATTATGAGTAGCTCGATCAGCAACACCACTGACGACCCAACCGATCTTTACTTGTAGCCAAGTCCTCATATCCGTCCAAGACTCAGTAACTAAACAACCGTTTTCAGTAACTTCGATCCGATATGCCCACTCGCACCATGTTTGCCCACCTACACGAAGAATGAAAGCTAGTTTTTTTGGCGGTTCACATTCCGTGATTAAAACTTTCGTTGGCCATTGTCGGAAACCATTTTTGTTTTTACCTCTGAAAATAACGCCCTCTTCAACTCCTTTTACACCTTTTTCCCATCGGCCTCCAGTGTTTTCTGGAGACAAACGTCCCATAGATTCGAGATCAGAGATAATCTCCCAAACTGCTTGTGGTGAAGCTAAAATCTCTCTGCTTGTTTCCACCTTATTTTTCATTTTAACTCCAATTATTTGTCTGCATAAGCGGCAGGATCTACAGCTGAGGCTGCAGTTAGCTCTTCAGCTTCGGTGGTCCAGTCTTCGTATTGGATTATTTGCATCTCTTGAAAACGTTCTCGTAGCCAACCATCTCGATGGTCAAGAAGACCTAGTTTTTTACAATTTGGAACAATTTTTGAGAAGAGTAGATGTTGAAATTTCTGCTGGGAGCGAGTGTTTGACAACATCGTTTCAATTTCAGAATTGGAGACTCCGAAAGCCGGCCATAATTCCGGGTTGAGGCTTCGCCTGCGCATTAGGTCGCAGGCTTCATACGCGAATTCTTGACGTTCTCGTAGTTCATTTGAGGAGAGGTCTTCATAAACCTTTTGCAATGAGAGAATTCCGAATGCGACATGGCGAGCTTCGTCAGCCATTACGTAACGAAGCATCTCTTTGAGTAATGGGTCTCTTGTAGTTCCCATCATGAAACCAAAAGCTGCTAAAGCTAGACCTTCTATAACTACCTGCATTCCCAAAAACACGACATCCCAACGAGAGTCAACTAGCACCTGATTTATCAACGTGCGTAGATTGTCATTAATAGCGTAAGTCGTTGGCATTTTCTCATCAAGATATTTGGCAAATGCTTCAACGTGACGGGCTTCGTCTACCACTTGGGTGGCTCCATAATACTTTGCGTCTATCCATGGAACCGCTTCAACAAGTCGGGCGGCAACTAGTAGTGCTCCTTGTTCTCCGTGGAGAAAATTACTCAATGAAGTGCATTGAGAATGCACCGCAAATTCGACCCACTTATCATCTGTCCATGAAGCAACTGGTGAGCGATCAATGTCAGCTAATGATCGAGCAGGAAATCCTGGTGGGACTCCTGATTCTTCTGCCTGTAGGCGAATAAGTCGTTCCGGATCCACGTCGATAGACCAATCCAGGTCATCGCTTACATTCCATTGGGCACGTTTAGCTTTCTCGTAGAGACGGTCAAGCCCTCCTCCATCACGGTCATAGTCCCAAGTGAAAGTAGTATCGAAATCAGCCCTAACTCGGGCGACAAGATCTTCAAAAGACTTCGCATCCATAACCGTAGCCTACTTAAAAAATCCTCTGCAGGTGGTATCCGTAAACGTCATAGTTCTGAGCTTCGAGATTAACTATTTAAAGCTCGTGAAAGGCCTTCGGGGTCATTAGTGCCAACCACAAGTCTTTTGCCGTTAGCTTTTCTTATTTCCACACAGCTGCGACCCCAGACACGCCATAGCCAGCCACCTGAGACTCCTCTTATGCCCGTACCAACCCATCCAGAAATTTCAGTTATTTCGTGAGAGAGTATTTCGCTTCTAGGCAATCGGGTTCGAGGCCACCCATACGCGAACCTGAATTCAAAATGTTCAAAAGTCACGACCGTGGTAGCTGACATGAAAGGTCGAACAAAAGCAAAGTAGATACCAAACACAGCGGCTATGAGGATCCATGAAACACCTTTTGAAGCAGAAAATCCTGCAATAACGTTAGGTCCCAAAACGAACACAACACAAACAGTAAGAAAAACTCTTCTCCAATTTTTTGAAATGGTTTGTGTGTTTTCATAGATCACGTCTTAAAAATAGCAAAAAACTCAAAAGAAGACAGATCACTTTTCTGCTGGTAATAAAAAACACAGTAAGTAATTATCTTAAAAATGTTCTTTTTCAAGATTAGGTTGTAGTGTTCGCTGATGTTTCAAAAAGGAGTCACAGCTAAAGGTGCGCGCTCACCAGCTGGATTCTACGGATGGCACATGCTCGCATTTGCTTCACTGATCGGCATTCTCACAGGACCGGGCCAGTCAGCTGCTGTCTCAGTTTTTCTCGAACACCTCTCCTCCGACCTTGACCTTTCAGATTCTGCTATCGCCACTGCTTACCTACTAGGCACACTGATATCATCTACCTTTCAGCCCAGAATCGGAACTTGGATAGACAATATTGGAGTGAAAAGAGCCACAATAACCATTGGATTGCTCTTTGCTCTTGCTGTCGCTCACATGTCAATTATCAATGGCGTCATCTGGTTGTCAGTCGGTTTTCTTGGAATTCGACTTCTGGGGCAAGGGGCTTTAAGTCTTGTGGCACATTGGTTTGACCTGCGTCGTGGTTTTGCGATGGGTTTGAAAACGACGGTGGTTTTTAGCGGAATGAGTGCTGTCCCACTTATTCTGGCCCTAACCATTGAAAGTTGGGGTTGGAGGCAAGCCTGGTTGATAGCAGCAGTAACTATTTTCCTGACTGTCGTGCCGATTGCTTTTTTCGGGTATGTGGATCGGCCTTCAGATCTGGGACAGGTACCTGATGGAGGTAACTATGAAACTGAAATTCTCTCAGATCGAAGAGTTGAATCGGTAACTCGTGATGAGGCTATACGTACAAGAACATTTTGGACTCTGGCATCAGTAACTATCTGCAGTTCAC
>JUEM01000030.1 GCA_000817085.1 marine actinobacterium MedAcidi-G1 | reverse complement strand
CAGTTGAAGGATCTCTTTGGTCGTTACCATCTTTGGATATCCTCTCAACAAGTGACACACATGATGTAGATGCTAAAGCTGCAGAAGAGCGGGGGAAGAGGCTTCAAGAAGCGTTAGAGGCACATGGCGTTGAAACTCGGCTAGTTGATATGACTATTGGTCCGACGGTTACACGGTATGCCCTGCAATTAGGCGATGGCGTGAAAGTTTCGCGCATCACGAGCCTTAACAAGGATATTGCTTACGCATTGGCCGCTGCAGATGTGCGTATATTGGCTCCGATACCTGGTCAACAGGCAATTGGTATTGAGGTTCCAAATGAAGATAGAGATGTGGTTGCTTTAGGAGACATTTTGACTTCAAAAGAATCTAAAAAAGCAACGCATCCTCTTGAGTTGGCAGTTGGCAGAGACATTAAGGGTCAAGCCTTGATGCTTAATCTCGCAACCACACCGCATCTTCTTATAGCTGGAGCAACTGGGGCTGGAAAGTCTTCTTGTATCAATGCGATGGTTACTTCTGTTTTGATGCGAACCACACCAGACCAAGTCCGACTGATACTCATAGATCCAAAGCGCGTTGAAATGGGACAATACGAAGGTGTTCCTCACCTTTTGACAGCACCTGTAACAGACCCTAAGAAAGCCGCAAATGCGCTTCATTGGGCTGTACGCGAAATGGAGAGAAGGTATGACATTTTATCTAACTGTGGTTTTAGGGATATAGCCGGCTACAACGCGGCATACGACCGAGATGAATTGCCAGTAATGAATTACGGTGAAGGAGATGAGCGTGAATATGAAAGATTACCTTTCATTATGGTTGTGGTGGATGAATTGTCAGACTTGATGATGGTCGCTGCTCGAGATGTTGAGGACTCAATCTGTAGATTGGCCCAGATGGCTAGAGCGGTGGGAATACATTTGGTGGTAGCTACTCAGCGTCCTTCAGTGAATGTAATCACAGGTGTGATCAAAGCTAATATCCCTGCTCGGTTAGCTTTTGCGGTCTCGAGCCTTGCTGATAGTCGAGTAATCTTGGATCAGCAAGGAGCCGAAAGACTTGTAGGAAAAGGGGATATGTTGCTTCTAGGTCCTAGTTCAAGCACTCCTCAGCGTATCCAAGGAGCGTGGGTAGAAGAGAGCGAAGTGCGTGAAGTCGTAGCAACATGGAACTCCCAACTCGACAACATGGAAGAACATAAAGTTGAACACAACCTGTCTGATGTTATGGAGCCTTCTGTTGCTAAAGAACCAGCTGCTGACATCACTGCAGATTTTTCTCGTCCAGCTTCGATTGCTTCTGAACAAGATGATGAGTTGTATGAAGAAGCTAGAAGTCTAGTTATTTCTAGCCAGCTTGGTTCCACTTCTATGCTTCAGAGAAAACTACGTGTCGGGTTTGCTAGGGCCGGACGTTTGATGGACTTACTGGAAGAGTCAGGGGTGGTGGGTCCCTCTTCAGGCTCAAAGGCACGTGAGGTTCTCATAGCGGCCGAAGAGTTTGAAATCCAAGGCGAAGATGGCTTCTAGGTGCTTATTAACTTAGGTACTCTTTAATCGTGTATAAAGATTTTATAGTCCTAGCACTCGGACTGTGTGTGTTGGTTTTTGCGGCAGATCAATTTTTGAATGGGACGTCACGTCTAGCTGAAAGATTTAAGATTCCAAAAGTACTCGTGGGTGCTCTTTTAGTTGGGTTTGGTACGAGTGCACCAGAGTTAGCTGCATCGATTACGGCTGTATTTCAACAAGAAACCGGTGGCGTCGAATTAGCGGTGGGAAATGTAGTGGGATCTAATGTTGCTAATCTTGGCTTAGTTCTGGCTCTGCCAATTTTGATTTGGGGCAACGTCGTTCCTCCCCGTGGCACAAAAGAACAAGCCGGTTATTCGCTTATGGGAGCCTTACTTTTTTCTGGTGTGGTTTATCTGAAATTAAATTCAGCTATAGGGGGAGTTTTACTTCTTCTTGTTTTCTGTTTAACTAATTACTTAATTTTTCTTCATTTTAAGAAAACCGGAGTGACCCCGCTTCAGTCTTCCAGAAAACATAATTGGCCAGTATCTCGTGAAATCATTGTGATGCTTGTAGGTCTTACGCTGACAATTTTATCGCCGCGCTGGATTGTTAGTTCTGCAGTTTCTATTGGAAATGAATTTGGTTGGGAAGGCGGTTTCATAGGATTTTCTTTAGTCGCAATAGGTACTTCTCTGCCGGAACTTGTCACCTCGTTAGTTGGGGCACGTAGAGGAGAGTGGGGATTAATTATTGGGAATCTTTTCGGTTCAAATCTCTTCAATAGTTTGGGCGTTGGAAGCGCAATATTGTTGTCACATTCTGGCTTAGGTCGTTTATCTGAGCAACCCTTTATGGACGGTTCGGTTTTATTAGGTATGTGTCTCATATGCCTAGTTGCTTTTTGGAGTATGAGGAAACCTGTAGAAATTCCAAAATGGAATGCGTTACTACTTTTGTTTCTGTATGCACTTTTGTTTTGGCAAATGGTAAGAACTCTTACTGGTTAATCAATTCTTAGCGATCTTTTCATCTACCCTGAAGTGATGAGAAACGGTTCAAAATTTCACCTAGTTACGCTCGGGTGTCCAAAAAATGAAGTCGATTCAGAGAAATTAGCAGGTTCATTACTTTCTGATGGAATGGAACCTACGGATGATTTAACTAATGCCGACTTGATAGTCGTAAATACTTGCGCTTTTGTTGAAGAAGCAAGAGAGGAATCCATAGAAACAATCTTAAATTTGGATGAACTCCGAAATGAAGATAGCAAAATTGTTGTAACCGGATGCTTGGCCGAAAGGTATGGGAGTGAAATACAAGATTTTCTACCTGAAGTCGACCATGTAGCCGGGTTCGGTGTCCCTGTTTCTTTTACTCGAAAAGCCACTGTTCCAGAATTCGATTTACTGAATTTGCCCCGTCCAGCGTCCGGCAAACCTTGGGCATATCTTAAGATCGCGGAAGGTTGCGATAGGGCTTGTGGTTTCTGTTCAATACCGTCTTTCAGAGGGCCGCAACGAAGTCGCGATATTGCTTCCATACTTGACGAGGTTGACTCGCTAAAGGTCAAGGAAGTTGTTCTTGTCGCCCAAGATTTAGCAGCATATGGAAGAGATCAAGGTGTTGGAGAAAAATCAATCATTCCATTGATAGAAAGAATAACGCAAAGAGTCGACTGGGTAAGACTTCTTTACCTGTACCCATCAGAACTAAATCAAGAACTAATAGATGCTATGTGCGCATTAACGGTCCCTTATTTCGATCTTTCTCTACAGCATGTTTCACCTTCGCTCATGAAGAGAATGAAACGATGGGGTAATGCTGAACGCTTTAGGGAGTTAATCTCTAAAATTCGGAAAAATTCTCCAGAAGCTATATTTCGTTCAAATTTCATAGTTGGTTATCCGGGAGAAACTGAGGAAGACCAAGACGAGTTAATTGATTTCATAAAAGACATGCAATTGGACTGGTGTGGGTTTTTTCCTTTCAGCGATGAAGAAGGAACGTACGCTTCAGGCCTTGAGGGAAAAATTGATAGACCGCTTGTCCTTGAGCGATTGAAGGAACTTAGTTTTTTGCAGGATGAAATAACGTCTTCGAAGAGAGATGCTTTGATAGGTGAAAAGGTCTCCGTATTAATTGATTCGCACGGAGTGGGTAGAACTTACAGGGAAGCTCCAGAGATAGATGGTATTGTTTCTGTGCCCGATTCATGCAAGGTGGGGGAGTTCACTGATTTGATTGTAAAGGGATCAATAGGGCCGGACCTGGAGGCTGATTTAATTTGATTAAAAGAGATGAAAGTAACAGGCATCCTCTAGCCACGGTTGTGAGTCCTGCGAACTTAGTTTCCCTTTCACGCTTATTACTCTCCCCTTTGCTATTTTGGACAGTTTTAGAAGCGAAAGACAGCAGCGGAACTTCCTGGTTGGCAGTATTTTTAGGTTTTATCCTGGCATTATCAGATGTTTTAGATGGTTATCTAGCTCGAATCCGTGGAACAGTAAGTAGATGGGGTGCTTTTATTGACCCTTTAGCAGACAAAGTGGTAGTAATCGGAGCTGCGTTTTGCCTCGTTGAGGTAGAAAGGTTTCACCTTTTACCAGTTATTCTTCTTACTCTCAGAGAAATTTTTATTACTTTTTATCGATTACTGGTTGCACGTAAAGGTCTGTCAATTCCAGCTCGTAAGTCTGCTAAATGGAAGACAACTGTCCAAGGGATTGCCTTGATGATTGCCGTCATGCCTTTTTTGGAAAGCTCTCAATGGTTCGTTGATTTTGGACTATGGGTAGCTCTTATTTTCACTGTGGTAACAGGGATCCAATATCTAAAAGATGGCCTTCTTGCGACAAGCACCACCGGTGAATAGAGTTCTGTAATGCGTTGTGAAATAGTTGCAGTCGGAACTGAAATTCTATTAGGTCAGATAGTTGATACTAATTCTGCTTGGATCGCTGAACGTCTAGCCGAAGCAGGTATTGATTGTCACTTTCAGACGGTGGTAGGTGACAATCCTGAAAGAATGTCAGAGGTTTTAGAGTCAGCGCTTGAAAGAGCGGAGGCTTTAATAGTCACAGGTGGGCTTGGTCCCACACAGGATGATCTGACACGTGAAGTTGTAGCCAGGTTGATGGGTGTCGAACTTGTGAGGGATTTGGAAATAGTTGACCGGATCCGAGAGAGATTTTCTAACCGCGGAAAGCCAATGCCTGAAAATAATCTCAAGCAGGCTGACATACCGGTAGGTGCAAATGCGATTGCAGAAATGCCAGGTACGGCTGCCGGGTTGATTTGTCCTATGCCCGAAGAAAAAGTTATTTATTTAGTACCAGGCGTTCCAACAGAGATGAAACAAATGCTTGAGGGCACTGTTCTCCAGGATCTTGTCTCACGATCTGGCGAGAGGTCTGTAATAAGTTCCAGAGTGCTCAAAACTTGGGGTCATTCTGAATCGGGTCTTGCGGAAGATCTTGCAGAGGAAATAGAACGCCTTGATGGCAATGGTGAATTGACTCTTGCCTTCCAAGCGAGCGGAATAGAGGGGGTGAAGGTCAGGATTACTGCAAAAGCAGCGAATAAAGAACAATCAGATTCGCTTTTGGATCATGAAGAAACTATTTTAAGAAAACTTATAGGGGAGTATATTTTTGCTGTAGATCACCAAACGATGGAATCAGTAGTTTTAGATCAACTGAAAGCTCAATCATTAACTTTTGCCACTGCTGAATCCATCACTGGGGGAATGATAGGTAGCAGATTGACGGATGTGCCTGGGTCAAGTGATTCTTATGTTGGCTCGCTCGTAGCGTATGAAGCAGAAATAAAAAGGTCTTTACTGAATGTTCCGAAAGGCATTTCAGTAGTCAGTCAGGAGGCTGTTGAATCGATGGCCTTGGGGGTTTGCGAGCTCTTGGGAGCTGATGTTTCGGTAGCGGTAAGTGGGGCAGCAGGCCCGTATTCGCATGAAGGACAAGAACCGGGGACAGTTTGGATGGCAACTAACTTGCTAGGCGACATTGAGTCGTTTAAAGTCGGTTTTCCTTTTGAAAGAGCTCAGATACGTCAGTTCACTGTTATCACGGTATTGAATGCGCTTCGCAAACGGCTTGAATCTCGCGTGCTGACCGTTGACTAATTTTAAATTATTCAGGTAGTAATTGTAAGCACGCAGAGTTGATGCAGAATCGCTTTCCAGTGGGTTTAGGACCGTCAGGGAAAACATGGCCGAGATGGGCAGTGCAAGATGCACACGTTACTTCTACCCGCTGCATGCCGTGACTAGTATCCATTTCAGTTTCAATTGAGTTTTCGTCAATTGGACTCCAAAAACTAGGCCAGCCGCTTCTGGAATCGTACTTTTCCGCACTATGAAATAGGTCTACAGCACACACAATGCATTTATAGGTTCCTTGAGTTTTTTCATCATTGTAAATTCCTGTAAAAGCCGGCTCAGTGCCTGATTCTTGAGTGCAATGGTATGCCATGTCAGACAAGCGCTCTTTTAAGTGTTCATCATTGGAATGAGAGTTTTCGTTGGTTGAAGGTTTCGAAGTCATAGAAGAAAGTTATCAGGAGAATGAAGTATAAATAAAAAAATTTAGTAAATGCTTGCACGAACACATGTTCGCAATTACGCTTATGTTATTAACAAGATCAGTAATCGCTTGAGTATTGTCACACCGGTTTCTTATTGTTAATTAAGCACATTAAGGATTCTTGCGAAAAAGTGTGAGAGTTCGATTAAAAGAAGCAATTTATAGAAATGAATGGAGAAATAAGATGAGTAAGGCGGCTAAGGGAACAAAGACTCAAGAAGCTCGGGAAAATTTTGACGCAAGAGCAGCTAATAATGCCGACAGGGTGAAGGCTCTTGACAGCACTTTAGGACAGATTGAAAAACAATTTGGTCATGGAGCGGTCATGAAAATGGGTGACAAAGGTTCCATGTCTATGGAGAGTGTCCCTACAGGTGCTTTGGCTCTTGACCTGGCTCTTGGAATAGGCGGAATGCCGAGAGGTCGAATAGCTGAAATATTTGGCCCGGAAGGTTCTGGAAAAACCACATTAGCTACTCATGTTGTGGCGGAAGCACAAAGAAATGGTGGGATCTGCGCCTATATAGATGCAGAACATGCAATGGACCCGGTTTATGCAAAAGCTATTGGCGTTGATGTAGATGAATTATTAATTTCACAACCGGACACGGGTGAACAAGCGCTTGAAATCGCGGACATGCTTATACGTTCAGGTGCTCTTGATGTGGTTGTAATTGATTCTGTGGCAGCATTGACGCCCAGAGCTGAGATAGAGGGCGACATGGGTGATACACATGTGGGCCTACAGGCTCGTTTGATGTCGCAGGCTCTTAGAAAATTGACCTCGAATTTAAATAAGTCGAAGACAATATGCATTTTCATAAATCAATTACGAGAAAAAATTGGTGTAATGTTTGGATCCCCAGAAACAACTCCTGGTGGCCGTGCGTTGAAGTTCTATTCATCAGTTCGACTTGATATAAGACGAATTGAAGCGATTAAGGACGGTAACGAAATTGTGGGCAATCGAACTCGAGTAAAAGTAGTCAAGAATAAATGTGCGCCTCCTTTCCGTCAAGCAGAGTTTGACATCATGTATGGCGCAGGAATAAGCCGAGAAGGTTCAGTCATTGACCTTGGAGCTGATCTTGACATAGTCAAGAAGTCAGGTGCTTGGTACACCTATGAGGGTGAGCAACTAGGTCAAGGACGAGAAAATGCAAAACGTTTCCTTACGGAAAATCCAGAAGTAATGATGGAAATTACTGACAGAGTTTGGCGTGAGGCTATGCCAGATGCTGATGAACCGGTAGAAGCCATTAAAGAAGAAGCCATTAAAGAAGAAACTGAGTTAGTTGATGAATTTACAGAAACCGACGACCTTCCAATCGAGTTAGAAGAATAAAGCTTTATATTTATTAAAATGAATGACTTTTAGTAAGTCTTGCCAACTTGACCTAGCCTGAATATATGGAGCGCCGAAAGTACGCGGTGCGCACCTACGGGTGCCAGATGAACGAACATGACAGTGAACGCATATCCGGTCTGCTAGAGGCAGACGGATTGGTCCCTGCTGTATCAGAAGAGGAAGCAGACGTTATTGTTCTTAACACTTGTTGCATAAGGGAAAATGCTGATAATCGTCTTTATGGTGCTTTGGGCAATTTAAAAACTCTAAAAGCTGAAAAGCCTGATCTGCAGATAGCAGTTGCTGGATGCCTAGCTCAAAAAGACAGGGAATTGATCCAGAAACGAGCGAAACACGTTGACGTAGTGTTTGGAACTCACAATGTTCAAAATGCCGTAAAACTATTAAAAAAATCACAAAGTCAAGGACCCATTATAGAAATTCTTGAAGAAATAGTTGAAGAGGATAACCAAGCCTTTCCATCTGCGCTTCCCGTTAGAAGAGAAGTAGATCATCGCGCTTGGGTCACGATTCAGATTGGCTGTGATAATACTTGCACGTATTGCATAGTTCCTTCGGTTCGTGGACGCGAAATAAGTAGACCATTTGGACAACTCTTGAATGAAGTAAGAAATTTTGCTGATCAAGGAGTAACAGAAATAACTCTGTTGGGTCAAAATGTCAATTCTTATGGCCGTGATTTGACTAAAAAATTAAAATCAGATGACCCTTGCGAGACTGATGTTTTTCAAGTTGGAGATCTTTGGTTAGAGGCTGATAGGCGAAAAATTAAACCACTTTTTGCAGACTTGCTGAAAAGCGTTGGCTTAATCGAAGGAATTGAAAGAGTTCGTTTTATTAGCCCCCATCCAAAAGATCTGACTTTAGAGATAGTTGCAGCAATGTCTGAAACAAAAAGTGTTTGTGAGCATTTGCATCTTCCATTGCAGTCTGGAAGTGATTCGATTTTGTCAGCAATGCATCGTGGCTATAGCAGTGAACGCTTCTTGCATAAACTTAAACAAGCACGTAGTGGTATCAAGGACTTAGCAGTAACCACAGATTTGATTGTTGGTTTTCCTGGTGAAAGCGAAAAAGATTTTGATGAGACTCTTCAAGTTGCAGCTGAAGCTCAATTTGATGCCGCATATACCTACATTTTTTCATCACGACCCGGAACAAAGGCAGCAGAAATGGAATCGGAATTCGTTGACCACGTTACAGCTGTGCGGCGGTATGAAACTTTACGGAACGTTGTTACGCGATCTTCATTGCTGAAACACAAAGAGCGTGTGGGGAGAGTAGAAGAAGTTCTAGTTGAAGGTCGTTCAAAAAAAGGAACAGATCTCATAAAAACTAGAACAAGGCAGAATAAAATTCTTCATTTGAAATTCGAAGAATCTCTCCGTGCTGGAACTTATGCCCGAGTCCAAGTCACAGAAGCCCCTTCCCACTACCTTCTTGGCGAATTGCTAGAGATAGTTGCTACTCCCAAGCATCGCAAACGTATTCCTGTAATGGCAGAGCAAAGTGTCTGAAAAAAATGCTGAACTACCTCTTAACGGAAATTTGGTCATAGTAGGGAGTACAGCTTCCGGGAAATCTTCCTTAGCTATTGAATTAGCGAGACGTCGTTCAAATGTCGAAATAATTTCGATTGACTCTATGGCAATTTATAGAGGAATGGATATAGGCACTGCAACTCCCACCGTTGCGGAACAAGAAGAGATACCTCATCACTTAATTAATATTGTTGATCCTTCAGACGAATTTGCACTTCCTCTTTTTCAGTCAGCTGTCGAAAAAGCTTTGGAGGAAATCACCAACAGAGGTAATAGAGCAGTTCTTGTCGGAGGAACGGGGCTGCATGTTCGTGCAGTAGTTGACAGATTGCAAGTCCCTCCCAGATTCTTAAGTATTCGAGATGAAATAGAATTGATACCTGAAACAGCTTTTTTGTATAGAAGACTTAAAGATTTAGATCCACTAGCATCAGAAAAGATCGAGCCTGGGAATCGTAGGCGTATTGTAAGAGCACTTGAAGTTACGTTGGGAACCGGTCGTCCGTTTTCTTCTTTTGGTCCCGGTCTGGACGTGTATCCTCCTTCTCCGTTCACAGAAATTGGTATAAGAATGCCAAGAGATTTAAATGACCTCCGCATAGCTGAGAGGTATAAAAGACAAATCGAAGATGGGTTTGTTGAAGAGGTAAAAAATTTAGTATCTGATGGGAGAGAGCTTTCTAAAACTGCTTCCCAAGCACTTGGTTATAAACAAATAATTTCTTATATAGAGGGTGAAAATACTCTTGAGGAAGCGATTGAATCTGCTATTGCATCGACACGGCGTTTCGCTAGACGACAGGAAAAGTGGTTCAGAAGAGATCCAAGAATTCAATGGATGGAACTGCAAAAAGATCCCTTTGAGCTATTAGAAGAAGTAATTAAAGTATTTGATTTGATAGGACGAAATACTTCAAATGAATTCGTAAAAGTTCCTGATTATCTGTGAAACTATTCAAATGGAATTAACTAGACACCACGGGCTTGGAAATGTTTTTTTGATTGCTCTTTTAGAAGAGTTGCCAAAAAATCCAGGTGAGCTAGCCCAAAAATATTGTGATCCTGAGAAGGGGATTGGTGCCGATGGTTTGATAATCGGCACACCTCCCTCCGAAAATTCTAATGCAGTGAACCGATTTAATCTTTTCAATAAAGACGGGGGGCGGGCGGAACTTAGTGGCAATGGTCTCAGATGCTTTGCTCAGGCTCTATCTATGACTTCAAGACTTGAAGATGAGACTTTTCATGTTGAAACAGATGTCGGATTAAGAAAGATAAAAATTGAAAAAGTACGGAATGAAAAGGAAATTTCGGCAACAGCTGAAATCGGAGAAGCAAGGGTAACGAGAGATTTGCCTGATATTGATTTAAGTAAAGTCTTGAAAGAAAAAAAATCTCTCGTAATACCAGGATGTGTGGATATAGGTAATCCACACCTAGTTGTAGTGATGGATGAGTTATTAGATGCAATCGAATTAGAACAATTTGCGTTCTTGCTAGATGAAAAATTTGCAGAGTTGAATGTGCACCTGATGAAAGTAAAAGATGCCTCTAATATCAGAATGCAGACATGGGAGCGCGGGGTTGGGCTTACTGAAGCCTGCGGAACAGGAGCGTGCGCGTCGGCTGCTGTCGCTTTAGCGTGGGGAATGATTGAAAAGCAGGCTTCACAATACACTTTCAATGTAAATGTTCACATGCCCGGAGGAAGTGTACTTGTCAACATGCTTACATCCAGCCCCTTTTCATTTTCCCATCCTTGGGTAGAACTATCAGGCCCATCTGTTTTCATGGATAGACATCAGGTGGATGATGGGTAATTCTTTTAACGGCGATAAATCTGAAGTGGAAGAAACTCACAGGGGTGGATTTGGTGAGTTCGCAGGTGAAGAGCGTGGGCTGATTGACCGCTCATTTCGTGAACGTATCGTATTGGCTGGTGTTTCTCTAGAAGGCATTGATAAGGAAATTACAGAGTCCTCCCTTGAAGAACTTGAAAGGCTTGTTGATACAGCAGGGGCTGATGCTGTTGCTGTCATAGTCCAGAATAGGCAAGTACCGGATAAAGCCACTTTTGTAGGAAGTGGTAAAGCTAATGAAATCCGTTCTATTTCGGAAGAGTATGATGCCGATACGGTAGTTTTCGACAACGAATTAACTCCTGCTCAGCAAAGTAACTTGGAAGGAATACTTAAACGTTCCGCTCTTGACCGAACAGCGGTAATTCTTGATATTTTTGCCCAGAACGCAAGCAGTCTTGAAGGTAAAGCTCAAGTAGAACTTGCGCAACTCCGGTACCGTTTACCAAGGCTCAGAAAGTCAGGCCGTACTTTCAGCCAGCAAGCAGGAGGAATTGGAACTAGAGGACCAGGAGAGACACAGCTAGAGGTTGATCGAAGAAGACTTATGCGTCGGATTCAACGACTTGAACAAGATCTGAATAAGTTGCGAAGACATCGATCGACTCAGTCGAAAGCTAGATCCAAGACAAGCAATAGGTCGGTAGCAATAGTTGGTTATACGAATGCTGGAAAATCCACACTTCTTAACAGGCTTACAGACGCAAGAGTGCTAGTTGAAGATCGACTGTTCGCAACTCTTGATACCACAACTCGCAGAATGCAACTACCTGGCGGGGAAGCAGTCTACGTTACAGACACAGTTGGATTCGTGCGTAAATTACCTCATCAACTAGTAGAAGCGTTCAAAGCTACTTTAGACGTGGTAGTCGATGCAGATTTGCTGATTCACGTCATTGATGCTTCAGATCCAGATCCAGAAGGCTGCATAGAAGCAGTGCGACAAGTATTAGAGGCAATAGGTGCTTCTGAAGTTCCTGAGTTGATGGTTTTCAACAAAATTGATAAATCGAATGGTGTAGATAAGAAACTTTTCAAACGAGACGAAAATTGCGTGGCGGTTTCTGCTGTAACAGGTGAAGGCATCGAAGAGTTATTGAATAAATTAGCCTCTTCACTCAGAAAATCAGAAGAAACGATTACGTTAAAAGTACCTTTTGAACGGGGTGATATCAGAGCAATGGCGCACCGTGAAGGCTTTGTTACGAAAGAGGTTCTAGAGGAATCTAATTGGCTGATTGAATTGAGAGCTGACAAGAGCTCAGTCGGTAGGCTCGGACAATTCCAGGTCAAGTTTGATTCCTCAGAGTTTGAATTGATGCAATGATAAAAAAATTCCTTCCGCCTCCTTACCCTTACGAACAGCTTGATGAGTTCAGAGCCTTGGCTGGATCTTTACCGGGTGGAGCTGTAGATCTCTCTATAGGTACACCCTGTGACCCAGTACCTGAAGTCGTTCGAAGAGCTATTGTCTCTGAAACGAGCCTTAGTTCGGCACGTCCTTACCCTTCCTCGGTCGGAAGTGACGATTTTTTGAAGGCAGCTTCCGGGTGGCTGAACCGATGCCTTGGAGTGGACATCCCTGAAACCTCAATAGGGGCCTGTATCGGAACTAAGGAGATTGTTACAGGGTTGCCTGCAGTTCTTAAATTGAGAGATCCCGATAAGGACACTGTTTTGTATCCAGCGGTTTCATACCCGTCTTATTCGATGGGGGCGCAATTGGCTAATTGTCGCTCGGTTGCAGTTCCAGTTGATAAGGATTGGAGAATTGATCTTTCAAGAATTGATAAAAAAGATATTAAGCGAGCCATTTGCCTGTGGGTTAACAGTCCCGGTAACCCCGCAGGTGCAATCGAAGATTTAAGTGAGATTGCTGATTGGGGTGTGGCAAATGGAGTAACAATTCTGTCAGATGAATGCTATGTGGAATACACATGGTCCACTTCTCCAAAGTCCGTTCTTCAAAATAGTAAAGAAGGTGTACTAGCCATTCATTCTCTTTCTAAAAGATCAAATCTGGCTGGTATGAGAGTTGGGTTTTACGCTGGAGATGCAGAAATAGTCAGTTATTTGCGTGAAGTCAGAAAACATCAAGGATTCATGCTTTCGGGGCCAGCACAGAATGCGGGAATAGCCGCTTTGACTGACCAACAGCATGTAGATGAACAGAGGCGGTTGTACTCAGGGAGACTCTCTAAGTTAATTACTATTTTTGAATCCCTTGGGATCGAAACGACAATGCCAGAAGGATCCTTCTACCTCTGGATAGCCGCATCCGGCGGTGAGTGGCGACTAGTTAAAAAATTGGCCAAGAACCTAGGCATGGTTGTCACCCCGGGTGAGTTTTTTGGTGAAGGAGGTAAGGGGTATATAAGAGTTGCTGCGGTTGCCACTGACGATCGGATTGAGTTGTTGGGACAAAGAGCTAGTTTAGTTAAAAACTTGCTTTCGAATTAAGGAATAAGAGGTAATCTCAGGTATGACTGATTTAGCCAAAGAAATAGAAAACATATGGGAGAGAAGAGACCAACTAACGACCGAAGATTCGGAAGTCAATTCTCTAATTCATGAGGCTATAAACTTGCTAGACACGGGTGAAGAGCGAGTAGCTGAATACGACAGTGAAAATGGCGTACAAGTAAATGAATGGTTGAAATTAGCAATTTTGTTACTTTTTCGTCAATCTGAAATGTCAATACAAGAAGTAGGACCCTTTGAATTTGTTGACAAAATACCTCTAAAGAAAAACTACTCTGAGAGCAAAGTGAGAGTTGTTCCTGGAGCATCTGCTCGATGGGGTAGTTATCAGGCTCCCGGCGTTGTGATGATGCCTAGCTATGTGAATATCGGAGCCTACGTAGGTGAAAATACTATGGTTGACACTTGGGCGACTGTTGGCTCCTGCGCTCAGATAGGAAAGAACGTTCACTTATCAGGCGGAGTTGGTATCGGTGGTGTTTTGGAACCCCCTAATGCTGTTCCAGTCTTTATAGGAGATGAGTGTCTTATTGGAAGCAGGTGCATAGTGGCCGAGGGCGCTTCTGTGGGCGAAGGCTCGGTTCTTGGAGCTGGAGCAGTTTTAACTGGTTCAATACCCGTTATTGATGCTGAATCTGGCGAAGAGTTGAGTAGAGGAATTGTGCCGTCATGGTGCGTAGCCGTTCAGGCTAGTAGGGAGAGGCAATTTACCGGAGGAAGTTTTGGATTGCCATGCGTTTTGGTTGTCCGGTATTTGGAACCAGGAGAGCGACACGACAAGTCGGCCCTGAATGAAGTATTACGCACACATGGAGTAACGACTTGAAAACTGGACACTACAGTTATGCGTGATCTATTGGAGTTAACTGCAGAACTAGTTGATATTCCATCTGTTAGCTTTGAAGAAGGCCCGCTTGTTTCAGTGATCGAAAAAGAATTAAGCGCAGTTCCTCATTTGTCAATTGATCGTGTTGGAGACAATTTGATAGCTAGAACAAGCTTAAATAAAGGGCAAAGACTGATTTTGGCAGGTCACACTGACACGGTACCCGGCGACACAGAATCAGGGGCGAAGATTGAGAATGACACATGCTGGGGTCTTGGAAGTGCAGATATGAAAGGCGGCATTGCAGTAATGCTAGAGCTTGCTCAGTCTGCAACGGATTATGAAGTAGATACGACGTGGGTTTTTTATGCTCGTGAAGAAGTAGCGCGCGAGCATAATGGTTTGAAAGAAATTTTTACTGAAGCGCCTGACTTATTAAGTGGGGATGCAGCAGTTTTAGGAGAGCCGACAAGTGCTTTGATCGAAGCAGGTTGCCAAGGGACAATGAGATTCTTATTGACATTTAAAGGTGAACGAGCACACTCTGCACGTCCATGGATGGGCCGAAATGCTGTTCACCGTTTAAGTAGTGTGCTTGGTGCTTTAGAAAAGTATCAATACAGGGAGCCTGTGATAGATGGCTGCCAGTTTCGTGAGGCATTACAAGCGGTTGGTGTCGAAGGGGGAGTGGCGGGCAATGTGATACCTGATGCTGCAACGCTGCTAGTGAACCATCGACATGCACCAGATCGAAACTCTGAGGAAGCTGAAAATCATGTAAGAGAATTTTTTATGCCGTACATGGAAGATGGGGACTCAGTCGAGTTAATAGACATGGCACCAGCGGCCTTACCCGGCATGGGACACTCTTTGCTTGCTTCTATAGGTGAGGGTATTGAAACTCGTGCAAAATTAGGATGGACAGATGTAGCTTTTTTCTCTGAGCAAGGAATTCCAGCGATCAACTTTGGTCCAGGTGATGCGACACTGGCTCACACAGCTGGAGAGAGGGTGGAGCGTGAGAATTTAGAAGTTACTTTTCAGACAATTAAAAGAGTCCTGGAAGGAAACTAGCTAAAGAAGCTTTATATCTTTCGTAGAACAGTTACGACTTTGCCGATAATTTTTACTTCATCTACTTTGTAATGGATGTCTTCAAAGTCTGGATTTGATGAGCAGATTATGGCTTTATTCCCTTGTCGCTTAAGCCGCTTAACACCCACGGTTCCATCGGCCTCAGGTAGTTCAACGACGAGAAGTTCATCTGCAGAACTTGAAGAAGTTTCAGACTTTACGACCACGTAGTCATTATCAAGTATTCCGTCACCTGTCATCGAGTCACCTTTAACCCTGAGCATAAAGAGGTTCCCTTCGCCAGTAAATTCGGCAGGAAGAGGAAGAGACTCTTCAATATTTTCTTGTCGAAAAACTGTAACTCCTGCCGCAACATCGCCGACAAGAGGAACATGTTGGACGGCCCCTCGATCAACGGCAACTCCGCTTATTGGATCAAAACACACCTCTATAGCACGAGGCTTACCAGGGTCAGAACGACGCAGATAGCCCAATTTTTGAAGACTGGAAAGATGAGCGTGCACCGTTGAAGGGGATGTCAGGCCTACAGCTTTACATATTTCTCGAACGGAAGGTGGAAACCCTCGTTTCCTAGACTCGCTATCGATGAATTCTAGTATTTGGACTTGGCGCTCTGTTAGAGAATTTTCGTTCATAATAAAAAAACCTTTTTTAGTTGCAATCGAACAAACGTTCGATATCATTATACCATGATCGAACACTTGTACGACGCACATATGTTCCCCGAACAAACGTTCTTTGTCAAGTATTTGAGTGTTTTTCCTTATAAAACAGCTATGTCACACCCCTTTGAAAGGATGTATACATGAATACTTCAGTCATTTATAGCTCCTACGACATTACTCACCCTCAGCTACAGAATTTTGCCTCTAGAGCATTGCCGCAAAAAGTTTATCGACGTCGCCGTCTAGCTTTTTTATCACTGGTCGGATTAGTCGTATTTTTAGGTGTTTTAATGGCTAATGAAATTATTGGCCGAATTCACGGTGTTCCTGGGGGTTCAGTAGTCGAAGCTGCTGGAAATCCAGTTATATATGTTGTACAACCCGGCGACACTCTTTGGGAAATTGCTGACAAATTTAATCCCGAAGG
>JUEM01000029.1 GCA_000817085.1 marine actinobacterium MedAcidi-G1 | reverse complement strand
CATTCGTTAAGTGGACTGGAGACGCATGGGATCTTGGTGAATTCGGAGGCAAGATCATAAACGTGGGTGATATACAAGCCCGAGTAGCAAACGGACCGTATTCACGCTCAGCCGCAAGTGCTGAAGAAGTGTTAGCTGAGTTTGATGCAAATGGTGATGGAAACATCACAATTGGCGTTGCTGCTGCAGGTCCTGCAGATGATGGGGCTTATTACCAGGCTGTTGTTGATGCCGCTATTAAACTTTCAAACGATAAAGGTTGGTCTTCACCAATAATAATTGATGAGATTCAACCTGCTAACGCCGCAGATGAGCTTACAAATCTTGCTGATCAAGGAGTAGATATAATTATCGTTGGCGCCAGTGAAATTGCCGAACCTCTTCCAGATCTGACAGAAGAGTATTCAGATATCTTTTGGTACTGCAACTGTGGTGCCGGATTTGCTACGTTGCCAGGTCTTGCACAGAGTCTTGATGACGGAGCTGAAGTTGGTTACACAACCGGATATGCAGCGGGATTAATCCTCGAAGAGAATGGTGGATCGACTGCTGCAATGCTTGGTTGTTGCGACCTCAACTTTGAAAAGGAATTCTTACTTTCATTCACAATGGGAATTCAAGCTGTGAACGAAAGTTTTGAGGTTTCTTACTATCCGACGGGAGACTTCCCATATGACTTTAATAGTGTTCCAAACGCTACTGAAGCCTTCAACACGGCACTCGGTGATGGAATTGGATTCGTTCTTCCATATTTGGGTGGGGCTCATGAGCCTGTAGTGCAACTAGCGAACGAGGCAGGTATTCCTGTAAGTAGTGCTGGTGCATCCAATGTGTGTGCGCGCGATGATCTTGCTTATTCTGTCGCTTCTCGTTTTGATGGCGGCGATTACATCAGAGCGATTTTCCCTCAGATATTAAATGGTGAGGTTAAAGAAGGCGAGACTAAGACATTTAAAGTCGGTGTGGATCCAGAACCAGGTGGGTTAATATGTGACCCAACAGATGAACAACAACAAGCAATGGATGATATCTATGCAAATGTTGCTTCTGGAATGTATGCAGGAGACTTTGGAGCAATTAAGGGTCAAGCTTACGGAGGCTAATTCTTGAATGAGCTAGCCAATAGTTCAACCAGCGGGGGCTCCGTTTTTACGGGGCCCCCGCCGGCTGTAACAGCAGAAAAACTTTCTAAAACATATGGTTCGGTTAGAGCCTGTGATGAAGTGGACATTGAACTTGTTCGAGGTGAAATACATGGGGTTCTCGGAGAAAACGGAGCTGGCAAATCAACTCTCATGAAAATGCTCATTGGGCTTGTTTTACCAGACAAGGGATCAATCGCAGTTGACGGTAAGCCGGTAACAATTCGAGACCCACTGGATGCTGCCGATTTGGGCATTGGGATGGTTCATCAACATTTTAGTTTGGTTGAAGCTTTGACTGTCTGGGAGAACGTTGCGCTTGGGGATAACAGTCGATTAGATAAAAGTAGAATCAGAGATCGGGTAGCAGAATTAAGCCATGAGTATGGGTTAGACGTTAACCCTGACGATCGTGTCGAAGATCTACCGGTTGGGATGCGTCAGAGAGTCGAACTTCTTAAGTGTTTGAGACGAGATCCGAGTGTGCTGATTCTGGATGAACCTACCTCTGTTCTAACTCCTGAAGAGTCTGAGCAGCTATTTGACTCTTTGCGCAAAGTAGTAGGTGAGGAGAACCGAGCGGTGGCTTTGGTTAGTCACAGATTGTCAGAAATTTTGCATGCAACAGATCGAATCACAATAATGCGGAATGGTGCGGTTATAGATCGTTGTTTGACAAAAGATACGGATGCTAATTCACTCGCTCGTTCAATGGTTGGAAGAGAAGTTGGCTTAAGTTATTCCGGTTTAGGTAACTCGAGTAAAGATTCTGCGATAAAAGTTAAATCTGAGCCAGGTGACGAAAGTGAAAAAATAAAAGAAGAATTCCTTCTGGAATTGCAAGGAATTACGACTTCTTCCACTTTGGGGGTCAGAGAATTAAATGATTTTAGTCTAGGTGTTAGACAAGGAGAGATATTTGGTATTGCGGGTGTTGAAGGAAATGGACAGAGTTCCTTAGTGGAAGTTCTATCAGGATTGAAAAGAGTTTCTTCAGGGAGTGTTCTTCTTAATGGTATAAAAATTCCTCCTAACCGGTTTGGGCAATTGGCCAAAAAAGGGGTCGCTGTAATTCCTGAAGATCGACATGATTCAGGAGTAATTTTGGGTATGTCAGTTTCTGAAAATCTTCTCCCCATGGTTTTTTAAATAAACAAAAGAGAGATGTAAGAGCCAAAGACTTAATTGAGAAATTTGAAATTAACTGCACAGGTCCAAACGCTCCACTCTGGTCCCTGTCTGGTGGAAATCAACAGAGAGTTGTGCTTGCAAGAGAAACGAGCGACAAGCCGATTGTATTAGTCGCTTCTCAACCTACTAGAGGTCTGGATGTAGGAGCGATTGAGTATATGACTAGACAGTTACGCAGTTTGGCTGATTCTGGGGTAGGTGTTCTTTTGATTTCAAGTGAACTTGATGAAATATTGTCTTTATCAGACCGTATAGGAGTAATTTTTAGAGGCAAGCTTGCTGCCTCAATGAGATGTCAAGATGCAGACAGAGAAAATTTGGGACTGCTTATGGGCAGAGGAGAGTTGTAAGAATTGTTTTCTATCTCCGAAGCCATCTCTTCAATGAGAAGAAGAAGTGAAATAGTTTTTCTGTATGCATGTAGCACTTTTGTGGCGCTCTTGCTATCAGCGATAATCGTTGAAGCTGTTGGAGCTAATTGGGCTGATGTGTGGAATGCACTTTTAGATGGCAGTTTAAGAAAACCAGGAAGATGGGGCAAAACGCTTGGTTCAGCAGTCCCTATGGCGATGGTTGCCGTCGGCACAATAATTAGTACCAAAGTTGGCCTCATAAACATCGGCCAAGAGGGGCAAATGCTCGTAGGGGCAGCGTTTGCTGCATATGTAGGGGCGCATGCGCCAGGTTCAGGTCCGGTTGTTATTTGCCTGATTATTATCGGCGGTTTTGTGGGTGGAGCTTTTTGGTCAGGTTTAGCGGGTGCCTTAAGGTACTGGCGTAATGTGCCGGAGGTGTTAACCACACTTCTGTTGGTTACGGTTGCAGCAAATTTAGTTGGATATGGACTAAAAAATACGTGGCTACTGCTGGATCCCGATGCTGCTTTTGGTAACAGAGCTTTGGTGGGTAGACAACTGGATCCAGATTCACGACTTCCAAGAATTGAAATTTTTGGAAATAATTTTTCACTTAGTGTGATACTCGCATTGTTAATAATTATTTTTACTACGTGGGTTTTATCTCAAACGATTATTGGATTCAAGCTAAATGTTGTTGGAGAAAACAGGCGAGTTGGTCAAAGATTCGGGATTAGCGAAGTTAAGCAGGGGCTTACGGCTATGTGTGCATCCGGCGGTTTTGCAGGTCTTGCAGGTGCGATGATGCTAGCGAGCGGTGATTTCGCAAAATACCGGCTTGTTACAGGCTTCACAGTTAATCTTGGTTGGACTGGCCTTTTAGTGGCTTTGGTCGCTCGTGAAAAAGTGATGGCAATCATACCAGTAGCGCTTATTTTCGCGGGTCTTAGAACAGGTTCAAGTTTCCTAGCAGCCACAGGCGTAGAGAGAAGAGTAACTGATGTTGTACAAGGTAAGAAATCGTCGTAGAGCTCTAGCTCAAGTAGAAAGCAGAACATAGCATGGGCTTTTTTGAAGCAATTTGGGATGTTCTGTCTACTGAGACTGCTTATACAGCTGCAACAAGATTTGCAGCCGTATTAGTCTTTGCTGCTGTAGGCGAATGGGTTGCTGAACGCTCCGGAACTCTCAATATTTCTATTGAAGCGATGATCCTCACTGGAGCATTTGCAGGAGCGATGGGTTACCACTGGACAGAAAATGCCTTAGTAGGAATTATTATGGGAATGATCGCAGGACTACTTGTGTCATTAGTCCAGGCACAAATGAGCCATCGCTTGACAGCTGATCAATTCGTAGTAGGACTTACTTTAAATATTTTATTTCTTGGAGTAACTAGCTTCCTGTATGCCGAATGGAAACCTTCATCCAAGGTGGTATCGAAGTTAGAGATACCCATACTAAAAGAAATACCTCTCATAGGTGATGCCCTTTTCGGACAGCCCTGGCCTTTCTTGCTTCTTTATTTGTTGGTTCCTTTTACATGGTGGCTTGTATATAGAACCCGTTGGGGGTTGGAAGTGAGAGCAGTAGGAGAAAATCCTCAAGCAGCAGATGTAAGTGGCATCGATGTAAACAAAAGACGTAGGGAGTCTATCTATTACGCAGGTTTATGTTCGGGAATGGGTGGTGCTTACTTGCTTCTAGGTCAAGTGGGAAGATTTGATGATGGGATAGTTGCAGGTAGAGGATTTATAGCTCTCGTGGCTGTAATTTTTGGTGGTTGGACTTTACGTGGAACAATTTTAGGGTGTTTACTTTTCGGTTCTGTGCTATCTTTCCGTTTGACTCTTCCAGGGTTGGGTTATCAGTTAAATTCAGAACTTATGAGCTCGTTACCATTTTTGGTAACAATCATCGCCATGACTGCTTTTGCACGTCGCGTTAGACCACCGGGCTCTTTGGCGAGACCATTTGTAAGAGGTTTAAAATAATGAAACAGGAGGTTGTTGGGTGAAGGCAGTATTTTATACAGAACCTGGTGGTATTGAAGTCCTCAAATATCAGGAAGTAGACGATCCAGTTCCTGAAAGAGGCGATGTTGTAGTCGAAGTTGCTGCAACATCTTTAAATCGACTAGATGTATTGCAACGAAATGGCTGGTTTCAGATGCCAGGTTTTGTATATCCACATATCGCTGGGATGGATGTAGCAGGCACTGTGGCAGAAATAGGTTCGGAAGTGTCCAATCTGAAAATTGGTGATCGTGTAGTAGTAGACCCTTCACTCGCAGGAGTATCAGAAAACTCGTTGCTACAAGGTAGAGGTGACCTATTTGGCGACCTAGGAATTATAGGAGCAAATGTAGATGGTGGATATGCAGAGAAATGTTTAGCGCCGTCTTCCCACGTGTACAAAATTCCTGATCAAATCAGCTTTGAAGACGCCGCTACTTTCCCGACTTGTTATTTAACCGCTCATCATGCACTATTTGAAACTGGAAAGCTTCAAGAGGGTGAAACAGTAATTATTCATGCTGCAGGATCTGGAGTGGGTGTAGCAGCTATACAGTTAGCCAAAAATGCTGGAGCGACTGTGTTTGCTACAGCAGGATCAGATGAAAAATGCGACAAGGCTTTAGAACTTGGAGCTTCTAATGCAATGAACAACAGAGAAGGTGAGTTGGCTGAATGGGCCCGAGGACTTACTCAAGGTGCTGGCGTAGACATGGTTATGGATTGTGTAGGTACTGCCTTATTCGGAGCTTCTCTTTTCGCTATTGGGGTGCATGGCAGACTAGTGAATTGCGGCAATGCATCAGGAGACGAGGCTACGATTCCTTCTCTAGGTTATTTATTTCATTCAGGAATTTCCATAATTGGTTCTGATCCCTATGAACCTAGTGAGTTTGGTCCTGTTTGGGAAGAATTTTGTTCAGGTGACTACCAAGTTGAGATTGATTCAACATACCCATTGGAGGCCGCAGGAGAAGCACAAGAGAAAATGCTTAGCGGTGACTTTTTTGGAAAAATTATTTTAACTCCCTAAACCATGGCCTCAGACACTCCTTATCCAGAACTTAAAAAAACACATACAATGGCCCATAAAGGGCGCCCTTGGACTGATTACAAACCTCCACCTGCCGCACCGGTTTGGAGCGTTATTGAAGGATTGGGTTCGTATTACATTTTGCTTGCAGCATTAGAGCTAAATGTTTTTGACACTCTCGAATCTACCGGACCAGTGGGAGTAGATATTTTGGCAAGAAAACTTGATGTTTCAGAGCCGCATCTTCAATCGCTTCTTGACTCTTTGGTAGCACTCGGTCTCTTAGATCAGTTTGTAAATATTTATGAACTTAATGATACAGCTGAGCGCTATTTGACCAGTGATGGGGCGGCATCTATGTCAGATCTAGTTCCTGTAGCTCCCGGTCCGCACAATAATTGGTTAAGTTTGGCGGAAACCATTAAAAATGGAAAACCCGGCGACCCAATCGATAACGATCCAGCTTCCTTTTACATACCTTTAGTTGAAGGAACATTTACGACGATGTTAAGGACAGCTATTCGATCAGATCTAAAAATTAGATATAGTGCGTCCCCCGATTTAAAGGTTCTTGATTTGGGCGCAGGCGGCGCTCCTTGGTCGATTGCTTTTCTATCAGCGTGTCCTGAAGCGACTTCAGTTGTCAATGATTTCGCGGAGGTTTTGGAAGTGGCCAAGCGTAAAACTGTTGAACATGAAGTTTTCGATAGATGCGAGTTCCGTCCTGGAAATTTTCAGGATATTGAAATTGAATCGAACAGTTATGACTTGGTCGTTTTAGGTCATGTATGCAGGACTGAAGGGGAAGAAGGTGCTGCAAATCTTATAGATAGAGCCTTTTTAGCTTTAAAACCTGGTGGTCGAATATTAGTTGCAGATTATTTTATTGACCTGGAGAGAAAATTTAATCCACACGGAGTTTTGATGGGTATGACAATGATGGCCAGCACGATAAATGGTTTTCAAATATCTAACGAACAAGTGTCGTTATGGCTAAGAGAAAGTGGTTTTGAGTCTTTGAGGCTGGTCGAACCTATTGGTTTTCAATTCGTTTATGTAGCGGTTAAACCGTTTAATTAAAATAAAAAGTAAGGGGTCAAATATGAAAGAAAAAATTGATTACTTAGTGAAGGCTTGGCAAGTAGTCACTATGAATGAAACACGCGATGTGATCCACAATGGAGCCATAGCGGTCAACAATGGCATAATTTTAGATGTAGGTAAGACTGACAGGATTGAAGCTCTTTATGAACCTAAAGAAGTTTTAGGCGGCTCTCGCTTTGTTCTAACACCTGGAATGGTTAATTCTCATATTCATATTACGGGAGAACCTTTAACCCGAGGGTATGTACCCGATGATATAGATTTCGCGCAAAATGTTTTTGAATGGCTATGCCCTCTTTATTCCGTTTACACAGCGGAAGAGGAAAAGCTTTCAGGCCAACTCGCAGCAGTCGAGATGTTGAAGTCAGGAACAACAACTTTTCTAGAAGCTGGAACGTGTCGGTTCCTTGAAGAAATTTTTGAAGGTCTTGAAGAAGTTGGAATTAGAGGAAGACTCGGTCGTTGGGCTTGGGATTTACCACCTGAACCTGAGGTTTACAAACAAAACACTGATGAAGCTATCGAGTTTTTACACACCCAGTTAGACACCTATAAAAATATTGCTAATGGAAGGCTTGCCGCATGGTCGATTCTAGTAGGGCATAACACGTGTTCGGATCCACTTTGGAAAGCAGCGCGTGAACTGGCAACAGAGTTTGGAACTGGCATGAGTTTCCACATGTCACCTGCAAAACTCGATCCAGAATCATTTGTAGAGGAATTTGGGCATAGACCAATGATTCACTTACAAGAAATCGGAGTTTTAGATAAGGACGTAGTCATGACTCATGTCGTTCATGTGGATGATCAAGAATTGAAAGTTTTGGCTGACTCGGGAGTGCATGTAGCTCATTGTCCGACTACAGCCTTAAAAGTTGCTTATGGAGTCACCCAAATAGGGAAAATGCCTGAAATGATGATGTCTGGAATTAACGTAGCCATAGGAACTGACGGTAATAACGCTTCAAACTATTCGGATTTAATGCGTGCAACTTATTTGGTGGCAGGCATTTTTAAAGATGCTAGACAAGATCCTCAGATGTTCCCCGCAGAGATGGCCTACGAAATGGCAACTTTGGGTGGAGCTCGTGCAATGCAGATGGAAGAGGAAATTGGTTCAATTGAGATTGGTAAAAAAGCTGATGTGGTTCTGCATGATACAGATAGACCAGAATGGCGACCATTGTTAAATGTCATGAATCAACTTGTTTGGTCAGCAGATGGTAGAGGTGTACATACAGTTTTGGTAGACGGACGCAAAGTAGTGGAAGATGGACGTATCACCGCATTCGATGAAGAACGTTTCTATTCACTGTGCCAGGAAGCAGGGGAAAGAATTGTTGAAAGATCTGGCCTTCCGGATAAAGCAAAGTATCCGATGTTGTGAGTCCGTTTATTTTTGAGGCGGAAATAACCCCGGGTATGGGAACTGTGGATTTTTGTCGACTTGCTAAAGAAGTGGAAGTAGCTGGGTTTGATCGTTTAGGTGTTTCGGATGTTGTGCTTTGGCCAGATGCCTACCAACTTCAAGTTTTGGCTGCTCAGGCAACTGAAAAAATAATGATTGGTTCCATGGTGACTAATCCCTATACAAGACATCCGAGTGTTCATGCAGCTTCTTTAGCCACCTTAAATGATGTTTCAAATGGACGTGCTTTTTGCGGTATTGGTATAGGAGCAGGCTTAGAAGAAATTGGTATTAGTCCAGAAAAACCAGTACTTAAACTAAGAGAGACTATTGAGGCCATACGTAATCTATTGACAGGTGAAAAGGTTACAAGTCAAGGTGTAACAGTCCGCCTAGATGGAGCTCGTCTGGCAAGACCTTCTTCTTCTTATATTCCTATTGCTATTGGGACTAGAAGTCCGCAAGTAATGCGTTTAGCAGGAGAAATAGCGGATATAGCTTTGGTGGGAGCTCGAAATTTTACGGAGTCTACGGTTGAGCGCTATAAAGGATGGCTAGCTGAAGGTGCTGAGCGAGTTGGCAGGAACCCTGAAGAGATAGAGGTTGCTCCTCGGGTAACGCTCTGTATCAGCAATGATAGTAAAGCGGCGATCTCCAGTCTTAAACGTTATGCAGCCCACTATTTAGATATTGCTGGAGAGCATGGACCTCCAATAGATGACTTACGTAAAGAAAAAATAATTGCTGCTCTGGAAAGGTCAAGTGGATGGTACTTTGACCATGATCGTTTTGATGACCCCGAACTTGAGTCTCTTGTTGACTATGACTTAGTAAGGTCTTTTGCGATTGTTGGAACACCTAAAGAAGCTGCGGAACAACTAAAGGAAATATTGAATTTAGGTTTCACACAAGTTAGTTGCAACTTGGCATCTGTACGCCGTTCCGATAATACGATGGCTGAAGGTCTCGAAGAAACTATAAAGGGTGCTTCTGAAGCTTTAAGAATTGTCCGAAGAAAATAATGGCTTTAAGCGAAGTGCTTTTACTCGCTTTTGGGGGATTAGCAGCAGGTGTGATTAACACAATGGCGGGGGGCGGGTCGACTATAACTGTTCCTTTATTAGTGTTTGCAGGAGTACCCGGAACATATGCCAATGGTTCAAATAGGGTGGGAATTTTACCAGCTTGTTTAGCCGCTGTTCTCTCTTTTCGTCGTTTAGGGGTTTCAGGTTTTCGTGATGCCAGAATTATTTTTTTGCCAGTATTGTTTGGTTCTTTAGCTGGTTCTCTTTTAATCAACAAACTAGGTGATGATCAATTCGAGCGCCTATTTGCTTTTCTGGTTATACCAATAGTGATTTTGACACTCATGCCGCCTACGCCTAAGGAAAGCAAATCTTCTTGGGGAAGATCTACTATGATTCTAATATTTTTTGTAGTTGGAGTTTATGGTGGGGCTATTCAAGCTGGTGTAGGACTGGTAATAGTTTTAGCCCTTTCGCGTTCTGGTTTTGATCTTGTGACGGCAAATAGTATCAAAGTAATGATCAATGCTTTTGTAACAGTTGTCGCATTGCCTGTATTTATTTTTTCTGGCAAAATTTCTTGGGGTCCTGCTCTTGTTCTTGCTGCAGGGCTAACTCTAGGCGGTTGGATAGGTGCTAAGTGGACGGTGGAAGGTGGGGAACGAGTAGTGAGATGGGTAATGGTTATTGCTGCTTTAGGCCTTTCTGGCAAGCTAGTCGGCCTCTACGGGTGATTTCTTAGTATTAGAAATTTTATTTTCTTTAAAAATAGGAGGACTAGTAGGTGGTTATAGGCCAGTAGGAACTAGGTTCAAGTCCGGCTGATTTGAGGAGATTTTTCTGTCTAGCTTTAGCTTCATTAGCAAGAGCTAATTCGTCCAAAGTGATACATTTTTTATTTTCCACAATTATTTTTCCTCTCGCCACTACGGAATCTATATCTGACGAATTAGCCCCCCATATTAGTTGCATCACAGGGTCAGGGGCTAAGGGTTGCCAAGAGGGACCGCTTGTATCTATTAAAACCACGTCGGCTCGTTTGCCAATTTCTATAGATCCTATTTCCTCTTTAAGACCCAAGGCTTCAGCACCGCCGATTGTTATAAGTTCAAGGGCATAATGCGATGCTGGTTTATCGAGTTTCAGTTTGGCTTCCTGCATCAAACCAGAAAACAGTCTGGCAGTTAACAAAAGGTCTTTATTGTCTCCTGCATTTTCTGTGTCACAGCCGAGAGAAAGTCGTCCACCTTTGGATAAGAATTCAGGGTGCCTACCAAACTTTGTAATGCCTTGACCTAGTTTCAGGTAAGCCCATGGGCATGATGCAATAGCAGTTTTGCTACGTATAAGAGTCTTCAATTCTGAGTCATTGATGTGAACTGCATGCCCAATGAGAACATGGCTACCCAACACTCCAAGTTTACTAATGTAATCAATGGGTCTCATTCCAGTTTTTTCTAAGTATTGAGAGACTTCTCCAGCATGCGGAGATAGATGGAAAGTTAAATTTGTTAGATTATCTTTTGCTAGGTTCGAGGCTTTTTGAACTAGCTCATCTGACATTAGATCATGCCCCACAAGAGTTACCCAGCCTTTGACTGAAGGGTGATTCTTAGTCAGTTCCATTACTTGTAATTGTCTATCGAGCACACCACTTGTTGAATTTGCATATGGGCCATCACCTATGTCCCATCCCCAAGATCCGATTGCGCCACCTACTCCTACAGTTTCAAAACCCTTTAAAACCATTTCTGGGAAAGCTACAGTTCCAGCTTCGACCGTAAAAGTAATTCCAAAGCGAGCACTTTCGGCTAAAGATAATGTCGCTGAAATTTCATCATCCTCTGGGTTGTGTGAAGAATGAATAGGTACTGACCATTCAAAAATGGCTTCAGTGTCTTCTATGGAACTGGGAATGCAGGATTGAATCAAGCGGTCACCAGTTAGGTGTTGATGCGAGTTGACTAAACCGGGTATAAGCATAAAGTTTTCACTGCCAACAACAGAAGCTTTGGGGTTAGAGGCTAAAAGTTCTTCTTTAGAGCCGATTTCTATTATTCGATCTTCCACGATTTTTACTGCAGCGTCTTTCAAAATCTGACGTTCTTCATTCATGGTGATAATTGTGTGTCCATATAGGATCATGCAGTTGTTTTCTGTCACATGACCACACTAGATGTTGTATTAGGGTTTTGTGGTAGATCACAAGAGAAGGACCTATGGATAGAACGCATAATGATTCAGAGAGATTTATTGATAAACAACCTCTAAAGAATTATTGGTATGTAGTTGCCCTAGGCAATGATCTAGGTCTGAATCCGATCTCGGTAAAACTTTTAAATGAAGATTTTGTGATTTGGAGAGACTCGGATGGGGATCTAATTGCTGCTAAAGAGAAATGTCCCCATCGTCAGGCACCACTATCTCATGGCAGTCTAGAAAATGGTTGTCTTGTGTGTCCCTATCATGGTTGGACTTTTGGTAAATCTGGAAAATGCGTCAATATACCTTCTTCGGCTGATGGTGTCCCCATTTCCTCGCGGTCGCATCTGAAAACTTTTGACGTCATTGAAAAATATGGATTGATTTGGCTTTGTATAGGAAAGCCAGATAAACCACTTTTTGATCTGAAAGAAGAATCTGATTCTTCTTTCAGAAGAATAAATACCGAGGTGCAAAAATGGAAAGTTGCAGCCACCCGCATGGTGGATAATTTTCTTGATATAACCCATTTCCCTTATGTTCATTCAGGGACTTTTGGTGCGGGGCAAGAAACAAAAGTGCCTAATATTACTCTTGAATTTTTAGACGATGATTTTTTTGGGTACAGGTATGAGGTTTTGGCCGCAAACCCGGAAGAAGCTAAAAATACTTCAGGATCAGATGAGGAGACGGTAGAGAGATCAATGACCAGTGGTTTCAATTTGCCACTAACTGTTAAAAGTACGATTACTTATAAATCAGGTTTAGAACACGTAATTCTTCTTTTATCTACTCCGGTTGACGAGACTTCTTCGTATTTTACTTTTGTTATTTGGCGAAATGATGATTTTAGCATTCCGGCAGAAGAAGTAATTTCATTTGATCGTGCTATAGGTGAAGAAGATCGCGTGATGTTGGAAAAACTAAATGGTGTGATGCCTTTAGGTAAGACGGCTTTAGTGAATGTTCAGTCCGATAAAGCTACTGTTGAATGGAGAAGACAGTTACTGAATCTAATTAATGAGTGAATTAAATTTTGAAACTCTATTCAAGCATTGACATCGATTTAGCTGTAATCCATTCTCCGGAAACAACTGGGTCGTAAGAAGATTTATTGTTTTCTTCCAGAGTTGTGGGAATAGTCTCTATTTCAGCTGTATAAGTCGGCTGGAAAAAAAACGGTATTGAAATCCTGTCGCGTTCGCGATAGTGAGACTCGTCAGGAAGGACTACCCGGTGAAGCGTGGAAGTCCATCTATCATTTGTCCATCGGGCTAGAAGGTCACCGATATTTATGACGTAGCCATTTTCGACAAGTCCCACATCTACCCATTTGTTGTCTACTGAAATTTGTAACCCCGGTATTTGTTCTGGGGCAACAATTGTGAATGCCCCATAGTCGGTGTGTTCTCCTCGTCTCAGCTGACCAGAAGGAACTTCTCCGGCAACAGGTGGATACCAGTTGGCCATCAGCAGAGAAGTAGGCTCTTCGAACTTGTCATCAAACCAGTTCTCAGGTAGCTCTAAGGCAATGGTCATTAGTTCTAAAATTTTGGAACAAAGATTCTCCATTTGGGCAAAATACGCTTCGTACGCTTTTCTTAAATTGTTGGGTTTTTCTGGCCACATATTTTCACAGAAAACCGCTTCTGCCCCAGGTTGTTGAACTTTTGAACGCGTTAGTGGATCGTCGAATCTACTTACATTGAATGACTCACATAAATCGGGTGGTGTTTCTATCTCAAGAGTTGAAGCAAGAGCGGTAGTGTCAAGGCCTAGATAACCGCGAAAATGGTTGGGTCCAGGCGGAGCTACCTTAATTTTTTCGGCAATGGGGAGATGAAAAAATTCTCTTGATGCACTCATTACATTTTCCAATAATGTTTTTTCAACTCCATGACCTATTGCTACAAAAAAACCTGTAGATCTGCAGGCAGAATCGATTTGCATTGCGACTTCTTCACGGTCTGATATAGATCCACCAAATGCAGGGCTCAAATCAATTGTGGGTGCATGTTCCATTTTAATTGCCCTCCAATCCGATTGGGTGTCCTATTTGTTTGAGAAAAGTAAGACTGTCAAAGTAATCGATTCTAAGTTTGATCAGACCATCAGAAATAAGGAATTGGAAAGCCCCTTCTATTTCGATTGGGGATCCATCAACTTTTGCTTTCATTACATAAGATGTAAAAACTTTTTCACCTTGTGATATCGCCTCTTTTAATTCGTAGTTAATACCTTCAAACTTTTGTAAAAAGCCGGTCAAATTTTCCCTATATTTAGATCGCCCTGAGCAAGGTTCTCCAAGAGCGCTTGTGTGTATATTTTCAAAATTCTCGTCGACGTGTGAGGCTATAAAATCTGGGTCTCCTTTTATGAAGGAATTTAAGTAGGATTCTGCAACTTCAACTGGTTTCGTCTTCACTAGTGCTGCCTTTTTTTGCTAATTCTTGAAAAGTTGAATAGACACCCTGATCAAAAGAAAATTCTAAAGTATTACCATCTGGGTCTTTCGCCATGAAGACCCACCCTACGGGTGGAGGCATTTCCGTTAGCGGTAGTGCTACTGATCCAGATTCAGCAAGTTTCTTCTCAGCTTCTTGAATGGCTTCCAGGCTGGGTAACTCTATTCCTAGATGAGCAAAAGGTCCTAGCACGGTATGTGGGGCACCTGCAAAAGGATCCTTGTCAGGGAAGAATTGAGATAGAACAAGAAGAAATGGGCTGTCAGGGTTATCAGTATGACCTAACCATGCGGCATAACCCATTTCATCTTCACGACGTGTTATTAAAGACATTGGGGTATTGGTCGTATACCAATCAATAGTTTTATCAATATCGTTAACGCGCAGAGCGACATGTGTCCAACGAGGCTCTGGAGGATGCACGTCGTATGTTGTTTTATTTGTCATTTTTCTCTCTAGTCGGAGTCAGTATTTTAGCTTTACTCAATAGTCCATCCGTCAGGAATCAGCGCTTCCCCAATGACTTGGTGGGTTTCTTCGTCTACCTCGACACCTTCGAGGTGTTGCCAAAGATTTATTTGATTTCCCCATGGGTCTATAAAAGATGCATTTGCTCCACCGAATTCAGTCCAAAAATGGTTGCGCCATAAAACAGTTGCTCCAAGGCCTTCTGCCTCATCTAATATCCGGTCAAATGAGTCATCATCGCTTACCATAATCCAGGCTCTGATAGATCTGCCTCCTTGGCTAAGAGTTGTTGGTTCAGGAGGTTCAGGATTCGGATGAGGTCTAGTGTTAGCAGCTTTGGATATTCCCATGTGTAAATTCCCAGTGGGCCCTTGGCTGCCATCGTCCAGCTTGAAGTTTTGTCCTGGCACTATTCTGTGGAAAATTCCTGGTATGCGTTCCTCTACTTCCCAGTTAAAGACTTTGCTATAGAAGGCATTTGCTGCATCAACATCGTCAGTAGGAAAGTCAACAAAAACTAGAATATTCGGATATGTCATGGTTCTCCCTTATTCGATAGATCAAAACATATCAAAAGGTCTGATTGTCTGACCAATCGTATTTGATGTATTATTTACTATTATTTGAAGGGGAAAAGTGAATAGTTCTATTGATCTCGAAGAATTACTTAAATCACGAGGGTCTTATAAAGAGGCAATTGGATTACCACCGCGTGTCTATAATGATCCAGACTTTTTTGATTTTGAAATTGATTCCGTATTTGCATCGGAGTGGCTGTGCGTTGGACGTGAAGAACAGGTTCAAGAAATAGGTGACTATTTTTCTGCTAAACCAGCTGGAGAGCCGGTAGTAGTAGTAAGAAATTCAGAGTCTGAAATACGTGCAATGTCTTCTGTTTGTCCTCATAGAGGGATGTGTGTCACAGCAGATCTAGACGGAATAGATGATCAAAACATGCTTGAACCCACTAAGTTTCTTTCGGGTAACGCCCGTTATTTCCGCTGTCCTTATCATTGGTGGGTATTTAATTTAGATGGTGAACTCACCGGTGCGCCCGAGATGAAGGATACGGACTGTTTTGTTATGGAAGATACGGGCCTCGCAAAGATTGCTGTAGAGGTTTGGAATGGTTTCATATTCGTAAATTTCGACGAGAATGCAGATCCATTGGGTCCGAGTTTGGCAAAATTAGAAAATGCAGTTGCTAATTACAATCTTGATTCACTTAAAACCGTAGACCCTGCAGTCATTCCTGATGTTCCATTTAATTGGAAGATTATGATTGAGAATTTTATGGAGATGTACCATAACAGCCGCCTTCATAAGGGAATACACGACTGGGCACCCTCGGCAGGAGTTCCTGGAGCACCATCCTCGTATTCAGATTTTGAGCCAGGAGATGGAGCGATGTTTGGGTTTAATCCATCTTTGGAAATTGACGGAGGCTTTAATCCCACCTACAAAGCTCTTTTTCCACCTTTGCCAAACCTTTCAGAAGAAGAAAGGCAGAGAGTTGTTTTTGCTTTTGTTCCCCCAACTCTCTTGATTGGCATGCAAGCAGATTCCGCATTTTGGTTTACCGTTAACCCGACGGGGCCTGAAACACACGAATTGAGTATGGCCTACCTGTTCCCAGAGGAAGTTCTTGAAATCCCCTTATTTGATGAATTGCTAGAAGCTGCAATAAGAGGAGTTGGCTATTTCAATCGTCAAGATATACCTACAAATATTGCCACTCAATTGGGGCTGAGCTCACGATTTGCAAATCGAGCCCACTACTCATGGCAAGAAGCTGTTATACCTCAATTTAATTCTTGGCTTGTTGATCATTACGAGAAATCGTTGAAAGGTAGATAGATGTCAGAACCATTCGAGGTTTTAGGCAACTTTTGGCATGCTGTTGCAACCAGTGATTCTGTGGAGTCTGAAATTTTTTCTGTGAGACTTTTGCATAACGACTACGTTTTATGGAGAACGCCAGATGGTCAGATAGTGGCAGCTTTAGATAGTTGCACCCATCGACAGGCTCCTTTGTCGAAAGGAACGTTAGAAGACAGTTGCCTTAGGTGTCCTTATCATGGTTGGTTATTTGGAGATGAAGGTCATTGTTTAGAAGTTCCTTCTGCTAGTGAGGGTTTGCCTATT
>JUEM01000011.1 GCA_000817085.1 marine actinobacterium MedAcidi-G1 | reverse complement strand
CATTGAATCAAAAGATTTTTTTCCTATGCGAACAGAAGCTTCAAAGCCTTCAGTTTTCATTGCAAAGGTTCCGTCATGCCCGCAGCATTCCATTGTTGTATCCACTTTGACTCCAGGGATTTTACGAAGAAGATCTCTGGCTTTAAATCCAACGGATTGTGCACGTAAATGGCAAGGGGTGTGATAACTAACTTTCTGCGGAGTCGTTGCAAAATCGGTATTAAACCTTTCTTCATTTCGAATGGACCACAAGTACTCACTTGGATCAGCAACTTTTTCCGCTAGCAGCAAAGCTCTTTCTCTATCTTCTTCTTTAACCAGTTCTGGGTATTCTTGTCTGAGCATCATCGAACACGTCGGGTTTATAGCTACTACCTTTTTCCCTGCTTTAACATGTGGTTCGAGAAGATCTAGATTCTTTGAAGCAAAGTCTTGCATGGTTTTCAGGTCACCAGATTCCCAAGCTGGCATTCCACAGCAGGCAAGTCCTTTTTCGCATGTCACAGAAATACCATTTTTTTTCAGTACTTTGACGGTGTCTTGACCTATCTCAGGTTCATTATTTTCCACATAGCAGGTAGGGAAAAGAACCACTTCCCCTTCAGATTGTCCGGAAATTAGATTTTCTTTTTCCGCCCATGAAGTAAAAGTTTTTCTTGGAAATTTTGGAAGATTTTTTTCATTGTGTATACCTACTAGAAACTCCATGAATTTTCTATGTATACGACTTTTTTGATTGAGTTTGTCTGCTATCCCGAATGTGGAACGAACAAGTTTGGCAGTTTTTTCAGGATCACCAAGCATTTTGTTTCTAAAAGAGACACCATGTTTCGCAGTTTTCTGTGCTTTGTACCTGTGAACAAGTTTTGGGAAGTCCAAAAGAAATTCGTGGTTCTCTCTCACTGTGTAGGGGCACTGGACTTCGCAAAGCTTGCACTGAAAACAAGCATCCATGATTTGATCTGTTTCTATTTCGTTAATTTTCCTTACATCACCGTCATGACGTTCGTCTATAAAAGAGAATAGGATCGGAAAACTATCGCAGTATTTGAAGCACATTCGACATCCGTGACAAATCTCGAATGTGCGGTCAATTTCCCCAGACAGGGCATCATGATCCCAATAAACGCTTTCTGATGGCGAATATGATATTCCTGCAGTAGGGGCGTATGGCACAGGTTCATTCACGGGTATTCCTAAGTTGTTTATTTTTAAAAAGGTTTTTCAAATTGTGTGAGTGAACAAGTGTCAGAGATTTCAGCTAATTGAGTCCAAAAGAGTTTGAAATCGTCCAGCATGAGCTTTTTCAGCTTTAGCGAGGGTTTCAAACCAGTCTGCTACTTCTTCAAAACCTTCTTCTCTGGCAGTTTTTGCCATTCCTGGATACATCTCCGTGTATTCATGAGTTTCGCCGGCAACTGCTGCAGCTAAGTTCTCGGCAGTTTCTCCAATAGGCATACCTGTGGCAGGGTCACCAGTAGATTTCATGTAGTCAAGGTGTCCGTGAGCATGGCCTGTTTCGCCTTCGGCAGTATCTCTGAAGTTGCCGGCTATGTCCGGATATCCTTCAACGTCGGCAACCTTTGCAAAGTAAAGGTACCTTCGATTTGCCTGCGATTCTCCCGCAAATGCGGCTTTCAAATTCTCGTGGGTCTGGGTTCCTTCGAGGCTCACTTTTTCTCCTAATCGTTAGTTAACTTCTATTCTGATTCTATGGCATTAATTTTCAAGATGTTTTATTTCATTGTGAGATAAGACACATGACATAGAAATTATTGCCTTATTAGGAATGAAAAGCTAGTTACTTAGAAAACTTTTCGAAAAGCTCAGTAATTTCACCACTGTTGATGTGTCTTCCAGTTTCATGTTTTGAAAAGATCAATTCATCATCGAGAGTCACATCAAATATTCCACTTCCACCCGGTATGAGTCGAACATCTTCTAGAACCTGTTGGTGGTTGGTTAGTAACTCTTGAACTGTGCTCACGGCATAGCTTGAGTAGTCTCAAGGAAGGCAGTAAGTGATTTCAATTCTGTGTTTGCTCATAGGTCCACATTAGCCTCTACCCGGTGACCGGTTGTCACCCCCCGCTACATTTATTGCACCCCTTTGAATCTGAATTTTCACTGGAAGTTCACTTAGTTGCTCTCCGTCTCCACGTATTATTCCTGTTCCTGCAATCTCAATTTCAGAAGCTTTGAAAATAGAAACTTTAGGATGGTCCACATGGTCACCAGTTCTAACTTTTAAGAAAGACCGCAACAAATCAAGCTTGCCGACATCTCCAATTACACAGACATCTAAAAGGCCGTCAGATGTACTAGCATCGGGGCATATTTTCATACCTCCACCGAAATATGCAGAATTTGCAACAACTACAGCAGCAGCTGTTACTTCAAAGCTTTCACCGTCGAGCTTAAGTCCGTAAATAGCAGGTGACATTAAGGGGAGTTCCATAAGAGTTGCGAAAGTATAGCTAGACGAGCCTTTAGGAAAACGAAGCTCGTTAGCACGCAGATTTACCGCAGCGGGAAAACCACAAATGACGCTAGTAGCAACATAATGTGGACCGCATTTTATTAAGTCAACTTCTGCAGCAGGAGATAAGGCCTTATGCGATTGTTCCAATAATCCGCCAGAATCCAGATTCAAAGATCTAGCGAAATCATTTCCAGTACCTACAGGAATTAACCCAAGGACAGTATCTGTTCCTGCTAGAACGTTGACAGCTTGGTTTATTAAACCGTCTCCTCCAACGGCGAGCAGGGTGTCGATACCAGAAGTAACTGATTCGTTTATCACTCCTGCAACTTCGCTCCTACTCGTTGGCGTCAAAGTGTCTGTTTCTACATCTAGTTCTTTTAAGAGGTATTGCAGTTCATCAGCGACAGAAAGAGCTTTTCCCTTGCCGGCCAAAGGATTAACAAGAAGTGACACCTTTCTCATTCTCTAATGATGTCTCATTGTTAGCCTGAAGTCATGGATGAATCAAGGAGAGTCATGAAACTAAATAAAATTGCTGCAACTCTATTAATCACTTCGCTATTGATTTCATGTGGCGGTGGTTCTGCTGAAAATAGCAGCTCCTCAAAAACCGAGTCTCTCGCTGAAGACGGAGTCGTTAGGGTGGTCACATACGACAGTCAGAAATTTGATGAAGACATGTATGAAGCATCCGAAGGTTTAGTCAAGATCGAGTACGTGTTAGATGGATTTCAGCCCCACACCCTGGTCATTGAAGGAATGGAAGACGATTTCAAACTTGAAGTAGGAAGTAACAAAACCGATAGCGGCGAAATACAGCTAAAAGCCGGACGTTACATTCTTTACTGTGATGTTGCCGGCCACAGGACTAGCGGCATGGAAGCAAAACTTTTAGTTAGTTAAAAAGTTTTAGACGAGTATTTCGAACAGCAGATAAAGAACCAAAGTTATCAGGAAACCCCACTTGATTGTGTCTTGATGTTTTTCTAAAACAACTGCGTTTATTTTGTTGTCATAGCCACCTATTTTACCAAGGGCTGACAACTCCATAGTGAGCCAGATAACAGCGAATACAATCCATAAAACGGCCCTTGTGCCTCCTTCGGGGCTGTCAAAGTTAAGCCCAAAGTGGCTAGGCCACATCATGAAGAAAATAAGTGGTAGAGAAAACAAAGTGTTTACTCGGCTAGCACGACCTGCTCTTTTAGCAGCTGCAGGTGCTTCAGCGTCAGCTTCGCCACCTTCGCTCACCGTTACTGAGGAACCGATAGCTATTTTCTGTGCGGGCCATATGACCATCCAAACGTTAGCGGCCATTGTTGTTCCAAGAATGGAACCAAAAGCTATTCCCATCCCAGGTGCGGAACGCCAGTAATCCATATCATGAATTAGTTCCTGATGAACCAGTATCCATATTCCTGATACCCATGTAAGCATTGCTGCCCAGCGGAACCACCAGAGTGTGCGCCATGTAATTTTTCGCAGTGCCTCTCCGCGAGCTGCGTCGCTCATCTCTCCAAATGCTGAACCTTGTATAAAGTTGAAGAAATACAAAAGTCCTATCCAAGTTATTCCACCTAGATAGTGTGCGTAGCGGCCAAGTGCTTGACCTCCACCTGAAATTCCCATCCAGTCATTAAAAAGTTCCACGGCAGCCTCTCCTTGTCTGGGCTTGAGCGACAAGGAAATAATGACACGTATAGTGCCCCAAGACAACAACCGGACATATAAATTTCGAATTTTTATTGAAGAAAGTTTGGCGTAAGATTAAAAATATGAAAATTGAAGAAATCGATCTTGCTCGTGCAGAATTCTGGTCTAAATCATTGGAATACAGAGAAGAAGCTTTTGACTTGTTGCGTTTAGAAGACCCTTATCGTTATTTCGACTTACCAGAAGAAATCTTTGGAGTGATTCCTGAACAAAAAGGATTCCATTCTCTTGTTAGGCATTCAGACGTAGCAGAAGCAAGTAGAAGACCGGAAGATTTCTGTAGTGGGCAAGGTGCTACAAGCACTGTTGACTTCCCAGAAGAAATGCTTGATTTTTTCGGATCAATGATAAACATGGACGACCCAAGGCACAAGAGACTAAGAAGCATTGTTTCAAGTGGATTTACACCACGCCGACTTTCTTCAGTAGAGGAGTCCGTTGAACGAATTGCGCAAGAAATCATAACGGATGCACTTGAAAAAGGTGAGTGCGATTTTGTGGTTGAGGTAGCGGCTCAACTACCTCTCTTGGTTATATGCGAAATGATGGGCGTTCCAGAAGACCGAGTTGATTTTGTTTTTGAAAAATCAAACATGATTCTCGGAGCGGGTGATATTGAATACACCCCAGAAGGAACTGACATTATTGCAGCGATCATGGGTGCGGCATTTGAACTGGCGGCACTTATGAAAGAAATGCTGGAGGAACGCGCTAAAACGCCTACTGATGATTTAACTTCGGCTCTTTTGCACTCCGAAGTAGAAGGGGAGAAGCTAACAGAAGAAGAGATTGCGTCATTTTTTATTCTTCTATTGGTGGCAGGAAACGAAACAACTAGAAACGCACTTTCTTGGGGACTGCATTTACTGACTGAAAATCCTCAACAAAAAGAAATTCTCTGGAATGATTTTGAGAATTTGGCTCCAAAAGCTGTCGAAGAGATAGTTCGCTGGGCAAGTCCGGTTATCTTTATGCGAAGGACAGCAACAAGAGATGGTGTGCGTATAGGAGACAAGGAGTTCGAAGAAGGCGACAAATTGAGTCTCTACTATTGGGCAGCTAACCGCGATCCTTCAGTTTTCGAAAATCCACATGAGTTCAATATTCTACGTGAAACAAATGATCATTTTGGTTATGGCGCCCCGGGTCCGCATTTCTGTCTTGGAGCGCATCTCGCTCGACGTGAAATAACCGTCATGCTCCGTGAGATACGTAAAAGTATTCCGGGAGTAACTGCTACCGAGCATCCCGACAGATTAATGAGTGGATTTATAAACGGGATTAAACATCTTCACTGCACCTGGTAAAACTAGTCCACTATTACATCTGAAAACTGATCTCTGAGTGTCTTCTTGGAGAATTTTCCAACTGAAGTTTTTGGGACTTCTTCAATGAATTCGACACGTTCAGGAATCCACCATTTAACAACACGTTCATCTAGCCAGATAATTATATCCTCGGCAGAAATTTCGGAATCTTTGGATCGAACAACACAAGCCATGGGACGCTCACCCCATTTTGTTGAGGCAACTCCAATCACGGCGGCTTCAACAACTTCGGGATGAGCCATAATTTCATTCTCTAATTCGACTGAACTTACCCATTCACCACCTGATTTGATCAGATCTTTAGTTCTATCGACGAGACTTATATAACCGTTCGAATCAACAGTTGCGACATCACCGGTTTTGAGCCATCCGTCTTCGGTAAAGGAATCATTAGCTCTTTCATCGTTGTAGTAGGTTTTAGCGACCCACGGTCCACTTACCTGAAGTTCGCCACGGGACTCATTGTCCCACGGAAGCTCTTCTCCAGTTTCTGGCTCGACGACACGGAAATCAACTCCAGGCACTGCAAGTCCCACAGTTGCACGGAGATCTGCTTTGGCGTCTTCATCAAGATGAGAAAGACTTGATTTAATATTACACACAGCAGCAATCGGACTTGTTTCAGTCATTCCCCAAGCTTGCAGGATGGGAAGGCCCGTCTGTTTCCGGTATCCCTCTGAAAGAGATTTAGGAACAGCTGAACCACCACATGGTATTGAACGCAGAGCAGATGTGTCGCGGCCTTCAAGCTCTGGTAAGACACCCATCCAAATAGTGGGGACACCGGCCGCCACTGTAACTTCCTCTTCTTCTATGAGGGTTGCTAGAGCAGTGGGGGAAAGATCTGCACCAGGCATCACCAGAGTTGCGCCGGTTGCAACACCAGCATGAGCAATGCCCCAGGAATTAGCGTGAAACATCGGAACTACCGGCATTAGAACATCTTTTTCGTTTATTCCAACGCTGTCCGCCATCATCACACCAAATGTATGTAAAACCATCGAGCGATGGGAGTAAACAACACCCTTCGGGTTGCCGGTAGTTCCTGATGTATACATCATCGACCCAGCACGGTTTTCTTCGACTGTTGTCCATTCCACAGGCTCAGCAGCTTGCAATAATTCTTCATAGTCATGAACATTTGCATCAATTTCAGAAGGGTCGGGGGCAGGTGCCCCATCATCCATTAGAACGACATGCTTTACAGTCTCGAATTGGTTCATCAGCGGCCAAATCAGACCTGCAACTGACTGATCTATAAAAATCACTTCATCCTCTGCATGATTAACTATGTAAGTAAGTTGGTCAGGGAACAAACGAAGATTCAATGTATGCACCACGCGTCCTGTGCAAGAGGGGGCGAAATACAACTCCAGATGTCTCGAGTTGTTCCAAGCAAAAGTTGCTACACGGCCATCTTCGGTTATTCCAAGATTATCGAACACTCCACCAAGGCGGCGAGTACGTTTAGCCCAGTCTCCATAGGTAAGCCTTTCCCTACCAGAGGGAGTGGCCGTAACAACTTCTTTTTCTGGAAATAGTCTTTCTGCACGGGCAAATATGTGATTAAGAGAAAGTGGAACATCCATCATCAAACCATCCATTTGATTGACCCTCCTTAAAAGTTTTTGACTTAGCTCTCCTTGAAGGTATCAGCCTGAATAACAATGAGTTCAGTCGAGTGTTGCTAAAACACCGAGCGCTATCAGCGCAATGTTTCTCGCTAAATCCCAAGAAGAAATCTTTTTAGCAGACCAAGATCCGAAACAAGCACAGTCTTGTGGGTTGCCAGAAAGTATTTGGGCTGCGATAAGAGTAGTGAAAGCCGCTAGCAGGGCCACAGCGCAAGGACCTCCAGAGCGAGGATCGATTGCTAACAGGACAGAGCATAGAAGTTCTACAGATGGAAGCAAGGAGGCTAAAAGCTTGGGTGAAGGAAGTCCTAAAGCTGCAATGGATTTTTCAGTCCCAGTTGGGTCACGAAATTTACTAACTGCTGCAATAACAAAAACGATTGCCAGTAAAAAACCAGCCCATGCACCCAATTAGTAACCCAGCTCCACATCAACAGGTGCTAAAAGTTCTTTATCATTAATAAAACGGCGAACATTCTCTTCAATAAAAGGATCAAGAAGCTTTAAACCCATTTCTGGAGTATTACCGATATGAGGTGTAATGAGGCAGCGCGGATCTGACCAGAGCGGATTATCTGCAGGTAGAGGTTCAGGGTCGGTAACGTCTAAAGCTGCTCCGGCAATTTTTCCTTCTTTGAGGGCTTTAATTAAATCGTTAGTCACAATGTGCTGACCTCTAGCGACATTGACTATGTGAGAATGAGAAGGCATTAAATCTAGAGCTTTTTTGTCGATAATGCCTTTAGTTTCTTCTGTTAAAGCTAAAGCAAGAATCAATAAGTCAGTTGTTTCTAAAACTTCGCCAAGTCGTTCAGGCGTGTACGTGAAAGTTGCACCCGGCAGATTCTCAGCCTTTTTCCTAATGACCGTAGTGACACAATTAAATGGAGCAAGAAGAGGCAATAGCTCAACGGTTATACCACCTCCTCCTAGAATGGTCACATTTGAACCCTGTAGGTAACGACCAACCGGTCCGGACCATTCGTTTGCTCTTGCGTATTCGTGTAAATTTTTCGATAAAGACAATGCGAGTGCGAGGACTGTTTCAGCTACAGCAGGGGCGTAAACACCCTTGCCGCATGTCCAGAGCCATTTGGGGTCTAGATTTTCGGCAAAAGGTTCGATTCCAGCGTAAGGAAGTTGTATCCATTGAAGCGAGGCTGCCTTTTCCACTATTTCAGGAAAGAGTTCCGGTCTTGCAGGGTCCGCCCAAACTAAACCTTCGGCATCTTTCACATCGGTTAGTGTTGCACCAGAACGTTTCACCGCATCGCACATCATTTTGTACATCTCCGGTCTTGTATCCGGCGCTACTGCGACGTTCTTTGTCATCTGATCAGAGTGCCCAAAACTTTTTCAAATACTAGGTCGGCAAGCTCACGCATTTCTTCGTCGGTTCTGTCTTGAATGGGATGAGGAACAAATACTCGCGCGACATCTAATCCAAGAGCGTCAGCTTGTTTTTGAGCTGCATCTTCGAAAGGGGTAGAAGCAATCATGACTGCAGGTATTCCTCTTCTTTCAATATCGTCTATGTCATGCACACTGCATGTCGTGCAAGAACCTCAATCAGCTAAAGCTTCAATCACGGCGTCGCATTTGCTAGCGATCTCATGACGTAGGTCAATGGGTGCGGGTTTAGTAAAAGTAGGTTTCTCAAACCTAAGTATTTTTATTCCAGTATCAGAGAACTTTTCCTCAAGGCGATTTAAAAAAATATCTCCACGCCCTTTTGAAATATCTAACAACCCGACTGTCAGACCGGCCATAGTTTCGGGTCTTTCTGAAAGACTTCTTTCCGAAGGGGTGCTCTCAGAAGTTGGATCCAGAAGAACTTTTTCATTCGTCACAGTAAAATCTCCTTACTAATAGGTTCACTTCCGGGGGGGCCATTAAGCCACCCTCCAATTATTGCCGAAAATAGTCCTGCAGCACCTCCAGCCTGGACAAGTAATAGACCATCGGGTCTAAATTTCGGAAGGGTCATTCCTTTCATAGCTGCTGGAAGTCCTTCTTCGATGCCATTTGATCCTGCAATTATATTGTCTACATCGATCATCATCATCTCAGTGATTTCTTCTAAAAAACGTTCCTTGCTCCACCCCGCTTCGTGGAATCGAGCAGCGTGCTCAGGTGATAAGACAAGCATTGCATCCATGCCTACAACGACTCTAGATGAGGTAGTTGAAATTAAATGCTCAGCAAGTGTACGTATGAGTGAGTCAGGTTTTCTGCTTTTCTGATCCATTACCAGTCGTGGGCCTTCACCTGTGAAAGCAGTTATTACATTTTGTGACGAGTTGTATCCGCGGCTTTCAGCAAGTGAAGGCCAGGGTGAAGAGAATTCATTCTCGGAAAAACAGAAACCTTGTTTACCCATATGACCTAAAGTTGAGCGATCCACACCCCCAGGTCCACCTCCACCAACATTGTGAATCACCAATTGAACGGCTCTACCAATAGTGCTGTTTGCTCTATTTCCGTGCCCTAAAACATTTATTCCGGAATTCATACCTATATCAAGGGTTATAGGACCATTGACGACAAAAATCGGGCCGACTGACATAGTTGTCGCTAAGACTCCGTGCATATTGAATTCATCAGTGCAGATAGTCTCAAGAGCAGCTATAACCACTGGCAAGAATTCAGGTCTGCAGCCAGCCATAACAGCATTTATTGCAATCTTTTCGATAGTGCACTCGATCAAATTAGGAGGGACCGAAACAACTATCTCATCAGCTGGTCTAGTCGTTCCCTCAAGCATCTTTCTAACTCTTTCAGTAGTTGGTGGAACTACAGGTAGACCATCTGTCCATGACCGTTCAAACATGGCTTCGTAAGTATCTTCTTGAGCAGCGATTTGTACTTGCCTTGAACTGAATTCTAAATCTTCAAATTTGGATTTGAGTTGGTCGATCCGCCCGGGTTCAACTGTGAGGGAACCTCAACCGGGCTTGAATTCGGGAAGGTCATCACCGAGAGTCGAATCTCCAGTGATTTTACGCCATTCTTCTCGCGACCATCCGACAGTTCTCTCTATCTCTCTACCATTTTTGAAATGTAAAAGAGTGGGAACAGAGTCAAGATTCAAGTTCCAACTTACTTCTAACTCTTTATCGTCTATCACCCAGTCAGCTTCGGATGGGAAATCTATTTCATCCTGCAGCACTACAGTTACTTTCCCTGCTTTTCCCAAATTATCAAGTGTTGGTATTAAGAGTTGGCAGGTAGGGCAGTCATTTTTTATAACTGCAATAAGCAGTTCTTCACTTTCTTTATCAAGTAAATATGAACTCATACTTGGATTATCGCACAATAGTTACGCTGTACACTCTCTGGGTCGAGGTCTTTGCCTGTCTCGGCTAACCTTTTTTAACTGCAAAAATTTTAGGAAGAAAGCTGACAGAAATGATTGATGGTAATGAGTACAGAAAAGTACTTGGCAAATATCCAACCGGGGTGACTCTGGTTACTTCTCCTTCTCCTGAGGGGCCTCTGGGTATGGTTATCGGATCCTTTGTTTCAGTTTCCATGAGTCCACCTTTAGTTGGTTTTTTGCCAGGTAAAGAATCAAACACATGGCAAAAAATGAAAAACGAAAATAAATTTTGTGTAAACGTACTTTCTGATCAACAGGAAAATGTTGCAAACGAATTTTTTCGTAGAGAAAACGATCCTTGGGAAGTAGTCCCCTGGCATGAGTCGCCAGAAGGATTACCTTCTATAGACGGTAGCTTGGCGAGTATCGATTGTTCGGTCTTTGATGTTTTAGAGGCGGGCGATCATTGGTTCGTTCTAGGGGAAGTTTTGGGTGCAGAAATTATGGAAACAGGATCACCGCTACTATTTCTAGGCGGCGCTTACGGACAGTATCGAGGAAATTAAATGCCTATTTATGCTCTAGGGAAATTCGAACCTCAAATAGATTCAGATGCATATGTGCATCCGGAGGCAGTGATAATTGGAAATGTAACAATTGGACCTGAATCAAGTGTTTGGCCGCACGCAGTAATACGCGGTGATGACGGAAAGATTGTAATCGGTGCCAGAAGTTCGATTCAGGACAATGCAGTTATACATTGCATACCTCAAGTCACAACAACAGTCGGAGATGACGTCACATTAGGGCATCTTTGCCATCTAGAAGGATGCAGAATCGAAGATGAAGCTTTGGTCGGAGTTGGTGCGGTGGTATTACACAATGCTGTTGTTGGTAGAGGTTCTATTGTTGGTGCTAACGCTGTTGTTAGAAATGGACAGGAAATCCCACCTTTATCGATGGCTTTGGGGGTACCCGCCCAAGTTAGAGAAGGGATAGTAGAAGAAGGCGCGAATATGTTAAATGCTGTTTCCTACACAGCTAGAGGTCCTAATTACACAAAAAACCTTCGAAGAATCGACTAGTTGAATGGATGCTGTCACTCTAGATCCAGGAAAAATTGGAATATGGACACATCAATTAGATGCTGTTCCTTCCGAAAGGGCTCGTGAAGCAGCGAGCGAAATTGAGGAAATGGGTTTCGGGGCAATTTGGATTCCTGAAACCGCAGGAAGAGATCCGTTCGTTCATTCAAGTCTTTTACTCTCTGCCACTCAAAAAATTGTTTTGGCTACAGGAATTGCCAGCATCTATTCCCGTGATGCTTTAGCTATGGCGAGTGCCACACGAACTCTTTCTGAAGCCTTTGCTGACAGATTTTTACTTGGGGTCGGAGTAAGTCACGGGCCTTTTGTCGAAGCGATACGAGGTCATAGTTGGGAAAAACCTTTAGAAAATTTAAGTAACTACATAGAGAATCTAAAAAAAGCGCCTTTTTGGGCTTATCAACCAAAAAAAGAAGCACCTATTTGTATTGGTGCCTTAGGGCCAAAAGCACTAAAACTTGCAGCAAAATTAACATGGGGTGCACATCCCTACAATGTGACAGCAGATCATACTTCAATGGCGCGCGAAACTATGGGGGAAGAAGCTTTTCTGGCCCCTATGGTTGCGGTTATTTTAGAAACTGATTCTTCAAAAGCTAGAGAACTGGCACGAAAAGATCTAGCTATCTATCTTGGCCTGCCAAATTATAGAAATAACTTGCTACGGATAGGTTTCGCTGAAGAGGACCTTGATGGAGGAGGGAGTGACCGTCTACTAGATGCCATAAGACCCTGGGGTGATTTAGAAACAATTTCAAAAAAAATTATTGAGCATTTCAAAGCTGGAGCGAACCACGTATGTGTTCAGTTAGTGGTAGATCAAACAGAACAACATAAATTCCAAAATGGGTTACCAATAAGACAGTGGCAATTGCTAGCAGAAAGTCTTTTATAGATGAGTAATGTGCATCATTTCCAATCTGAAGGTTTGGAATTAATTGCCCATCTAGAAATCCCAGAATCTGACGAAGAACTCCTACCATGCGTTCTACTGATTCATGGTTTCCCGGAAGGTCCCGGAGGTGGTGCAAATTCTGCTGGGACCCTACCAGAACTAGCAAATAGGATTTCCTCCGAAATGGGATTTATATCCATGGCTCCGCTGCTGAGAGGTACAGGGAAATCTGAAGGGTGTTTTAGCCTTGCAGGCTGGTTAACAGATGTTCGTCAAGCTATTTTAGAACTCGATAATCACCCAAAAGTAGGACAAATATGGTTAGTCGGTTTTGGCAGTGGCGGGGCAATCTCTATTTGTGCAGCAGCTCTAGAAGAAAGAGTGAAAGGCGTAGGAGCACTTGCAGCGCAAGCAGACTGGTCTGAGTGGGCGGCCTCTCCAAAGCGTCTGCTTATACATGCACGCAGAGCTGGCGTGATTACTGATCCTAATTTCCCAAAAGATTTCGATTCATGGGCAGAAGAGTTAAAACAAATTTCTGCCGAGTCTTCTATTACTAAACTCCACGATAAGAATGTTCTAATAGTTCACGGAACCGAAGATGATGTGGTCTCTTCTTTGGAGGCTAGAGCGCTTTCAGATGCTCATGGGAACACAGATATGAGATTGATAGAAGGAGCAGGACACCATTTAAGACACGATCCAAGAGCTATAGCGGTCCTTCTTGGATGGCTTGACAGGCAGAGACGTTCAAGTAAGTAGGACTTATTTCACTTATCTTTTTTAGCATTACCCTCAGATAATTGTTACTATTCATATAGGAGAAATTGTTCCTATCCCAGCAGGAGTAAAAAAGTGACTTCAAGTGAAATAGGTGTAGATCTGAGCAACTACCAGCTCGGATGGAGCGACGAAGAAGACTACATATACAAGCCAAAAAAAGGCCTTGATTCCGACATGATAAATGAGATTTCCGGAATGAAAAATGAGCCCAAATGGATGAATGATTTCCGTCTCAAATCACATGAAAGATTTTTGAAAAGGCCAATGCCGGCATGGGGTGGCGACTTAGATGGCATTGACTTCGATGACATTTATTACTACATAAAGCCGACCGAAGAACTTTCAGATGATTGGGATGACGTACCGGAATCTATAAAAGATACGTATGAAAAATTAGGAATACCTGAAGCAGAGAGAAAATATCTAGCGGGTGTAACTGCGCAGTATGAATCAGAAGTCGTTTATCACAAAAATCGTGAAGACTTAGAAGAACAAGGCGTAATTTTTTCGGATATGGACACTGCGCTTCGTGATAATCCAGAAATTCTAAAACAATATTTTGGAAAAATAATACCGCCAAACGACAATAAGTTTTCTGCCCTAAATTCTGCAGTTTGGAGTGGAGGGTCTTTTATCTATGTTCCACCTGGTGTGAAAGTTGAAATGCCTCTTCAAGCATATTTTAGAATTAATGCAGAAAATATGGGACAGTTTGAAAGAACTCTAATAATTGCAGATGAAGGTTCTGAAGTTCATTACATAGAGGGTTGCTCAGCTCCTGTTTACACTACGGATTCCTTGCATTCTGCTGTGGTTGAAATAGTCGTTAAACCATCTGCAAGAGTTACATATACGACAATTCAAAACTGGTCCAACAATGTTTACAACCTTGTTACTAAAAGAGCGGTAGTTGAAGAAGAGGGTCGAATGGAATGGATAGATGGAAACATAGGTTCCCAGCTAACGATGAAATATCCCGCAGTTGTGATGACAGGTCCAAAAGCGTCAGGTGAAGTTTTATCAGTCGCTTACGCAGGCTCAGGGCAGCATCAAGATGCTGGAGCTAAAATGACTCATGCAGCACCGGAAACATCTTCGAAAATCATCTCTAAATCAATCTCCAAAGATGGAGGACGAACTAGTTACAGAGGTTTGGTAAGAGTTGAAGATGATGCTTATGGATGCAAAAGCCACGTTCAATGTGACGCTTTAATTCTCGATGATGAAAGCATTTCAGACACTTATCCGTACATGGAGGTTGGAACTTCAGATGCGGTTATTGGTCATGAAGCAACTGTTTCAAAAGTAGCCGATGAACAACTCTTCTATTTGATGAGCAGAGGCTTGTCAGAAGATCAAGCCACTTCACTGGTTGTAAACGGGTTTATTGAACCAGTAACCAAGACTCTTCCAATGGAATATGCAGTTGAATGGAGTCGTTTGATTGAACTACAGATGGAAGGATCTGTAGGTTAAATAAATTACTGGCACCACTTAAATGGCATAATAGTTATATGCCAATGAGAGAAGACTGTAAACAGTTTGAAAGCAGAAGTTATCCCAACGGTGAAACAGTTAGAAAATGCAATCTAGACAAAGCCCCTGAAGCACCCTGGAGATGTCCAGAAGAGTGCTCTTCATTTGAAAAAAGAAGAGTCGACGTTAATTGGAGTTATGGAAGTCTGATCACTCCAGAAACACCAGAAGAGCCCTCGAGTCTCGGGGAAGATCAAAGCATCTCAGCATTACTAGATGCGGCTGAAGATGTCATAAATGAGGCGGGTCCAAGAGTTCGAGCAGAGTTTGAGAAACAACAGTCTAAAAAAGGACTTGCAAGACTAAAGAAAATTTCACGAAAGTCGAAAAAGAAAAGAAAAAAGAAATAAATTTTCACCGAATCTTTAATATTGAAGACCCAGTGATGATGAAAGTTTTCTTTCGGATAGTCTGAACCTCTCAAATGCAGGACACAAAAGTTAGATTCGACCTTCCAGGGAATGAGCTTATGCCAGAACTTTTAGGGCAGAGTGACGAGCTTTTACAGGTAATAGAGAGATCCTTTCCTGAGACAAAGATTCATGTACGCGGTAACCAGATCGCCATTGATGGTGATGGAGCGATCTTAGTTGAGCGGGTATTTCGTGAAATGACCAGAATGCTTGAAAGAGGATTATCTCTTGATATGAACGTTCTCAAAAAGACGATTGAAATGGTGAGAGAAGATGAGAATCCATCTGAAATATTAACTACAGAACTACTTATAACAGCAAGGGGCAAACCGGTTAGAGCTAAATCCTCGGGGCAAAAAAATTATTTGGATATTGCAAATAAAAACATCATCACATTTGCCATAGGTCCAGCGGGAACTGGTAAAAGCTGGTTAGCTGTAGCTCTAGCCGTTGCCGCCATGCAAAAAGGCGAAGTTGATCGCATCATGCTGACCCGACCATTAGTTGAAGCAGGTGAGAGAGTTGGATTTCTCCCAGGCGACTTAATGGCGAAAGTTGATCCTTATTTTAGACCTCTCTATGATGCGCTCTTTGACATGCTTGATCCTGAAAAGGCAGAAAGATTACTTGAGAGGGGTCAAATAGAAATTGCACCGCTTGCTTTTATGAGGGGAAGAACTCTTAACAACAGTTTTATCATTCTTGATGAGGCCCAAAATACGACACCAGAACAAATGAAAATGTTTCTAACAAGAATTGGTTTTGGATCACGAGTTATAGTCACTGGTGATCCAAGCCAAATAGATGTTCCTGGGGGGCGGAGCGGAATTGAAGGCTTAGAAAATATACTTTCTGGAATAGATGGTTTAGGTTTTGTAAAACTTGGTGCAAGGGATGTTGTGAGACACAAAATAGTTCAAGACATAGTTCAAGCCTATGAAAACGCTGGTAAACAGTTCAAAAAAAATAGCGATAGTGAGTAAGTTGCTGGAAAAAATACCAGATGAGCTCGATGCAATTCATATAGATGTAATAGATAAGCGACTAGAGAATAATGATGGAATAAGTCTTAAGTCTTTAGGAGAATTTGCTAAAAAAATTGTTGAAGAAATTGCTCCTAATAAACGACCGCTTGAAATGAGCGTGATTCTTTTGGATGTAGACGAAATCTCTCTTCTCAACAAAGAGCATCTATCTAAGTCAGGGCCTACTGACGTGTTGGCTTTTCCAATAGATGATTCAGATGGCGAAATGGATGACACTATTTATCTAATGGGTGATGTTTGCATATGTCCCGAAGTTGCAGCAGGTCAGGCAAAAGAGAAAGATTTGAATTTTAGAGACGAAATTGCCCTTCTTTTAACACATGGGATACTTCACTTATTGGGATACGACCATTATGAAGAATCAGAGGAAATTGAAATGAAGAAAATGGAAAGAGCTCTTATTGAGCGCTATTCGGAGCATCTAAGAGTTCATGAGGTTTAACAAGGTCATGAGAAAGTTTTTCAAATCAAAGGAAAACAGAATCGTTTCTGAAGACGAACTCTTAGAAACTGCCAAAAAAGCTCTTGAGTCTAAATCAATAGAAAACGATGAACATGAACTAATCGAGTCGGTATTGGCTTTCGGCGACACTTTAGTGCGAGAGGTAATGACACCGAGACCTGACATTGTCAGTGTGCCTGACAGTTTTACTGTTTCTGCCGCTACAGAAGTTGCTGTTTTGAATGGTTTCTCGCGTGTACCTGTGAGCAGCGAAAATTTAGATGAAATAGTAGGTGTAGTTTTTGCAAAAGACATGATGGAAGCTCAACTAGACGGGGATGGTGAAACGTTGGTAAAAACTCTGGCGCGTTCACCACAGTTCATCCCAGAAACAAAAAAGGCTGGGTTGCTGCTACGCGAAATGCAGTCAAATCACTACCACTTGGCGATTGTTATTGATGAATATGGGGGGACGGCGGGACTGGTTACCTTAGAGGATTTATTGGAAGAGGTAGTGGGAGAGATTGTAGATGAGTTTGACAGTGAAGAGGCCCTCGCCGAACCATTAATTGGGGGAGGTTTGCGTGTCCATGGAAGAATGCCAGTTGACGAATTAAATGAACTATTAGGAGGAGTCTTGCCTGAGGGTGATTGGGATACTTTGGGCGGTCTTATCTTTGATGCGCTGGGGCATGCTCCAGAAGCGGGAGAAAGCGTAGATATAGCAGAACACCGTTTTGTAGTTGAAAAAGTAGTTGGTAGAAGAATCACCCAAGTTAGGGTTACCGTACCTAGTTAGCAAATATGAATGACGTTTCGAAAAACTACTCACCGATAGAAGTTCCAGACGGTCATGTTTCAGGTTTCGTGAGCCTAGTAGGCAGACCCAATGTCGGGAAATCAACTTTATTAAATACTTTTTTCGAAAAGAAAATAACGATCGTCTCCGACAAACCACAAACAACTCGTACGGAGATAAGGGGAGTTCTTACCGGTCCTAAATTTCAGATTGTATTTTGTGACACCCCTGGTATCCATAAACCAAGAACGCTTCTTGGTGCGAGATTGAATGACACGGCGCGTTTCACGTTAAAAGAAATTGACTTAGTTCTTTTTCTAGTTGAGGCAGATTCGATAATTGGAAAAGGGGATAAATTTATTGCTAAATCATTACCTCCTGAAAAAACTGTTCTTGTTCTCAACAAAATAGACAAAGTCAAGAGCGGCAGAATATTGACACAACTGAATGAAGCCTCAGAATTTTCTTTCACCGAGTATTTTCCAATTTCCGCTTCTACAGGAGAAGGGGTATCGAAACTATTGGAATATGTAAAGACAAAACTAATTCCTGGCCCTCGCTATTTCCCTGAAGATATGGAAACTGACTTTTCTGAGTCCTTTTGGGTTGCAGAACTAGTTAGGGAACAACTTCTTTTAGAAGTCCGTGAAGAATTACCGCATTCGATAGCGACGCGAGTGACAGAGTGGGATTGGCCTCATATTCGATGTGAAATTTTAGTTGAGAGAAATTCACAAAAAGGAATAGTAATCGGACATAAAGGCGAAGTATTAAAAAAAGTTGGAACTGAAGTAAGGAAACAACTAGCAGACGGAGCGTTCATTGAGTTAGTAGTAAAAGTGGAAAAAAATTGGCAAAAGCATCCTCGTTCACTTGATCGTTTTGGATATTGAAATGCTAATGTACGTCCCGATTTTCTGGATGACCACTAGGCAGATAGCTTCAAAGTTGTGATACCTGAATACCTAGACCCCGAATTCATACCTAAGCACATAGCTTGTGTGATGGACGGCAACGGTCGTTGGGCAGAAAAAAGGGGTTTGAAAAGAACGGATGGCCATACAGCAGGAGAAAAAGCCCTTTTTGATGTCGTTGAGGGGGCTATTCAAATTGGAGTCAAATGGTTTACGGTATTCGCATTCTCGACCGAGAACTGGAAAAGACCTGCTAAAGAAGTTCAGTTTTTGCTTGATTTCAACGAACAGGTAATAATCCAGCGTCAAGAGGAACTAAATGAAAGAAACGTAAGGATTTGTTTTCTTGGTCGTCGTGATGGGAGAGTTCCAAAAAGAATTCTTAAAAGAATGGAAAAGGCAGAAAAACTGACCAAAAATAACACAGGTTTGACTTTCACCGTTGCGTTTAATTATGGAGGAAGAGCGGAAATCGTTGATGCTGTTCAAAAGGTAGTTGATTCAGGAGTTAAAAAAGTTACAGAGAAAACTATAGAGAGAAATCTTTATAACCCAGAAATGCCTGATCCAGACTTGGTTATAAGAACTTCCGGAGAGTCCAGAGTTTCTAATTTCCTGCTTTGGGAATTGGCCTACAGCGAGCTTGTGTTTAGTGATACTTTGTGGCCAGATTTTTCTCGTAAGGATCTTTTCTATTCAATAAAAGAATTTCAAGAGAGAGATCGACGTTTCGGTGGTCTTGGCGGAAGTTGAGGATGTCTCTTTATCGTGATCAAGGAATAGTTCTCCGAACATGGAAACTGGGCGAATCAGATCGAATCATCGTGATTATTACGCAAGAAAACGGAAAGGTCAGAGCTGTTGCCAAGGGTGTTAGGAAAACGCGAAGTAAATTTGGCGGACGTTTGGAGCCCACTAGCCACGTTGCACTGCAGCTATTTAGGGGCAAAGGGGATTTGGGGATAGTTACACAAGCAGAGACCATAGATCGGTTTCAAAACATTAGATTGAACCCCGATCTGTTCAGTGAGGCTTCTTCAATGCTGGAGGTTATAGATCATGTAGCTCCCGATGAATCACCAGATCCGAATCGTTACAAGATGCTTCTGGGGGCATTGAGAACATTAGATAAGAAAAACTCTCCGTTGTTAGTCCCAGCATTTTTTTTAAAGCTACTTGACCATGAGGGGCTAGCACCCGAGTTGGGGTTTTGTATCAAGTGTTCGGATAGAGACAATCTCACAGCAATATCTATTAGCGAAGGGGGAGTTTTTTGCAACAAATGTCAAAGAGGAAGAAGCATTTCAGATTCTTCTATTGCTGTAATGCGAGCGATTCTGGGTGGTGGATTAAATAAGGCTCTTGAGGTAGAGGATGCGAAAACTGTTTCAGAAATAGATCGGATTGCTTCCGAAGCTGTGGAGTTTCACTTAGAGAGAAAAATAAGATCACGAAGAGTTATGGATACTTAGTAAGTATTTCGAGATGAGTCTCTGTTGCCTAGTACGCTTCGGTCATGGATGTTAATAAAGAGGAACTTTTCGACAAAGTCGTAAACCTTTCAAAACGGAGAGGTTTTGTATTCCAGTCTGCAGAAATTTATGGTGGTTTTAGATCCACTTATGACTATGGGCCCGTAGGAGTATTACTGCTTCGAAATGTAAAAGAGCAATGGTGGCGATCCATGGTTCAGTTTCGTCAAGATGTAGTTGGTTTAGATGCAGCAATTCTTTCCCCACCTGCTATATGGGAGGCATCAGGCCACCTAACAAATTTCACTGACCCTTTGGTTGATTGTCGTGAATGTGGGTCCCGCTTTCGTCAAGACAAACTAGAAGATCAGAATAAATGTCCAAGTTGTGGCGCGAATTCCTCTTTTACAGAAGCAAGACAATTCAATCTGATGTTCAAGACGAATGCTGGGCCTGTAATTGATTCCGCAGCAGAGGTCTATTTAAGACCTGAGACCGCTCAGGGTATGTTTACTAATTTTACAAACGTGTTAAATACAAGCAGGAAAAAACCACCTTTTGGAATTGCTCAAATAGGAAAGTCATTTCGGAATGAAATAACGCCAGGAAACTTTGTTTTTCGGACTAGGGAATTCGAACAGATGGAAATGGAGTACTTTGTTCCACCGTCAGATTCAGATAAATGGTTTGAGTACTGGTGCAAGGAGAGAATGGATTGGTACCTGAATTTAGGTATGAAAGAAGACTCTTTAAGATTAAGAGTCCATGACAAGGATGAGCTAAGTCATTACTCTAGAGCAACCTCGGATATAGAGTTTTCTTTTCCTTGGGGTTGGGATGAGCTAGAAGGAATTGCAAATCGAACTGATTATGACTTGAATCAGCATGCTAAAGCGTCAGGAAATAGGCTCGAATATAACGATTCTGGTTCTGGTGAAAGGTATGTGCCACATGTGATAGAACCTGCAGCTGGTGCCACTAGAACTGCAATGGCATTTTTAATGGATGCCTATGAGGAAGAGGAAGTAAATGGTGAAGTGCGTAATGTCTTGAAGTTAGATCATCGCCTTTCCCCATATAAGGTGGCTGTTTTACCTCTTTCTAAAAAAGATGAACTCATCGAACCTTCAAAAGAAGTGCTTAATCTTGTTCAACCGCACTGGATGTGTGATTACGATCAGACGCAAGCGATCGGCCGACGCTATAGGCGTCAAGATGAAATTGGAACTCCTTATTGTGTCACAATTGATTTCGAAACTCTGGAAGACAAAGCTGTAACAGTCAGAGAGCGCGACTCTATGCATCAAGACCGTGTTCCCGTCCTAGAGCTCATTGAATACTTATCATCTCGTTTAGTTCCGTAATCAGATTATGGAAAACATACACACTCTTAACTGGCTCGTAGACTTAGTGAGAAATGCAAAGTCTGAAAATACCGAAGAAGCTAAGAAAGATGCCGTCGCATTAGTGCCAACCTCACTAGTCGAGTCACTATTGCACGATGGCGCATCAAGGGAATCTTCAAAAGAGTTAAAACTTCTTGGAACCGGAATAGCTGCTAGCCCTGGTGCAGCAGTTGGAATTATATGTTTCTCAAGTGATTCTGTTCTTGATGCGATCGACAAAGGTGAAAAAGTAGTCCTTGTATGTAATGAAACTAGTCCCGCCGATGAAGTAGGAATGAAAATGGCAGAAGGAATAGTTACTATCCGCGGTGGAATGGCAAGTCATGCTGCAGTAGTTGCGAGGGGATGGGGGATACCAGCAGTGGTGGGACTTTCCGGGCTGGAAATTTCAGATGGAAGCATGAAAATCGGGGAGAGTGTATTAGAAGAAGGATCTTGTATATCTATAGATGGAAATACCGGAGAAGTGTTCTCTGGGGAAATGGAACTACGAGAATCGGGTAAAGGGATCTCTGAACTTGAAATAATATTGGACTGGGCAGATGAGATTCGCTCCGGTTTTATAAAGATTAGAGCGAATGCAGACACCGGAGAAGATGCTGATAGGGCACTTTCGTTTGGAGCGGAAGGCATAGGACTTTGTCGTACAGAGCATATGTTTATGGGTGATCGCTTGCCCCTAATACAACGTTTTATCCTTGCAGATGATGAAAGCGAAGAGGAAAAAGAAAGTCTGAATGAATTGATGATTGCGCAGCGTTCAGATTTAGCTGAAGTCATTGCTGCCATTGCGCCCAACCCGGTAACGATAAGACTATTAGATGCACCCCTCCATGAATTTCTTGGAAGCGACACACCGGATGAATTGTTAGAGCATAATCCCATGTTGGGAACTCGAGGAGTGAGACTGGCGATAATCCGAGAGCAGCTGTACAGGATGCAGACTCGGGCACTTATAGGGGCATTGGTGGATGTAAAAGAAGCAGGTAAAAAACCTAACGCTGACATCATGATTCCACTTGTTTCAGAAGTCAAGGAACTCAATTTAGTCAGATCCTGGATTGAGGAAGAGATTGCTTCTGTGGAAGATGGGTTAAGGCCAAGTATAGGAACCATGATTGAAACTCCACGTGCTGGGATAACAGCAGAAGAAATTGCAAGTGCTGCAGATTTTTTCTCTTTCGGAACGAATGATCTAACCCAATTGGTTTTTGGATTCAGTCGAGACGATATTGAAAGTAGAGTAATAAGTAAGTATGTAAATGAAGGAATTCTTTCTGTTAATCCTTTTGAAACACTTGACTCTCAAGGTGTCGGACACGTTATTAGACATGCAATTGAGAAGGGTAGAAAAAGTAACCCGGAGCTTGAAATAGGAGTGTGTGGCGAACATGGTGGAGATCCTGAATCGATCAAATTTTTCTTTGGAGTAGGGGTTAACTATGTTTCCTGTTCACCTTTTCGAGTTCCTGTAGCGCGATTAGCAGCGGCACAAGCAGTTCTTTCTTCCTTCAACTGAAAATGTTCCTATAGCAACTTACTCCCACACGCTGCTAAGTTTCGACTATGGGAATTGTGGATGATGATATTCGTAGGGTCCGCGAAGAATCTGACATAATAAAGTTAATCACTCAACACACACAGTTGAAAAAAGTAGGTCGATCGTGGAAAGGTCTTTGTCCTTTTCATAATGAAAAAACTCCCTCTTTCACTGTCAACCAAGAAAATGGTCGCTACTACTGTTTTGGTTGTCAGGCAAACGGAGATTCGATTGAGTTTTTACGTGAAATCGACAGTCTTGATTTTGTTGCTGCTGTTGAAATGCTTGCAGCACAAAATGGAATACCAATTAGATATACCGATAAGCAGGAAGGTAAATCGCGTAATCGCAGAAAAGAGTTAGTCGAACTTGTGGCGGAAGCTGTTCAGTTCTATCACGAAAAATTAATTGATATGAGTAATCCTGATGCGAGACCAGCTCGTGAATACCTCAAACAAAGAGGTTTTGGTGGTGATATTGCTGAAAAGTTTTCAATTGGTTGGGCCCCTGATTCGTGGGATTCACTGTGCAAACATCTTTCAGTTTCAAATAAAGATTTAGTGGCGTCCGGGTTAGGTGGAATAAATAAAAATGGTGGTCAGTACGATTTTTTTAGAAATCGAATACTATTTCCAATCTTTTCAGAACAAGGAGATCCAATCGCATTTGGTGGTAGGAAACTTCCAGAAGAAGAAGGTCCCAAATATAAAAATACGTCTGATGGAGCTGAAATATACTCAAAGAGCCAGACGTTGTATGGCCTTAATTGGGCTAAAGAAGAAGCTGCGAGGACTGACGAGTTAGTTGTTTGTGAAGGTTATACAGATGTCATTGGGTGTCATGAAGCGGGAGTTTTAAGAGGTGTTGCAACGTGTGGGACGGCATTAACTAAAGAGCATGTAAGGAAAATGTCACGATTCGCAAAAAAAGTGATCTTGGCTTTTGATGCTGACAGTGCAGGTCAGTCCGCAGCAGAGAAAGTTTATGAATGGGAATCTGAATTTGATGTTCTTTTTAAAGTTGCCGATTTACCCGATGGGCAAGACCCTGGAGATTTAGCATTTTCTGATTCTGATGAATTTGTGCGGATAGTAGAAAGTGCTAAGCCTCATATGCAGTTTCGTGTTGACAGAGTTTTGGAAAAAGGAGATTTTGAAAGCAAGGAGGGTAGAGCAAGGGCAGCTATCGAAGCAATGAAAGTGGTTGCTCAGCATCCAGATGAACTGATTCGTGATCAGTACATAGTTCAGATAGCTGACAGATGTCTAATAGGTGCAGATGAGATAAGACGTAGAGCTTCGAACGAAAACTCTAAAGCAGAAAAAAGAGTTATGACTAGAGAACCTGTTGTTGGGACATATGAAAGGTTGACTACTGAATACCAGGCGTTACGAATGCTTATTCATAAGTCTGGGGAGGTCATGGATTGGCTGCACCCTGTTTTATTTTCAGACCCGCTGGCAGAGAGCATTTATGTAGCTCTAATAAACTCAACTGACTTGCATGAAGCTAACCGCTCACTTGAAGCAGAAGCGTCTGACTTGGTTGGTCGTTTGTCAGTGCAGGAATCCGAAGATGACAAACCACTTGGTGTATTTTCGAGACTTCTCTCATTGGCTGCAGAGAGAAAAGCGGTTGAATTTGAGTCATTGGCTCGGCAATCCGGTGAACTTTCAGAGTATCAAGAGGCTATTTCCTATCTTAGGCGAAGTGTCATGGAGTTAAATGAAGAAGGAATTCACGAGATTGAAGAAGGAATGGGGTTACGTTCGTGGCTTATAGAAAAATCAAAAAGTTGAATTAATAGAGATTCTCTAAAGATTTACCATTTAGTCTTTGAATAGAGACCGGTATGGTTAAGTGACTGGTAACATTTCATTCTCCTTCCGGGGTAGCTCAGTTGGCAGAGCATCGGACTGTTAATCCGCTGGTCGTGGGTTCGAGTCCCACCCCCGGAGCCAACTATTTAGAGTGAAGGCGCGGTTTGTATAGATAGAGTTTTCCTGCATGAGTGACGAATTAAAAGGTAGAGGCCAGGTAGGGGAATTGATAGCTCGAATTTTTGAATTCCATGAAAAAGAAAAGCTAACAGAAAAAGAAAAATTCAAAGATCATGATCCTTTTATTCAAACATAAGAGTTTTATCTCACCGAAAATTTACGTTAATTAACAACAAGATTACGAGTGGGTCATTTTGGGTGATCGAAGAGGCACGAAACTTTTTTTCTCCAGTTTTCAGATTTACGGATGTCTGAAAATAAGTCGATGAGTTCTTGATAAGCAATTTTTAAGGGTTTGAAAGTCTTTATATTTTTTGTTAGTCCGTATTTAATTTTCCTTACCTCGGGTTCGAAAGTTCCAAAAATTTTGTCCCAGCTTATGAGAATTCCTGCGTAGTTTTTATCTATGTATTGAGGATTTGCTCCATGGTGGACTCGATGATGAGAGGGAGTATTAAATATGTTTTCAACTGGCTTTGATAGCCTCCCGATAGCTTCTGTGTGGATCCAGTATTGGTAGAGCAAATTTAGTTGTCCGGCTTTCATAACTTGTTCAACAGGGATACCTAGAAAAGGTAGGGGCATGTGAACCCAAGAAACTAGAAATCCAGACCATGGTTGTCTAAGTGCAGTAGAAAGATTGTAATGCTCGCTTGAATGGTGAGTTACATGATTAACCCAAAATATTCTTTTCTCATGCTGTAGGCGATGGCTCCAGTAGTAGAAGAAATCCCATCCGACCATCGCAAACAAAAATGAAAGTTTGCGATTTTTAATATTAAAAATTTTATGGGAGTAAAGAAATTTGTAAGTCTTTCCTAAAAGCAAAGAGAAAATGGTGTTAATTACTATATTTCCTGCGAGCATCTTAAGACTTGCTTTTGTATCATTTGCTTCGTATCCAACTGGAACTAATGGATCTGGGTTCGGGTTTGCTCCAGAAAGCTCTTCCTCTGAAGCATTGTCCATGTCGCCCATCTCGCGTAGATGTGGTCGGTTTTGAAGTGTTCTAGCCTCGGCGATCATAGTTAGAGCAAAGACAGGAAGCGATAGAGCGTCTATGAAGTCGAATTTTAGTATGTTAGTTTTTTTCATCATCACTGAGACTGAGTCTAAACACGAATATTCCTCCAACTGAAACGTGAGCCAAGTAGATGTCCACCCGGCATAACGATAGTAAGAGTGATAAAGAAAGCTAGTAGAGGGGTGAGGCTGAACCAATTAACAAAAGCGTTAATGGCCAGTAATCGCAAAAACATCAAGGCTCCTAAAGCCAGGTGAACCCCTACAAGTCTTCTAATTCGATCTGTCAAAGTTCTTACTGGCCGTCCGGCAAAAGTCCAAAGGTCATGAAGGAGAATTGTAAATAGTATCCCTCCTTCACCCGCTAGAGCGGCAGATCTAGTTAGGTTCCAATTGTTTATTTCAAACAGCCAAAAGAAAATTGTTGCGTCTACTATCAAAGCTCCTGCGGTAACTAAAAGGTACCTGACGAGAGCGCGACTTCTTAAAGGCTGTATGCGTAACCTCAACAAATGTCGCAGATAGGAAACGTAGTGGCTAACTGCTACTTTTGATTTTCCGGAGGTGCGTTCAAGAAATACGTACGGAATTTCCTGTATTTTGCTTGCTTGGGATCGAGCGAGGATTTCTAAAAGTATTTTGTAACCGACAGGGTCAAGTTCAGTTTTAATAACTATTGACCGTTTAACAATAAAATATCCACTCATGGGGTCGTTAATTGTTCCTATTGCTCCAGGTAGGAGTAATTGACCAAGAGTTTGGGCTCCTCTCGAAAGGAGTCGACGGGAGAGTGACCATTTTTTTATTCCTCCATGAGGCAAGTATCGACTAGCAACGGCAACCTCTTGACCATTCTCGTTGAAAACTTCGAATAGGTCCTTTATGACTTCTGTTGGGTGTTGCCCATCACCATCCATAACTCCTAGAAGTTGACCATTTGAATAATGCCACCCACATATGACCGCCGTAGCGAGCCCCTTGACTCCCACTCTGCGTATCACAGTCAATTCAGGAATTTCTTTTATAAGTTCTGCTGCAATTTTCCAAGTATCGTCAGGGCTGTCATCATCAACAAGAATAATTTCGAAGTTGATGTGAAGTTCTTTTAGAGATGAATGAAGAGAACGTATAATTTGCGAGATCCCGTGAGACTCATTAAAGGTAGGGATAACGACACTGAGATCAACATCGGGTGTTTCCACCCTTGAAACTGTCATTGTTTCAAAGTCTTTTACCTCTATGAGGCGTCCAGAATTCACTAAAACTCCCGTATTTTACTATTACTCATAAAAATAATCGTACTTGCTAGCTCAGAACTAAGGCAGTTGGCAATTGTTTTGTAATACTGCATTGGGCCGGTAGCTCAGTGGTTAGAGCAGACGACTCATAATCGTCCGGTCGCGGGTTCGATCCCCGCTCGGCCCACTTATGAAAGCAGCATTAATAACCGAAAAAGAAACGATCAGTTTTCTTGAGTTTGATGATCCTGATCCAGAATTAGATCAGGTTGTTGTCGACATAATTCTCTGCGGTATTTGTGGAACTGACATACATGGTTTCAATAGTACAGGACCTATGAGGCCGTCGATTTGCGGACATGAGTGGACCGGTATCGTCAGCAAAGTAGGCAATAAGGTCGAAAGGATTAAAGAGGGTGACCGTGTCGTCGTTGCTGTGCCACCTTCTTGCGGTTTGTGTGTTTCTTGTCAGGCTGGGCAAATGGATAAATGTAATACAGTTCTCGAAGCCACAGTAGCGGCGGGTCGTTTTGACACTCCTCATGGTGGATTCGCTCCCAGAATAGCTGTTAACCATTGGAGAACAGTCATTGCCAATCCAAGACTTAGTGACACTCAAGCCGCTCAAATAGAACCCACTACGATCTGCTTTCATGCCGTTCGGTCGACTTCACCTAAACTTGGCGACATCGTAGTGGTTCAAGGTGCGGGTCCAATTGGATTAACAACTCTTCAGTGGGCTCGAGTCGCTGGGGCAGGAATTTTAATTTCAGTGGAGCCTGATCCAACTAGAAGAGAGGTTGCCTCGAGCCTCGGAGCTGACTACACAGTGGAAGCGGGTGATGCTGCTCAGGAGCTTATAAATGAAGTTACTGCAGGCCTTGGGGCTGACGTTGTGTATGAATGTGCTGGGGTGGGGCCTGCGCTTCAGAGCGCAGTTGACTTGACGCGAAGAGGCGGAACGGTTTCCTTGATAGGTTTTGCGGCTTCAGATGCCCTCACTAAACCAGGAGAGTGGCTCCGGAAAGAAATAAATGTGTCTGCATCACTTGGTTACACTCATGAAGAGTTTGAAATGTCTATGTCGTATGTAGCTGACAGTAAAATTAATCTGAATGCTATTCATACCGGAACTGTTCCTCTGGAAGATATAGGTAAGGCTTTTGCAGATTTGTCAAGTAGTCCCTCAGGAGAGCTAAAAATTTTAGTTGACCCTCGCTAAGCTAGATCCATTCTCCAATTTTCCATCCGGCAATTGAGCCTGTCGGGACGAGTATTGCGAAAGCCCACCATTCTTCTACCAGTCCTCCAGCGATTATTGCTCCTGCTATTGAGAATATTGCCCCAAAAAATAAGGGTGCAATCGTTGATTTGCTCATAGTGCTCCTATTCCTAAAGCAATATTACAAGCTTAATTACTATGAGTCTTGGATGATTTTCAATAAGTGGATGCCTTTTTAACGTGCAAAAAAGATTTAATTAAATTTATATAACCACTCATGGTGTTGTTGAATAAAAAAGATATAAATTAGTCATACTATTAGTAATAGTATGACCACGGAGAGTAATTAAATTATTCTTATCACAAGACAGGATAGTTAATGGAGCAGGATTCAGAAGATCAAGATAAGGCATATAGAAGCCTTGTGGGCGAACGAATCCGTTCTATACGGAAACAGAAGCGTCTTTCATTGCAAGAAGTTGAAGCAAGGTCTGAGGCAGAATTTAAAGCTTCTGTTCTCGGTGCATATGAAAGGGCAGAAAGAGCTATCTCTGTACCCCGCCTTCAGCGACTTGCAAAGTTTTACAATGTTCCTGTTGATCAACTTCTACCCAGTGAGGATGCACTTAACGAATTGAATGTGAATACTCATTCTCAGGTAGACATTGATACAACTGAACGAAGCATAGTTATTGACTTAGTGAAGCTAGGCGAGTCTAAAGCTCCAGAATCTGCGGTAATAGACCGTTATCTAAAAATTATCCAAGTTAAAAGACAAGATTTTAACGGTCGAGTATTAACTATTAGACGCGATGATTTACAGGCATTGGCAGCGATAATAGGTGCGACCGTAGAGGATGCACCTCAACGTCTTGCTGAGCTAAATTTACTTCGAGATGCGATTTCAGGCTGAGACCCCTGATACCAGCAGATAGTCTTAATCATCATGAGTGTTTTGTCACGGGTTCTTCGAAGTGGTGAGGGTAAAAAACTTAAAGCTATCGACTCTCTGGTTCCTGACATAAATGCTCTCGAGCCTGAAATAGAAAAACTTTCGGACCACGTTCTCAAATCTAAAACAGCTGATTTTAAACAGAGATTAGAAAGAGGCGAAGATCTTAATGATTTACTAGTTGAAGCATTTGCCGTTGTTCGAGAAGCTGCGCGTCGAGTTATAGGGCAGCGACATTACGACGTTCAGATGATGGGGGGCATAGCTCTCCATCTTGGGTGGGTGGCGGAAATGAGAACTGGTGAAGGTAAAACTCTTGTATCAACTCTTGCAGCATATCTAAATGGCTTAACGGGTAATGGTGTCCATCTCTGTACGGTTAACGACTACTTGGCTACTAGAGATAGTGAATGGATGGGGCAGCTTCACAAATGGCTCGGCTTGTCTGTGGGATTGGTAGTACCTTCTGTATCCGATCGGATTGAAAAAAGACAAGCTTATTTGTCCGACATTACTTATGGCACCAATAATGAACTCGGATTTGACTACCTGCGTGACAATATGGCTTTAAGTAAAGACGAACTCAGTCAACGTGGTCATGCTTTTTGCATTGTTGATGAAGTGGATTCAATTTTGATAGACGAGGCTAGAACACCTCTGATTATCAGTGGTAAAGCAAGTGACGCCTTGGAGCTTTATCAAAAATTTTCTTCAGTAGTTAGAAATTTAAAACGTGACATGCATTATGACGTGGATGAAGAAAAACGTATTATCGCTCCTACCGAAGAAGGTGTAAGAGCAGTTGAAAAAGCTTTAGGAGTTGAAAATCTTTACGATCAGGTTTCGTCTAATCTGGTCCATCAATTGCATGCTGCAATCAAGGCAAAAGAACTTTACCAAAAAGACCGTGATTACATTGTTGCCGATGGTGAAGTCAGAATTGTTGATGAATTTACGGGACGTGTGCTTGAGGGTAGAAGATGGTCAGATGGAATACATCAAGCTGTCGAAGCAAAAGAAAGAGTTTCTGTAAAAGAAGAAAACCAGACTCTTGCCACAATTACTTTGCAAAATTATTTCCGGATGTATAAGAAACTCTCCGGTATGACAGGAACAGCTTCAACTGAAGCCGCTGAGTTATCGGGTATCTACGGTCTACAGGTGGTGACTATTCCTACCCATAAGCCAATGGTTAGAGATGACAGACCTGATCTTGTGTACAAAACTGAAGCCGGCAAGTTTCAAGCACTAGTCGGTGACATAGTTGAAAGACAATCAAAAGGTCAACCTGTACTTGTAGGAACTATTTCTGTTGAAAAATCAGAAAAAATCTCACGTGAGCTAGAAAAAAGAGGCATCAATCACGAAGTTCTAAATGCAAAGCAACACTTTCGGGAGGCAGATGTAGTTTCACAAGCTGGGCGCCCAGGTGCCGTCACAGTTGCCACGAATATGGCTGGAAGGGGTGTTGACATAATGCTTGGGGGGAATCCGTCAACCCTAGGAGAGAAAGTTCTGGAAAGTGGGGGACTGTATGTTTTAGGTACAGAGCGTCATGAAAGTCGACGAATCGACAACCAGCTAAGAGGACGTAGTGGTCGACAAGGAGATGTGGGAGAGAGTCGATTTTATTTATCACTTGAAGATGAATTAATGAGACTTTTCGCATCTGGTGCTCTGAAAAATGTGATGGACAAAACTCTTCCCGAAGATGTACCGATTGAATCAAAAATGGTCTCAAAAGCTATAGAACGAGCTCAAACCACAGTCGAACAGAAAAACGCAGAAGCTAGAAAAAACGTTTTGAAGTACGACGAAGTTATGAATGAGCAGAGAAAAGTTATTTATAGAAGACGAAATGAAATACTGAATGGCGCTGATCTCAGAGATTCTGTACTAGAGGCAATCGATGGAGTTATTGACGACACACTAGAAACATTTTGCCCTGATGAGTTACCTGAAGAATGGGATTTAGCGGGACTATTAAATGAAGTAAACGGGTATTGGCCTAACAGTATTGCTTTAGGTGATTTTGAATCCATCCAAAATATTTCTGAACTCGAACAATTCTTAACAGAAAGTGCTCACAAAGCTTTTGAATCTAGAGAAAAAGATTTGGGTCTAGAAACTTTGCGTGAAGTCGAGCGACAAGTGATGCTGAGAATAATTGACCAAAGGTGGAAAGAGCATCTTTATGAGATGGACCACCTACGTGATGGTATACATCTGAGAGCAATGGCACAAAAAGATCCAACCACTGAATGGCAAAGAGAGGGTTTCGAACTTTTTCAACAATTAACAGAACTCCTACAAAGAGATTTAGTTCGTTACATCATGCGAGTTCAGTTGTCATCTTCAGATAATGAAGACCGAACTCCTACAGAGGTAACAACAAGTGGTCCGGAAGGGCCCGTAGGAGGAGCAGCAGCTGTTGCTATGGCAGCGGGAGCCCCACCCGAAGTTAAGGAAAGTAGACAGGTCGTCAAGGAACAGAAAGTAAGAGATGAGAAGGAGTCAACTCCTAGAAATTCTCCTTGTCATTGTGGATCCGGGCGTAAATTCAAACACTGTCATGGTCGTTGAAAACGGGTTCATTATTCGAATTGTCCGCCACTGCTTTTAGGAGAAATGATTATAGATGAATGATTTTCCAGAAGAAATTTTGCTTCTTCGTCAACGTCTTAGTGATGCAGAAAAATATCTTAAAATCGATGAACTGAAAGATCAAAAACTTTCTCTAGAGAAAGAATCGGCCAACCCTGAGCTTTGGAATGATCAGGATAAAGGTCGTCAAGTTCAAACTGATTTGTCAAGAGTGGTAGAAGATTTAGAGCGTTATTCCACTTTAAAGACTCGAATAGAAGATGCAGAGACATTAATTGAAATGGCAGCAGAGGAAAAAGATCAAAGTTTGGATGATGAGATTGAAAGATTAATTTCTGAAACACTGGTCAATTTTGATTCTTTAGAAGTTGAAAGTCTTCTTTCCGGAGAATATGACGCGGAAGATGCCGTCTGTCAGATCCAAGCAGGAGCCGGAGGCACAGATGCTCAGGATTGGGCTGAAATGTTACTACGCATGTACACAAGATGGGCCGAGAATAAAGGCCTAAAAATAGAACTAGATTCAGTTTCACCGGGCACTGAAGCGGGAATCAGTTCAGCTGAGTTTATTGTCAGAGGACGTCACTCCTTTGGGTTCCTTCAAAGTGAAAGAGGCGTTCATAGATTGGTGCGTATTTCACCATTTAATAAAGAATCTAAGAGGCATACTGCTTTTGCTTCTTTTCAAGTCGTTCCTTTTTTTGAAAAAGTAACCGACCAGATAGACATCGATGAAACAGAGTTACGTATTGACACTTATCGATCTTCAGGAGCAGGGGGTCAGCATGTTAATGTAACTGATTCTGCGGTGCGGATAACCCATACGCCTACAGGAATAGTAACCTCTTGTCAAAATGAGAGAAGTCAACATCAAAATCGAGACAGAGCGATGCAAATGCTAGCAGCAAAGTTGCTTGACCTTGAGAGACAGCGTCGCGATGAGCAAATTGCTGAAATAAGTGGCAAACAGTCGAATGTTGATTTCGGAAGTCAAATACGTTCGTATGTTTTACAGCCCTATCAAATGGTAAAAGACTTGAGGACAGATTTTGAGATTGGTGATGTAGCTAGAGTGCTAGATGGTGGACTAGATGACTTTATAGAGGCTTATCTCCGTTGGAATAGAGCTAAGTAAATCGAAAGAAGAGGCCTCAATGAAATGTATTGTTGTCACCTTTCTGGTACCTTCTCCGCAGTGCAGAAAATTATTTTTATGAGATGTTTTTCGACTGAAATGAATAGCTATCTTCAGACTTTTTATAATAAGGAGGTGACAGGAGGCCAAAATGATTCGATTTGAAACTGTCACGAAGACTTATAAAGGTGAGGTAGTAGCTCTCAGGGAAGCATCTGCTGAAATACAGAGAGGTGAGTTTGTATTTCTGGTAGGCCCTTCAGGCTCAGGTAAATCAACTTTTATACGGCTAATAAACAGAGAAGAAGTCCCAGATGCAGGGAAAATATTGGTTGCCGGAAAAGACGTTAGCTCTCTTAGTTCCTGGAAGGTTCCTTACTTACGCCGCAATATCGGTTATGTATTTCAGGATTACAAGCTTTTACCAAAAAAGACTGTAACCGAAAACGTGGCTTTCGCTTTAGAGGTTATAGGAAGGCCTAGACCCATCATTAAACGCCAGGTTCCAGCAATTTTAGAACTTGTTGGTCTTTCGAGAAAAGCGGATCGTCTTCCAGAAGAACTTTCAGGTGGTGAACAGCAAAGGGTTTCGATTGCTAGAGCCTTTGTAAATAGGCCCCTAATACTGTTAGCGGATGAACCGACTGGAAATCTAGATCCTGCGACCTCCGTAGGTATCATGAGGCTCTTAGACAGAATAAATCGTAGTGGGACCACAGTCGTAATGGCTACTCACGACCGCGGCATCGTTGACACAATGAGACGTCGAGTAATTGAGTTGGATAGAGGGATACTCGTTCGTGACGAATCACGTGGAGTTTACGAATGAAGACATGTCATATGATCGTAAAAGGCTGCTGAGATGATTTTTAGATTTTGGTATTTCATTCGCGAGACTTTTGTAAGTCTTTGGCGAAACCTCAGCTTAACTCTTGCAGCTATTTTGACCGTAGCTATTTCTTTGGCGTTGGTCGGTTCTTCTTTGCTCATTAGAGAGGGTGCAGATCAAGCAACAGCGCAATTCCAAGAAGGAGTTGAGTTTATTGTCTTTATGAATGCTGATGCATTGGAAAATCAAAATGAGGGAATAAGAAAAGTTCTTGACACAAGTCCGGCAATTAAAGAATATGTTTATGTAGACAAATTTGCGGCTTACGAAGAGTTTCGCGAACTTTTTGTTGATAAGCCTGAATTAGTTGAGAGTGTAACTCCTGAAATAATGCCTCCTTCTTATCGGATTGTTCCAAGTGATCCAGATGCAGACAATGTCATGGAATTAGCCAGACAATTCTCAGAACAACCTGGGGTTAAAGAGGTTGCAACTGCAACAGAGGCGATTCGACAAATAGAAGATTTTTCAACAAGAGTAAGCCAGGCTCTTTTATTGGCAGCAATAGTTCTTGTAGCAGTTTCAGCTGTACTTATTTTAAACACTGTCTTCACTGCGATTTCAGGTCGTAAAACTGAAATTGAAGTCATGAAACTTGTTGGTGCAACAAATTGGTTCATACGCATACCATTTATGCTGGAAGGAACCATTCATGGGTTGATGGGTGCGGGACTAGCAGTTCCAGCCTTGTTTGTGGTTGACAATAAGGTTCTCGCTTACTTTCAGAAATCAGAAGCGGTTCCTCTCTTTAGAGGTTTTGCAGTTCCTGATGGATTCGTATGGAACACGAGTATTTGGATACTTGTTATTGGAGCAGCGATCGGAATGATTGGATCGGCTTTTGCCGTAACCAGGTATTTGGACGTCTGATCTTTGACAGCAGAAGCTAGCTTCCAAATAACTGACGTAGAACCGCCTCAGTCTGGTCAGGTAACTGAAACCTCGATAGATGGGAGGGATCTGGTTGTATGGAAGACGGAAAAGGGTGAGCTGTGCGCCATGGAAGCGCGGTGTCCACACCAGTGGACACATCTTGCTTATGAAGGTGTAGTAGTAGGAGAAGAAATTATTTGCACCACCCACTTTTGGCGTTTTTCAACAACAGGCAAAGGTTGCAAGGAGAACCTAAAAGGTAGGCGAGACCCTAAAGGTGATATCGAAGTTATGCCTTGTTATGAAAAAAATGGCAAAATTTGGATTGCTGTAGGAGAAGAAGGGGATGACTAAATGAATGAAGATCTCGATTTAGAAAAATTATCGAAATATTCGCTAGACACTTGGCTATTTAAACAAGGTGAGATGGTCTCTTTGGTGATTCATCTCGGCCATCGTTTGGGTCTCTATCGAGCGATGGATGGAGTTGGCAATACCACAGCTGAAAACTTGGCTAAATCAACAGAATGTCATGAAAGGTGGGTCTTAGAATGGCTTCGTTGTAATGCGGCAGCAGGTCTGATTAAAACTTCTGATGGAAGTAATTTTGTGTTAGAACCAGAAGCTGCTGCAGTTTTATCTCAATCGGATAAACCCACCTATGCGGCTGCAGTTTTTGCAAATTTGAAACCAATTGAAGTCATAGACGGAATAGCAGAAGCTTTTAAAACTGGTATCGGTCTGAACTATGACGGTCAAGGTGATGGTTCGGAACATGCAGTTGAAGCTATGTGTGGCCCAATGTCTAAAGCATTGCTAGTTTCACAAGTCATACCCTTGCTGAACGGTGTAGAAGAAAAAATGAGAACAGGAGCAAAGGTCATTGATGTGGGTTGCGGAACAGGACTAGCTATAGAGCTTTTAGCGAAGACATTCCCTGCGTCGACTTTCATTGGGTATGACCCATCAAGCAGGGCTATTTCAGTAGCACGAGAAAGGTTTTCCTCACAGGAAAATATAGAGCTTTTTGATCTTGGCGCAGAAAGCATTCCTAGCTCAGCCGATGCTGATTTTGTGATGACGCTGGACTGTCTTCACGATATGCCAAGACCAGACATAGCACTTAAAGCAATTCACGGTGCTTTAAAAACCGATGGAACCCTTTTGGTTAAAGAAATCAAATCTTCTTCTAATTGGGTCGATAATTTGAGAAATCCAGTACTCGCATTAATGTACGCGACGTCTATAACTACATGCTTATCTTCAGCAATGTCAGATACAGACACTCTTGGGTTAGGAACTCTGGGTTTAAACCCAGAGTTACTACTAGCGATGACAAAAGAAGCCGGATTTACTTCCTTTCTTCAGCATAAAGTAGAAGACCCAACAAATCTTTATTACGAAATCAGCCTTTGATCTAATTCATAGAAATATTTTTTGGTGGCGAAATAGGAAGAATGCAGCTTGTAAAATTTTGACTCTCAGTTCCTGTATTAATACTACAAGGAAACTGATATTCCATTTTTTGGATAGATGAAGGTCTTGTTGGTTTATCTAAAGCAAACGAACCAAAAGAGAGACCAGGACTGTCTACATATCCAAGACTAGATAAACTTTCATGTATTCTACGTCGACTTGGATTAACCCCTGCGTCGTAGAGAGCCCGTGCGACATAGCGAGTGATTGAGCAAATTTCCAAAACCGTTTCAGTCCTCCGCTCGTCATTTATGTGTTGATCCAGATTCGAAACACGCGAATACTCATCTACACACATCTCTTCAAAAGGTGAAAGTTGCTTCTCTTTGATTCTTTGATTCTCTACGTAGGGGTGAGAAAAAATAATAGTCCCGTCGTAGTAATCGGCAACGCCACTTCCTCCATAGTTAAAAATGTGATCAGTTGACTGTTCATCATCTTGCTGATTAAAAGCAGACTGAATTATTTGTGGCTTCGGTATACCACTTTGACGCATCTGACTTAAGAACTCAGGCAATGAAAAAGGATTAAGTGTTGGGAAGAGAACATCAGGCGGATTATCTATAAGTGCATCAATGGTTCTTTCTATTCCTGCTTTGCAAAAGATTCCACCTTCGCAGTTGAGGAAATGGAATTCAGGCTCATAGTTGAGTGCACGAAGTGGTTCCACGAGTCCTGTAATTATAGATTCGTAGTTGTCTAATGAATCGTCTGCTATTACAGCTATGGACCGATTGGTTAGCAGTCCTTCATTTTCTGCAAATTCGAGCATTAAAGAAAGAGCTTGTTCGGTACTGAAAGAGTCACTCAGGAGTCTGTTGTCTGAGCTAGTTGAATGTTGTCGAGGTGAGACTTTTGTCGTTATCAAAGCTGTTTTTTGTTCGTTGACAATGCAGTGCTCTAGAGGTCCAGAAAACTGAGAAGTATCAATCACTATCACAGAGGGAATTTCTTTGGTTGCGTTTAGACAGGCGATATTCCCCAAAGTCGAAACATCAATGTCGAAGGCTTTCAATGGAAAGGTGGTTACTTCTTGATGGTCAATTTTTCTACCGTGAAAACCCCCACAGTCTTCGTTTAGAATTTTTATGAAAGAGGAAAATATTTCAGATTGATTAACGCTGAAATCTTCGAAACCCAAAGTTTTCAGTTCATTATTTGAAGAGTTTATGGTGACTATTGAAACTGAATTTTCAGTTATTCCTCTACCAGTAGATTGAGGACCAAGTCCTACTTGAAGCTGTTCTCCAACGCGAATTTCTTGCCCTACGAAAATTAAATTTGGATTTGATATGTCATTGATTTCTAGTATTTCGTTAAGTGTGAGGTCATATTTAGAAGCTATTTTTGCAAGAGAGTCACCTTTTTTTACTTCTACAGTTGTAGGGGATACTTCCTCTTTAATAGGAGGGTAGTTGGTGCAAAATGAATCCAGAGTTTGGAATGGATGGGTTCGGGTAATTTGAGAGTTCCCCTCAGAGAAATTTGAAGAAAAGCCTTTAAAGTATTCAATATTTTCAGGAAGTGTACTAATTTTCGCTTCAGTATTTTCCATCTGAACAGAAGATGCAGTTTCGCTATTTTCACTAATTATGTTTGTAGCGGCAGGACTCATTGTTGTCTCTGTTGTCCGGTCAGAGGCAGGCATGCTACTTGTTTGATCATTAGTGCTTGAACAGGCAGATGCAAGCAGAGAAATCAGAAGAAAAAATTGCATGCTTCTCTTTTTCATTAATGAATCTCCTGAATGCTTAAAATGTTGACCGTCGGATGAGACTAATGCCTAGTATTGCGGTTGAAGTGTCAAGTTAAGAATTGTAAATAAAAACTTTCAAGTGACTCACTTGAGGAGCGTCTATTGCGTAGCCTCTTGGAGAAGCACCAAAGGGCAGTAATGGGCGATACGGATAAAGAAAATCAAGTAGACGAAGAAAGTTCAAGCCAAGACGTTAACGAATTGGTGAAAGAGTCAGACCAGGAAATAGAAGCCTCTGATGAAACCCGTGTAAGACGACAAACTTTTTTTCGTATTAGAAAGTCCTCCAATTCACCGGTATCTGCATATCAGGTTTTGCCAGGAGATAGATGGTCTTCGGAGGAAGCAGATGAAGAAATAAAAAAGTTCTTAACGCGTTTAGCGGGGGAGCGAGACACGGTTGAAGCGGCAGATCCGGTTGAGTTTGCTAAAGAAAATGACCTGTTGCTGCTTTTCGGACCAGATGAGGAAGAGGAATTCGCTCGCTTGGCTCTTCGCTTTCCAGAAGAAACCGTAAAGAGTTGGGCTTCTTTATTGAGCGGGGGCAGTCGATCAGAAGCCTTCGGACCAAGATCTAGGGCCGAAAGGCGTAGTGAAGCGGCAGTAGCATCAGAACTTCAGAGTGCCGTGCTAAGGCGCCTGATAACGGCAGGAATAGGTATTGGTTTACTTCTTGTCGGTTTCTTTGCACTTAAATCTCTTACAGGAGGCTCTGAAGAGGAAGTTGGATTCGGTCTGCGCTTCTCCGAAGTGTCGGGCACGGAGAGCATTGAATCTAATAATAATTATCTCGCTCTGTCCAATCCCGTAACCGAACCTGCTTTAGTTGCTACCGCCGAACGAGTTGTAGCTGTTAAACAGGGTAAAGGGCAATTGATGGATCGGATAGAAGTGGATGTGCCTGATGATACTCTCCCAATTCTTCCTGGTGTATTGAGTGCGACTGTTTTTCAATATGGGGAAGGTCAAATTGCTTTAGTCGGTCCTGATGGCTGGGTTTCCGAGTCATGCGTAATGGTGTCTGTCACAACAAACAACCTGAGGCCGTTGGATGTCCTTTATCATGCTGGGTCAAGTGTTGATTGTTCTTCAGGTATTCAAGGTACTAAAACTGTCCCGACGTGTCTTGGTAGTTCAGTACTTATTCTTCCAATAGCTATACCACAAAGAAATAATCCACAAGAATTTCCTGAAGGCGGTGTCGGCTGGGCCGAGAAGGTTAGATTTGCTGTCGAAAGTCCTACAGCAGAATTGGATGGATGGGAAGTACTTTCAGTCCGAGGAACAATTGAAGTCCCAGAAGGTGTTGAAAATGTAGTTATACCGAAATTTGGCGGTGCCCCAGGAGACGAACTTGAAATAGATTTAGGCATTAGTTCTGAAAGTTCAGTAGCAGGGTCGTGCATAATTGAATAGGAAAAAATTCCTTTTTGATCAGGATGGTGTATTCGGCGTTAAGGGTTTAGAGCGTACTAGTGAACAAGTCGCAACTACTATGGTTAATCTCCGTAGAAAAGCAGATATAACGCTTTTACGGTGGCAGGCACATTTTGACTCTCCAATAGCTGATCGTATAATTCCATGGTTTGGGGCCTTTTTACTGAGTTTGTCACTGGTTCTTCTTTCCTTATCGCGATTCAAAGATCTGAGTGTTGGGGAACAAATTGGTTACTATATTCAGGCTTCTCACCTTATGGAGATAGGGGAGTCGCCCGAGATAACCCAGCTGGGGTTAAATATCTTCGCACTTCAAGCGGCATGGCTATTTTGGCCAATATCTTTAGTCGCACGGTTGTTTCCAACAGGAGAGTTCTTGTTGGTGGTGCAGTCTCTCTCATTGGGAATTGCTGTTGTGCCTATATGGCGGATTGCAAGGGGTCCCGCGAATTTAAGAACTGGTGGCGCAGCAGTTCTTACTTTCGCGTATTCTCTGCATCCTTCTATACATAATTTAAATCTTGCAGGTTTTCATCCCGAAGCATTAGCTATTCCTGCTCTGTTGGCTGCTTATCTATCTGGACACTACGAAAAGTGGTGGGTCAGTTCAGGCTTGATTCTTCTTGTTTTGACTTCACGGGCGGACTTAGGCCTGGCAGTAGTAGCTCTTGGGGTAATTTTTTTATTAGAAAACAAAAAACTTGCTGGCAGAATAGTTTCTTTGTGCGGTTTAGCGTGGTTTCTGATCATGGCCTTCTGGGTTCAACCCTCAATTGGCTCAGGTAGCTACCCGCATATTATTGCTTTTCAACATTTTGGAGGAAGTGTTTTAGACGTGATTTTCGGGATGTTGTCTGATCCTTTGGGTTTACTTAAGGATTTATTACTCCGGAGAAACTTCGAGCAAGTAATCCTTATCATTGCCCCACTTTTGTTTTTACCACTTATTCATTTGAGATATGTGTTGCCGGCAGTTCCTTTGCTTGTCTTTTATTTGATAGCTGATGTTCCAGTGGGCGTATTAGGTAATCCACAGCAGGATGTGGCTGTACTTGCCTTTGTTTTCATTTCTGCTATTTATGCACTTATGAAAATGGGGTCATCGGGTGTTAGTAGAATTATCGTTGGTAAGAAAATTTTAACTGTCCTGTTGCTAACAGCGACCGTTTTTTTCATTCGGGATTCAGCTTCCTCTCCATTCGAAAAGCCATGGGAATGGGGTAGAAGAGATCAGACTGATATTGCCAGAGTTACGTCTGTTTTTTGGCTGGGACAAGATGCGAGTGTTGCCGTGCCAGCTAATTTATATCCAGAAATCGCGGAACGTAAAAATGCTTTCGTTTTAGAGGTCGACATTCCTTTTATTCCGAATCGTGAGCAGTTGAGGCGTTTCGACGCAGTAATTTTTGATGAAAATATTGCCGATTGGTCGAATTCCGAGTTGGTTAACTTTGAAGAGAAAATGAAAGAACTTGAGTTTGACAGACGTTATGAATCAAAAGGAATTCAAACGTGGATTCGTAAACCCGGAACAGGTTGATTTTCGTATATCTGTTAACCGTCTCAGGTAAGACAGCCTTTCAGACGATTGAAATCCGATAGTAATTCTTCATTTGAGATATCTGAATTAGCATTTGCGAAATCAAGGTGACTCATATCGTTTATTGGGATTACGTGTAAATGCACATGTGGCACTTCGAATCCAGCAATCATTAAACCAATACGTTTTGGCTTGAATGCCTTCATTTGTGCTTCACCAATTATTTTAGCAACTTTCATACAATGAGAAATTGTCTCTTCGGGCAGGTCGGTCCATAAGTCGATTTCCTCTATTGGTACGACTAAAGTGTGACCGCGATTTATTGGTCTTATGTCGAGGAAAGCGAAACACTTCGAGTCTTCCCAAAGTATGTATCCATCGACTTCCCTTGAGAGTATTTGGGTGAAAATAGTTGACATGCAGACTAGCTTTTCAAGTATTACCACTTTGGTCAAACGCAGCACGTTGAGATTCTCTATTAGAAGATAGATAGATTAAAATTATGGACAACAGAATTTTCACTGTTCCCAATTTTATAAGTGTGTTGCGTCTTCTTTGCATTCCTCTTTTTGTGTGGATTCTTTTAGGGGCTGAAAATAGGTCAGCGGCAGCGATTCTTTTAGCGGTACTCGGAGCCACGGACTGGGTAGATGGCTGGATAGCTAGAAGATTCAATCAAACTTCAGAACTAGGAAAAATTCTTGATCCCACCGCTGACAGATTATTGCTCATAGTTTCTATACCTTCATTGATAATTGATGGGTCAATTCCACTTTGGTTCGCTTTACTCGCCCTTGTAAGAGAGTTGCTTGTTGGTGGAGCCACAGTTTCATTGGCTCTTATTGGTGCCAGAAGAATTGATGTTTTGTGGTGGGGTAAAACAGGAACTTTTGCGATGTTGTTTGCGGTGCCCTCTTTTTTAGCAGGTGAATCATCAATTTCTATAAGTGAGTTTTTTGCTGTATTTGCCTATGTTACTGGAGTTCCAGGGTTGCTCATTTCTTGGTTTGCCGCTTTTATGTACATACCTCTTGCATCTGAGGCTCTCAAGGAAATTCGTGAAAATAAGTAGATCATTCTGTTAATTTTTCTGTTCGCATTATAAAAATGATGCTTTTGCCGCTAGTTTCAAATTTATGAACATCCCAGAAGACCTTATGTATTCTGAGGATCACCAGTGGGTTCGAATAGAAGAAGATGGTTTCATTCGGGTGGGGGTGACCGATTATGCGCAAGATGCTCTAGGAGAAGTTGTTTTTGTTGACCTCCCGGAGATCGATCAGCTAATAGAAATAGGTGGAATTTTGGGCGAAGTGGAATCGAGTAAGTCAGTTTCAGAAATATCCGCCCCTTTGTCCGGAAAAGTTTTTGAAGTTAATGACGATTTAGAATTGCACCCTATGAAAATAAATGATGACCCATATGGAGAAGGTTGGATTTGTTTAATGCTCAGAGATGATTCGGGTCCGGTAAGTGGGCTTTTGAATGCTGATTCGTACCGTTTATTTTTAGAGGGATGACTAAAGGATGGAGGTTTCGGTATTTTTAATGATGACGAGGTGACTGATGCAATTGAAATGGATCCGGAAATTCCCCATCGTCTAGATCGAGAAATGTTCGAAACGGACACAGGGATACTTGTTATTGAGTCTGGGCCACGATCAGGTTCTCGTTACGCACTGGATTCTGAGTTGATTTCGATAGGCCGAGAAAAAGACGCAGATATTTTTCTTGATGACGTGACAGTTTCAAGACAACACGCGATTCTTGAAAGAAGCGAGAGTATTTACACTGTGTCGGATACCGGATCGTTAAATGGAACTTATTTGAACGGGAAAAGCGTTCGTTCTGAAGAATTGACAGATGGTGATGTGCTACAAATCGGACGTTTCAAACTTGTTTTCTTCCATGGAATGGCATAGAACTGATGGAATGTTGACTTGTCAAAACACGAATTATTCAATATAAGTCAAGTCTGCGAAAGCTTAATAGGAGAGTTCCCCGAACTTACTGTTTCAAAAATTCGTTATTTGGAATCTCAGGGTTTAATAAAGCCTGCTAGGACGGAATCAGGTTACCGAAAGTTTTCTACTGATGACTTAGACCAACTGGTGTGGATTCTGCGACAACAAAGAGACTATTTCGTCCCACTCAAGGCTCTAAAAGAAAGGTTAGAGCGGACTGGTGTTGATTTTAAGTCTGATACTGGAAGTGGTGACTCAGGCTTAAAAGCAGGAGACACTCAGAGTCTTTTAGCTACTGGAATTAGCTTGGATGTTGAAGGATTGTCAAGAGCTTCGGGTGTTTCAAAAGAGAAAATTGAAGAGTTGACTGAATTGGGATTACTGAAAGGTCGGAGAGTTGGGAGTAAAGAAATCTTCGAGGGTGATTCTTTATTGACTATAAAATCGGCAAAGCGTCTTTTTGAGTTAGGAATGGAAACTAGGCATTTACGTATGTACCTGGTCGCTGCTCAAAGAGAAGCAGGTGTCATTGAACAACTATTGTCAGGTAAAACTAAAAGCGGCGACATGGAATCCAGAACTGAAGCTAAGCGGGAATTAGAAGAAGTCGTTATTTTGGGCAGAGAAATTCACAAGTGTCTACTAAAACTCTCTCTAGATGGACTAGAAACTTGGTGATATGGATTTTCCGAAGTTATTGCAAAATAAAGAAGAAATTGATGCCAGGATTATGGAGTTAGCTATTGAGCTAGACGACTACCTGGGTGAAGGAGATGTAGTCGTAGGCGTGCTAAAAGGATGTTTGCCTTTTCTCGCTGATTTAGTGAGGAAGCTTAATCATGAAATCGAGACAGACTTTTTGGCTTTAACCTCTTTTCAGGAAAATACGGGAAGGGTTCGACTTACAAGAGATCTGGGTATCGATGTCTCAGGTCGTAATGTCTTGTTGGTTGAAGACGTGGTGGATACCGGTTTTAGATTAGATTTTCTTCGGCGCCATCTGGAGACTCATGAACCAGCAGAAGTTAGGGTCTGCACACTTTTCGATCGTTCTGATCGTAGAGTACTTCCTGTCAAGGTTGAGTATTCTGGCTTTGTTCTGCAAGAAGGTTTTATTGTTGGATATGGGATTGACCACCTAGGGATGTTTAGAAATCTTCCCTCAGTTGTCTCGGCTAACCAAGAACTTCTTGATGAAGAATTCGAAAAGGGCGAGTCTAAATTGACAGATGAAATAGTAAGAATAGCGCGGGGTAAGGAAACAGTTGAAGCAAGTTAACAGTTTTGGGGGCAACAATGAATGAAATGGTAGTGGTGGGAGTCCAGCAGGTTTTACCTTCTAATACACCCGTAATACTTCTTCGCGAAAAAGAAGGACAGAGGCTCCTGCCGATATTCATAGGTTTGCCCGAAGCAACTGCTATTGGTTTAACTCTTGCCGGCCAGGAGCCCCCAAGGCCCATGACACACGATCTATTCGTCACAGTGTTGGAGACTTTTTCCGCGACTCTTGAAAGAGTGGTTATAACTCGACTACGGGATAGAACCTTTTATTCTGATATCTACCTAAGAGGACCTGCAGGTGTCGAAGCGCTTTCTGCAAGACCCTCTGATGCAATAGCGTTGGCAGTTCGTATGGGGGCTGATGTTTTCGTGGAAGAGGAAGTTCTTGAAGAAGCCGGATATGTGGCCCCTCCTGAAGAAGAGGAACCAATTAGTGATGTTCAAGTCGAAGAATTTCGCGAATTTCTCGACAACGTTAACCCTGATGATTTCGCTGGTTAAAGACTTTTATAAACTTTATTAATGCGCGGTTGTTGACCTCGGGTTTGTTGCGTTCTAACCTATGTAATAACATTGATGTAGTTCTCTGAGCGGAATACGAAGATATGCATGTTTTTCGCGCGAGAGAGGAAGAGCATGATTAAAGAACAAGGTTATAGCGGTGACGAGGCCAGAAAGATTGTTGGTATTACATACAGACAATTGGACTATTGGGCGAGGACTAATCTCATAAGGCCATCGCTTGCTGATGCGAGCGGTAGTGGAACAAAACGGAGGTACACCTACCGAGACCTACTTAAGTTGAAAGCCGTTAAAGCTCTAATAGATTCAGGTATACGTCTGGCTTTGATTAGAAAAGTTTTCGAGTTCCTTGAAGACAAACTTGACGAAGATGTAGTGCAAGTGAATTTAGTTATTCAGGGATCTTCTGTAATGGTGCAACGTGGAGAAGATGAGATAATAGATCTTATCCACAATGGACAAGGTGTCTTGAATATTTTGCCAATGGCGGGCGTCAAGGAAGATCTGGATTCAAAAATTGTCGAACTCTTTCCAGGCGATGAAAGATCCAGTAACGAAATTGAGCATAAGGCAGTTGGTCAATAGTGGCTTTAAGAGCTGGGAGAGATCACTTTTATGAGTGAACCTCAAAAAATCCCTGATCGTAAATTTTCATCATCGTTTGCGCACGAATCTGAAGAACGAATCGCAGGTTTGTTAGATTTTTACGGAATTGAATGGGAATATGAGCCCACAACTTTTGTTTTGGAACGAGATTCTCAAGGTCAACCAAGATCAGCATTCACACCTGATTTTTTCCTACCTGAACACAATTTGTACCTAGAAGTTACAACGCTTAAACAGTCGCTGGTAACGAGAAAAAATCGAAAAGTTAGAAGGTTGCAGGCACAAAGACCCGATTTGAGTATTCGGATTCTTTATAGAAGCGATATTGAAAGACTTTTTTTGTCAGACGCTGCTTGAGGTGCTAGTCAAGTAAATCAGGTTCATCAATCAATATTTTGTCAAATAATGGTTGGGAACTGAACCAACCCGAAAAAGCATTACCAATTTGTTTATTAGTTAAATTTGCCGTTTCATCGTCTATAAGTTGAGTAGCTCCAGCAGCTTCTGCGAGTAGCTGTGCTTGACAAGTTCTTTCCATCGTGACAAAAAGCCAAAGTGCTTCATCGACTGTTTCACCTAATGTTAAAAGACCGTGATTTTTGAGTATTGCGGCCTTGCAGTGGCCTAGAGCTGCAGCGATTCTTTTACCTTCAAGTGGATCAAGTACCACTCCTGTGAAATCATCGAACAAAACATGGTTGTTATAAAATATGCAACTATCTTGCGTTAATGGGTCAAGGGTTTTTCCAAGCGATGAGAATGCCTTGCCAAAAAGCGAATGAGAGTGCGCTGCTGCAACAATCTCAGGCCTTTCCATATGGATGCCAGAATGAATGGCAAATGCTGCTTGATTCACAGCATAATCTCCTTCGATTACCTCGCCATTATGGTCAACTAATAGAAGATCAGAAACTGATATATGACTGAAATTCATTCCGAATGGATTAACCCAAAAACACTCTGTTTCCTCTGGGTCTCTCGCTGTTATGTGTCCGGCCACTCCTTCACTGAAGCCATAACGACCAAAAATTCGGAAAGCTGCGGCTAGTCGCTCTTTTCTATGTTGTCTTTCATCTTCAAGGTTTTTAAAAATAGGCATTTCATGCATCAAAGGCAGGCTCGTCTGAAACCTCTGTGAAGCTTCGGTTTCTTCGTTATTGTTCATGTCATTTCCCATTTTAGTAGTTTAATTGAGCGTGAGTACAAATCTCATTTAGTAGCAATTCGTGAAGATTGATTTCTGAGCCAATGATCCGCCATGACAAGAAGAGTCATGGCCTCTACCATAGGCACAGCGCGTGGAAGGACACACGGATCGTGTCTTCCTTTCGCTTCTAGAGTGATGGGATTGTTACTATTATCAACTGTTTTCTGAGGAGATGAAATCGTTGCAGTAGGTTTGAATGCAACGCGGAATATAATTTCTGAACCATTCGTAATTCCACCCTGAACACCACCCGAATAGTTAGATGCAGTTACTGGCATGGAAGCACCAGGTTCAAAAGCGTCGTTATGCTCGCTTCCAGTCATTTCTACAGCAGAGAATCCACTCCCTATATCAAAACCTTTTGAAGCAGGTAATGAAAGCATAGCTTTAGCGAGATCAGCTTCGATTCGGTCAAAAACAGGGACCCCAAGACCCGCAGGGACGCCCCTTACAAGACATGTTACGATGCCGCCGAGTGAGTCACCATTTTTCCTAGCTTCAGTTATTGCGGAAATCATTGTTTCGGATGCTTCTCGGTCTGGGCACCGAGTTATTTCAGCCTCAATATCTTCAATACTGACAGTCTCAGATTGCACATCTGCTTTTATGTCGTGAATTTGTGAAACCCATGCAAGTACTTCCATGTTTGTGGATTCATTTAAAAGCGCTCTGGCTACAGCTCCAGCAGCCACTCTTCCTATTGTTTCGCGTGCGCTTGAACGTCCTCCTCCTTGCCAGTTCCGGATGCCGTATTTCGCGTCGTAAGTGAAATCGGCATGTGAGGGTCTATAAGCATCTTTTAAGTGATCGTATGCGGCAGGTTTTGCATCTTCGTTTCTGACCAAAATCGCAATAGGAGTTCCAAGCGTTTTTCCTTCGAATACGCCTGAAAGTATTTCTGCAGTATCTGATTCAGCACGTTGAGTCGTAATTTTGCTTTGCCCCGGACGTCTCCTGTCTAGATCGCGCTGAATATCGTCTTCCTTTAAGGAAAGTAAAGAAGGACAACCGTCGATGACTACGCCGACACCCCCTCCGTGACTTTCGCCCCATGTGGATATTTTAAATAAAGAACCAAAAGTGTTTCCCATTACATAGATCATAGAGGGCTTTAGGGTCACGCTAGGTCTAATTAAATGTGTGCGGTAACCTCAAAGCGTGTCTGCTACTTATGGAAATCTAAATATTGCTACTGCATGGGAAGCTATCAGCGACCAAATAGGGGATCTAACAGCTATCTATTCGGGTGAGAATTCAGAATCTTGGGAAGAATTTGAAAAACGTTCAGCTTCTTTAGCAAAAACTTTTTCTGAAAAAGGTCTGAAACGTGATTCAAAAGTAGCTTTTTATTGTTACAACGGCTCGGAGTATTTAGAAGGTCAATTTGCCGCTTTCAAAATAAGAGCGATTCCAGCAAACGTTAATTACCGTTATCTTGACGAAGAGCTGGCTTACATTTTGAATAATGCCGATGCTGAGGCCGTTATATTTGATTCAAGTTTGACTGGGCGAGTTGAGTCTGTTCGTTCAAGATGTCCGAAACTGAAGGTTTTTATAAGAATCGGTGAAGGTGTCCCCGAGGATTGGATTATCAATTACGAAGATGCTGTAAATAATGAACCACTTCAGCGTATTGAAAGATCAGGAGAGGACTTGTGGTTTCTCTACACAGGCGGTACGACTGGCAGTCCGAAAGCGGTCATGTGGTCGCACGCTGGACTTATGGGAGGGATGGCAGAAACTTTTCGTTCACTCGGAGCGAGAGTTCCGGAAAGTTCTGAAGAAGCCGCCAAAATAGCGAAAATAGTTACGGACGATGCTAAAGAGATAAGACAACTTTGTGCTGCACCACTAATGCATGGAACTTCAAGCCTGACTGCTTTGGGCACCCATACACATGGAGGTTTAGTAGCCACGCTTTCTTCGAGAACGTTTGATCCCAAAGAACTCTGGGAAATGGTAGAAAAGTGCAGAATAACGATGCTTACGATTGTCGGTGATGCATTTGCTCGACCCATGATTGATGAACTCGAGATGTCATTGGAAAACGGTACTGCTAGGGACATTTCCTCCCTTCGGTTAGTGATGTCATCTGGGGTTATGTTCAGTGCCCCTTTGAAAGAGCGCCTCCTGAACCTTCACAGTTGCACTATTTTGGATGCATTAGGTTCTAGTGAAGGAACTGGAATGGGTAAACATGTGACTTCGAGAAGGAAGAAGGATACGGGAACAGCCAAATTTTTTCTTGGAGAACACACAAGAGTTCTTTCAGAAGATGGTGTGGAAATTGAACCCGGATCGAATAAGACTGGAAAACTCGCGCTCGGCTATCCTTTGCCTGTTGGATATTACAAAGATTCTGAAAAAACAGAATTGACCTTTCCCACTATTAACGGTCGGAGATGGTCAATACCAGGCGATTGGGCCTCAGTTGAGAAAGATGGTTCTATCACACTTCTAGGTAGAGGATCAGAGTGTATTAATACAGGAGGAGAAAAGGTTTTCCCCGAGGAAGTCGAAGAAGCTTTGAAAATCAATCCCTTAGTCATTGATTGCAATGTCGTAGGTCTTCCTGATGAGCGTTGGGGTCAAGCAGTGACTGCAGTTGTAGAGGTGAAAAAAGGTGAAACGCTTGAAGAGGCGGAGTTACTAAACGATGTAAAAGAACGCTTAGCAGGATACAAAGTGCCCAAAAGTGTGGTCTTCGTTGAAAAACTGAAACGTGGACCCAACGGAAAATCTGACTACAGGTGGGCACGTGAGACAGCCCAATCTTTATAGTTTAGAGATCTATTAGAGGTGGTGCAGGCCACGGCAATTCCTCACCGCTCACTATTGAAGAGTGTCTTGCTTTAACTCCATTCAGATGCTGGTCATCAGTGAAAATCCAAAACTTATTATTAGAAATAGCCTGGTACACAAGTTCGGCTACTTCGGAAGGTTGCTTAGCATTAGCGTTCATCCACTCCATGAAAGCTTCCCTCTGAAGAAATTCTTCATCAGTTGATTCATCACCAGAGTTGTTAAGTAGATTCTCCGGGCGGTTTCTTTCTGAATCCCAAATATTTGTCGATACAAATCCTGGGCAAAGACAACTGACACCCACTTTAGAATTTTCTGCTAGTAACTCCTGACGGAGCGTTTCAGCTATAGATACGACTGCAAACTTTGTTGCGCTGTAAGGGCCAAGGTTCGGAACAGATATATGTCCAGCGATAGAGGAGGTCATAACAATATGTCCTTCACCCATTTTTTTTATATCTGGAAGAAAGGTGCATAAACCATTTACAACTCCCCATAGGTTTACACCCACAACCCATTCCCAGTCACGTATTGTTGCTTCTGAGATAGAAGAACCAAATCCGACACCAGCGTTAAGGCAGACCACTTTAGGGTTACCGAATTCCTTTTCAATCTGATTTTTCATTTCTTCCATAGAAGCCATATCGCTTACATCACAATGAATACCCATTGCTTTATAGCCGAGTTCTCCCAGTTCAGCCACAGCTTCATTCAGAACCGGTACTTCAACATCAGCTAGAACTACGTTCATTCCCGCTTCGGCTAAACGTTTTCCTGTTGAAAGTCCTATTCCGGAAGCACCACCGGTTATCAGTGCAGTTTCTCTATTTAGTTCTTTCATAAGTTTTCCTGTTCTATTTTTCTTCAAAACCTAGTAATGCTTGTTCTATAACTTCAGGTAGAGCTGGGTGAACATAAAGTTGATTGCGTGCTAATTCATCAACAGTTATTGAAAAATTCATAGCAGTTACTAATTGTTGAATAAGAGTGGACGCCTGATAACCAATAATGTGAGCACCGAGTAGAAGACGGGTACTGGGGTCAATTAAAAGTTTCACAAAGCCCTGTTCATCTTCCATTGCCCAACCGAATGCAGTATCGGAATATTCTCTAATAGATTTCAAGTGAGGGACGTTATCTCTCAAAAGCTCATCTTCACTAAAACCCGCACTAGCTATTTGTGGATTACCGAAGACTGCTTTAGGGGTTACAGAACGGTCAATCTTTATTAAATCCTCCGGATTTAGCAAGTTATGGGAAATTACTCTCGCCTCGGCATTAGCAGTATGTTTTAATTGAAGAGGATTTGTTATATCGCCTAAAGCCCAAACTCCAGTAGCGGAAGTACGCAGATGCTCATCGGTTATGATGTAACCAGATTCATTACAAAGAACACCACCTTTTTCAGGTTCCAAAAAGACGGTATTGGGGTTACGACCAGTTGCTATCAAAAGTTCGTCAGCTTCTATATCGCTTTCTCGTTTCAATTTAATAAAAAATTTGCCCTCGTGTGAAACGTGTTCGACTTCCTCAGAAAAATGGACAGTAAATCTATTTTTGTATATCTCTGAGATGCGTTCCCTGATAGAGGAGTCGGCTTCCCTTAAGAATTCGTTGCTACGCAAAATCATTACGACTTCAGAACCAAACGCTCCAAAGACATGAGCCATTTCGATTGCGATAAACCCACCACCAATAATTACAATTCGATCGGGCAGTTGGCTAATCCTCATTATGGAATCGGAAGTGTGAAAGGGTGTTTCTTGTAATCCAGGCAGTTGGGGAATGTCAGGGTGAGCACCCGCAGCTATGACTATCTGATTAGCCGAAATTATCTCTTCACCTATCGAAAGAGTGTTTTCAGAGATAAACGAAGCTTTATCTTTATAGACCGTCACATTTTCAAGACTTTCACGATAATTGAGACCGGCTTCGGCGATTGGGTCTATTCTCCCAAAAATTCGTGTTTGGATTTCTTCCCATTCGACGCCAGAAAATGAAGAGTTAACACCCAGTTTATTTGCCGTTTGAGCGTAGAGCGAAAGGTCTGCTGCATAAACAAGCATTTTTGAAGGTATGCATCCACGATTCATGCATGTTCCGCCAAATTCGGCTGGTTCTGCTATTGCAATATTGAGGTGGTCGTGTTCAGGTCCAATAATAGTGTTGCCTGATCCTGCTCCAATGATAAGGAGGTCGTGGTGGTGCATCTTTTTAATTTGAAGCTAAAAAGGAGCCTAGAGAACGCAATGTCTGAGTCCCTGCTCCTAGTGACGTGGTGATGTGCTTGTTCCAAAGGGTGTAACGGTAGAGAGGGTAATCTTTTGAAACACCCATTCCACCATGACAATGTTGCGTAGCGTGCGCGATTTCTGTGGCTCGCTCTGAAGCCCACCATTTAGCGATCAGAATATCTTCTAGAGCGTCAATATCTACGCTCAGACGCCATGCGGCAGAAAATGTTGTGAGTCTGATACCACCAACATTTATGAATTGGTCCGCCAAACGCTGTGTCACTGCCTGAAAAGTAGCAAGCGGTCTTCCGAATTGTTCCCTTTCACTCGTATAGGAGGCTGTCATTTTGAGCGCTGTTTCAGTCACCCCTAACTGGACGGCGCAAAGGCTAACTAGCAAAATCTGGAAAAGCCAGTAGACGCTTTCCCTGCCTCCTATTTTATCAGCAGCAGTTTTCTCAAAAGACAACTCCCAGAGAGGCTCACCCCGTGTTGAGTCGGTTGCACGCATAGTGATATTTGGATCTTTCAGATCCACTATGCAAACTACAGGCTCGTCACCATCTATAGCTGTTACTAGAACTGAATCGGCATGGTTTGCATATTCGACGACAATCTTCGTACCTGTTATAAGCCCATTTTCGTAAGAAGTAACCGGTTCCATGAAGTGATCATTCAAAAATTCTTGGGATGCGAAAGTTAATAGTTTTGAACCGTTTACAATTTCTGGCAGCAAAGACTCTCTCTTATCGTCGGTGCCGAATTTGTCTACCGTCATAGCCGAAACCAAAGTTGGTAATAGAGGGATAGGGGCTACATGTTGTCCCTGCGCACGGAGCAAGCAGACGAGGGCGAGAATGTCCAGACCAGCACCCCCAACGTCTTCTTTTATCGTCGCTCCTATTAACCCTGAAGAAACAAATTTTTCCCAAAGTTCTCTATCAAACCAATCTTGAGTCTCTTCTGTTTTTCTCAAAACCTCTATATCTATGTGGTCATCCAGAATGCGTGCAGCTAATTCCGCAATTTCATTTTGCTCTTCCGTGAGATCAAAGTTCATTATTCAAACCTCATCTTCTTCTTTTCTCTCTTGGCAGACCCAGTCCGGCCATTCCAATTATGTCTCTTTGTATTTCGTTGGTACCCCCACCAAAAGTTAAAACCCAAACGGATCTATAGCCGTTTTCTATTTGTGACGCAAGATCTGATCCTGAGTCACCTTCAATCAAGTGGCCAGTAGTGCCAATAACTTCAGTAAGTTGTGTGTAAATACGGTGCATAGATTCTGAACCGTGAACCTTTATCGCCGATGCATCTGCGGGACCCATTTCCCCATTGGTATTTGCATAAGCAACTTCCCAGTTGAGAAGATCAAGATAACGAACAAGGGAGCGACATTCAGCGAGTTTTATTTGAACCCATTCTTGGTCGATAACTCTTCTTCCGTCAGGTAGTAAATTTTCACTCGCCCAGTCAATTGCATCTCTTACAAGCCGAATCATCCGTCCGGCAGCAAAAAGCGAAACTCTTTCATGGTTGAGTTGGCTGGTAATTAGATTCCAACCCCCGTTAATTTCCCCAATCCGCATACTGTCGGGAACCCTAACGTTGTCGTAGAAAGTTGCCGTAGTATCTGCAGCACCAAAAGTTTCAAAAGGTTGTATCGAGAATCCTGGATCTTTCGTGTCAACTAAAAAAAGAGTGATTCCTTTATGGCCTGGTGCGTCAGTATCAGTTCGAGCAGCGAGCCAAATATAGTCTGCATTATAGGCAAGACTTGTGTACAGCTTTTGACCATTGATTATCCAGTCATCCCCGTCTCTTATCGCTCGAGTTTTTAGAGAAGCAAGATCAGTTCCAGCTTCCGGTTCGGAATAACCGATTGAAAAATGAACTTCCCCTGCTAGAACCTTTTTAAGGAAAAAATCTTTCTGTTCCTTAGTGCCGAATTCTCTAATAGTTGGACCCACAGTGTTAGTTGTTAGAAAAGGAATTGGACACCATGCAGCCTGGGATTCATTGAAAAATATGTATTGTTCAATAGGTGTAAATCCCTTTCCACCATGTTCAATTGGCCATCCGACGCCAAGCCAACCATCTTTTCCAATTTTTCTGATCAGATCCTTGTAAGGCATATTTTCTGCAAAGTCGGCACTTTTTACTTCAGCTCTGACTTCAGGAGTCATCAAGTTACTGAAGTAAGACTTAAGCTCTTCGCGAAGCGATTTTTGTTCTTCAGTTAAATCAATAAACATTTAGACCTTTCAAATCAGCAGCTATTAATTATGCAACGAAAAGTTAATTTCGCGGAACAGAATCCCAGGAAGCACCCTTGAAGGGGTCTGGTTCTTTGGGTAAGCCAAGAACTCTTTCTCCGATTATATTGCGTTGAACCTCATCTGTTCCACCTGCGATACTCACACCAGATGCTGCTAAACACCCAATAGCCCATTTTTCAGCATCGTCATCTCCAATCTTCCAAGCTTGTCCGCTGGTACCGACAATTTCCATAGAAGCATTTCGAAAAAGTCGAGCTAGTAGTGACCCATTAAGTTTTGCGATTGAGCCTTCAGGTCCAGGCACAAGTCCAGCCGCTGCAGAGTCGCGCACTCTCTGTCCTATAAAGCGGCGAATTTTCTCTCTAATCCAGAGATCAGAGAGCATCTGTCTAATGCACGGGTCAGAGTTTTTATCTAAGGTTTTTGCTAATTCAATAAGTGCTGGAGTTCGGTCCGCTGTCAAGGAACCTCCACCAGCACCTATAGAAACGCGCTCGAACATGAGCATTGAAACCGCAAGGTTCCAGCCTTGATTAAGATCACCGAGTAATCGATTTGAAGAAATTCTTGTCTCATTAAAAAACACTTCGTTAAAACCACTTCCACCAGAAATCTGTTTTAACGGTTTGACTTCCACAGTTGGGTCAGTGAAGTCGACTATGAACATCGAGAGCCCTTTGTGTTTAGGAAGCGATGGATCGGTTCTAGCTACAACCATTCCCAAATCTGCATAGTGTGCTCCCGATGTCCAAACTTTTTGACCCGAAATAACCCACTCATCACCATCCCTGCTAGCGCGTGTTGACAAACTCGCAACATCCGATCCGGCACCAGGCTCGGAAAACAATTGACACCATATTTTCTCTCCAGAGATACAGTCCTTCATGAAAGTATTTTTCTGTTCATCTGTTCCGTATTGATCCAGCATGGGTAGACACATTCCGTGTGATATGTACAAAGGGCCGTTAGGAAGACGCCAATCACGTGCTATTTCATCAAAAAGTTCCTGATGTTTTTTTGTTAGTCCACCTCCTCCGTATTCTTTGGAGTATGACAGAGCAGCTAATCCCGCTTTAAATAGTTCTTTTTGGAAACTTTTACACTCTTTAACGCGTTCAGGGTCATCATCCAAACCTGATTCAGATTTACCGATTTGTTTACAGTTTTCTTCTAAAAAGTCGACCACTGCACTACGAAAAGACTCTTCATCCTGAATAGAAGAGTGGGGAGTTTGATCATTTTCTTGCATTAAATGAAAGTACTTCTACTTGTCCCTTCTCTGCAATTATTAAGAGAAAATTTATTAATATCTTTCGTTTCAACCTAATGTTTGAAATAAATTTCAGTAATTTCGATCAAGGGGCTAACGACCCTCGATCTTTTAGGCCCATAGGAGCAAATGGGCCAAAAAATCCATGTTCGTAAAGTCCATAGCCGATATTTTCGTTATAAGAAAATCTTCCGACATGATCGACGATTCCATACTGTGCCAATGGTTTTATTTCATCAACGTCGAGTACTAATCCTTGAACTATGTCTTGACCTTGATGCATGCCATGTCTCCAATCGGAATCAATACCGTAACCGGTACCTATCGAAACCCAGTTAGGTAGAAGGGATTCGCATTCGATCTCAAAAGAAGATCCGGGTGCTTCATTAAAAGAGATTGTCGACTTTTTAAGTAGTCTTGTTCCAGAGATCATTTCGTGATTCCATTCTGGTCGCCCCAACCACTCTGAGTCGCTGCCATCATTCCAAATTCTTATTGCTTCTTCCAGAAGTCGAGTTCCATCTTCTTGCTCGTGACACATATAGAGAATTGAGTGGTCATCGAATTGCATTGGAAAGTAGTTCCACATCCCACTCATAACATTTGTGCCTTGGCGAATTCCATCGCCTTCTGGTTCTCCGACAGGTCGAATCCCCCAAGAACGGTCTCTTGCTCCCCACCAGCTTTCAGGTGAGACACTGTAAGTTTCTCCCGCAACAGTAATTTCACCAGTCCACTTACCATTTTGTGCAAATCGCTGAGTGTCAAATACGACTCTCCCTTTGTTTCTTATGTACTGGTGTGGTTCAGCGTGAGCTGCCATGGAAGCTTCCCACGTGACGTCCATGGCCACAGTATGTTCGGTGTCTTCGCACACGACACGTAGTTTTTGGAGAGGTTCAATGATTTCTATGAAAATTGGTCCTACTCGTATTTTTGAACGGTCAACTAGTTCTGTTGAAGATCTAACAATATGTTGTTTATCTTTATGTCTGACATCTATGAATGCATCTGTTACACCCAGATTGGGGTACTGGCCTAGTCCAAAAATAGCGAACAGTTCGTCAGAGCAGGAGTGCAGATTGAAATAGTAACGGTCATAGAAATTTCTGTCGCTAGTAGCGGGATAAGAAATAAATTGAGCTGATTGATGGACCGGGTAGTCATCCCAGGAAGTGACTGTCATAAATCCTCCAGTAATGTTAAATCTGACGGTAGACAAAGATGTTAATTGTCAACAATTCGGCATCTTACATATTTCAATGGGAAAATGAGGCAAGAGATCCTGGAATGTTCGACAAGAAAGGAACAAATGGGGGTACTAGAAGGAAAAATTGCTTTAGTGACTGGAGCTGCCAGCGGCATTGGGCGTTCAACAGCTGAAGCTTTTGCAAAAGAGGGTGTTTCACACATAGCGCTTGTTGATATAGATGAGCAGGGAATACTGTCGACTTCTAAAATCGTCAGTGACTTGAAGACGAGTTTTTCCACTCATTGTGCAGATGTGAGTCAAGAAGATTTAGTTGAAAGGACATTGAATGAAGTTATTGATGAGCACGGACGTTTAGACATTGCTTTTAATAATGCTGGCATTAATCATCCAAGTAGCAGGTTTCATGAACTCGAAATAGGGGACTGGAAGGAGATGATTGAAACTAACTTAACGTCGGTTTTTCTCTGCATGAAGTATGAATTGATACACATGCTTAAATCTGACACCAAAAGTGCGATCGTAAATACTTCTTCTGGAGCTGGAATAGTCCCAGCTCCTGGTCAAGCTCATTACACGGCAGCTAAACACGGTGTAGTGGGTTTAACTAAATCTGTTGCGGCTGAATATGGAAAGTTGGGAATCCGTTGCAATGTGATACTTCCTGGCTTGGTAGACACTCCGATGATTAGAGATGCAAGTGGTGAACTAACAGATCGAGCTAGAAAGACTCTTGAAAGGATTTCTCCAAACGGTGAACTTATAAAACCTGAAGAGATAGCTGAAACTGTAGTGTGGCTTTCTTCTGAAGGGTCAGTGAAAGTCAATGGGCAATCAGTTGTAATTGATGGTGGTGGAATAATGCGATGAATTTCGCATCTACAATGAGCAACAGTAGTACAGCAGAGAGAAAAAAATGACAGAAGAAAATGACTTTGACGTCATAGTAGTAGGAGCAGGTATTTCTGGTATTGGATCCGCTTACCGTCTTCAGAAGGAATGCCCAGACCGATCTTTCGTGTTGCTTGAGGGGAGGCCAAATCTAGGTGGTACTTGGGATTTATTTCGATACCCGGGAGTTCGTTCAGATAGTGATATGCATACTTTGGGTTTCAGTTTCAAACCATGGAAAGCCGCAAAATCTATTGCTGATGGTCCAGCTATTCTCGAATATCTTGAAGAAACAGTAGATGAATTTGGCATCAGAGAAAAAATTAAATTCAACCATCAAGTGTCTACTGCTGAATGGTCAAATGAAAAAGACCGATGGACTTTGAGAGTATCTAACAAGGAAACCGGAGAGGCTTTCGTTTACACCTGCAACTTTCTTTTGATGTGTTCTGGTTATTACAGTTACAAATCTGGATACACGCCTGATTTCGAAGGGGTAGAGGCTTATTCTGGGAAAATAGTTCATCCACAAGAATGGCCAGAAGATATTAATTATGAAGCCAAGAAAGTTGTCGTTATAGGGTCTGGGGCCACAGCGGTAACACTTGTTCCTGCCATGGCAGAAAGCGCTGAACATGTTGTGATGCTTCAAAGGTCGCCTACATATGTTGTAGCACGACCTGATCACGATCCTTTTTCGGCTTTATTACGAAAAATACTCCCTGAGAAAATTGCTTACTATTTGACCAGAAAGAAAAATATTTTTGGTCAGAACTACATTTACAAATTAACGAGAAAAGATCCTGAAAAAGTTAAAGAAAAGATACTTTCAGGCGTTCGGATGGCTTTGGACTCGGATTTTGATGTAGAACGTCATTTCACACCTTCTTACAATCCTTGGGACGAAAGACTCTGTCTAGTTCCTAATGGTGACTTGTTTAAATCCATTCGTAAGAAAAAAGTTTCAGTTCGAACTGAAACTATTGACCGATTCACTTCGGAAGGCATTTTGTTAGAAACGGGCGAAGAATTGAAAGCTGACATTATCGTCACAGCAACAGGTTTAAATCTTGTAACCCTAGGTGAAGTAGAATTTAGAATAGATGGTGATCTTGTCGACTTTTCAGAGACTTGGATATATAAAGGTCTTGCATATTCAGGCGTACCTAATTTGATTTCAACTTTTGGTTACATAAATGCTTCTTGGACGCTACGAGCAGATATCAATAGTTCTTATGCATGTCGGCTTTTAAACCACATGAGGAAAAGTGGAACAAAAAGAGCCACTCCAAGACTGAGAGAAAGTGATATTGACATGCCACAACGCGACTGGATAGAAGGCTTTACCTCTGGGTACATGAAAAGGTCTATGTCGGAAATGCCAAAGCAAGGCGATCGTGAACCTTGGCTGAATACCCAAGATTTTTATAAAGACAAAAAAATGCTCTCGCGTAATACTTCGCTTGAAGATGGAGTAATGGAATTTGTTTGAATCGAAAAATAGACAGACTCGTGTATGAATAAGATTCCAGTTGTACTTATTTCGGGAGAAGACGACGTATTGATTTCCAGATCGTTGAACACCCACATCGAAAAAGCGTTAGGTGACGAAGATAGAAGCCTTGCTTTGGAAGAATTAACTGAGGAAAATTACCGCTCCGCAGAGCATTTTAATGTAAGTAAGTTAGTTGATTCTGCGCAAACCGCCCCTTTTTTAACTCAAAACAGGGTAGTGGTGGGTCGACACATGGGACGCTTCAGTAAGAAAGAGGATCTTTCGCCTTTACTGGAATATTTGAACTCACCTTTACCAACGACTTCTCTAATACTCATCTGGGAGAAAGGAAATAACCCTCAGCAGCAACGACTGTCACCTGTTCCAAAAAGTCTCCTTGAAGCGATTCAAAGTTCTGGAGGTCACGTAGAAAAATTGACTACTGGAAAAGGAAAACAGGCTGAAAAATGGCTGTCAGAGTCACTTGACAGAGCACCTGTGAGATTTACTGGGGAAGCACGTAAACGCATATCAGGCCACTTGGGAGAAGACCGCACAAAAGTTTTTGCTCTTTTAGAAGTTTTAGCTGCTGTGTATGAAAGAGGCGAGACATTAGAACTTGAAGATGTGGAGCCTTACCTGGGAGATGCTGGATCTGTCATGCCATGGGATTTAACTGACTCTATTGACGCCGGTAAAATTTCTGAAGCATTGGAAAGACTTAAACGAATGCTTAGAGCAGATGGTCGACACCCATTAGGGGTGATGGCTCTACTTCACTCTCATTACGAAAAAATGTTACACCTTGAAGGTTCAAATCTAAAAGATGAAAAAGCTGTATCCGAAGCACTTTCAATTAGCGCATATCCAGCAAAAAAAATTCTTTCCACATCGAGGCGACTAGGTAAGAAAAATATTTTTAAAGCTATAGGACTTATAGCTGAAGCTGACCTCGATTTGAGAGGAAAAAAAAGTTGGCCCCCTGAATTAGTCACAGAAGTACTTGTGGCCCGACTAGCGGCTATGAGATAAGCGGTTAACTATTGTTGTTTAAACTTTTCTGAAGTCTAGATTTCTCACGTGAGGCTTTATTTGCATGAATAATGCCTTTAGCAGCAGCTCTATCAATTTTTTTGATAGCAGCGGCAGTATCTTCAGCATTACCTGAGTCTTTAGCTGTTTTCACAATGGAACGCATCTCTGAACGAACAGATCGGTTTCTTAAACGTCGTACTTCATTCTGACGATTACGTTTTATTGCACTCTTAATGTTTGCCACGGGTAAACACAACCTTTTCTTTCAGCAGTTCTCAATCCTAGCGTGTCAAGAGAGATACAGGACAGCATAAGAAAGCAAAGAATCCAATTTAATTCATGTAATTAAGCTCACGAGAATGTACGGTCAGCAGAGATGACTAATAAAAAGATGTGTAATACATCAATCATTGCCCATATAGACCACGGAAAGTCAACGCTAGCTGACCGCATGTTGGAACTTTGCGGGGCTGTGGATGAAAGAAACATGCGAGCCCAGTATCTCGACTCAATGGATCTGGAACGCGAAAGGGGGATTACTATAAAGCTTCAAAGCGTGCGACTCGACTGGAAAGACTCGGTAATAAACCTTATAGATACACCAGGTCACGTCGATTTTGGTTATGAAGTAAGCCGCTCTCTAGCTGCATGCGAAGGAGTGATACTGGTAGTCGATGCTGCACAAGGTATAGAAGCTCAAACTCTAGCCAACTGTTATCAAGCTATTGAGCATGATCTGGAAATAGTGGCTGTGTTAAACAAGATAGATTTACCAGCCTCAGAACCTGACCGGTATGCAGAAGAAATAGAGAAAGCTTTAGGAATCCCAACTGAAGAGATTTTTCGAATTAGTGCAAAAACAGGTGAAGGAGTGCCGGAGCTTCTTGACGCTGTTGTTGAAAAAACACCGGCTCCTGAAGCGAGTGAAGATCTACCTCTCCAAGCTCTTGTGTTCGACAGTCACTTTGACCAGTATCGCGGAGTTGTATCTTCGGTGCGGATAATGCAAGGGCGTTTAGATACTGGAATGTCTATTAAATTCATGCAGGCTGGAACGAATCATCAACTTGATGAAGTTGGAGTTTGGCGCCCTGAGATGACACCAGTTAAAAGTCTCGGGGCGGGTGAAGTGGGTTACGTTCTTGCCGGGATCAAAGACGTCGGAGAAGCTCGATCAGGTGAAACAATAACGACTACGAGTAATGGAAGTGAATCAGCATTATCTGGGTATCAAGAACCCAAACCAATGGTTTTCAGTGGCTTGTACCCAATAGACGGAGATGACTTCGGAGATTTGAGAGATGCTTTGGAAAAGCTCAGGCTTAATGACTCGAGTTTCACTTTCGAACCGGATACGTCATCTGCTCTCGGTTTTGGGTTCAGATGTGGTTTTTTAGGATTGTTACACATGGAGATAGTGCGAGAACGGCTTGAAAGAGAATTCGATCTTAACTTAATAACTACGGCGCCTTCAGTTAAATACCGTGTTATTCACACAAGCGGAAAAGTGCAAGAAATAGACAATCCGTGCGATCTTCCGTCTGCGGGTGAAATCTCTGCGATAGAGGAACCATGGCTCGAGACCACTCTGATATCGCCAGCGGAGTACACGGGAACGCTAATGGAACTTTGCCAAGGGCGTCGAGGCGAGTTGGACAAGTTGTCATATCTGTCGCCTGAACGTATTGAACTGAAATATCGACTTCCTCTAGCGGAGGTAGTTCTAAATTTCTTTGATCAATTGAAGAGCAGAACGCAGGGCTACGCAAGTCTTGACTATGAGCCTGCCGGTTACATGAAGTCTGACCTTGTGCGAGTAGATATCTTATTGCAGGGGGAGTCTGTTGATGCCTTCAGCGCAGTTGTGCATAGAGACGCATCCTATGAATATGGTCGAAAAATGGCGGAGAGGTTAAAGGAACTGATCCCGCGTCAACAATTCGAAGTCCCAATACAGGCCACGATCGGTGGTCGAATAATAGCGCGTGAGACGGTCAGGGCGTTTCGAAAAGATGTAACAGCAAAACTTTACGGGGGCGACATAACAAGAAAACGAAAACTGTTGGAAAAGCAAAAGCAAGGTAAAAGAAAAATGAAGTCAATTGGTCGTGTTGATGTGCCCCAAGAGGCTTTTGTTTCCGCTCTGAGTCTAGAAGAGTAAAAACAATAACTATATAATTCTAAATAGCGACAATGGGAGTACCATCCGAAGATGCTAGACGAAAGAAAAGCAGAAATTTTAGGCGCTGTCGTTGAAGCGTATATAGAAACTGCCCAACCAGTCGGTTCGAGTTTGGTTGCAAGTTCTGAATCAGTAGATGTCTCTTCTTCAACGATCAGAAACGAGATGGCACTTCTGGAATCAGAAGGTTATTTAGATCAGCCTCACACTTCGGCTGGTCGAATTCCTACTGAAAAGGCATACCGTTTCTTTGTAGATAATTTGTTAGGCCCTGTGAGGCTCGACAGAGTTGAAAATCAACAAATTAAGTCTTTTTTTGATAGATCCCATATTGAGATTGAACAAATGCTGCAAGAGACTAGCAATTTTTTAGCTGCACTTACTGGAAGTGCAGGCGTTGTTCTTTCGCCCGACTCTGATCACCAGACAGTACGTTCAGTACATCTAGTTGATCTTTCAATTGATCAAATTCTGCTTGTTTTGGTTACTTCCAATGGAGTGGTAGAGAAACATTCGCTAGATATTTCGAAAGAAATATTTATAAACGAAAACGAACTAGATGAAGCAAATCAGCATCTTTCTAAACATCTGAGAGGCTTTCGCATGGGTTCCCTCCCGCAAGTTCCGACAACTGGAAAATCTAATATCGATTATCTGATGAGAGAGGTTGAGAAAACTCTCACTTCTTTAGTTCAGTCAAAGGAAACTGTTTATGTAGGAGGTACGTCGGTGCTAGCAGGTTCTCTTTCGGAACCTGAAGGTATTAGAAAAGTTTTGGACCTGTTAGAACGACAAATGATTGTTGTTAGTTTGATCCGAGGTGTCATCGACCGTGGACTTAGCGTTGTTATAGGAAGTGAAACAGGTGTTGATCATTTAGCTGAATGTTCGCTTGTGGTAGCTCCATATGAAATAGATGGTGAAGCAGCTGGTTCGATCGGTATTCTCGGTCCAACTAGAATGGATTACACTCAAGCACTTGCGACAGTTGGAATTGTTGGTCGTAGTTTAGGTGACCATTTAACCGAAGGTTAAAAAATGTCTAGTGACCCATATGAAGTGCTGCAAGTTCAGCGAAACGCCTCAACGGAGGAGATAAAAAAGTCCTACCGGAGGCTGGCGCGCAAGTTTCATCCTGACGCAAATCCGGATGACCCCGGTACTGAAGAAAAGTTTAAAGAAGTCGCATTCGCCTATGAAGTGCTTTCAGACCCCGAGAAGAGATCACGCTATGACCGGTTTGGAGATGTTGGAAGTTCTTCATCTATGGGAGACCCTTTCGGCGGAGTAGGCGATATTTTCGAATCTTTTTTTGGATCAGGTTTTACGCAATCGCGAAGAAGAACAGGCCCAATACAAGGTCAGGATTTGGAAACTTCACTGCATCTTGAGTTCGATGAAGCCGTATTTGGTTGTGAAAAAGAAATCAAGATTAAAACAGCTTTAGCTTGCAGCACCTGCGAAGCAACCGGTGCAGCTGAAGGTTCAAGTCGTGACACTTGTGTTACTTGTAACGGTAGTGGACAGATTCAGCAAGTTAGGCAATCACTTTTAGGTCAGATGATGACCTCTGCAGCATGTAACGCTTGTGGGGGAATGGGCTGGGTGATACCTGACCCTTGCGAAGAATGCGGCGGAGAGGGAAGAAACGTAGTACAGGATTCATTTTCGGTGCAAGTGACAGCTGGAGTTGATGATGGGACGACCTTAAGGCTCACCGGAAGAGGGGCGGTTGGACCGTGGGGAGGTCCTGCAGGTGACCTTTATGTACAGATAAGAGTCAAAGATCATAAATATTTTAAACGCAGCGGTTATGACTTGCTTCGAAAACTTCCTGTGCAAATGGCGCAAGCAGTTTTAGGAATTGAAATAGAGATCGAAATGCTTGATGGTTCCGAAACTATCGTTATCCCAAAAGGTGTCGAAAGTGGACAAATGATGAGGATACGCGGGCGAGGTGTGCCTCACTTGCAGGGGCGAGGGAGAGGCGATCTGCTTATCGAAGTAGTAGTGGAAACCCCAAAGGATCTAACAACTGAACAAGAGAAGTTCATAAGAGATTTTGCGGAATCCAGAGGCGATGAAGTCAACCCCCCGGATGAAGGAATAATTGGTAAATTCCGATCGGCATTTAGTTGAGCGATTGAGGTTTTTCTTTGATTGATACAGATCTTCCCCATGCATTCGTAGATGATATTGAAAACCCTTGCTTAAGTGATGAAGATACTCACCACTTTGGGAAAGTTTTACGTCTCAGATCGGGAGATGGGTTAACAGTTTCAAATGCTAATGGAAGTTGGAGAAAGTGTGTTTACGGTCCTCCACTTGAATCTGTCAGCGAAATAACTTTTGAACCCAAATCAGAAATCGAAATTACAATCGGTTTTGCTCTTGTGAAAAAAGGGAAACCAGAATTAATAGTTCAGAAATTGACAGAACTAGGGGTTGACAAAATTGTTCCGACAGTAGCGCAGCGTTCCGTAGTGCATTGGACCGATAAAAAAATTGTTGAAAATGAAAAACGTTTTAATCGCATAGCCAGAGAAGCGGCCATGCAGTCCAGGCAGGTGTACATCCCAGAAGTTATGAAAACTCAACCCTTCTCAGATTTGGGAATGGAAAAAGGTATAACGTTGGCTCACCCGAAAGGTAAAAAACTAACTTTAGACCATTCTTTTCTTGTTATTGGACCAGAAGGCGGTTGGACTCCTGAAGAGGTTGAAGGCAAGGAATGCTGTTCTCTGGGTGAATCGATCCTCAGGTCAGAAACAGCGGCTATATCCGCAGGGGTTTTACTGACTTCATTGCGTGATGGAAGAGTTGAATAAGCGAGCGACTTATTCAGAATTTCCAGTCGTTCCAGGAAACAACTTCATCCATAGGTATGCGTTTTGCAGGCTTAAAATCTGACCCAAGAGTGTGAGCTGCTGTTATGAGAGCGACTTGAGTTACTTCCTCGAATGGGATGCCCAAAACTTCTGAAGCTTCCTGTTCGAAAATTAGATGAATTGTTGTCCAGCAGGTCCCAAGGTCGCGCTCACGTGCAGCAAGCATGAAACTCCAAGCTGAAGGAATTATGGAGCCGTAAAGAGACGCTCCAGCTAAGCCTGGCATTTGATCAACTCGTCCCGGCAGGCAAGGAATCATCATTACAGGAACACGGTGCATGTTCTCCGCCAGGTAGGTTGCCGATTCGGTGACTCTCATCTGCTGAGCGGCTCTTTCTTCATTTTCCGCGGTTTCCGCTAGCTGGCCTGCGCTACCCACCATGTTTGCGTAGACCTCGAAGCCTTTTCTATATATGTCGGCGAGCGCGGAACGTTTCTCGGGATCTGTTATCACGAGAAAGTGCCAATTTTGACTATTGGAGCCAGTAGGTGCCTGAACGGCTAATTCAAGACATTCAGTTATAAGTTTTTCATCGACAGGTCGATCAAAGTCCAGACGTTTCCTTACAGAACGAGTAGTTGAGAGAAGTTCGTCAGCTGAGAGATTAAGTTTTTCCATAAAAGTTACGATAGTGCTATTTGAAGTGCGACAATCAGATAGCTGGAAGTAAAGTTGTGTAGATGTTGAAATTAACTTTTTGTATGCACCGATTGCCGCACTTGACACGTGAGCAGTTCCAAAATTATTGGGAGAATAAACACCCTCTCTCTGCTCCGTCTAATGCTGTAGAAGTTTTAGGTATAAGAAAGTACATTCAAGTTTTCCCCCTTTCTGAGGCGGACAATTCCTCCGTTAAGAAAGTCCGTAACGGGTCCAATGAGTTTGACGGGGTGGCTGAAATTTGGATCGACGACCTTGAAACCTTCACCACAAAATGGAAAACAGGGGAGGGGAAAGAAGCTTTTGAGTCTTTTTTAGAAGATGAAAAGAATTTTGTCGACTGGGAAAGATCTATTTGCTTTTTGGCTGAAGAAAAAGTTGTTCTCGGGGGGCAATAAAAGCTTAATTCTGTTCGGCTAGTTTTTTTATTCCTTCAATTGTTTTACGCATGTTCACTAGCTGATCTTTTTGGCGATTTGAAATAATTTTCTTTTCAGAGTCTGGCATTTGTTCAATTATTCTTGTCAAACCTGAAGGTCCAGGACCTAGGGACATAGCGAACCTGAGTCGTGTGGCCCCAGCTAATGGTATTAGACGGAACTCCCAGGTGGCTGCAGGTTTTTCTATGTCGCCAGCTGCCCAAGCGAAAACTTTGTTCGTTTCGTAGGAGGTTACGTAGCAGGTGACTTCCCATTCGCCGATTTTCTCATTTTTGTTCCGCCCTTTGAATCTGGCACCTTCTTGAGGGATTTCATCTATCCAGTCGGCCCCTTCAAACTCATTGCTGAAAGTACTTGAAATGTTAATATCTGAGATGAGGTCCCACAGTTTTTCAGGCGTGCTTTTGATGTCAGTTTCTAAAGTTAGACCGGGTCCGTCTTGAAAAGAAGGTAGACCATTTGTTGGTTTTTTGGTTGTTTTACCCCACCCTTCAAACCAAGTTATTTCACGAGCGGAATCACGAGAAACTGGTGAGAATTCATCACCCAGTGTGTGAGCTACAGGGAGTAGAACTATCTGGGTTACCCCGTCGGGTATGTCCAGAAGTTCAGCTATTTTGTTGGCGTTACCCAAATGCATTGTTGTCCACGCGCTTCCGAGTCCTCTTGAGCGTAAAGCGAGGCAGAAACTCCAAGCGGCCTGAATTACAGAGTCGAAGAGCCCAGGTCGTCCACTACCGTCATGTTCACCGTAGATAGTGACTAGAACCAGAACTGGAACTTCTTCTAGGTGATCAGCCAGGTAAGAAGAGGCTTTAATAGTTTTTTCATTATGATGACCGGTCCCATCCAAGCGTTCAGACTGTTCTTTTAGAAATTGTCCGCCCACTTCTCTGTAAAGCTCAGCGATTTCTTTTTTTATTTTCGGGTCGCGTATCACTAACCATCTGCGACTTGACTGGTTCCCCCCGGTGGGAGCTTGTTCAGCAATGTCTATACAGTCCAGTAATAATTCTTCTGACACTTCACGTTCTAAATCAAGGCGTTTCTTTACGGAACGAGTGCTTGAAAGAAGGCGGTCAGTTTCATTGGTGTTAAAAGGCATGGGAATGGAAACTCCTTAAATCTATTTAATAATACAACTCTAGTTTTTAACCTGGACCCGGTATCAGAGACTGCAGTTCTGATAGCGGTATTTTCAGCTTTAATGCTGCAGCTTCAAGATCTGGTGGTGGTGGTCCAAGCGCAGACATCAGATCAGACAGGTCAACTCCTAGTGCTTCAGCTACAGAAGTTAAATCTGGAGGCATCGCACTTCCTGGGCGGGGCAACCCTGGTGAAGATCCTCCTGTGGGTCTAGATGCACTGACCTGACCGTTCAGGCACCTCGGTATATAAGGAAAAGTGTCTGTCATGAGATACGTATACTCTTCGTTTATTATGGTTCCGTTACAAGT
>JUEM01000010.1 GCA_000817085.1 marine actinobacterium MedAcidi-G1 | reverse complement strand
AGTTCATCTCGCCCTTTGGCTTCCAATGAATCGCTTTGTAACTCAGTCGAGTCCATACTTAAACACCTCTGTGTTCTGTGTGTTGTGGGTCAAACCCTGTAGCAAATTGGTTTAACACCGAATTGTTTGCCGTTAAACGAAACACGCTCTGGGTCGCACACTCGTGTAACCATCAGACCTGATGAATGCCAATCAGGCCTTTGGCCATAACGACATCTAGTACTGTACGCGAACCTCAGGTAGTCGACAACACAAAAACTTAGTTAAAACAGTTTTTATTATTTTTCTATAAAATCTTTTATTTATTTAGCTAAAAGAGACTTCATAAGCTGATGTCCACGAACCAGAGGCATATCTGATACACCGGTTTCAGTATAAACACCGCCGTCCGAATCATTTTCTGAATCAAACAACAGAAAAGGAACGGGGTCTGGTGTGTGAGTCCGAAGCGTCAAAGGAGTTGCATGATCGGGGAGCATTAACATTCTCCATGGTCCCATGTCGTCTAAGCCTGCAATTAGACCATCTAAAATACGATTGTCCCAATTCTCAAGAGACTTAACTTTAGCTTCAACATCCCCAGCATGACCTGCTTCATCGGTAGCTTCAACATGGATTATGAATAAATCTAAACCGTTCTCCAGCTCTTTAAGAGCTATATCTCTCTTACCTTCGTAGTCCGTGTCATACCAGCCGGTTGCGCCAGGGATATCACACACTTTTACATCAGCTAACTTTCCAATACCTCTTACAAGATCAACTGCTGTAACGAGACCTGCGTTCACACCATTGACTTCGGCAAATGATGGGAGTTGAGGTTGCGTTCCCTGTCCCCATAGCCAGATTCCCGTTGCTTCCAGACTTGATGCAGCCAATATCTTTTCAGATGCAGCCATTAAATCAGAAATTTTTTGGCCCGACTTACCGGACGGCAATACGACCGGACCGCCTGTCAAATCGTGCGGAGGCACACAAACCGCATCAACAAAATCCATGGGAGCAATCATTGCATGACGAAAACTGACACCCGGTAAAAAGGAGACACCCTCTTCTGGGTTCCCAAGTTCTTCATTTAATTGAGTAATTACCTTCGCTGCTTCCTCCGACGAAGGGTTCCCACCCGCATAATCAATCATCACACCATCAACTACTTTTACAAAATTGCACCTAAATGCCGTTTGATCTGGACTTAATTTCACTCCAAGAGCAGCAACTTCAATCGGAGCACGTCCGGTGTGGTATTTACTTGGGTCGTAGCCGAAAATTGACATATTCCCAACATCACTTCCAGGTGGCATACCACTTGGAATTACTTCTGCTCTTCCTAAAGTGCTTTTAGCAGCAAGAGCAGCAAGATTTGGCATATTAGCTGCTTCTAAAGGAGTCCTTCCATCAAGTTCTGGAACCGGCAAATCAGCACAGCCATCTGGCACACAAATCACGTATTTCATAATTTCCTCATCCTGGCAAGAATCTTTATCATCTTCACCTATTTTCATCTACTCTGGAGCAACTAATCACGTGGTCTTTCACTATTTCTAAATCGTTCGGTAACTGAGTAAAGAACTCAGGACGCTCATATAAATCAGCGAGACGATCTGGGAGAGGTGGACACTCCCCTAAAGCTCTTTCAACTGCTTTAGGAAATTTAGCTGGGTGCGCTGTAGCCAAACAAACAATTGGAATTTCAGGATCAATTTGTTTGTCTCGATGAGAATAAGCAGCTAAAACACCTATAGCAGAATGTGGATCAAGAATTACGCCTGAACTCTCTGCCTCTGAGGAGATGCACCTGACGACTGCTTCATCATCGAAACTGTACCCAGCCCAACTATTAGAAAACTTGGCCTCAATTTCAGAGTCGATTTTAACATTTCCGTCTGACCGGAACTTTTCAAAAAGATTCTTTACCTTCTCTCCATCTCGTTCGAACAGTTCGAAAATAAATCTTTCTAAATTAGATGAGATTTGAATATCCATACTCGGAGAAAGAGTTGGTATAACTTCACTAATTTTCATTTCAGCCGAAGTAAAGAACTGCGTGAGAATATCATTTTTATTACTTGCAACCAATAATTTGGGTATGTTCAAACCACAATTTCGAGCGGCATGACCAGCAAATACATTTCCGAAATTTCCAGTAGGAACTGAAAAAATTACTGGTTGATCGTGAGACCCTATTCTTTCAGAAGCCACCACATAATAAACGATCTGGGCCATAACCCTCGCCCAGTTAATCGAATTAACAGCTCCCAGTTTCAGTTTCTTTCTGTAGTCAAGATCGTTAAACATCGCTTTAACCAAATCTTGACAATCATCAAAAGTCCCCTCAATAGCAACATTATGTACATTAAAAGAATCGACTGTAGTCATCTGTCTCCGCTGCACGTCGGAAACTCTGCCCGAAGGATGAAGAATCACTATGTCCAAATTCTGTCGACCCTTACAAGCTTCAATTGCCGCAGAACCTGTATCCCCAGAGGTCGCCCCTACGATCGTAAGGTGCTCTCCACGACTATTTAATTCATAATCAAAGAGCTCTCCGACTAGTTGGAGAGCGATATCTTTAAAAGCAAGAGTGGGTCCATGAAACAACTCCATCAAGAAAATTTGCTTATCTAGTTCGGTTAACGAAACAACTTCTTGCACGTCGAAAGACTTATAAGCCTCATCTATGATTTTCTTTAACGTTTCCTCACTAAGACTTCCTGCTGTAAACAGGTTCATGACCTCAAAGGCTGTTTCTAAATAATTTCCACTGCCCGATCCACTGAATGATGGCCATTTATCTGGAACGTATAAACCTCCATCATCGGCGAGACCAGTCAACAAAGCTTCGCTAAAGGTTTTTTCTGGTGCTGAACCTCTTGTACTTATGTACTTCACTCGAACCTCTTGACTCAATCGACACCGGTAACCCTGAGCACGGTACCCACACTTCTGACTGCTTCTAACTCGTTTAAAGCCTCAATCGCTGATTGGAAATCTCTTTCTAAAGCTTTATGAGTAATAAAAATAAGCCTTGCTTCACTATCGAGGCCCTCTTGTTCCATTGATCGTATCGAAACACGATGTTCCCCGAGAATAGTAGCTACTTGGGCAAGTACACCTGGTTGGTCATCAACTTCTACTTCTAAGAAATACTGGCTTTCTAGATCTGCAATTGGCGAAATTTTCATGAGTTTAAATTCACCAATTGAAGCACTATTAGATCTTTTTAAATTGCAGGAAGCATCGATCAAATCACCCAGTACTGCTGATGCTGTAGGTGCTCCTCCAGCGCCTCTTCCATAGAACATCAACTCTCCCATTGCGTCGCCTTCAACAAAAATGGCATTAAAACTTTCGCGAACTGTGGCCAAAGGATGCGTTAAAGGAATCATGCTTGGATGCACTCGAACACACAAAGCATCTTCGCCATCGATTTTTTGTTTTTCTGCGATGGCTAAAAGCTTTATGCAGTGGTTTAAACGGTGCGCAAAGTCTATATCTTCAGGAGTTATCTTCGTAATTCCCTCAACATGAACGTCGCTAAATGTGACTTGGCCTCCAAATGCAAAGCTTGCAATGATCGCGGCTTTAGCAGCTGCATCGTGACCTTCAACATCAGCTGTTGGATCGCTTTCCGCATATCCAAGCTTTTGTGCCTCCTCGAGTGCGTTTTTAAATGGCATATTCTCTTCGGTCATTTTTGTGAGGATAAAATTTGTCGTTCCATTTACTATTCCCATCACTCGTGTAATTGGTTCTCCCGCTAAAGACTCACGCAAAGGGCGCATAATTGGAATCGCAGCTGCAACAGCGGCTTCAAATAAAAGATCAACTTCAGATTCTTTTGCTAAAGAATACAACTCGCCTCCGTGAGCAGCTAAAAGTTCCTTATTTGCTGTTACTACAGGTTTTCCTAGTTCAAGAGCTTTCAAGATCAGCTCTTTAGATGGTTCAATTCCTCCAATTACTTCAACAACAACATCTACTTCAGGACTCTCAATAACTGAATTAGAATCGTTGGTGAATAAGGATGGGTCTAATGGCACGTCTCGCGATTGCGAAACATCACGAACGGCCACCATGACAACAGCAAGTTTTAGTCCTGTGCGTTCTGCAATAGCGTCGCTCTGTTCATCAATTAATTTACACAGAGAAGCTCCGACCGTTCCACAGCCCAAAAGTCCTATGTTTACATTAACTAATTCCATACTCATACAGTACTTGGCGAAAGGCTGTAGTCAGGTACTGTTTTAAGTTCTTTAATATGTTAGATGTCACGTCTTGTTAAATCTTCGTATGTTTCTCTCGCTACGACCAATCGTGGAGATCCATCCGACACAAAAACTACTGCTGGTCTAAGCATTTGATTGTAATTCGACCCCATTGAGTGGCCATAAGCACCCGTTACTGGAGTGGCAAGAATATCTCCTACTGACAGATCTTCAGGCACCCATGCCTCTTTTATGAGAAAATCGCCGGACTCGCAATGTTTGCCCACAAGACGCACAGGATTTTGCCGCTCAGCTTGACTAGATCGCGGTAAGAAAGTCTCGTACCCAGACCCGTAAAGTGCTGGTCTAGGATTATCACTCATTCCGCCATCAACCGAAACATAAGTTCTATGGTCGGGGACTTCTTTTATTGTTCCCACTGTGTAAAGAGTTACGGCTGCACTAGCAACTATTGAACGACCCGGCTCTGAACCGACTAAAGATTCAACTCCAGCATCTGAGCAGGCATCAAAAATAGCAGCTGCCCACTCTTGTATAGAGGGAGCGGATTCTCCTTCGACGTAGGGGACTCCCAACCCTCCGCCGACTACCAGCTCAGGAAAATTATAAGGAGCAGCAAATTCTGCTAACACTCCGACTGCTTTTGCAAATGGCTGAACGTCGAAAACCTGACTACCAATATGGGCATGCAATCCGAGTAATTCTAAATTTTTAGAACTTCGAGCTCTCTCAACGGCTTCTTCGGCCACACCTGATCTGACTGTAAAACCAAATTTTGAATCTTCTTGCCCCGTCGAAACGAATTCATGAGTGTGAGCTTCAACTCCGGGAGTGACTCGTAGAAGAATTTTAGTTGATGTATTGAGATCTGCACACAGTCCCTCTAAACGATCAAGTTCGTTAAAAGAATCTACGACTATGCGGCCTACCCCTTCCAAAAGAGCCATGCGGAGTTCTTCGAGACTCTTATTATTTCCGTGCATCACTATTCGTTCACCGGGTACATTAGCTTTTCGAGCTATGTGCAATTCCCCACCGGTTGCAACATCAAGATTCATGCCTTCCTCGTAAGCAAGTCTTGCCATCTCAGTGCAAAGAAAAGCTTTTGTGGCGTATGCAACATTGCCATCGAAAGCTTTCACCGCTTCGCGGCATCTTGATCGCAAATGTGCTTCGTCATAGACAAAAAGTGGCGTCCCAAATTCAGCCGCAAGTTCTAATAAGTCGCAACCCCCTATGAGAGTGTGTCCCTCTGATGAAATATCTGTGGTATCAGGCAACAAGTCAAGTGGTATAGGGCCTGCCATCAGCCATCTCCTTCTTCAACAATTTCGTCTCTCCACATCTCTTCAGGGGCACTTACTCCAAGTAAGTCCATTCCTATCTCAAGTCCGATTAAAACTCCCCTCATTAACAGAAAACGGGCCTGTGTTAAAGACGGTTCTATATCATCACCAAGAATACGACAGTCGTGATAAAAACCATGCAAATCCGCGGCAAACTCTCGTAACCAAGTCGTTATTTGATGTGGCGCCAATTCGCGACTGGCTCGCTCAACTACATCTGGTAACTCATGTAACGCTCGAAGTAAAATCAATTCTCTTTGGTGCTGAAGTTGTGATAGATCAACTTCGGAAAGAGGCAACGGCGTAAAACCTATTTCATCAGCTTTTTTCATCATCGAGCGGATTCGGGCATAAGCATATTGAACATAAAAAATTGGATTTTCATTTACTCTTTTAGAAACTAAGTCCAAATCGAATGTTTGCGTAGTGTCGATGGATTGAAGTAGATAAGTGAAACGTGCCGCATCAGATCCCACTTCTTTTACCACTTCGGAAAGTTCAACTATGTCACCTGTTCGTTTCGAAAGTTTTACTTCTTCGCCAGAACGCTGAAGATTTACCATTTGGGTCACTTCTACCTCTAGCCTTTCAGGTTCATGCCCTAAAGATTCAATCGCCGCTTTCATGCGTGTTATGTATCCATGATGATCAGCACCCCAAACATTGATGAGACGTTCTGCTCTAGTCAATTTGTCGAGATGATATGTGATGTCTGGCAATAGATATGTGTACTCTCCATCAGATTTAACTAACACTCGGTCTTTGTCATCACCATATTCTGTGCTTTTTAACCACGTAGCTCCATCTTTTTCATAAGAAGCATTAGCTTTGGCAAGCATTGAGAGAGTTTTCTCAATTAAGCCTGAATCGACTAGGGAAGTTTCACTAAACCATGAATCAAATTCTATGTTCAAGTCCCTAAGAACTTCCCTCTGGTCTGATAGAGCCCGTTTTTTACCCCACTCAAGTGGATCTTGATCTCTAGGTATTTCTGCGGCCCATTCCTTTATATAAGCACCGTGGTATCCATCTTCTGGAATGTTTTCCCCTGCAGTACAAGCGGCTAAGGATGAGGCGAATAAATTCATCTGTGTTCCTCGGTCATTTACATAGAATTCTCGTGCGACCAAATATCCTGACCGTTCTAGAATTCTGGCAACTGAGTCTCCATAACACGCCCCCCTGCCATGCCCCGCGTGTAAGGGTCCAGTCGGATTAGCGCTAACAAATTCAACGATTACTTTCTTATTGGATCCTTCTTCAGAGCGAGCCCAATTTTCAGTACCATCGTTCACCGCCTGTAACAAGACTTCATAGAGCCAAGATTTGTTTAAATAAAAATTTACGAATCCGGGCCCAGCAACCTCTAATCTAGATACATAGCTGGATGGAAGGCTTTCTAAAGCAGTTGCTAGCTGGACAGCTAGGTCACGCGGGCTAGATTTTGCTTTTTTAGCCAAGGCCAGAGCAATATTCGTGGACCAGTCTCCGTGCTCAACATTTGCTGGCCTTTCTAAATGAATCTCGGCCGTCATTTCAAGACCCAAACTTGACAAGGAGTCTCGTATTAAATTCTTGATACTTTCACGAACATCCATATACACCCCGGTGAGATTTTATAACACCTTTGCGGCATTATGGTCCTCCAAGATATTACAGGACATGCACTTGTCTAATGAAGACTTTTTATTAAAGAACTTTGATTGTTGAAAATTTAAAATACAAATTTAAACAGTTTATTCAGGCTCTTGAGCCTTCAAATGTCGCAGTTCCAAAAGCACCTAGTTTAGCTTCGCCACTAATCTGGTCGCCGTCGATAGTTGCTGTGGCATCAATTGTTATTGGCATTGGCTGTGTCATGTTTACTGTCCACGAAAGATTGTCTCCATCTACACTGCCATTTTCTAGTTCCATGCTGCCCTGCGGTCCTGACATAGTACCTGTAAGGGTGCCTCCATCAGAAGTAAGTTCGAGGGTCCCTGCTTGGGCTCCCATTGGGCTGTTAAGTGTTACATTCCATGTACCGTCAGCACTCACTTTTTTCCTCCATTGATTGTTGTCGCTACTCGCATAAACGTAGATCAAAAACTTTCAATTGTCACATACGGGATCGACTTTTAATTGGTTGAAAATTTGCAACTCAACTCTCTATAGCTGTCTCATTTTCTTTACCAGAGAAACTTGCATCATCTCTTGTCACGATCACAAGAGCCGCTATAACGATAACTCCTCCTGATATCTGCAAAAGTGAGACACTTTGTTCAAGAAAGATCCAAGCTCCTGCTGCAGAGAGTACTGGGATGGCAAGCATCAGTAGACCTGCAAGACTCAAAGAAACATGCAAGTGAGCCCAGTTCATTAAAAAATGTCCACTTCCTGGTACCGCTAACAAAACTAATATCCAAAGAAACTCATTTCTGGTAAGAGCTGGGAAACCTGATGTTGAGCTTTGAAAAATTATTAAAAAAGGTAAGAGTCCTAACGAACCTATAAGCATGGCCAATGTCTGAAGCGTAAAGGTATCTATTCTTGAACGAACTGACTTGACAGCAACAAAATAACCCGAAAATAAAATCATTGCTAATAAAGCAAGCAAGTCGCCTGTTGGACTCCATGAAATCTTACTACTGGAGCCTAAAACGACTACAGCCACACCCCCCGTCGCAAAAATAGAGATTCCGAGCAGCCTCTTAGTAATTATTTCTCCAAACTTCCCACCGGCGACAAAAATCAACACGATTGTTTGTAATGCACCGATAATCGTCGCATTTGCAACAGTTGTGATATTAAGAGCTGAGAAGAAGACCACTATTTCAGAACAAAAAAGTACTGCAACTGGAAATGCAATTTTTATTTGTTCCCACGTAACTCTTTTACCTGCCGCAAAAAAAATCACACCGTAAACAATCACTCCCAGAGACTGGCGCCAAAATGCAATTTCTATACCTGATAGATCAAGGCGAGCGACAATGATATTCCCAGTCGACCAACAGACAACTGCGGCTACAGCCGCAATACGTCCTAAATTAGACAAATTCATCGGCAAATTCTCACCTTTGAACACTAGAGCCAATTTGAGCATTGATTAGAAGCTTTTAAATTTAATTTATGATTTACTAAAAGTTAATATTCCGAACGTGCAAGTTTTAAGTTTGTTTACTAATGTTGCCTTATATTTTGCTGCACAAAATTTGTAGCTTTAAAATTCAAAATTGGAGATTTGAATGAAAATTATTAAAAGAATTGCTGTAGTTTTAGCACTATCACTTTTAGTCATGTCCTGCGGAAGTGAAGAATCTGAGCAGTCAAGTGGGGAATGGCCAGACAAAATTGTCTTTGGTTTTGTACCAAGTCAAGAACAAGAAGCTCTACAAGATGACATCCAGCCAATGATGGATCATCTCACCGAAAAACTAGGAATTAAAGTAGAGGGTGTTGTAACTACTGACTTCGTCGGTCTGGGAACAGCTATGGGAACAGGCCAAGCAGATCTTGGTGCTTTCGGACCTGCTGGTTTCGTTATGGCTCAACAAAAGTTCGGGAATATGAGTGTTATGGCCCAAGCTATTCGCTATGGAGCGCCTACATATCACGGTCAGTGGATGACAAATGATTCCAGCATCTGCAGTCCTGGCACGCTTAAGTCAGGAACAGCTCTGATAAATAATTCAGACAGTATGGAGCAAGTCAGTGCAATAGATGCTGTTGCCTTACAGGTAGGTGTTTACTTCGGAGATTCTGGTAAAGCTCTTGGAGAAACTGTTGATGCAGGAACAGTCTCGCCGGGAATGTCATGTATGGCAGACATAAGTAATGTGATCGGAAAGACTGTCGCATTCACAAACGAAAGCTCAACTTCTGGATATCAGTACCCAACTTTGCAACTTCGGAATGCAGGGATAGCAGACGATCAATACGAGAAAGTTTTCGCGGGTGGACATGACGGTGCCGTGGCTGCCGTTTACAACGGTGATGCAGACTTTGGTGTTGCCTATGATGACGCTCGACGAACAATGAGAAAAACGAATCCAGACGTAGGTGACAAAGTAATTATTTTTAACTTGACTGCGGAAATTCCTAACGACGTCGTGGCTGTAAGAACCGACTTGCCTGACAGTTTGAAAGGTGCCATCTATTACAATATGGACGCATACCTTAAAACTGAAGAAGGCGAAGCAGTTTCTGACGAAGTGTTTGGCTGGACTGATATGCAAGTAGCTAAAGACTCCGACTTTGATGTCGTTCGTGAAGCAAATGAAAAACTAGGAATTAACGACTAAAACTCAACTCAGAGTTCTTCAAAAATTAGGAAAAGAGCTTGATAAAAATCGAAGGTGTCTCGGTCACTTATCCGGGTGGAGTTGAGGCTCTACGGAGTGTCGATATTCAAATAGAAGATGGCGAGTTTGTGGTCATAGTTGGGCTTTCCGGAGCAGGTAAATCAACACTGCTTCGGGTGCTCAACGGACTTGTTCCCGCTACCTCAGGCTCGATTCTTGTAGATGGAACTGAAGTAGTAAATGCTAATTCTCAGACGCTGCGACAAGTGCGCTCCAAAACAGGAATGATCTTTCAGACTTTCAATCTTGTTAATAGAACCACGGTTTTGAATAACGTGCTTATGGGTCGCCTTGCTAATGTCCCTTCGTGGCGGTCGACTTTAGGTTTATGGCCACCTGAAGATAAAGAAATAGCGATGCTCGCCTTGGAAAGAGTTGGGATCGTGGACAAAACCTACGTACGTGCCTCAAATCTTTCAGGAGGGCAACAGCAAAGGGTAGGAATTGCTAGAGCACTAGCTCAAGAACCTTCCCTTATGCTCGCAGATGAACCCGTTGCTGCACTCGATCCGGTAACAAGCCGTCAAGTAATGGGCGACTTACAAAAAATTAATCGTGAGCTGGGTATCACCACTCTGGTAAATCTTCATTTCTTGGACTTGGCCAAAGAGTATGGAAAGCGTCTGATTGGTTTGCGTGACGGTCTATTAGTTTACGACGGCGATATAAGTGACGTAACTGACGAAACTTTCCGAGAAATTTATGGAAGAGCTATTACCTCTGAAGATCTTCACGCGATGAACCAGGAACCGCAAAAAAACATCGGCAATGGTAAATGAATGACTATACAAATACTTCTGAGAGACCAGTAAAACCGAAACCTCGCGCACGCTCATTTTTAATCGCTTTAGTGCTTTTAGCATTAACTTTTTGGGCAGCGTTTAAAGTTTCTTTCGACCTCTCTACTTTTTGGGAGGTTTGGACTAATCCGATCTGGAGTATGTTTTGGCCTATTCCTTGGGATTGGGTTTTCACAAAAGAGAATACTTTTGACCCTCTAATTGAAACTCTACAAATTGCCGTAACATCAACACTCGTTGGCTGCTTATTGGCTCTTCCTGTTAGTTTTGCGATGTCTTCTCTTACAACACCTAATAAAATTGTCTACTTCATAAGTAAAACTATTATGAACTTAGTGCGTGCCGTGCCGGATCTTTTCTGGGCGAAATTGCTTGTGACAGCAATTGGAATTGGGGCTTTTGCTGGAGCTTGGTCACTTACAATTTTTTCTTTAGCCGTAATGGTCAAGCTTTTTAGTGAAACAGTGGATGCAGCTGACCCAAGACCTCTTGAAGCTGCCCGATCTTCAGGGGCTCGACATCTACCTGCCGTAAAAGCAGGTGTGCTTCCGACAGTTTTTCCTTCCTACGTAGCTTATTCTCTATACATTTTCGAACTTAATATCAGGGCATCGGTTGTACTCGGTCTAGTTGGAGCCGGTGGCGTAGGCAGGGTCATTGAGACTCAACGTCAGTTCTTTCGTTTTGACCGCATCTTAGGGTTGTTAGTCATTATTTTTGGAATCGTATGGGTGATAGAACAGATTAGTGTCTCGTTAAGAAAGAGGCTCGTCTGATATGGAAACTCTTTCAGATACGCCTATCTCCTCTCATAGGCCTCCTACGCCAAAGACTTTTTACCGTTGGTTTATAGCGATCCCATTTTTGGTCGCAATTGTTTGGTCTGTCGTTGGACTGAACATAACTCTTTCACGCTTACTTGATGCACCAGGTGACGCTTGGACTATTTTACGACAAATGGCCCCACCAGCTTTCGGTGAGGTCTATGAACGTGGCGCAGTTGGAAAAATCTTTGAATCGGTCTACATAGCTTGGATTGGAACAATCATCGGAGCTTTTGTATCGCTTCCTCTAGCCTTCTTAGCCGCACATAACGTTGCCCCGGTCTGGATTAGATCTCCTATCCGTCAGTTATTTAATGCGATCAGAGCGGTACCAGAGTTAATCCTCGCTGTGATCCTTATACCTATAACAGGACTAGGAGCATGGGCAGGAACTCTCGCTATCGGTATACATTCGATCGGCACTTTGGGTAAATGGGCCTGTGAATCAATTGAAGACATCGATGACGGACCGATAGAGGCAACAAAAGCTTGTGGGGGTAAATGGGCTAGTGGTATGAGATGGGGAGTTCTTCCTCAAGTAATGCCAGTAATAAGTTCTTACTGGTTATTTAGATTTGAGATTAATGTTAGGGCTTCTGCTGTTCTGGGGATGATTGGAGCAGGTGGAGTTGGCTCAGAGCTGGTTTCTCAACTTTCATTTAGAAACTTCCCTGCAGCTAGTGCCGTTTTAATAATGACAATGGCAGTGGTCCTAACTATAGATACTATTTCTGCTGCCGTAAGGCGCAGAATCATAAAAGGTTCAGACAACACTGACGAAGACTCACGTACTCTTGAGGCCATCACAGACTTAACTGGAATCAGAAGCTAAGAATCTAAATCACCGCTTTTTACACTTACTGCCTTAACATTTCAATATGGAAACAGATGTTATTGGCATTGACATTGGTGGCACCTTGGCAAAAGCTATAGTCCTAGACTCCACCAGTTTCGAAATAAAAGACCAACTGACAATAGCAAGCAGCGACAAAGGTCCCGAGCTTGTAAAAATTATAAAATCTCTCGTCGGTAAACTCGAAGAAAATACTAAGCAATCATTCTCAACACTTGGCTTAGGAATAGCGGGATTGACTCATAGATCAGGAGTAGTCAGATACTCCCCAAATCTTCCTAACCTAATCGAATTTCCTATAACAATTGAAGTTGAAAATGAACTCGGGATTCCTGTCGTTATCGGAAATGATGCAACCGTCGGAACGATTGCAGAATGGAAAATAGGTGCAGGAAAAGGAAGTGAAAATTTCGCTTTGGTAACTCTAGGTACCGGAATCGGGGCGGGGTTAGTTGTGGACGGTCGTCTTCTCCTTGGCAATAATGGTTTCGCTGGTGAAGCCGGACACATGACTATAGATGTAAACGGCCCAGTTCACATAACGGGTCAAAAAGGACCTTGGGAATACTTCGCTTCTGGAAATGCGTTAAACCGTATCGTTCAAAACGAAGCATCAGAAGGAAACTACCCTTGGGTAGTTGATCAAGCTGGCAAAAAGGAAAATATTACTGGTGAGTATTTATCTTCCGGTATACAAAATAAAGAACCTGACTCTTTACGAATTTTAGATCATTTCTGTCATGAAGTGAGCAAGGGTCTGGTCAATTTGATTTTACTTTTGGATTTAGACAGAGTTGTGATAGGTGGTGGAGTTTCTGAAATCGGGGAGCCACTGAGGAATGGAATAGAGAAATGGATTGAAAAAACTCTTATCGGCAGTGAACACCGTCCGAAAATTGAAGTAAAACTAGCAAAACTAGGTTCAAATGCTGGAGCCATTGGAGCAGCTCTGTCTACAACAAATTATTTTTAGCTATTACTTAAACTCTCATTAAACATTTCTAAAACTTTTCTCCACGCAACATCTGCAATTTCAGAGTTGTAAGTACCAAGAGGGTTTTCCTCATTTGCAAAAGCATGACCTGTTTGAGGATAAATATTGAAAGTAACATCCTTACCCATTTCTCTGAGTTTATTTTCTAGTCCTGCAACTGAGTCGGGAGGAAAAAAATCATCAACACTTGCAAAATGTCCTTCAACGCGGGCTGTGAGATTTGTCCAGTCAGGCTCATTGTCTCCTAAAGGAGCTCCGTAAAAAGGAGCTACAGCGGCGATTCGTTCACCTTCTGAGGCTGCAATTAAGAGACTTAGCATTCCCCCCATACAAAACCCAACTACTCCTACGGTTGCGCTATCAACATTAGAATTTTTCAATAGATAGTCAATGGCGCCAGACATGTCTCTAGTGGCTCTCTCTGGCGGCAGAGTGCTCATAAGCTCTCCTGCCTTGTCCATTTCAGAATGTTGAGCTAATTCACCGTGATATAAATCAGGAGCCAATGCCACAAATCCCTTTTCCGCTAGCCGGTCACACACAGACTTGATTTGTGGCGCTAATCCCCACCACTCTTGAATAACCATAACACCTGGGCCTGTCCCCTCAGGTAAAGCCAGATAACCGCCGGCCGTGACGTCACCTGCTTCAAAAACAACCATTTCACCGACCATGCCTAATCCTCCAATAGAAATAATTCTTTTCCCTTTTTTGCATAACCTTTTGAGAAACAATATAAGGAAATGTCGTTGATTGATGTGTCCAGCAAAAAGAGGACGTAGCCTTCCTTTTGTAGCTCGCCCCTGTAGCTCAGCGGATAGAGCATCGGCTTCCGGAGCCGTGTGCGCAGGTTCGATTCCTGCCAGGGGCGCAAAACACAGGTGGTCTTTAAATCGAATAGACTATGTTTAAGTCTGACCCCAGATAAAAGAGAGTTGCGCTCAATAAATGTCAAACCAGAAACAGCCACGATGGACTTTCCAATGGAAAGAACTCTACGAAGAAGTAATCGATACGGGACTTTGCACTGGTTGCGCTGGATGCGTGATCTCATGTCCACATGATGTGATTGGATATGAACACGCACCGGGCGCTTATAAACCTTTTCATCTTGAAGAAGAGCTAGGAACAGACAACTGTGTACATGGTGAAAAAGGTTGCACTTCCTGTACTCGGGCATGTCCAAGGTTTAGAGACTGGGAAACTGAAGCAGAAATGCACCTTTTTGACCGTCATCGTAAACCAGAAGAACTATCCGGAGTGTATAAAGACGTTCTCCTAACTAGAGCTAGCGATTCAACAGTTCATGAACTTGGTCAAGATGGGGGTCTAGTTTCAGCGATACTCATATGGTGTTTAGATAACGGAATTATTGACGGAGCTTTAACTTCCCACCTTGAAAATGATGAAGAAAATGGAAATTCCTGGAAAGCTATCCCTGCTTTAGCTACAGATAAAGAGTCTGTTCTAGCTGGGGCTGGGAGTAGATATACCTACTCCGCCAACACCCTTGCTATTAGCGAAGCCCGTGAAAAAAATCTTGAATCATTAGCTCTTGTTGGGATGAGTTGCCAAACTTCTATTGGTCCTGTTATGTGGAACCGTAAAGTCGGTAAAGCAGGGAAAACAATCAAATTAAATATTGGGTTGTTATGTTCTAAATCTTTTGATGATTCAATTTTTGAGGAATTATTTTGGGCAAAGTACAGACTCCCTAAAGAAGAAATGATCAAAATGAATATCAAAGGTGTTTTTCAAATATGGATGAAAAATGGTGACTACCACGAAATTAATCTTAAAGAATGTCACGCTTGGACACGAGAAGGATGCAACCTTTGTCCAGACTTTGCGGCGGAACACGCTGACATATCGACAGGTGGTATTGGCAAATACAACGACTGGACGCTAACTGTTGTTCGCACAGAGCTAGGCCGCCAAATAATTATGCGAATGCTCGAGGAGGGTGTTATAGAAGGCCGGCCGGGTGATAGTGACCCCGATGCTATTGAACTAATGCACAAGTTGGCTGCAAAAAGTCGGTCTAGGTGGCCTGATTGGGCAAATTCTTCAGCAAGAGTTGGTTTGCCTCAATATCAAGGGTGAACTCCTACTTTATGAACAAGCCTCACTTGAATCAGTTAACCAACCATAATTTTCTGAAATCATTTGAGAGTTCAGATCATCTCTGTGCTTGCGAATAAAATCATCTAATTCTTTAAACTTTTCATAGGTGACTGAATCTTTAACACCATTAATTACACAATCGCAGTAACTTTTAGCTTTAAATGTTGGCAGGTCAGCATTGGATTCCTGACAAGCTTCTACAAAGTTTCTTATTACCAGACCATCTTGATCTTCCCATGTCTCAGGTTTACCATCATTTGCGCAGCCCGTGAACAATAACGCGCTAACTAAGAAACCTGCAAACAAACTCTTCTTTGATGAAAATTTACCCACAGCGTGAGGTTAGCGTAATACAGGCAATATCAATCGCCAGCAATGATTTTGGCTCTTTTAATAACTGAGTCAAACATCGATTCTGTTAGTCGGCCAGTAAAAGTATTTTGCTGACTGACATGATAAGAACATAAAAGTTTTTTATTTTCATCAATCTCTATCTCTAAACCATGGGAAAACTTTGGTTTCGGACTCAAACCGAACTCAACAGCTGCAGATGTGTAGCCAATCTGACCCAAAGCAACAACAACTTTTACATTGATCAAAGCCGAAATCTCTCTTTCGAAGAAAGGTCGGCATCTGCTCTGTTCTTTTTGGTTTGGTTTATTTGCTGGTGGCACACACTTGACAGGAGAGGTTATAAATACATTTTTTAATTTAAGTCCGTCTCCCAAGTCAACTGATTCGGGCTGATTAGCAAGGCCTGATCTGTAAAGAGCTGCGTACAAAAAATCTCCCGACCTGTCACCGGTAAAAACTCTTCCGGTCCTATTGGCTCCATGTGCGCCTGGAGCTAATCCAACAATAAGTATTCGAGCTTTAGGATCCCCAAAACCTGGTACTGGCAAGCCCCAATATTCCTGATCTTTATAGGCTGCACGTTTTTCTTTTGCAACTTTTTCACGCCATGCGACCAGTCTTGGACAGGCCCTACATGAGACAACTTCTTTTTCTATTAATTCTAATTGAAGAACATGATCCACATCTGAAGGGTAGGTTGAACTATTAATGGCAGCTACTTTAATTATCTTTGTGCGTCATGGAAAGACTCCCACGACTGGAACCAAACTTCCTGGAAGGGCGCCCAATTTACATCTGTCGAATGAAGGTAAATTACAAGCAGAAATAGTTGCGAAAGAAATTGAGAAATCTTCAAGCAGTTTCCTGGGTAAAAATGTGGCAGCTGTTTACGCATCACCCATGGAACGTACGCAAGAAACTGCTAAACCGATTGCCAAAGTTCTTAATTTACGTGTGCGAACGCTGCAAGGACTTAATGAGTGCGATTTTGGTGACTGGACTGGTCGCAGACTACGTGAACTCTCAAAACTAAAATCTTGGTCTACCGTGCAGAAACAACCATCTAGCTTTAGATTTCCTAATGGTGAATCATTCACCGAAATGCAGAATCGCATGTTAAAAACTGTCGACAAATTAGTTGAGCGCCATTCTGGGGAGACGGTTATATGTGTTTCTCACGCCGACCCCATAAAGGCAATACTGTCCTCTGCCATTGGGACACCCTTAGACCTGTTTCAAAGAATCGTGGTTGGACCTTGTTCGACCTCGGTGGTTCTTTACACAAAAGAAAGGCCTTTAGTCTTAACTTTGAATTCAAATGGAAATTTCAGTGGTTCTTTAGGCTCGTAAACCACTAGCTTATTTATTGTTTCGTATTAAAAAAATTTAGATTTGAAAGGTAGCGTCTTAACGATGGAACGCCCTGAAATAAACTGGGATCGCACTGAAAGTTTTACTGCAGGTACGATTGGACCTCAAGGTCGACGCGTCTTTTTCTTGCAAGCTTCTTATGAAGATCAAGTTCTATCTTTGAAGGTTGAGAAACAGCAAATGGCTGGTCTAGCTGATTTTCTAATGAGCATGCTCGATGATTTACCTCCGGCAGATGAATCTAATCGTATAGAAAACACCGTAGAAGGCACAAAATTCATAGACCCGGGAGAACCCGACTGGGTAATCGGAAGTTTAGGCGTAACTTATGAGCAATCAGAAGACCAACTAGTACTTATAGCCGAAGAGCTCATCCGAGACGAAGATTCTGAACCGGCTCAAGCCCGATTGTCATTAAACCGGCTTCAGGTCGAACATTTTATTAAAACAGCCCAAGAATTAATATCCTCCGGTCGCCCGCCGTGTCCTTACTGCGGGTCTCCACTAGAACCAGAAGCTGCGGGCTGGTGCCCGTGTTCCAACTAGAAAGAAAATACCTTGAAAGAGGATCAGGAACCAGAAACTGAGCATAACCCTTTCAAAGATCGTGAACCTATAGAAAATGAACTAGCGGTTGAAATACTAAACTTTGGAGAAATTGAAATAGTTGGCCGGATGCCTTGGGCATCAAATGGTACTTTCCTAACAAACTTAAGCCACGACAAATTAAACATTCAAGGCATTTACAAACCTGGTAAAGGCGAAAGACCTTTGTACGATTTCCCTCAAGGGATCTACAAAAGAGAGATAGCTGCTTTCGAACTGGCAAATCATTTGGGATGGAACCTCATACCCCCTACTGTGCTCAGAGACGGTCCTTTAGGAAACGGTTCTTTGCAACTTTATGTGCCGTGTGACTATGAGAAACACTATTTTACTATTCATGAAGACTCTAAATTTAAAAATGATCTAATTCGTCTTGCTACTTTTGATCTATTAGTCAATAACACCGATAGGAAAGCAGGCCATGTTCTAGTAGGAAAAGATGATTTAATTTGGGCCATCGATAATTCCTTATGTTTTCATGAAGAATTTAAAATTCGAACAGTTATTTGGGATTTCAGTGGAGAGGAAATTCCGAAACAACTTATTTCCGATCTAACTGGAATAATCGATGAAGGGGTTCCAGAAAAATTATCTGAACTACTAAGTCCAAATGAAATCGAAGCCCTGTTACAAAGAACTAGAGCTCTTATTACAAATGGATCTTTACCTTATGATCCGTCAGGTCGACAGGTTCCTTGGCCTCTTCTGTGAAAATTGGCCATTATTGAGCTTCGAGAGCCTCGATCAGTTTGGGTAAAACTTTGTGCACGTCACCAACTATTCCAAGATCTGCAATCCCAAAAATTGGTGCTTCTTCGTCTTTATTAATAGCAATGATGTTTGCTGAGCCCTTCATTCCTACCAAATGCTGTGTGGCTCCGGAAATTCCGCATGCAAGATAAACCGTTGGCTTAACAACTTTTCCGGTTTGTCCAACTTGGTATGAATAAGGCACCCAACCAGCATCGACGATGGCTCGAGACGCTCCGGGGGCTCCTTTGACTAGACCTGCCAGCTTTTCAATCATTTCGTACTTGTCAGCCTCTCCAAGACCTCGGCCTCCAGATACAACTATGTTCGCTTCATCCAAACGAGGTCCAGTGCTTTCCTCAACAAATTGATCTTTGACAACTGCAGTTCCGGTCCCGCCAAGATCTCCTACTTGAAGAACTGATACAGATGCTGAGTCCCCACCCGCGGATTCGGCCACAAAAGATTTCGGTCTCACAACAAAAATATCTAAACCTTCAGATGTAGTTCCTGTAAAAACGTCTTTGGTCCCACCAAATACGGGTTCATGACCGAGGAGACGGTCTCCATCTTGCTTTAAATCAATAACATTCGTTATGACAGGAGTGTCAAGTTTCGCCGAAAGACGTCCTGCCACATCACGCCCATCATAAGTCGTGCCGCATAACATGACGTCTGGACCTGACCCCTGTGAACAAGCCTCAGCTATTGCAGATGCGATTCTCGGACCTGCAAGTCCACCATCAAGTGGCCCAATTGAATAAACTACTGAAGCTCCATGGTCACCTAATTCTGCAGCAACTGAATCCGCATCACCTGCAACCACAACCTCCACGGTGTCTGCCAATTCACGAGCTTTAGCTAAAAGTTCAAGAGTAATCGAAGCTACGGCGCCATCACTTGCTTCGCCGTGGACCCATATTTTTGAAAATCCCATTCTCATACCTCCTAAAGAACTTTAAGATCGTCGAGAAAAGCCATGATTCGTTCATGAGCTTCACCCTCATCAACAACTACTTCGCCGGCCTCACGAGCTGGAGCGTCGACTATTTCAGTTATTTCTTGACGAGCACCTGCCCAACCAACTGTTACTGGGTCAATATCTAGTGCCGCAAGATCAAGTTCCTCAACAGGTTTATTTTTGGCAGCCATAATTCCTTTGAATGAGGGATATCGAGGTTCTACTACACCAGCTGTAACTGAAATAACGGCTGGAAGAGGACACTCGACCATGTCATAGCCAGATTCAGTCTGGCGTTTAACAGTTGCTAGATCACCATCCACTGAAACTTCTTTTCCAAAAGTTACAGATGGAAGACCTAAGAGTTCCGCTATCTGCTCCGGAACTGTTCCCGTATATCCGTCGCTTGATTCAGTAGCGGTAAGAATCAAATCGGGATTCGAACGCTTGATAGCCGCTGATAGAACTTTTGCAGTCGAAAGAGCGTCTGAGCCGGCAAGTGCTTCATCGCTTACCAATATTGCACTTTCAGCCCCCATTGCTAGTGCTGTGCGCAGACCGCCGGTTTCTCCTCCTGGGGTCATGGAGACAAGACGGACCTCTCCTGAGCCGGCGGCATCAACAAGCTGCAAAGCCATCTCGACTCCATAGGAGTCGGACTCATCAAGGATTAATTTGGTATCACGTTTTAAAGTTTTCGTATCGGGATTCAACTCACCTGGGTCAGCCGGATCCGGAATCTGTTTCACACAAACAACTACATCCATTTCGCTATTTTGCCCTTTATATAGCCAAACTGGTACATCAAGTGACTAATTTCATGTGATTTTACAAAAAAATTTTCACTCTCTCAGAAAAGAAAAGCCATTTTAAAATACTTCAACAACACTTAGGCTTCAACACAAATCTTTTAACTATTCACAACTACTCTTATTGGACATGAAAGTTCTCCTAATCGTAAACCCTTTGGCTTCATCTGTAACAGGACGAACAAGAGCCGTTATTCAAAAGGCGCTATCAGCTGACCACCGTCTCGAAGTGGCAGTCACTAATCACAGAGGTCACGCTACGCGAATCGCTCAAAACGCAGCTAAAGATGGCATAGATATTGTGGTAGTGCTAGGAGGGGATGGAACATTAAATGAGGTAGCTAATGGCTTAGTCGATTCAGAGACTGCCTTGGCTGCTATTCCTGGTGGTTCTACAAATGTTTTTGCTCGTACTTTAGGCATTCCTGACGACCCTATCGAAGCCACAGGGGTCTTATTAGACTCTCTCGAAGCAGGATCAACCCACCGGATAGGCCTAGGTTCAGTGAACCAAAGATACTTTCTTTTTCATGCTGGAATAGGCTTTGATGCAGCCGTTGTCGAACAAGTCGAAAAAAAAGGTGGGCTTCTGAAACGCTTCGCCGGCCATCCTCTCTTCGTTATTGCCGCAATAGGTACTTGGTTGCGGTACTACGATAAAAAACGGCCTGCTTTCCGTATCTCAACTCGAAAAATGGGTGATGAAGAAATCGGTGACCTGGAAACCACAGGAGTAGAGGGATTATTTTCGGTCTGTCTAAATACCGATCCATACACCTATCTAGGAACAAGAAAAATTTCCCTAGCTCCACACGCAAATTTGGATACCCCATTAGCCGTCGTGACATTCAAAAATCTGACTTTGAAAAAATTGCTTCCGGTTATCTTAGGGGCTTTAGGAATGGGCAAAACTACAACTTCATCGAGTCGGATCGTAGATTTGCGAAGTGATTTAACTGAAGCGCAAGCAATTGCTTATAAAGCTGTACCCCTACAAGTAGACGGTGACTTTCTAGGTAACTTCGATGAATTTTCATTTAAATATAAAGCAGAATGTTTAGACGTAGTGATGCCCATCAAACCAAACGACTTTCAAAATTCTTGATTTAAAACTTCTACTGCTAAACCTGGGAAATTGGTGATTATTCCATCTACTCCCCACTCGCTTAATTGCAAAATTCTGCTTTCGTCATCAACAGTCCAAACATTTACATTTAATCCACGAGAATGTGCCTCTTCTATTAACGACTCATCAACTAAATCGTCCCAAGGATTGATTGCCGAGTGATTATGCGAACTTGCACGATCAAGTATTTGGATACCATCACTTCTTTCAGCAACGAGCCATCCAGTAGCTATTAACGGATCAGTTTCTTTAATTCGATCAATTGCATTAATATCAAAAGAGGAAACCAATATTTTGTCAGTCGATCTATAAGCCCTTACTAGCCCCACCACTGCTTCACATACAAGATCCACTTCATCAAAATCAGGTTCACCAGGAAGGTGCTTTATTTCTATATTCACTCCCATATTTTCTGACGCTTCGAAAGCTTCAGCTAAGCTTGGGACTCCTTCTGGAAGACTATTCGAATCTAAATCTTTGATTAAATCGCCACCTGCGAGATGAGCATCGTGGTGAACCACTAAAACCCCATCTTTTGATCGACGCACATCTAGTTCGACCCAATCAGCACCTTGTTGAAGGGCGCCCGAAAAAGCATCTAAAGAATTTTCAGGAAAGTCAGCTGAAGCTCCTCGATGCGCAATTATCAAGGGACGTTTCTGGAAGTTCACAAATTCACTCAGCCTTATAAATCAATCTTCTTAAAAAGTTTGTCAGATGGCAAATAAATTTGAAATCTCACACCTTTACCTGTTCCATTTGAAACTACATTAAGAGAGCCTTCTAATTCCTGTTCGATAAATGTTTTCACTATCGTAAGCCCAAGTCCTACATTCTTTTCGATGTCAAAACCTTCCGGAAGCCCAGCCCCATTATCGGAAACTTCCACCATTACAGCCTCTTCGTTCTTGCTCAATAAAACATCAACCTTGCAATCTTCACGTTCCTGCAGCGGTAATTTGAATCCATGATCTAGAGCATTTTGTAACAACTCAGTCACTACGACTGCAAGAGTAGTTGTAACCTCTGACGGCAATATGCCAGTATCGCCACTAACTTTTATAGAAATCGGTTTTACCGGTGAGCTTAAACCTTCTTTTACCAGTTCCACGAGGGGTCTCATTACCTCTCCAAAAGTAACCTCTCCTTCTTGACTAACTGCAAGAGTTTCGTGGACAACGGCTATAGCTCCTATCCGACGTACCGATTCGTTTAATGCCATTTGGGCTTCGTCTGAATCCAGTCGTCGACCTTGGATTCTAAGTAAAGAAGAAATGGTTTGAAGATTATTTTTTACTCGGTGATGTATTTCACGAATAGTTGCATCTTTTGAAATTAACTGCCTATCGCGACGACGTAATTCTGTTACATCTCTAACTAATACAGCAGCTCCCGTAGCCTCGCCTGAATGCAAGAGTGGAAAACAATGACTTACAACAAATGTTTTATCTTCTCGCTCCAACTCATCCATAACGGAACTCTTAAGAGAGAAAGCTTCACTAAGAATTTTAGAACTTAATCCAGTTTCTTCAAATCGTGATCCAACCACTGGTCGATGCCAACCGAGTCTGTGCAATAAAGAAACTGCATTGGGAGAAGCGAATTCTATCTGACCATCGGCGTTCACTAAAAGTAAACCGTCTCCGAGTCTTGGCATTCGATGACGAAAACGCGAGTCTTCACCATATGGAAACTCTCCTCGTTCAAACATCTCAGCAAACCTGTTGAAAATACTTAAATATGTTCTTTCCATTTCCGATCTAGGGGGTTCACCAATAAAAGCTTTTTCGCTCGCTAAAATTGCTACCGTTTCACCTTTCCACATAACCGGTATCGCCATAACATTGATTTCTCGGTCTCCACCCACTGGCAATTTTCCAATTGATATTTGAGCATTTGCAAAAGTTTCAGATACCAGCGGTCGACTTTGCGCTTCAAACTTTTGTCCTACTAAGTCAGCCCTATACAAAGTCGTGGAAGTCGTAGGACGCACGTGTGCCAACAAGACAAAAAAATCAACTGGAGCTTTCCCAACAGGTAAATACAAAAGTAAATCGGAGAAAGAAAGATCTGCTAGCAAACCCCAAGATCTTGTTAAATCCTGTAAGTAGGAAATTGAATTCTCTTCAAGATCGCTATTCTCGTTAACTAACTCTCCTAAAGACGCCATGTCAAACGATCTTTCACATTGACTTTCAATTGCTCACAAAGATTTAGCTAAAGCCAACAGGACGACCTGAGTCTTGAATACCAATTTCTGCATAACCTATTTTGTTACCGGGGATTCCTACTTCGCGACCATTAACGTCCGTCAACCAAACAATACCCGTCTCACTTTTTAATGCTTCTTCTAAGTTTGACTTAAAATCACTTAAGTCAAAGTCATCAGCCATTTCAAGGTTTACTTCTTTCTGCATGTGTGCAATACCAATACGTAAATCCACTTATTATCCCCTGACTATTAGTTAATTTTTAGTTCTCGATGACGCCGCTTGGAAGGTTTTATATCCTCTTCAACTACTCTTGCTATCTCAGCAAAGATTGATCCTATTTCAGTAGAAGTATCTGCTGCTACTGGGTTCCCGCTATCCGAACCTGCTCTCAACGTCTGCACTAAAGGTATCTGCCCTAGCAAGGGAACGCCTAACTTTTCAGCAAGTGCACTTCCTCCACCTTCACCAAAAAGTTCATAACGTTGACCGTCATCACCGGTAAACCAGGACATATTTTCTATCACCCCTTTTACCTCTAAATCGACTTTCTCAGCCATAAAAGCCGCTCTCTGTGCAACTGATTGTGCAGCTATTTGTGGAGTTGTAACAACTAGCATCTCAGAATCTGGAAGAAACCCAGCCAAAGATATAGCCGTGTCTCCGGTGCCAGGTGGCAAATCAATAAGTAAAAAATCAGGTTCATCCCAAGCAACATCAGTGAGGAACTGATTAAGCGCTTTATGAAGCATTGGTCCACGCCAGATTACGGGTTGGTCTTCTTCTGCAAAAAATCCCATAGAAATTGAACGCACTCCGTGTGCGGAAGGTGGTATCAGCATGTCATCAACAACACTTGGTGGCTCAGTAATGCCCAACATTCTCGGAATGGAGAACCCCCAGACATCTGCATCAATTACAGCCACATCGTTTCCGCGCTTTGAAAGAGCCACTGCCAAATTTGTCGTGACTGAAGACTTTCCAACTCCGCCTTTACCCGAAGCCACAAGAAGAACCCGAGTTTTTACATTGGATTCAAAAAAAGGAGGAGGAGGCCCATCAGGCGGTCCACTTTGTTGGGATTCTGTCGGGGATTCTTCACTCATAATGGAACTCTACTGCTGCTCTATTTTTTTGGATACCTAAACCATTCCTTATTCATTTCTGTTCTTCAGAAAATAACGTCTAGATGCTTTCTGAAGAACGGTTTTAACGTCTTGTCGCCGCAAAATTACTGTTATTTTTCTTATCTTTCTCCCAACAAAAGAGCAAGGATAGAACTTAAGTAGAATAAAAGTATGAGAAATACATCTCTCGACCATACGGAGTTCGCCTCCATAGTTGCCGCTATAACTGGAGCTTTTGGAGATCCAACTAGGAGAGAAATTTATTTGCATATCCGCGAGTGTGGCGAAGGAACCAATGCATCGCAAATAGCAGAAGAATTTAGTCTTCACCCAAACGTAGCCAGACATCATCTAGACAAACTACTTTCAGGCGGCTACCTAGAAGTTTCGCTTCAAAAGAGTACAGGATCAACTGCAGGTCGACCTTCAAAAACATACAAGATTTCAAATCCCAATCAACCTTTAAATCTAGATGTGAGAAGGGATTCAATTCTTATAAGCCTTCTAGCTAGAACCCTGTCACTTTTACCAACTGAAGAAGCTGAAAAATTAGCGGAAGAAGTTGGTGCAGAAGTTGGGCGTTCCATGGCAGAATCTTTAGGCACAAAAGAAACACAACGTTCTTTTCGTTCGGCTACAGATGCAATTGTGGATGCACTAATATCTCATGGGTTTTCAGCTCGTGCGGAACTGTCTGAAAAAGGTGAACTAAGAATTCTTTCTGAACACTGTCCTTTTGGAAGTATGCCTATCGAACATCCGGTAATTTGTGCAGTCGATCAAGGTCTAGTTAGAGGAATGCTTAGCGTTTTATATGGTGATGCTGAAACTAGTCTCACTTCTTCATTACCTAAAGGCAATAAAGTATGTGTTACTCAAGTTTCAATTTAATCATGTCTTGTCCTCTCATTTAAATATGTTTCAACTGTTTTTACTATTATGAAAATTTTTGTTGTTCGTCACGCTTCGGCAATTGAAAGGTTTTTTTGGAGTGGTGATGATTCAGAAAGACCTCTCAATGAAGAAGGGTCAAATCAATCTTTAATGATCGCAAAATACTTTTCAGACATCAATATTTCTTCCATTTTTTGCAGTACGGCTGTGAGGTGCCAACAAACGATTTGGCCGACTGCTGATCTGTTTGGGATCCAAATCGAATTATCAAATTCACTTTCAGAAGGCTCAACTAGCCAAACAAGTGACTTAATAGAAAAACTTGCAACAACAGAAGACTCCGATGCTTACCCAATCCTTTGCAGCCATGGGGATGTGATCAGCGAATTGATACGGTCTCTGACTTTAAAAGGAATGAATATCCCGAAAAGAAAAGGTTTTGGCAAAGCATCAATTTGGGAATTAATTTTTTTGAGTGGAAAAATTGAGAGTGGTTTTTACCACGAATCACATTTGAGCCAGACCTAAAGAAGACCTTCTAATCTCAACAGTTCAACAAGTTCCAGGGGTGGATTTGGAAGTGCTTTGAACTTCTCAACATATTTTTTGGAACTATTCATTTTTTCAAAAATCTTTGCTTCTACTAAAGCTTTGTAAGCAATTGCATATGGGTCTTGCGGATTGATTTCAAGAGACGCATTCAAAGAAATCAAACTCAGTTCTGCTAACTGTTGGTCACCAGAGATGGCCAGCAACCAACCTCGGTGAGCAAAAAGTGAAGAATTTGTAGGATCATTTTCGGTACCTGAATCGATTAGCTCTAAAGCCAAAAGCAAATCTCCTTTTCGTGCAAGCTCGCTCGAAACACTCTCGCGGAACCGACTAGACGCTAGTAAGTCTTTGATGACAGGTGAAGAATTAAGAGAATCTATTAGTAAAAGATTTTCAGAAGCTTCTACTATTTTCCCTTCTCTGAAATTTATTATTGCGCTAAAAGCTCTGGCATCTGGGTATGACGGATCAAATGTTATGGCACTTTCTATATCAGAAACCGAGTTTTCTAATTCGCCTCCAAGCCACAACATCCAGCCTCTGTAAGCTAGCGCTTCAGCATTTGAAGGTTGCAATTCAAGAACTTGATTGTAAATTTCAATTGCCTCCTCTCTAGGAGCTACTGAGGCCTCGATCAGCAAAGTTCGTGGAGACATTCTGATTTCACCTGATATGGCATCACCGGAATTTCTGCTACCTGCTGTCTTAGCTACTAAAAAGCCTGCTCCAATCGCCAGGAAACAAACCAGCAAAATCCAAACCCATCTAGATGATTGGAGCGCTAAAGAAAATCTTTGTGTTGATTTAACAGTATTTTTTTCTTTCCCCATCCAGGACAATAAAATTAGTACCGTTCCAAAAAAAGCTACTATTCCAGCAGCCACGGGTATCACCCAAACGAGCCCAGTAACCCCATCACTGTTTGGGTTGTAATCAATATCTTCACCAAATTTCGAAACCAAAAACTGTCTTATGTCTTCATCAGAGGAGCCTCCGTCCACCATCGTCGAAATAGTCGCTCTAATAGTTTTCGCTACCGGCACATCCGACTCAGCTAGTGACTGTCCATCACAAACAGGACAAGCAAAATCAGACGCCAAGGTACTGACTCGTTCAGAATTTGTTAAAGGTGGACTTTCTGAAACTATCGAGAAAGTGAGGGACAAAACAGCCACAGCAAGAAACAAAACCCAAATTAAATGATGCTTCTTAAATCTTTTCATTCAGATTTTCTTTTCGCTCTTAACACTAAATTCTCAATCTCATTTCTTTTAACCCCACCCACAATTTTTGCTGAAATAAATCCTGCAGGAGAAACAAGATATGACTCTGGGACCGCTACCACTCCCCAATCGACCGAAATGCGATTTGTGTCACGAGTTAAAACCGGCCACTCTCCGCCATTTTTCTCAAAAAAAGCTTCTACTGAAAGAGGGTCATCGTCAAAAGCAACGCTCACAACCCTGACACCGGTATCTACAGGTTGGTTTTCTGAGAAGGAAAGTAACTCAGGGTGTTCTTCCACACAAGGAATACAAGTCGTAGAAAAAAAATTTACTAATAACCATCTTCCTCTTACCTCGTCAAGGCTCCAAAAGCTTCCATCAATAGCTTCGCCTGAAATCGGTGGTGCCACTTCACCCACCAAATGGGTTCTAACTCTTTCCACACCTGATTCGCTTGTAGCTAAAATAACCACTAAAAAAATTGTGATGATGGCAACAGCTGCCGATGCGGTTTTAGACGGGCTCATTAATTTCTGCCTCTTGAATATTTTCGTTATTTGATAGAACAGATTCCTCGGAAAGGCTTCTCTTTCTTGAAAAAAGGGAGAGAATAGTTCCCAAAACCATCACACCTCCACCAAACCAAATCCACCAAACCATAGGCTGGATTGTGACTCTAATCACTGTATTTGCCTGTTCATCTTCTTCTGGGACGGACAACAAAGCTAACTGAACGTCATCTTTCCAGGTTGAGCGTGTAGTAGGAGTCCCAATACTCCTACCTCCAAATGGGAACTGATTTATTGATGGTTTGAACAGCTCATTATCTATAAAAACATTTGCAACAATTTTGTTTTTTTCCCTAAGTTCCACACGTTCGATACCATCAAATTTGAATTCATGTCCTCCTAGAGTCGCTTGGTCACCAATTTGCTCAAATTTGAACTCTGCTTGTCTCAAAAAAGAAGACGAACACGCCAATGCAACCGCCAAAATAACCACACCTAAGTGAACTATCATGCCGCCACCATTTCTTCCAAGTAATCCTCTGAATTTTGCAGTTTTGAAGCCAAATGAAATTTGCCTAATAGCGCTGCCAGCTGCAAAACCTCCGAAACCCAAAGCCAGCGTTGGGACAAAACCTCTACTGCCTACAAGAACACCTACAAGCATCGCTGTTGACCCACAAACGACAGAAGGCACAAGTCGTTTTGATAGAACTTCAAGTTTTGTTTCTCTCCATGATAAAGCCGGAGCTACAGCCATCATAAATAGCAAAGCGAAACCGATGGGCGTTGACATTTTTACAAAATAAGGATTGCCAACAGATATTCGATCCCCATTTAAAGCTTCTACGATCAAAGGAAATACTGTTCCAAGGAAAACCACAAAAGCAAAACAGCCAAATAAAAGATTGTTGAGTAAAAATGCTCCGGTTTTCGATAATGGTGAGCTGATTGAGCCAGGGCTTCGCAAACTCTCTCCTCGCCAAGTGATCAAACCAACGCTAGTAATGACTATCAAAAGAAAGAATCCGAGCAACAAAGGCCCAATTTCTGATTCAGTAAAAGAATGTACGGACTCAAGAACACCTGAACGAGTTATAAAAGTTCCAAGGATAGTTAGTGAAAAAGTTGCACAAAGAAGGGAAAGATTCCAGACTCTCAACATCCCTTTCTTTTCTTGAATCATTACAGAATGTAAAAAAGCCGTGGCGGTAAGCCAAGGCAAAAACGAGGCGTTTTCAACCGGATCCCATGCCCAGTAGCCGCCCCACCCCAAAATTTCGTATGACCACCAAGAACCTAGAACTATGCCGAGCGATAAGCACCCCCATGCAATAAGAGTCCACTTTCTGGTCTGCACAAGCCAACCTTCTCCAATTCTTCCGGTTACCAAGGCAGCAATTGCAAACGAAAAAGGAACCGTCATGCCCACATAACCCAGATATAAGATTGGAGGGTGAAACGCCATCAAAATATGATTCTGTAAAAGTGGGTTCGGACCTGGACCATCAAAACCTGGCCATGGGTCAAACTCTCCAAATGGGTATGCGGGTCCTACTAGTAATATAAAAAAGAAAACACATACCATCGACATGACGGCTACTGCCCATGCCACAAGAGGATCTGTAAGACGGCTTTTGAACCTCCAAACCACTAAAGCTAGATACCCCACAAGAATCAGCACCCACAGCAATATCGACCCTTCAAGTGCTGACCAGAGAGTAGCAACGTTAAAAAGTTGAGGAGTTCTGGTGCTCCCATTTTGGGCAACATAAGCAACCGTGAAATCACGCGTTATTAAAGCTCTTTCCATTACAGCGACTTGACCCACAGCTGCCACAAGCATAATTAGCACTGGAATTTGAACTCGTGATAATAAATATGATTTTTTAAAAATTAGTCCATAAAGCTGATTACCAACAGCTAGCAAAGCCGAAGCCAAACCGAGAGCTACGAATACGTTTCCCAAATCTGCGTTCATAATTTTTTTTCAATTAGTTGTTTGGGGGCCAAATATTGCATGCTATTCACTTACGCAAGACTCTAATTCCGCACGGTCAGACCTGTAGTCATTATCGTGTTTAACTACCATGCTGTTGGTCTCTATGTGCCAACCATCATTTGCCGAGTACAGAAGTTTTTCTAAATCAGGGGGTTTAGTTTCACTCCAAAACCCCTGTAAAACTACTGGAACTCCAGGATTAAATAGTTCAGCTGGATCACCTTCATGAACTACGTCAGCGTAGATATCCTCCGCACATAGGGTAAAAACGAGAACTTGTCGACCAGACAATGTGGTCTCAAAAATTCCAGGCAATGGAGTTCCAATTACGCGAAACCGTCTGTCTTCAAGTTCGACTCTTTTTTCCACTGCCTCATCGACTGGATAAAAAAATAAAGAGGCATTTCCCAGCGTCTGAAATAAGACAATAACAACCGCAATCAAAAGTAACACTCCAAAAAATTTTGGCAATAAACCAGAGCTTTTCTTTTCAATTCGATCTTGTCTAGGCGTTAACTCTTCCAAAGATTTCATCCGCCATTTTGTTTCGATGAGGTAATCCACCGAGCATCTTCAGATGGAACTCTTGCTGATAGCCGGGCTCCTCTTTTGATTAAACGAACAGCATAAAATAAAATTACTAACGACGATAATCCCCACCCTGCAATTAAATAACCTAAATGTGTCATATCGACTGATCCTTTTGGTCTGCGTGTCTGCGTTCTTCGATTGCAGTTTTCACTCCTTGTTCAAACTCGACATGTTCCAGCCATGCGACTCTGAATCGATGCAAAATCAACCATCCCGTCACAAGTAAAGCCACCAAAATTCCCAGCATTAAAGTAAAAAGAGTTAAATCTTCTATTTTAAGTTCTGACAATGTTGACTTTTGGTGGAGTGTTCTATTCTCCCACCACTCTACCGATCGATTTATAAGGGGGATATCTAATACAGCAATAAGTGCTACTACAGCAGAGGGACGCGCTGCACGTTGTGGGCTTTCGAAAGCCCCGCGCAATGCTAGATATCCAAGAAATAACAGAAAAAGAATAAGAGTGCTCATCAGTCGCACATCTCCCCATTCCCACCAGGTATTCCATACGGGCCTACCCCATATGGAACCAGTTACAAGGACTAAAGCACATGTTAAAGTACCAACTTCTCCAGCAGCATGAGCCATGGAGTCCCACCAAAGTGTGCGCTTTACTAAATATCCTGCGCTTGCTATTGCGCAGATTCCAAAAGCTAAATATGTAACTATTGCCATAGGAACATGCAGATAAAGAAGCCGAACTGCATCAAACTGTCCGAACTCTTCACCTGTATCAGGGTGAAATCTAATATCTGGCTCAGTAACAAAAAAAGCTAAAAGTACTAAGACTACGAATCCAACGATTGAGCTGATCCCTAATATTTTCGATCCTTTTGATGCGGTAGTAATCGAAACTGTCATCTATCCAATACCAATCTTTCTTAGTTCTCTGCCATGAGATAATTTGCCCCTGCTCCAACACCGGTAAGAATAATGGTCAAACCTGCTACGAAAGCAAACCAATTCCAACCGTTTACAGCAGCAACGCCTAAAGCATCGTCGAAAGCTCGAGTTGCACCTATGAGAACAGGCAAAAGTAATGGTAAAAGAAGAATAGGTAAAAGCGTTTCGCGAACTCCGAGACCTGAGGCTAAAAATCCGAAAATAGTACCGAGAGCGGATATTGCTATACACGCGAATAAACCAGTCGAAACAAGCAGCCATAAATCTTCTATTTCTGACCTATATAACAAAACAATGCCCAAACCTAGGAAAATTTCAAGAACCAACAATTGTATTGCTATCGCACATGTCTTACCCAAAAATATCGCGATCGGATCAACTCCTGAAAGACTCAGCCCCGCCAATGCATCATCATCTCGCTCTATGGTCATTGATCGAGAAATCGCCATTAAAGAGCAAAGTAAAACAGAAATCCAAAATAGACCAGAAGCAAAATTCCGCAAAGATTGTTGATCTGCATCGAGAGCAATCCCGAACAAAACAAGAATCATTAAAGCAAATGGGGCTACTTGATTGGTGAGAACTCTTGAACGCGATTCGATCTTCAAATCTTTACCCGCTATAAGACCAATGTCAGTAAAAAGTCTTTTCATTTATTGCCCTCATGATCCACATTTACTAATGCACCACCAGACAGAGTAACTACTCGTGTTGAAATTTTTAAAACACGCTCCAGGTCATGAGAAGCAACAATGACTGTAGCTCCAGCTCCTACCGATTCTTCAATAAGGTTATCTACAACCTGTCTGCCCTCTTGATCAAGCCCTGCGTGGGGTTCATCCAGAAGCCATAGGTCTGGTCTGCGAACTATGAAAACTGCCAAAGATGTTCGTCTTTTTTGACCTGCAGACAGAGAACGGACTTTTTTATTTTGTAATTTGCTGTCCAAATCCATTCGTTCTAGGGCCCATGAAATCCGGTTGTCAATTTCTGATTTTTCAACTCCTGCAATCTGAGTCCAGAAAGTAATATTTTCTATTACTGTGAGATCTCTATATAGCCCTGAACTGTGTGAAAGTAGTCCGACTTTTTTCCTTATTGCATTTCTTTCTGCGCAAAGATCGTGTCCTAAAATCAGGCCTTTCCCTTCCTTTGGTTGTATTAGCCCAGCACACAAATGCAACAAAGTGGTTTTTCCAGCTCCGTTAGGACCTTTTACAAGAACTATTTCACCAGCATCCACAGTAAGATCAACTCCCGTCAAAGCTGGAAAACCTTCTAAAAGAGCTACCAAACCATCAAGTTTTACGACAGACACGAGCCCACGGTACCGCCAGAACGACTCAGCACCCCTAACCTTGTCTTGTGTTTAAATTAATGCCTTCTTTAAATAGAGAAAGAGACCTGTTGCTTTTATTTTCTGCTTCTATTTTTCTCTTCGTGGCTTGTTCTAAAACCACCGAAAATGTTAGCCAAACCATGCCGATCAACAGTACGACCAGCGCCGTTGAAGTAAAACCAACAGTGACTTCACAGCCCACACCTGACTGGATAGGAGAGGTTGTGAATGTACACAATCTTGCCGCTGGCGACTGCTTTAATCAATACTCTTGGACTAACGCTGAACGCTTGGTAGAGATTGACACAAAAGTCTCTTGCGAATATCCACACCAGCATGAAATATTTTCCAGAATTGAGCACCCTGCTGGACCTGGCGCCCCATGGCCTGGAGACCAAGAGATGCAAGCTTTTGCAACTTCAGTTTGTTATGACGGATTTGAAGACTTTATTGGTGAAATATATGAATTATCGGAACTTAAATTAGGTTTCCTGACTCCGAACCGAACAAATTTTGAGGATTCAAAAGCTAGATTCAGAGGGGTCCACTGTTATGTATATAAAAGTGGTGAAGAACTTATAGGTACTGTCCGCGGTTCCAAGGAGTAGCAGATGACAAGTTCAGATAATTCAAAATCTCTCTTAATGCGCCGTCAGCAAGCTTCTTTAATAGCTAACACCGGACGAAAAATCGGATATTCAATTTTTCTTCTTTCTTTGATTATTTTTGCTGTCGGACTTACTGTCGAATTTAATAATCTGGTAGCCAAAACTCTAACTGTTCTTTTAATAGCTGGATCTGTAGTTCTAGCCCCCTCAATTTTGCTTCACTACGCAGTCAGAGGAGCGGAACGAGAAGAAAAAGAACAAAATTAATTTTCATCCAATTGAGCCGGAGAAATATCGATTGGCTCTTCAGGTAAATCTCCAGAAATAATCGGCGTTATGTGTTCTCTCAGCAAAGTTGGTAAAACTGGTTCTTCTGATTGGAGTAGTTCACTAACTTCCCACCACCTAGCTCCTAAAAAAGCTGCTGCTTCCAAAGCCTCTAGGTGTTGCGGTCGGTATTCTCCTCCCTCACACCATGCAACATGAATTTTTTCGTAACTGTCAAAGTAGTAACCACCGAAAGTGAATTGCACATGCTGAGTCCAAATAACTGGTCCCATCTGTATTGAATCGATACCTGTTTCTTCGTACAATTCGCGTGCTGCGGCGGTAGCGCTGTCTTCTCCCCTGCCGATTCCTCCGCCTGGAATTTCCCACCATGGTTTTTTAAATGGGTCAATTGGGTCTTCTGCATTAACCAAAAAAATTCTCATTTTGTTGTCGAGAAGAACAACTCGAGCCGCATTACGTTTGAGAAACATAATCACCTACCATTTTTATGAGCACTGGTGACAACGCCCTTGTATATCAAGAGTATGGCCTTCAACCGACAGTCCCTTTTTTACAAGCTCAGCCTCTAGTGCAAGAATTTCTTTTTCTAGGTATTCGGGAACTTCAAAATCTTCTATATCACCACAATCTAAACATACGAAATGATGATGATGTCCAATTATTGAATCGTCCAATTCAAAACGATTGTGATCCTTTCCTGATGCTAAGCATTTTAAAATACCAGCTTCTACAAGTTCAGTTGAATTTCTGTAAACAGAGCTTTGCGCCAGAGTCTTATCTGATTGGAAATCCAAAACCTCGTCAAGTGTTAAAGGTCTACCAGCGCTAGCCAAAACCTCTACTATCGCTTTGCGAGATTTGCTGTAGCGCATACCAGCTGCTCTTAACCTTCGGGCAGCTAAAAGATGCAACTCATCGTCTATTTTCTTGTTTTTTGCCACAAGAAGAGTTTAGAAGAACATTATTCAGCAAAAATCAATAAAACCTCAAAATTTCTATTTCACCGCGCTACGGTCATGTCTATGAAAATTGATGGCGGCCTAGGAGCTGCATTCCCAACCTCGCTGGAAGGTGGATTTCAGCCAATAATTGATTCTGCTAAACAGCTTGAAGCCAAGGGATACTCTGGTGCTTGGACAGCAGAAACGAGCCATGATCCGTTTTTTCCTCATATGATCGCTGCGGAACATACTGAAAAAATAGAATTAGGAACTTCGATCGCTGTGGCTTTTGCCCGTAATCCAATGATTCTTGCAAATATTGGTTATGACCTTCAAAACTATAGTAAGGGTCGTTTTATTCTGGGGCTTGGAACCCAAATAAAACCACACATCACTAAGCGGTTTTCAATGGAGTGGTCAAAACCAGCAGCAAGGATGCGCGAAATGGTGGCTGCGATTAAAGCAATCTGGGACTCTTGGCAAGATGGTTCAAGGCTAGATTTTAGAGGTGACTTTTATACACACACTCTGATGTCACCTTTTTTCAATCCAGGCCCTAGTAATTACGGAAATCCAAAAATTTTTATTTCAGCGGTTGGACCTCTCATGTCTGAAGTCGCTGGAGAGGTTTGCGATGGAATTATTTGTCATGCTTTCAGCACCGAACGCTACTTAAAAGAGGTAACTCTTCCAGCGGTGCAACGTGGTTTAGACAAATCGGGACGTAGTTTAGATTCCTTTGAAATTGTGGGACCTGGTTTTGTTGTGACCGGAAACAACGAAGAATCAATCAAAAATTCTTCAACAGCTATCAGACAACAAATAGCTTTCTATGCTTCTACACCTGCTTACCGTCCTGTCCTAGATTTACATGGTTGGGGAGATGCCCAGGATGAACTAAACAGAATGTCAAAAGAAGGAGCGTGGCAAGAAATGGGCACGCTTATAGATGACGAAATGTTAGAAACTTTCGCAGTTGTAGGAGAACCTGGAGAAATAGCTTCCGGCGTGATTGAGAGATATGGGAGCGATGTTGACAGGATGGCTTTTTATAGCCTCGGCTCGAATGGTGATTCTTCTATGTGGGATCAAATAGCTTCTGATCTTTTAGCTGGTTGAAGTAAAATATTCATTATTTAATCAACGAACTAGTACCGCATGTAGGGGTAGTTTGGAGATATGTCAGAAGATAACCAAATCTCCGAATTTGAATACACGGATCTTCTTCCTCTTTTAAACGACCCTTACGAAGAAACAGAATTTAATCATTTAGGAGATTCGGGAGTTTCTGAAGTAGAAGGGCCGGAGGGTAAAAAGTTTATTAAAGTAGAGCAAGAGGCTTTACAACTAATCACCTCAACTGCAATGCGGGATATAGCGCACTTATTTCGTTCAGGCCACTTAGCTCAACTAGCTGAAATACTAAAAGATCCAGAGGCTTCAGAAAATGACCGTTTCGTAGCATTGGAACTACTCCACAATGCCAATATTGCCGCTGGGGGCGTCTTACCGTCTTGCCAAGATACCGGAACCGCTGTGATTATCGCTAAGAAAGGTCAGCAGGTTTTAACTGATATAGACGACAAAGAAGCCATTTCTAGAGGTGTCTATGACACTTACACGACTTCGAACCTTCGTTATTCTCAAATGGCGCCCATAGATATGTTTACTGAGAAAAATACTGGAACGAATTTACCTGCGCAGATTGAGATTGAAGCTGTTCCGGGTGACGCGTACAAGTTTCTTTTCATGGCGAAAGGCGGAGGTTCAGCCAACAAAAGTTTTCTTTTTCAAGAAACTCGAGCCCTTTTGGAACCTGATCATTTAATTAGTTTTCTAGATGAAAAGTTACGAACTTTAGGGACTGCGGCATGTCCCCCCTATCATCTCGCTGTCGTAATCGGAGGAACTTCTGCAGAATACAATCTCAAAGTAGCTAAATATGCTTCTGCTCGCTATTTGGATCATTTACCTACTGAGGGAAGTGCAAGCGGCCACGGATTTCGTGACCTCGAATGGGAAAGCAGAATTCTAGACTTGACTAGAGAATTTGGTATCGGTGCTCAATTCGGAGGTAAATACTTTTGTCATGACGTAAGAGTTGTTCGACTCCCTCGCCATGCGGCTTCCAATCCTGTGGGTATAGCAGTTTCGTGTTCTGCAGATAGACAAGCTTTAGGAAAAATAACTTCTGAAGGCATCTTTTTAGAAAAGCTCGAAGAGGACCCAGCCCGCTTTCTACCCGAAACACTTGATGATCAACTTTCTGGTGAAGTTGTTCCTGTCAACTTGAACAGACCGATGGATGAGATCAGGTCTGAACTAAGCAAGTACCCAGTTAAGACACGTCTAGCTTTAACTGGGACTTTAGTGGTAGCTAGAGACGTAGCTCATGCCGCAATTGCTAAACGAATAGATTCTGGTGAGCCCATGCCTGACTACTTGATAAACCACCCTGTCTACTACGCGGGTCCTGCAAAAACACCCGAAGGTTACGCTTCAGGTTCCTTTGGCCCAACCACTGCAGGACGCATGGACGTCTACGTAGAAAAATTTCAGTCTGCTGGAGCCAGTCTAATAATGCTTGCAAAAGGTAACCGTTCAAAACAAGTCTCTGATTCTTGTTCTCTGCATGGTGGTTTTTATCTTGGTTCTATTGGAGGGCCTGCCGCCCGCTTGACAACTGAGTCAATTCGCAAAGTTGAGGTTATTGACTATCCAGAACTAGGCATGGAGGCAGTGTGGAAGATAGAAGTTGAAAACTTTCCCGCTTTTATTGTTATGGATGATAAAGGTGGAGACTTCTTTTCAGAAGTTTCGACGCCGGTGAATCTCAGTTAGTCAAATTTGAATACCAAGAACTCAACGCTGTGCCAATCTCATCTGGTGAATCTTCCTGTATGAAATGGTTACCTGCGACAGTAATTTCTGTTTGATTTGGCCACTGGCGGCAAAAATCTCTCTGTTTGCCACTTAATATCGCTCCTGGTTCTGCGTTAATAAATAATTTTGGGAATGATGCCTCCGACATGAATTTTGCGTAAGCACTAACTATTTCCGTGACATCTGCCGGAAACCCTTCGATTGGAATTTCACGTGGCCATGTGAGCGTAGGTCTACGAGACTCACCAGATTTGGAAAAAGGACGACGATACTCGGCCATCTCTTCTTCTTCCAAGTCTCTTAATATGGCTGCTGGTAATACACCTTCAACAAACAAGTTTTTTTCTAGAGCCATATCCTCTCCAGACTCTGAACGAAAACCCTGAAAAATACCACGTGCATTTTCTGGCCAGTCATCCCATGATTCGAAAGGCCTCACAATTGCTTCCATATAACAAACTCCCTTAACTGAATCGGGGTTTTGCATAGCCCAATCAAAACCTAAAGCAGAACCCCAATCGTGAACGACAAAAGTTGCATTTGAGTCAACTCCGATTTGTTTCAATAACTCAAATAAATATTTACGATGTTCTACATACTTGTAGGAGTTAGGACCAGAGCTGTCAAGTTTGTCAGAATCTCCCTGACCAATTAAATCAGGCGCTATGCATCGACCCATTTCAGATACATGCGGTATTATGTTTCGCCACAAATATGAGGAGGTGGGATTCCCGTGCAAGAAAACAATCGGATCGCCTTCACCGACATCTAAATAAGACATCTTTTTATTAAAAATTTCTGCCGTTTTCTTTTCAGTTTCAGTCATATCTACTCCTAAAAATTATTTTCTTTAACGTACTAGCAGAATTAAGTTAATAAAAATCAATTTGGTAAAGGAACTACGATTGGGCCATCTTTGTCATCAATTACCTTTACACGAGCACCATAATGACTAGACACTAACGACTCTGTAAGAACTTGTTCTGCAGAACCCTCAGCAACAATTCTTCCTCCTACAAGCATTGCTAGATGCTCGCTATACCTACCGGCAAGAGTCAAATCGTGCATGGTCGAGAGGACAGTCAAGTTTCTTTCCACTCGCAGTTGATTTATAAGCTCTAAGGTTTCTTGTTGATGGCCCATGTCTAATGCTGTAGTAGGTTCATCCAGCAAAAGCACCGGAGAATTCTGAGCTAATGCTCGTGCGACTAAAATACGTTGTTTCTCTCCGCCGGAGAGAGTGCCTACAAATCTGTCCGACAGATGCGAAGCATCTAATGATTCAAGTGCTAATAGTGCAGTTTCTATATCTCTTTTGCCTTCAGATTCAAAAAAACCTAGATGAGAAATCCTTCCTAAAAGTACATAATCCATAACTCTCATCCCCAGAGGAATCACTGGCTTTTGGGATACAACAGCAACAAATTTAGCTAATTCTCTATGTTTCAAATCTTGGACGTTTTTATCAATTATCTTTATGCTTCCTGAAGATTCTATAATTCCACCAGTGGCTCTTATTAAAGTGCTTTTACCTGCCCCATTAGGACCAACAATCGTTGTCCAACCGCCCACCTCGACTTCAAGATCAATTCCTTTTAAAACCTCATATCCATCAAGGGTTACAGAAACGTTTTTACAATCAATAGCCTTCATTAGTTTTTCCAAGCTGTTCTTAGAATTACAACAAAGAAAGGTGCACCAAGAAAAGCTGTAACAACTCCAATGGGTATTTCAGCGGGTTGAAGAATTAATCGTGCAACCAAATCTGCTACCACTAGAAATGCTCCGCCAAAAAAGATTGTTAAAGGAATTATCACCTTGTAACTACTTCCAAAAATCAAACGGATCGTATGCGGAACGATTACCCCAACAAACCCAATGAGTCCGCTCACAGCAACTGAAGCAGCTGTTCCTAGTGAAGCAGCAATGACCGTGATTAAACGCATGCGTCTGACGTTCAAACCTAAAGAGCCAGCTTCTTCATCGCCTACGGTTAAAGCATCCAAACGCCTTCTAGCTAGAAAAATTACTGAAATACAAATAATTGTGTACGGAGCTAACAGAATTACTTCATCCCAACCTGCAGTTCTAAGCTGACCTAAAACGAAAAAATAAACTTGGCGGATGGTTTCTGATTCCCTTTGTTGAATAAAAGTTTGAACTGCTGTAAAAAAGCTAGCCACTGCAACTCCAGAGAGAACAAGGCTCGTTACCTGATCCAACCTGCCACGGCCACTGCCCACTGTGTATGTTAAAGCCACGGCAATAAGGGCTCCGGCAAATGCAGCTAGTGGAACCGGGTCTAAAAAACCCAACCCGTCTCCAATACCTGAAACTATTGCCAATGTTGCTCCGAATCCAGCACCCGCAGCAACACCGAGAAGGTATGGGTCTGCCAGTGGATTGCGAAAAACTCCCTGATAGGCGCCACCTGCTGTTGCAAGCATCGAACCCACAAGAAGACCCAAAACTACTCTGGGAAGTCGAATCTCAAACAAAATTGCTTGCTGTCTTGAGCTCAACCCTGAATCAAAATCAACCAGAGGCAACCTATTTAACATCTCTTGAATTACTGCTTTCATGCCAAGATCTGCTGGACCGAAAACCAAACCCGCAAAAGCTGTGATCAATACTGCTATTACAGCTATACACAGTTGTGACTTATTTAAAGCAACAGGTTTTGATGCACGATCCTTTTCATTGGCAGAAAGGAACACTCTAATTCACTAGCCTGAGATTTTTTCAATTGCAGAACGAACAGAGTCAAGGAAATCCACTACTCGTGGACCCCAACGCCCTGAGGTGTCTGTGCTAACAGGAATAACTTGGCTTTTTTGTACAGCTGTTAGAGAGCCCCAACCCGGTCGGGCAGCGACAGTTTCTGCGGACTCACCCCAATCGGCATCACCCAGAAAAATTAGATCAGGATCTGCATCAATTATAAATTCTGCCGACAACTGTGGCCATCCGAAACCACCTTCGATTGCTGGGTCTGCGATATTTACTAGACCAAGAAGTGAATAAAGTTTGCCTAAAAATGTCTTTGAAGTTGGTGAATAAAAAGTGTTATCAATCTCGTGGTAGTAGGTCAATCCTTCTCCCACCGCCTTAGATGCTATTCCATCCAGGTCTGATTTAATTCTCTCAATTAATTCACTAGCTTCAGACTGGCGTCCAGTTAAAACACCTAACTCGTTTATTTGCGAATATGTATCTTCCATCGACGAGGCCGCAGGTTGGAGTACAGTCGTTACATCTAATGCTTCAAGACCACTAACTAGATCACCTGGGTCGTAAGACGCAACTACCAGATCAGGTTGATACTCAGCAATCGACTCTATATTTGGCGTGAAGCCAGAAAGTGAAGTCATTGGCGCCTCAGCAGGAAAATTTGATTGATCATCAACAGCCACAACTTGATCCCCAGCCTCTATAGCGAAAAGTATTTCAGTTGCTGTTGGAGACAGTGAAATAATCCTCTCTGCTAGCTCAACACTGGAAGACTCACCCGAAATCGGGACTGATCCAGTAGAGCTATCAGAACTGCAAGACAGGCTCAAAAAGCTAAGCGCTCCTACAAGAAAAAATAAATAGATTCTTAATTTCATTATTCCTCCTCCCCTTAAAGCCACGGTTGGGAGAAGAAAAACTTCATTCCTTAACCGTTCCTCCTCGGGAACTTATGGTTTATTTTTTCCTGCTCTCAGGTCTGACTTACCTCAATGAGGAACACAGTTGCGGGACAGTGACGGATTCCAACCGCCTTCTAATTACAGGAAACTCCAGAATAGCGTGAAAAATAACTTTCTTAAAGTTTTTCAGTAATGCAAAGCAGCTAAAGCTGCAGAGGTGTATTCAGGTCTACTTATTAAAAGCCCAGGAACTACTGGCCTTTCTTTGTTGTATGTTAAAAAAGAACCATCTACTCCACTTACATCCAGCCCAGCAGATGCAGCTACTGCAGCAGGAGCGCATACGTCCCATTCATATAGACCTGAGGGGTGCACATAAATATCAGCAGTTCCGCCCACAACAGCCATAGCCTTGACTCCCGCTGAACCGACTGAACGAACTACTCCTCCTACAGAGGCTGCAACCGCTTCGGCCTCACCCCATTGTGATCGACTAGTTATAACAACGGGAGGGTTATTGACAGAATCCTGTTTTGTTGAAGTTTGAAGTGTTCCGTAAAGGGTTCCTATGGCCGGTAAATTAACTGCTCCAGCCAAAGGTTGACCACCTATCACTAAAGCAACATGCACTGCCCATTCAACACTTCCTATACGTCCGAAGTCTCGTGTACCGTCAAGAGGGTCGACGATCCATACTCTTTCGGCTTCCAAACGGGCCTTATCATCTCGCCCCTCTTCGGATAGCAAAGAATCATTAGGACGTAACTCGCTCAACCTTTTACTTATGTGCAAATGAGCCTCGCGGTCTGCTATCACCTCTAATTGATAACCCGAAACTCCTTTATCAAAGCCTTGTTCTCGCAGCTCTAAAAGCAATTCACCGGCTTCCCTTGCTAAAAGACCTGCTATTTCATGGTCGTTCATAACTGACTGACCCTAGTGGCAAAAAAGGGAGAAACACATCTTTTGGGTTTTAAGCGCTACCTTTGTTACAAGTCATTTAGAAAAATTTTTACTGAGGGGTTTGAGAATGGCATTTGGGAGAATTACAGGTTGGGCTATAGATCTTCCTGAGAGAATCCTTACAAATGATGAACTGTCTCAAATGGTTGACACCTCAGATGAGTGGATCAGAGAACGAAGTGGAATTTCTTCTCGACACATTGATGGAAAAGTAAGTGAAATGTCCACTAATGCTGGCAAAGCGGCATTAGAAAAGGCTGGAGTAAAACCTGAAGAAATAGACTTATTTATTCTTGCAACCACGACCGCTGACAAGGTAGTGCCAGCTACTTCTTCTATTGTGCAAAATAATCTTGGTTTGTCCTGCGGCGCTTTCGATCTGAATGCTGCTTGCTCAGGTTTTGTTTATGGACTCGTTACTGCAATGCAATTTGCTGATAGTGGAATGGAAAAAATTCTACTTATTGGAAGTGACTCTCTTAGCACATTCACAGACTGGGAAGATAGAACAACCTGTGTTCTATTCGGTGACGGTGCGGGAGCAGTCGTTATCGAAAGAACTTCAGAACAGCCATGTTTTCTCGGATGGGATCTTATGGCTGATGGTTCTGCCGCAGACCTTCTTTATTGTGAACACGGCGGAAAAATAGTTATGCACGGACAAGAGGTTTTTAGGCGCGCTGTTATAGCTATGGAAAATGCTGCTAACACAGCTATGGAAAAAGCTGGAGTGACGAGTAGTGAGATATCTCTTGTTGTCCCTCATCAAGCCAATGTACGCATTATCGATACTGCAATGAAGCGTCTAGGGATCGCAAAAGAAAAAGCAGCGTTAGTGATGGATAGAACCGGTAATACCTCCGCAGCTTCTATTCCTTTAGCCCTTATAGATTCAATAGACTCGGGGCGAGTTAAACAGGATGACTTATTGCTTCTAGTTGGATTCGGAGCGGGGATGACCTCAGCTGCCGCAGTTATAAGATGGAATTCTGCCGGTAATTAGCTTTACTGCTACTTCTATTGCTTCTTAGGATGTAGTCTCACTCATGTGCTGACTGCTTCCGGATTGAATAAATCTTTTGGATCTAGAACACTTTTTAAGAATGTTTCTCTTCAACTGGGATCTAGCCGTCGTATCGCGCTTATTGGCAGCAATGGAACCGGTAAGACGACTTTATTGGAGATATTAACTGGTCTTCAAGAAGCTGATGAAGGAGATATCTATAAACCACAAGAAATGAAAATTGGTTACCTTCCTCAAGAGCTTCAAGCAAGTAAAGGTAAAAATGTCTTAGAAGAAGTTCTGTCGGGAGCAGAAGACACTAGTCAATTAGCAATCCGCTTAAAAAAACTTAGCTCGGAGCTCGAAAAAGTAAATGGTGAAGGTAAATCAGAACTTCTTTTTGAATTCGGAGAAGCACAATCGCGATTTGAACAAATTGGAGGGTACGCAATTGAAGCTGAAGCACATCGCCTCTTGTCTGGACTAGGTTTTAAACCCCATGATCATAAACGTGATATAGGTGAGCTTTCCGGAGGCTGGCAAATGCGAGTCGCTTTGGCGCGCCTTCTATTGTCTAAGCCAGATCTTCTAATTCTTGATGAACCAACCAACCATTTGGATGTTGACAGTGTCACTTGGTTGGAAACTTACTTGGGGAAGTGGAATAACGGACTTTTGTTCGTGAGTCATGATCGAGACTTTATAGATGGAGTAGCGAACCGTATCATTGAGATTTCTGCGGGTCGCGCGACTGAGTACATCGGTAGTTTCGGAAAATTTGTTGTAGCAAGAGAAGAACGTATCGAATATCAGAAATCTTTAGCCTCCCAACAGGCAAAAGAAATAGCTGGCACTGAAAAATTTATCGAACGCTTTCGATATAAAGCCACAAAAGCAAAACAGGTGCAAAGCCGAGTGAAGGCTTTAGAAAAGCTCGAAAAAATCGAAATTGAAAGCGAAGAAAACGCTAAAAGCAAGTTTAATTTCCCGGAACCGCGTCGCTCCTCTCGGATTGTCGTGGAGTTTGAAGATGTACAAGCTGGTTACGAAAATGAAATGGTCTTAGAGGATCTATCTTTTACTATCGAAAGAGGCCGAACTATCGCCGTAGTCGGACCTAATGGCGCTGGTAAAACTACTCTAGTCAGGCTGATTACGGGAGAACTGAAACAAACCAGTGGAAATATCTTTCATGGGAAAAATGTTGATATGTCTTGGTTTGATCAGTTGCAAACAGAAATACTTGACCCTAAAAAAACTGTATTAGGAGAACTACGAACAGTTCCTAAAGTCGAAGAGTCCAACAGAAATCTTCGGACATACCTTGCTTCTTTCGGCTTTAGGGGTGACTCAGTTGACTCACTTGTTTCAGACCTTTCAGGTGGTGAACAGACACGATTGGCTCTCGCTAAAGCTCTCTGCATGCCTGTAAATTTACTTATTCTTGATGAACCGACCAACCATCTTGATTTACCAAGCTGTGATGTGCTTGAAGATGCCATAAGCGCTTACCCAGGAACTGTAATACTGATCACACACGATCGACATCTCATAAGATCTGTTGCAGATGATCTCCTCGAAGTACGAGAATCTAAAGCAAAATTTCATATCGGTGTGCCTGATCAGATAATAAACCCGTCGTTCAATGAAACAAAAACAAATGCTCCGAAACAGAGCATTAAAACAAATAAAGGAAAATCGGAAAAACCCAATGGAGGGATTCGCGAGTTGAAGCGTGAACTCGCAAAAGTTGAAAAGAATTGGGAAAAAGCAGAAGTTTGTCTGTTGGAAATAAAAGAAAAACTTAATGATCCTGATCTATTTAAAAATCCAAAAGAAGCTGAGTCTTTAGCAGCAGAACATGAAGCTGCTAAAGATAATGCTTCTAATTTAATGCGTCTATGGGAATCACTTGAAGAAGAACTAAGAACTCAAGAAAAAAACAATTAATCTCTCGTTATTAGAGTTTTAACCTAAACAATCAATGATGTAGATACGGTCTTGAGTGTGAAGATATTAGTTACTAATGATGATGGGATTGATTCAGTGGGACTTCATGTCTTGGCGCGTTCCCTGCTTGATCTAGGAGATATAACAATTGCTGCACCTGACCAAGAATATTCGGGAGCTGGGGCCGCCATAGGAGCGCTTCACATTTCTAGACCAGAAGTTCATCAAGTCAATATTGACAAAATTGAAAAATCTTGGGCTATAAGTGGGCCGCCTGCTCTTTGTGTCATGTATGCAACGCGAGGAGTTTTAGACGACTCCTACGACCTTGTGGTTTCAGGCATCAATCCCGGTAGCAATGTTGGAAACTCCGTTTACCACTCTGGAACACTCGGTGCTGCTTTTACTGCTAGAAACGCTGGAATAACAGGTATTGCTGTGAGTCAAGCGGTTACAGGCTGGGGAATTGAAGGGCAGGGTATTGAAGAAGTTCTCAAAAATCAGTTTTGGCAAACTGCCGCCGAAGTTGCCAAAACAGCTGTGGCTGCAATTATTTCTGACCCTCCGAAACAACCAGCAGTTCTGAATATCAATGTCCCAAATAAACCAATAGATGAACTAAAAGGTTGGAGCTACACGAAGGTAGCAAAACGTTCAACTCGTTCGATGACTGAAGCAAAATTAGAACCCAAACCTGGACATGAAAACTCGTACAGGGTACAAATGTCTTGGGGCGACCCTGTAAGTCAACCAATCGAAACTGATGTCGGTGCTGTTATGAATGACTATGCAAGTTTGACTTGGATCAATTCATTTGAGGCAATTACACCTGAAGACACGAAAATGGTTGATCAATCTCTCGATAGCCTCTTTGATCAAAAAGGGTAAACTGCCCCGTCATGAAAGTTTTAAGAACACCTGAAAAACAATTTGACACTCTGATCGATTGGCCGTACGAGCCTCACTACTCTGAGGTGCCAGATGGAGATGGGGGCACCTTGCGGATGCATCATGTTGAATCGGGTCCTTCTGATGCCCCTACAGTACTTTTACTGCACGGCGAACCAACATGGGGTTTTCTTTATAGACATATCATGGCGGGTTTGGCAGATGCTGGAATCAGATCATTGGTTCCAGATCAGGTTGGTTTTGGAAAATCAGATAAACCGTCTAATCAAGTTGATTACACATACGAAAGACACGTGGTGTGGATGCAAAACTGGTTAGACGCAAATACTCCTGAAGAGATTTTCTTTTTTGGTCAAGACTGGGGTGGGCTAATTGGGCTACGCCTGGTAGCTGCAAATCCAAAGAAGTTTTCGGGTCTGGTTTTATCAAATACTGGTTTACCTGATGGGAGTGCCGCACCCACGGAAGCTTTTATGGCTTGGCAAAAATTCTCGCAAACTGCAAAAGATTTTCCAATAGGAAACATCGTTAATGGAGGTTGTTTAACAGACTTAGCACCAGAAGTTATCGATGCATACAATGCCCCTTTCCCTGATGATTCTTTCAAAGAGGGGGCAAGAATATGGCCATCTCTTGTTCCCACTTCCCTGGAAAACCCTTCCGCGTCTTCTAACCAAAAAGCATGGGAAACGCTAAAAAATTTCAATAAGCCGGTAATTTGCGCTTTCAGTGATCAAGATCCTGTTACCAGCGGGGGTGAAAAGGCATTTATATCAGCTGTTCCTGGCGCTGATGGTCAACCTCATACAACAGTTGAAAATGCGGGTCACTTCATTCAGGAAGACCAACCCGACCAGGTTGTTAGGGTCTTAATTGACTTGATAGCCAGATCTACTGCTAAATAGTTACTAACCCGCCATTCGGTGAAATCCACTGACCTGTAATAAAAGAACTATCATCGCAAGCTAAATACAAGATTGCTGAAGCGATTTCATCTGCTTTCCCTATCCGACCGAGAGGACTCATCATTATTAAGGGAGCTAGTAATGCCTCATCCAAATCCTCAGTCATAGGTGTTTCAACTACCCCAGGCGCTACAGCATTAATGCGAATTCCTAATCCTCCCAATTCTCGAGCTGAAGCTCTTGTAAAACCTAAAATTGCCCCTTTTGCTGATGCATAATGAACCGGTCCCCATCCGGCTAAACCAGCAATACTCGAAAGATTTACTATAGAACCGCCTGCGGTCATTAATGGCAGAGCAGATTGTGTGCAAATGAAAGTTCCACCCATATGAACCTCAAGCATTCTCATAAAGGACTCGTGGCTAATACTGCCTAAACCCTCAGGATTACCAGATATACCAGCATTGTTTACTAAGACATCTAGCGTTTCGCATCTTTTCTTGACCTCCGAAAAAACATTTTCCATGTCCTGTTCATTGGAAACATCACCGCTTAATGCAAAATGTCCGACACCTGTGAGACTCGCAGCAACTTCCTCAGCGGAGGCTTCATTAAAGTCCTGTACTACAACTAAGGCCCCTTCATCTGCAAACTTTTTGGCTGTAGCTTTACCTATACCAGAACCTCCTCCTGTTATCAAAGCAACTTTTTTTTCTAATTTGCCCATTTACATCCCTACTTGCTGGCCATGTCTAGTTGATACACTTCTACTGCATTGGTTGTAACCGATGCTTTCTACCATAGATGCATATAAGAGGTTTTGCAGATGAACATTGTTGTAATACACCAAAGCCGTTCCGGTAATACAAAAAAAGCTGCAGAACTTATAGGTGGAGCGATTGCTTCCTCAGAAAGCAAAGTTACCGTTAGATCAGCTGAAAATCTCGATTTCAAAGAGTTGGCGAATGCTGATCTTATTTTCGTAGGAACTTGGGTGGATGGTTTAATTCTTTTTGGTCATCGTCCCGGCGACATAGGAAAACTTAATCTCATTCCTCCTCTGTGGGGGAAAAATGTAGTTGCTTTTATGACTCACGCTGCAAACCCTGGAAAAGCGGTGTCAAAATTTACTAATTTCTTGGAATCTAAGGGGGCAAAAGTAATTTTCTCCCGTTCAATCAATAAACGGAAACTTGGATCAGAAATTAGCCCTTTCGTAAAAGAAGTACTTGCTGAACTCAATTAGGACTTATTGCTACTTGCATTTGATGTCTTCGAGGACTTGAAGCTGTCGGTTACAAAAATTATTAGAGCCGACCAAATAATAATAAATCCGACTAATTGCATCATGTCGAACGATTCGTCGTAGGCCAGTACTCCAAGAAGGAACTGAGCGGTAGGAGCTAAAAACTGCAGTAGTCCAATGACGCTCAATTTAACTTCTTTGACTGCATTTGCAAATAGTAGAAGTGGCGCTGCAGTAAAAAGACCGCTGGTGATTAAAAGCAGCATCTCGAGATAACTTGTTTTATTTAAAGCTTGGCTCCCATTAAAGGAAGAAATCAGCAGGTAGGTGGTTGCCGGCAAAAGTATTACAAACATCTCAGATGTCAAACCGTTTATTGAGGTCTGCTTCGTTAGTTTTTTTGAAAGACCATACAAACCGAAAGTACTTGCAAGAACTAAAGATACCCATGGTAATGAACCAACTGAAACTGTTAGCCATACAACACCAATTGCTGCCAAACACACTGCTACCCACTGTCTTCGAGGGAGTGATTCTCCTAAGAAAACCACACCTAGGAAAACACTTACTAGAGGGTTGATGAAATAACCCAAACTTCCTTCAATAACTCTGTCTGCATTCATGGCCCATACCCAAACAAGCCAATTTGTGCCGAGCAGCAGGGCTGACATAATCCCAATTATCCGTGAACGCCTACTTGAATTTTGTTCTCTGAAACTTGGCCATGAACGTCTTATAGTTTGGACTAGTGCCATAACTACGAAAGTCCAAAATATTCGATGAGTCAGAGAATACATTGCGGGAATTTCTGATAGACCTTTCCAAAAAATTGGAGAAATGCCCCAAACCGTATACGCACCCACAGCCTGTATTAAACCTTTGTTCATCTATCCGATTCCCGTTAATTGTCTAGTTGGACGGCTTACTACCATCGCTAGTGTTCCTATCACTATTCCAATTCCTATTAGCTGCACTAAGCCCGGTTTTTCTTCCAGTAGCCACCATGCATAAAGGGGAACAATTGCAACAGCTAAAAGATTTATAAGTCCCATTAAAACGAGTGAAACATGCCCGTGTGCAAAATTCTGCAGGAGATGGCCGGTCCCTGGAATTAATGAAATTATCAAGACAGGTAACCATTCTTCGCCAGTAGGCGGCGACAATCCTTCACCGAATGATAGAGCAGCGATGGCAACAGGAAGCAATGCAAAAATAGTTAACCACAACTGATAGGGAACAGAATCTATTTCCGTTCTTGCTTTTTTGCTAATAACAAAGTACAAACAAAACAAAAGCATTCCGAAAAAAGCTAAAACGTCACCTGAAAGACTGGTTACACCTTCTTCTCTGCCTGTTTGAATCGTTAATGCAGTACCCGCAAGACTTAAGAATGACCAATAGTAAATCGAACGAGAAGGCCTTTCGTTAAAAAAACGAGTAGCAATGAACAAGAAAATTATTGGCTGGAGAGAGCCAATAACCATTGCATTTAAAACACTAGTCTCGCGTATAGAAGAGAAAAATAAAATTAATTGAAAACCAAAAACCAGACCTCCTACAAGAGAAATTCGGATCTCTTTAAAGGAAAATTTTCGTCTACTGAAAATATATAGATTAAGGTAAAAAAAACTTGCTACTAGAAGTCTCCAAAAAATAAGTCGAAAAATTTCCATTTCTGAAAGTTTTATTATGCTGGGAGCAAGAGCCATCAGAGTTATAGCGATAACCGAACTCACTCGTCCCAGAAAAGCTTTATTTGGAATTAAATTATTTTTCATAAACATAAAAAGATCTTGATATTTGTTCGTTTAGTTTGACTTATTAAGCGGATGTCTGAGCGGAGTCTTGTAAAGCTTGAAGTTCCAAAGTTAGTTGCTGTGTCCAACTTCCTAGCGAACTACGTTTTGAATTCTTGTCTGGAGCTGGGATCGGAGAACCAACACAAATCCTGACTTTGTAAGGTTTTGGGAACTTACTCCCCGAGCCCATAGCTTTTTCGGTTCCATAAATCCCTATGGGGACAACAGGGACTCCACTCTTTGCGGCCAAATATGCGGTTCCATCAAAAAGTTCACCTATTTGATTGCCTTCCTGACGTGTACCTTCAGGAAAAACAAGAAGCGTTGAACCATTCTCCAGAAGAGTTTTTGCAATTTTCATTGATTCCCTATCAGCACTTCCTCTTCTGATAGGAAATCCACCTAAAGCAGAAAGGTACCAAGCAAATGGGCGAAACTTGAAAAGGCTCTCCTTTGCTAACGTTCTCATCCTTCTTTTGTGAAGTGGTGCTAACAGGATTGAATCAAGATTGGAGCGGTGTACCGGAGCCATAATTAAAGCATTTTTTCCGTAGAGATTCTCTTTCCCAGAAACCTCCACGCGCAAGTAGGACCAAAGAAAGATACGCAGAAAAACTCTCGTCAATGCATAAACAGCCGAAGCTGCCTTACTCCCGGCTATTTTCTGAGCACGAATTTGCAGCTCTTCATTCATAATCATTGCTCTACCTCGAACTAGCCATTTACTAAATTAAAATTAAGACATTTGTTTTAAAAAACAGTTCCAAAATTCGACAACCGAAATCTAACTCAGCCTCCGTCATTCTAATTGCTAGTTGCCGAGCGATCGTCATATTAATTCTTCTAGTATGTAATCAAAGATAAATCGGCGGATACATGACAAAAAAACTAGTTTTAACAACAGTAACTCTTATCGCTTTAGCTGCTCTGGCTGGATGGTGGTTTCTTCTTCGTGACAATGCCCCACCACCACCGGACATGGAATCTGCTATACAAATTGCCTCTGCCGCACAGTTAACTTCCTCTACCACTACGACCACCTCTGTAGCTAATACGTCAACTGTCGTGCCGACTACTATTTCCCCAACTTCAACTACCGAAGTGCCGACCACTATCGCTCCAACTTCAACAACGCAGATTTTAGATTCAGTTGAAACTGGAGGTGTAGCGGGAACGTGGATGGTTGACACGTCAATTGGGTCTTTTGGTATTGACGAATCAACAAGTTCTTTTGTTGGTTTTCGTATACAAGAAGTACTTGCAAGAGGTATTGGAGAGGTAACAGCGGTAGGAAGAACTCCTCTAGTGGATGGCACTCTTAATTTCATTGAAGGATCTCTTACAAAAGCAGAGATAACAGCTGATTTGACAGAGCTTCGAACTGACCGGTCCATGAGAGATTCAAAAGTTCAAAGCGCTCTTAACACCAAAACCCACCCAAATGCAGTATTCATTCTGAATAAAACAATTCCCGTAAATAGTGAACAGATGATTGAATCAACTGTTCCCGGTTCTCTAACAGTAAACGGGGTAACTAACCAGATCGAAGTAGAGCTACAAGCTCAATTAGTCGGCCAAATAATGACGGTGGTAGGAAAATTTGAAGTAACTCTAAGCGACTATCAGGTTGAAGCCCCATCCGCTCCAGTGGTGGTATCTGTCGAAGATGAAGCAATTGTTGAATTTCAACTGTTTTTTGTAGAAGCCACTTCGATAAATTCAACCACCGCTGCTGTTCCTACTACGACTATGGATCCGTTGACAATAAAGAATGTAGAACAGTTAAATGAATACATAGCCGAGGCTACAAGCTTTGATCAATCGGATAGTGATTGGTTACTACCTGGAAATCTTGACCCTTCCGCTGGAGGCGCTCCAGGCTTCACAAGATACGTATTTCGTCAAACTTCAGCGGGAGTTGTACCAACACTGGTTGAAGGCCCAATAGGTCCACAATTTAGATGTCAAGATGAAGATCTTCCATGTTCTTACCTTGAATTGAAAGAACTTCTTGAATCTAACTCTCCAATACCTGAACAGATGGGCCTCTCACCAGAGGAACTGACCAAATTAGTATCAGAACTAGATTTACTTAATGGATTTCTGGAAGAACACAGAGATGTGAACAAAGCTTGTGAAAAAGGTTATTTATCGGATCGAATACAAACCGCAAATATGGGTTCACACTTTATAAGAGCTGATGCCTTTGCTGATGGATTCAATCCAGGGGAACCTGAAATAATTCTTTATGCACGTGCAGACGGGACTCTTCCTGGTGGGGCTCTCGGACAGTGTCGCGATGGCGCCTGGGATGGGCAGCCAATGATTTTGGTTGGGAGCGCTTTCATACTCCCCCCAACTCAAAAAAACAATAGCCACCCAGATGGCTTTACCGGCAATCTCGATAACTGGCATGTGCATCTGAATCTTTGCAGAGGAAACTCTACTGGAACCGATGCTTTCGTACCTAAAGAAGAATGTGAAAAATTGGGCGGAAAATTTCATGAAACTATAGGTTGGATGATGCACGCTTGGGTAAATCCGGAACATGACAATGAGCTAGGTGTTTTCTCTATGTGGAATCCAAACATTGCTCCTTTCGGAGATACCAGTTCTGTGGAAGACAGATTTTTGGTACAAGGTGAAAATTTCCCTGAAGGAGCAAAACAATCTTTGGTAACAAATTTTGCCTTTGAAGACGAAATCGAAGTTGAAGCAGGACAAAGTGTCTATTTCAATAACAGCGATTCGGTGCCCCACACAGTCAGTGCTGGTACACCAGACGCACCCGAATTGGAAGAGTTTGACTCTGGAGTTCTAAATCCTGGAGACAATTTTCAGATTGACACTTCGCAACCCGGAAGTTATCCGCTCTTCTGTGCTCTGCATCCTGATATGACCGCTCTTTTAATCGTTAACTAATTTGAAGAACAAACATTTCTAGGAGTCAACCTCCAAGTTTTCCTGTCTTCATCTCATTTATCGCCTCAGGGTCGCCACTTAGCTCAACTTCGCTGTGGTCACGCCTACCAAAAAGAAACAATGCAATCTCACCGGGTGCACCCTTTAAAACTACTGGTTTACCTCCACCACCTAAGTAAATCGTCTCTCCAGCAGTATTTGAAATTGTTAAGTCGACGCCTTTGAGACCTCTAACTAAAAGTTTTGAGAATCGCTCTTGTTTCGCCCACAAAACATTTTCAAGGTCATCTATATCGGTACGAGAAATGAACCCGGATGCTCCTCTTCGAACGTCTTCATGGTGAACGAAGAACTCGAAAAGATTCATAGCTTCGTCAAACCTCTTTAAATAGAAAGGGGGCCCTGAGCGTACTTTTTCGACTAATTCTTCAAATGATTTTTTTTGAGCTAATTTTTTGGTCGCTTTAGCAAGCTTTTTCGCTAAATACCCAGGTGCAACCAGACCAATTGCTTTTAAAGAATTTTCGCGAAGTACTAGGTGGGCGGCTAAATCTGCTGCACTCCAACCTTCACATAATGTGGGGTGATCGGGTCCAACTGATTCAAATAAGTCGCAAAGCTCCTGCCGTTCAATCTGCGCATAGTTCTTATTCATCAGGAGACACCACACTGTCAGGAACCCATGAGCCGTGAAATCCATCAGGCACTCTTTGTGGAAGATGGATCCGAGCTATAGGTTTTTCTTCAATATTGTTAGCATCTAATATTACGAGTTCGGCGGGTGAACCCCCGCGGTCATTCACACAAACCAAAATCCATCCATCTTCCTCGTTTGTTGATTCTTCGCGTGGCACGAATATTGGTTCTCCCCCAAATCGACCTTCACCATGCTCATGAAAAATCACTTCACCGGTTTCCATATCAGTTCTATATGTGGGTCCGAGATCAAACCCAAGAGCGGTGTAAGCATAGCGATGCCTGCGGCTTACAAGTCTTGGATCATGAGCCGGAAACTCATGCGGTATGTCACTGACAATTTCTTCTCTTACAGTTCGAGTTTCCGGATTAACAGTCCATCTTGCAAGTTGAGAAGGGCTGTCACCTGCTGGACCTTTAAGGTCTTTTTGGAAAATTCGGTCGTATCTGCAAAGGTCAATGATAATTTTCTTGTCGTCTTGATCTTCGTGAACTTCAAAAGCATTGACAGGATGAAATACATAACACAAAGGTGCCTCGCACCAGACAATATCTGATGCTTGACCATCGCGAGGCAATAGCCCAATCCTTGACTGACGATCATTTTGCCATGCCAATGGAAAAGGATCGCCTGCTATAGCTAGGTCTAAATCAACACAAACCGGTAGATCATAGATAATCACATATTTTTCAGTGAGTGACATGTCATGAACCATTGGCATGCCCTCAATTGGAATATCTGTAATTTTTTTTACTCGGTTTTCCTCTCCTATCACCACATGCTGTAAACGGTCGAGAATATCTGGATACGCGTAACAGACCGCATGCAGCTCTTTTTTGATGGGATCGAACTTTGTGTGGGCGCTAAATGCCCCAGGCAGCGTTCCATCGAAATTGTCATACCCAATAGTTTCTAGATCGTATGTCATTGCCACAGGAGTGGTTCCTGCCTCTACTAATGCGAAAGTAGTGCCGCCGTGTCCTATTACTGAAGTGTTAGGAGAAAACCCTGAATCGCCAAAACTACTTCCTTCTGGAGGTTGTTCCTGAAGCTTTTCGGCTAGATCTCTACCTCTGACCCATCGATTTCGATACCATTCAGCCTTACCTCCTCGAAGTCGAACGCCGTGAATCATTCCGTCACCTAGAAACCAATGGTAAGCCTCAGAGTCCACAGATCCGAAAGGGTTGGGTCCATTGCGCAGCCATCTTCCTTCAAGCTCTTCGGGAATTTCGCCTGTAACTTCTAAATCAAATGCTGTGACTTCTTCTTGAACTGGCGCTTTGCTGTCCTCCAGATAAATACTCATTAATTCCCCCTCTTAACACTTGCCAGTTCTATGAACCAACAAGTCTTTCTTTAAGCTCGCGTTTCAAGAACTTGCCATTTGCATTTCTAGGCAGCGCTTCATCTACAAACCAAATGTGTTCTGGAACTTTAAAAGACGCTATCAGGGAACTAACGTGATCTTTCAGCTCTTGAACTGAACATGTACTTTCAGGAAGTAAATAAATTGCGACTCCAACAGTTTCCCCTAGCCGTTCATCAGGAACTGCAAAAACTGCAGCTTCGGCTATCGAAGGATGCTCATAAATAGCCGCTTCGACTTCAGCTGAGTAAACATTCTCTCCACCCCTGAGAACCATATCTTTAGCCCTGTCTACAAGAAAGAGAAAACCATCTTCATCGAAATAAGCAATATCTCCGGTGTGGAACCAACCTTCAGTAAGAATCTCCTGATTAGCTTCGGGTCTATTCAGGTAGCCTCGAAATACATTCCCTCCCTTTACCCAAAGTTCGCCTTTTTCTCCAGAAGGTAGATCTTTCCCGCTTTCATCAACTATTCGGGATTCCATCACGGGACAAGGTGAGCCTGCTGATTCCGGTTTAGCGAGGAAGAAATGGGCAGCGTTTACTGTTATAACGCCATTAACTTCGGTCAGTCCGTAACCAGTGCTTGGTCTACCTTCAAGTCTTTCTTCGATTTTCTGCACTAAATCAGGCTGAACTGCAGCTCCCCCACCCCCAAGGCTGTCGAGGCTACTTGTATCTCTTTTTGAGAAATCCGGACTATTTACAAGCTCACGCGCCATAGTCGGTACACCTGTGAATGTTGTAGGTCTTTCTTTTTCAATTATCTCTAAAGCTTCTTCTGGATCCCATTTATGCATAAGAATCAGTTTTCCGCCTACTGCAGTTACTGGATGCATGCAGCAGTTACATCCTGTTACATGAAAAAGAGGAACCGCTAATACAGAACCTGCGTTACTTTCTCCAACTTTCTTTTCAGAACCTGGTGGAGGTTCACCTGCTTCTACCGCCTTTTGTTCGGCTAATTTTGACATTGCTCCCCAAAACGCCAAATTTAATAGGTTTGAAACAGCTCCCCTGTGGGTTAGGACTGCTCCTTTTGGATGACCTGTTGTCCCTGATGTGTAGAAAACACATACATCATCATCAGGTTCAATTGAAACTTTTGATACATCTGGGAGTTCATCACCGTTAGAAATTGCATCCTCCCAATGAACAGCATCGTCAGGCAGGTCAGCTTTTGTTCTAACTGCTACAACATGAATATTTCCTTCACTCCGAAGAGTGCTCAAGTGTGGAGTGAGTTTTTCTAGTCTCTCCTGATCACAAACAATTGCTTTTGGTTCACAATCGTCTACGGCAAATTCAATTTCTAGACCTGTCCACCATGCATTCATACCCACTGCTACAGCTCCTAATGAAGCAACCGCCCAGTAGGTTAAAACCCATTCAGGGTAGTTTCGCATCAATATTGCAACCCTGTCACCGTGCCTGATACCTAGGCCGTGGAGGTATGAAGCAAGGCAATTCACTTTTAAGTGAGCTTCTCCATAAGAAATCCTCTCATCGCCATAGACCAAATAGTCTTTTTCACCGTGGGCAACGGACATGCTCCAAATGTCAATAAGGTTCGCAGGGGCGGAATCGTAGACTCTGGTCATGTGATTTCTTATTTCAATATTGGACCAAGAGAATGGAGCGCCATCAGCTGTTAAATCTTCCCATGCCTCTTTATAATGTCTGTCCACATTCCCTCCAATGGTTACCTGCGGTATCCTTACACTTACCGTGGCTGGTTGAGACATAATAGAAGCCGCCGAAGATAAAACATAAACCAAAAGGAAATTAAAATGGAAGAAATTGCTTTTGATGACTTAGACGCATTGAACGCCAACGTAAGCGAAGAATGGAGCGACTGGGGTCCAGAATTCGACTTGAGTCAAGAAAAGATAAATGCTTTTGCTGATCTAACTGGAGACCACCAATGGATCCATATCGATGAAGAAAAAGCAAAAGCTGGACCATTCGGCACAACTATTGCACACGGCTTCTTCACACTTAGCTTGGTCCCAGTTCTAAGTCTGATGCTCGAAGGATCTTCAGGTGCACGTTTAAAAGGTTTTCAGAATGTAATCAACTACGGAGGAGACCGTCTTCGTTTTCTTGCGCCTGTTCCAGCCGGTTCCACTGTTCATGCCCGAACACGCATGAAAGAAGCTAAAGAACATAAGGCTGGGACCTTAATATTGACTGAAATAGCCATACACGTAAAAGGTAGTGAAACCCCATCAGTTCTCTATGAAAGTTTGAGTCTATTCCAAGGCTGAAAATTATTAATTCAGTTATTTTTAATAGTCATACCGCCATCAACCATCAGTAAATGTCCGTTAATGTAACTCGACGCGGGTAAAGCAAGGCTCAGAATTGCGTGAGCCACCTCTTCAGCTTCTGCATATCTTCGAATGGGAACTCTTCGACGTGCAAATTTTTGTTTCGCCTCTTCAGGTATCTCGTCTGTCATTCCTGTTCTTATAGGACCTGGTCCCACGGCATTAACTGTTACGCCGCTCTCTCCCAGTTCCACGGCCAAAGCTCGTGTGAGTCCTACGACTCCATGTTTGGCTGCGGTATAAATTGATGCTGCTGCTGAACCCCCAACACCTTCAGTTGAAGAAATATTGATAATTCTTGGGGCCACAGAATTACTCAAATAAGGTAGAGACGCTCTTATTAGACGCATATGTGAGCTAAGAAGGATATCAATGCCGCTCTCCCACTGTTCTTCCATCAAAGGGTCGTTGATAGTTACTGGCAGCGAGACGCCAGCATTATTGACAAGAACATCAATCACTTTGTTGTTTTCAGACCCCCAGAGAGATACTTCTTCAGTAACGTTTTTTACTTTTGTTCCATCAGTAACATCGAGTTCCCACCCTCTAGCTTTTCCTCCACTCTCGTTAATTTCTTCCGTAACTTTCTCAACTCGTTGTGCCTCAATATCGGTCACAGCTACGCATGAACCATGATCAGCGAACAAATGGGCTGTGGCGCGCCCTATACCTGAACCAGCTCCTGTGATCAACACAACATGGCCTTTCACGGATCTGCTAAGCGCACTAAGCATTAGGAGTCATTTAATCAGCTTCTCTCTGGGCGCCTATCGCTCCGCTTTCGCGAAGACCATCAATAGTCTGCTGATCTAATCCGAGTTCGGCCATTATTTCATCGGTATGTTCTCCGACTCCAGGAGCTTTTGTTGGATTCTTAGGCAGTTCTCCATCAATATAAATCGGTAGGGGTAGTTGATCCGCTCCAAGTTCATCTTGAGAGATGAAAGGCATCCTGTGTGAGAACTGAGGATCCTCTGTGACAGTTTCATGGTCATTAACCGGAGCTATAGGAACATTTTTTTCTTGCCCAAAACTTAACCAATCAACACTGGTTCGAGTTTTAAATACTTCTCTTAACTGCTCATGAAGCTCTACGTTGTTGCGAGCATGATCGGCGTATTGTGACCCCGGCCAACGTTCGAACAAATCCATTCTGCTGATTCCTTCACAGAAATTCTTCCAAAATGCTTTTTCAGAAGCCATGAATAAAATATGACCATCTAAGGTTTCATAGATCTGGTATCTGACACCTTCCCACATTCCAGCCAATCCCGGAGCTCTTCTCTCATAGTCATCAGATGGATTTCCTGTAACTTCATTCTCTGGACGCAAATAGGCTCTGTGTGTTTCTATTCTGTACCAGTCCGCATATGCAGCTGCGTCTGACTGAGCGACTTCTATTTGTTTCCCTTGACCAGTTTCTCGAGCGTTAATAACAGCGGCAAGTATCCCAAGTGCCGCGAGCATTGGACCTACATTTATTCCGATGTTTGGCATAGAAGGAATCCGTTTGAACCCATCTTCATCAACTACTGGCTCTATAAGGCCAGCCCATGTGTCATATGCAATCCCATGACTAGGCAGATCTCTGTAGGGTCCTGTTGCTCCATATCCTGAGATTGTACAAAAAACAATTTTTGGATTTATTTTCACCAGTTCATCAAAACCAAAACCAAGACGTTCTAGGGTTCCTGGTCGCATAGCTTCAACTACCACATCTGTCTTTTCAAGCAAATTTCTGTATATTTTGGCACCGTCTTCATCTTTGAGATTTATAGCAACACTTCTTTTACCCCTGTGTGTGTGAAGATGGAGAAGTGAATCACCTTGAATGATCGGCCATGTCATCTGGCGGATGTAATCACCTGAAGGAGATTCAACTTTAATTACTTCAGCTCCCAGATCAGATAGAAATGTTCCCACTAAGCCAGGTCCAAGGAGTGAGTTTTCTAGAACTTTTAGACCTTTTAATAAATCATTTCCGCCCATATGTAAAGTCTCTCCGATGTTTCTTGAATCGACAAGCCGAAACACATCTAATTTTCTAAATCTAAAAAACAACTTTTTTTAGAGTCGGGATTTAATTGTTTTCGGTTACGGTGCGATAATTGAATTTGACTTGGAGGTGTCAATTGTCCCCTATCGTTATTCTTGCTGGTGCACGAACTCCCATTGGTCGTCTACAGGGAGGGCTCAAATCAGTTTCAGCTACCGATCTTGGTGCTAATGCTATAAAAGCTGCCTGCAATCGGGCTGGAGTTGAACCTACTCAAATTGATTTCTCTTACTTAGGAAATGTTATTTCAGCTGGAATTGGGCAAGTTCCTGCCCGTCGTGCGGCTGTTGATGCAGGGATCCCAATGACATCTCCTTCGACTTTACTTAATAGAGCTTGTCTTTCTGGAATGCACGCTATTCATTTAGCAAGCCAAATGGTGCGCCTTCAAGAAGCTGACATTGTTCTGGCTGGTGGAATGGAGTCGATGACCAACTCTCCATACATGATCTCTGGGGCAAGGTCTGGCTTAAGATTCGGCGACAGCGAACTTATCGATTCGATGCTTTTTGATGGTCTCACATGCACGATTGAAAATTGCTCTATGGGTGAAGCAACTGACCGATTTGCTGAAGAGCTTGGCATTTCGCGTCAGGACCAAGATACGTTTGCTGCTCAATCACATCAGCGTGCTGCGAAAGCGCAAAAAGATGGTCTTCTTAATGAGGAAATTTGCACTGTTGAAATTCCTCTGAGAAACGGGGACAATCTGACTGTTAAAGATGATGAGGGAATTCGTCAGGATGCCGATTTTGAATCTATGTCTCGTCTTTCTCCAGCTTTTACTAAAAATGGCACAATCACTGCTGGGAATGCGTCACAAATTTCAGATGGTGCTGCTGCGGTAATAGTGACAACAATGGACAAGGCAGAAGAAATAGGTATAGAGCCTGTCGCTGAAATAGTGGCTCACGGGCAAGTAGCAGGACCAGACACAAGTCTTCTTCACCAACCAAGCAGCGCGATCAATGTTGCATTGGACTTAGCTGGAATGAAAGTAAGTGATTTGGATCTTTTTGAAATAAACGAAGCATTTGCTGCTGTTGCACTTGCCTCTATGAGCCACCTTGGTCTGAGTGACGAAATTGTAAATGTGAATGGCGGAGCGATAGCTCTTGGACATCCAATCGGAATGTCGGGAACTCGAGTTGTTCTAACCCTCATTCACGAACTGCAACGCCGGGGCGGAGGTTTAGGCGCTGCCAGTCTTTGTGGCGGCGGCGGTCAAGGCGAAGCACTAATTCTGAAAGTTTAACAAATGAACGAAACCATTAAATCTGATTCTCCAATTGCAAATACAAAATATGGCGACGTCGCTGGACGCTTCAGAAACGGCGTGGAGTTGTTCGCTGGAGTTCCCTATGCATCACCTCCTATCGGAGATTTGAGATTTGCCGCCCCTGCACCTCTAGAAAGTTGGGAAGGCGTTAGGGATACGAAACGTTTCAGCCCCGCTTCGCCTCAACTTCCGGGTGAAGGGTTAACTGACCGATTTCCCGTAATTTGGGACGAAGACTGTTTGTATCTAAATGTTGTAACCCCCGCATCAGATGAGAAAAAACGGCCTGTCTACGTTTGGATACATGGAGGCGCTTACAGGAGAGGTCAAGGTGGAGTTGCGTGGTATGACGGAACTTCTTTCGCATCGCGAGGTGATGTGGTTGTTGTAACAATCAACTACCGTTTAGGAGCTTTTGGTTTTACAGAACTAGGAAAACATTTTGGAGAAAAATTCTCTTCTTCAGGCTTAAACGGTTTTCTCGATCAAATAGCCGCTCTGCAATGGGTTAAAGAAAATATTGCCTCTTTTGGAGGAGACCCTGATCAGGTGACTGTTGGTGGAGAATCAGCTGGGGCTTTCAGCGTTGCTAATCTTCTCGCTTCTCCATTAGCGAAAGGGTTGTTTCACCGTGCGATCGCTCAGAGTGGGGCTGCCTCTCACATACACGAACCTGACGCTGGGGCTGATATAGCCTCGGAACTATTGAAAGCTTTAGGAAATCCGACTTCGGAAGAAATCTTAGATTTACCCGCAATTGAAATTCTTGAAGCGCAGGAAGCTCTAATTGAAAAATGGGGATTTGCAGCTAGAGGTGTTCAACCCTTCTATCCAGTCTGGGGTCACGAAGCTCTGCCCGAGGCTCCAATAGACCTGATCAATAATGGATCTGCAAGTGATATACCGCTTCTTATAGGTACCAATGAAGATGAAATGTCTCTATATGGTTTTACCGACCTCGATGAGAGAACTCTTTTTCGATACGTGGAAAGAATTGTTGAGAACCCTAAAGAAGTAATTGATTCATACCGGAAAAGAGTTGGTGATGATTCTGGTTGGTTAGCGTGCGCCATCGGGAGCGATTGGGTGTTTAGAATTCCTGCTATTCGGTTAGCTGAAACAAGAGAAAAGCATGACGGTAATACTTGGATGTATCTTTTCTCGTGGGATTCAAGAGCTTTCGAGGGCAGGTTCGGCTCTGCTCATTCTCTCGAATTGCCTTTCACCTTCAACACGCTTGAGCGTGCTGGTGTGGATATTTTTATAGGAGAAGGAGAGCTTCCAACCCATGTTGCTGAAGCCATGCACGATGCTTGGATTTCTTTTATTAGAGATGGGAATCCTTCTACTGCAGTTCTGGGTGAGTGGCCTACTTATACAACTGAGAATAGAGCTGTTATGGAAATAAACGATCTTTGTGATCTTCTAATTGATCCACAAAGTGAAGAACGTTCCCTGTGGGATGGTGTCAGATGAGTGACTCCAAGCGCGTTCTTGTTATGGGTGGCACCCAATTTAACGGTCTGGCTCTTGTACACGAGTTAGTTAGATCAGGTCATGATGTGACAATACTTAATAGAGGGCAAACTGAGGCCCCACTCCCCGACGGAATAACTCGCCTGAAAGCTGATCGAAGTGACCCCGACCAGATTCGTAATGTTCTTAATGGACTCGATTTTGATGTTGTGCAAGATATGACTGCTTATCATCCTGAGGATGTAGCGCTGATGGTTGAAATTTTTTCAGGAAGAATTGAGCACTATATTTTTGCGAGCTCGACAGTAATTTACGAAGCGACTGATGTTTTACCTATAACTGAAAATCACCCTAAAGAAAGAGGTGACCCTCAAATTGAGTATGGGCTGCACAAGTTGTTGTGTCAGGACATTCTTGACGAAGCATATGAAAATGGCTTTCCGTCTACGACAGTTGCTTTCGCGATGGTTTATGGACCTAGAAACATTATTCCTGATCGTGAACAAAGGATGTTCGCCCGGATGGAGTTGGGAAGACCGATTTTAATCCCAGGAGACGGATCTACTGTCAGTCAAGTTGGTCATGTTGACGATCAGGCAAGTGCCCTTGAATCCCTGATGTGTAAACCTGTCAGTTTCGGTCGTCTCTATAATCTCACTGGAAATAGTTTTCAATCTGATATTGATTATGTAGAAACTACTGCTGATTCAATAGGGCAAAATGCCGAAATGCGTTTTATACCGTCTGAGATAATGGAGCGACTCTGGGATGGCGAGATTGAATTTGATTCAGCATCTAACAGCAAGGTCAAAGTGGATATCAGAACCAGTGAAGAAGCTTCACGGAAACAGGCTGCTATTCGTCATCGTTTTCGTTTTACAAGTGTCATTCCCAGATTGGCTCCAAATATTCACCGTTGGGACCGGGACGTAATGTTCAGCATCGATGCCATTTGCAAAGACACCGGCTGGGAGCCGAAACATAATCTGTCAACAATGGCTTCCCAAACCTATAAATGGCATCAAGAAAGTGGTGGTCGAGAATTTGATTGGTCTTATGAAGACCAAATACTCGGTCTGATCTCTTAATTATTAGTAACAGGAAAGTGGCAGGCCACGAAATGATCTTCGCCTATTTGCTGCATTTCAGGTTCTTTATCTTCACATATAGCTTGTGCAGATGGACATCTGGTTCTGAACCGACAACCTGTTGGAGGATTTATAGGTGATGGCATGTCGTCACCTATTGCTGATTCAGACACATCAACTGTAGAAGCAGGTTCAGGCGCTGACGCCAACAAGACCCGAGTATACGGGTGTGCCGGTAAAGAATAAATAGTGTCGGAACTTCCAATCTCACAAATTTTTCCGAGATACATCACTACCACCCGATCACTGACGTTCCTAACTACTGATAGATCATGGCTTATAAATAAAAGCGTCAAACCATACTTGTCTTTCATTTCCTCTAAAAGATTTAGTATCTGAGCTTGAACGGAAACGTCAAGAGCGGAAACAGGCTCATCGCAAATAAGAATTTCAGGATCTAACGCAACAGCTCTGGCTATAGAAATCCGCTGACATTGCCCACCAGAAAACTCATGTGCTCTTCGATTTGCTGCTATTTCAGGGTCAATACCAACAGATTCAAGAACCTCGTCAACCCTGTCTTGGATTTGTTGTGCGCTCATGCCTTTGGGCCAGATAGTTAGTCCTTCTTTAACTACTTCGCGGACTATTCTTCGGGGATTAAGGGAAGAAATAGGATCTTGGAAAATCATCTGCAATTTAGGTCTTACTTTTCTAAGTGCATCTCCCTTTAAGCCTGTGAGTTCAATTGAGTCCCCCTCCGAAGTGACCATCACACTGCCTGACGTCGGCTTGGGAAGTTGCACTATAGACCGAGCAGTTGTGGACTTACCACATCCTGATTCCCCAACAATTCCAAGTGTTTCGCCTTTTTTGACGTCAAAGCTGACATCAGAGACTGCATGAACGATTTCGTTCCGACCTACAGAAAATTCCATTACTAGGTTCTCAACACTTAGAACTATGTCATCATCATCACGCAACTGAGTCACTCCGCTACCAGCCATCAGAGCTCTCCTGAATCTCTGCGAACTGCGGACGTTTCAAATTCTTTCATGTCTAAACCTGCGGGTGTGTAACCCGCATTCTGATTAGCCTCTCTAGCTTTGATACCTTCCGGTGTGCCAACAGGATTATGACATGCGCAAAAGTGCCCTTCTTCTTGCTCAACTAGTGGCGGCATCTCAGTTAAACACTCACTAGTGGAATAGCGGCATCTCTGAACAAATGGGCAACCTATAATTTTGCCTATTACCTCTGGCGGTTTACCGGGGATAGGAACGAGTCTCGTATGGCTTGGAGTGTCGATCCTCGGTATTGTTGCGTTCAGAGCTTCCGTGTAGGGGTGTAGTCCATCACATTCGAAAAGAGTAGGAGTTGGAGCCTCTTCCATCGTTCGACCTCCGTACATGACCATGATTTCATCTGTGCGACCTTTCACGACTCCAAGGTCATGCGTTATGAGAATCATCGACATGCCACGCTCTTTGCGAAGGTCATCTAAAAGATCCAAAATATGCTTTTGGACTGTGACGTCTAGAGCAGTTGTGGGTTCATCTGCTATTAGAAGCCTTGGTCCGCATGCCAAAGCTATGGCAATCACAACTCTTTGTCTGAGACCCCCAGAAAGTTCATGTGGATATTGTCGTAGCCGTTTAGCAGGTTCTGGAATTCCTACCTGTTCAAGTAAATCTCCAGCTTCGGCCATAGCTTCACTGCGACTTCGGTTCATGTGAACACGCAGTGATTCAGCAATCTGTTCACCTACGCGTTTAACCGGGTTCAAAGAAGTCATCGGGTCTTGAAAAATCATGGTCATTTCGACACCCCAGAAATGTTTTTCTTTCTTTCCAGCGATTCCTCTTAAGTCTCTTCCGTCAAATTTCATTGAACCTTCCACTTGCGCATAAGAAGGCAAAAGATTCATCAGTGTTTTGGCGGTAACAGATTTACCGGATCCGGATTCACCTACGATTCCTATTGATTTCCCGGGTTCAAGATCAAATGAAACTCCGTCGACGGCGCGCACAGAGCCTTGTTCAGTTAAAAAACTGACATGAAGATCTTCAACAGAAACTAATGGCGCAGACATTATCAACCTCCACCAATTCCTATTTCACGCACGTCAAAGAAATCTCTCAACCTGTCACCTGCATAGTTGAGTGACATCACTGTTAAAAACATTATTCCTATAGGAAACATTGAAACCCATGGCGCTTTTTGAAGAGTTCTAGAAGCAGACCCCAAAACAATCATCTTTCCCCAAGAAAATCCTTCTTCAACCGAAAGTCCTAAAAATGCAAGCCCTCCTTCTCCGACTATCGCCAGGGCCATACCTAAAAACGCCAGGGCTCCCATTGGGATAGTCACATTAGGAAGAATTTCTCGAATCATGATCCTCCGATTGGTGGATCCTAGAATTCTTGCTGCCGACACGAACTCTCTTTCAGCGGTAGCAATTGTGATTGCTCGCGCTAAACGTGCAATTGGCGCAACACCTACGACTCCAACTGTTAAACAAACAACTGCGAGTGTCTGACCTAGAAGCGAAATAATCAAAAGTGCGAGTACCAAACCTGGGAAAGCGAAAAGTATGAAAATTATGATAGAGAGGAATTTGTCGGTCGCACCTTTGAAAAAACCAGCGACGATCCCTATGGGTCCCCCAACGGCGAATCCAAAAACTATCGCGAAAAAACCTACAGTGAGAGAAATTCTAGATCCCCAAATTGTTCTAGAGAACATGTCTCGACCATTGGTATCAGTACCGAACCAATTATCCCAGTTTGGAGGATCAAGGCGCCCCCCCGCTCCTGTCTGATCCGGATCGGGGATGGGCAAAATAGGCGCTAAGAAAGCTGCCATAACTACCAAAACCATCCATCCGATGGAAACCCAAAAACCAAAACCGATTTTGCGTTTATCCATTTTCTCATTTTCCAGATCGGACAAATCTAGATTCTCACGGTTATCAGGTTTCACGGCTTACCCTCGGATCAATAACAGAATAAAAAATGTCAACAATGAAGTTGATTGCTATGAACGATGACGAAATTATAGTGACTAATCCGAGTACAAGCGGAAAATCATCCCTAATCACGGCTTCAACAAAAGTTCTTCCCAATCCCGGGATTACAAAGATCTGTTCAACAACCAATGCTCCGCCTATTAGTCCACCAGTACTTAAACCAAAAACTGTCACCAAAGAGAAAAGCGAAGGTCGTAGAACGTGGCGAAACATTATCCAACCATCCGAAAGTCCTTTAGCTTTTGCCATAAGAACAAAATCTTCCTGCAAAGTTGTTATCAGATCTGTTCTTAATAGACGAAAGTACGTAGCGGCTAAAGGAAGAGCTAGCGTCATCCCCGGCAGAACAGTCGATCGTAATCGAGTGAAAAAGTCGTCATCTTCGTACCGGCTTGGGAATATCTGCCATTTGACTACAAATAAGTAGAAGAGGATCACACCAAGTGCAAAATTTGGTAGGGAAATGAAACCAAAAGAAGAGACTGTAGCTGATTTATCGAATACACGATTTGCTTTATAAGCAGCCCTGATAGCAGCAGGAACCGCGATTACAAGAGCAAAAATTTCTGCAACTACCATAAGAAATATTGATTTTGGTATTCGGTTTCCAATGATTGTAGTAACGGGCATTGAGTTTTTGAATGAAACCCCGAGGTCACCTTGAACAACATCTCCAACCCACCTCACGTAACGAACAGGTAGAGGATCATTCAAGTGGTACTTTTCTCTCGCCGCTTCTACAACTTCGCAGTCACCTACGTCTGTCCCTCCCTGACCTGAAACGTCTTCAATCTCTCCTGCACTAACAGCATCACAATCAACTGAAGCAACGAAACCAACGACATTGAACAACGGGTCACCCAAATAGTTCATCGCTGCAAAAGCTAAAAAAGTCGCTGCGATAATCACAGAAACCATTTGTGCTATGCGCTTTAAAAAAAAACCCATTTCCCCCACCCATGGTCAAGATAGATACGTAGAAGTTCGATGTTAGCGCTGACAAAGACTAAATCTCCATCCGCTTATAAAGAAAAAATAAAAGGGCGGCTGACATAGTCAGCCGCCCTTAAATCATTGAGTTTGACTCTAATTACTCTTCAAACCACATGGTGGAGTAACTTCCGTATCCGCCACCAGTTCCTCGACAATATGGCTCTGTCCCATCAGGGAAGGTGAAGTCACAAGCTCCCCTTACCTTGGGATCATAAGTTGCATTCCACAAAGTGTGAGTAAGCATCACATATGTGTAGCTTTCCTGCACATTTACGGCAACGTCTTTCCAAGCTTGAACAACCGCATCACGATCGGTATTGCCTCGTGCTTCGAAAATAATCTCGTCACGTTCTGGTGAGCAATAACGCGGCCAGTTAAGTGACAAAAATCCGATTGCGTCACAGACGATCCATACACCATCACCATCCGGGTTACGAGCTCCCATCTGTCTCCAGGTTAGGAAGTCGAACTGACCGATTGCTGTCTGCGTTATGTGATCATCTTGCAAAAGCATGTCTTTAGTTACGTTGAAGTAAGGCTCATACCCTGCGGCAAGAACATCAAATATTCGATCCTGAATAACCGATGGACCTGAGTACTGGAATTCCATATTGATCTTTCCATCACTGCAGTTGTCAGGATTATCCCCACAATATTCTGCAACTAGCGGAGCAGCCATTTCTGGCATATCTGCCTCCTGCTTAACATCAGGATTATGGAAAATCGACTCTGGTGGGAACCAAGAGTCAGCTGACCTTAGCTCACCTTGACCTATGAATTCCAAATAGTCGGCCTTAGCAGTTGCGTAAGTCAAAGCTTTTCGTGCACGAATGTCATCGAATGGAGCCTTTGAGGTATTCATCATCGCAAATGTCTCCTCACCAAGGTCTTGTTCGACAACCTGATATCCGTCATCTGCTAGATCTCTCAGGATCATAGCTGCATCAAT
>JUEM01000009.1 GCA_000817085.1 marine actinobacterium MedAcidi-G1 | reverse complement strand
GGTTGTGGTTGTGGTTGTGGTTGGGGCTGCAGTTGTGGTTGGGGCTGCAGTTGTGGTTGGGGCTGCAGTTGTGGTTGTGGTAGTGGTTGGAGATGCAGTTGTGGTTGTGCTGAGTGTTAGGGAAGTTTCATCTGCACTGCAGGAAAAACAGAATAATGAGATGGTCAGTAGGATTTGAATTTTTCTCATCCTTAAGCGTGCCGTAAATTTTTATTTCTCAACGTGAATAAGGGCACATCTAAAAACAATAGGCAATTCAATTCAAGTTTTAAGATGGGTGCGACTTGGGTCACAAATTAAAAAATATCGTGATTCTTTTTTTAGGATTGTCGTATGAGTTTAGATTCCTTAGAAAAAAAACTGTTTGACTCAACTAGAGCTGAAAATGCTGTACGTGAGTTGCTTTATGCAATAGGCGAAGACCCGGACCGAGATGGATTGCTAGAAACGCCTAAACGAGTTGCACGCATGTACGAAGAAGTAACCTCCGGCATCAGGTGCGAGCCTGCAGAAGAGCTGAATAAATGTTTCGATGTTGACCATAACGAAATGATAATGGTCCGAGACATTTCTCTGTACTCTCTTTGTGAGCATCATTTGGTGCCTTTCATAGGACAAGCACACATTGCCTACATACCTAGAACAAACGGATCGATAGTAGGTCTCTCAAAATTGGCACGCTTAGTTGATGGTTATGCAAAAAGATTACAGGTCCAGGAACGACTTACATCTCAAATAGCAGATGCTCTTGAAAGCAAGCTGAATCCTATAGGAGCGCTTGTAGTTATAGAAGCGGAACATTTGTGTATGTCTATGCGAGGAATAAAAAAACCCGGCTCTTCCACTGTGACATCCGCTGTACGAGGTATTTTCCGTGACGATGTTTCTGCTCGAAGTGAAGCAATGAGATTTTTAGACCATTCACGCTGAAATGCTAATCGCTTACATACATTTTCTTTCGACAGTTTTCATGTTGGGTTTGATTTGGTTTGTTCAAATAGTCCATTACCCATTATTTAGTAAAGTTGGAATAAGTAGATCGTCCGAATATCAAGCGGAACATCAAAAAAGAACATCCTGGGTTGTGGGCGTGCCGATGCTCATAGAAGCAGTAACTGCAATATGGTTAGTAATTGAACCGACCAACGGACGTTTATTGCCTTTTATAGGATTCCTTATTCTTATCAAAGTCCAACTCTCGACGGTTATTTTGCAGGTTCCTGCGCATTCTAAACTTATTGATGGGTATACAAATGAAAAAATCAGTTCTCTCGTCAGAAGCAATTGGATTCGTACAGTCGGGTGGACTGCACGTTCAGTTATAGCAACTCTAATAGTCGCAAACGGCTAGTCATGAAAGAAGTCAATTCAGAGCGTTCATCTGAGTCACCTCTCAAGATCAAGTCGGCGATCATGGAACAGCACTGGACTGACCTTGTGTTCATACATTGGCGTTATCCAGTAGACGTCGTTCAAAGACTGCTTCCGGAAGGTGTTGAAGTAGAGACTTATGACGGAGATGCTTGGATTGGTTTAATACCGTTCAATATGAACGATCTAGGTTTCCCAAAATGGAAACCGTTACCTTATGTAGGCTCCTTTCCTGAGGTCAACGTCCGAACTTATGTGCGTTGTGGCGAACACTCGGGAGTTTGGTTTTTTTCTTTAGATATAAACAAACTTTTACCTACTTTCATAGCCAGAGTCACATATAAAATTCCATACTGTTATGGAAAAGTAAGTCATGTTAGAAATGGCAATTATTTAAAAACGCAAGTTTCGCGTAGCTGGCCTGGGTCAGGAACGAGTAGTGAGGTGACTGTCAAGTACGGTGGGAAAACTGATGGAGACTTTGAGCGTTTCTTAACAGCTCGATGGGGACTTATATCGACTACTAGAAAAGGAAAGCCTATTTGGGCGCCAGTTGATCATCCGCCATGGTCCTTGCAAAAAGCCGAAATTGTATCTTTCGAAGATGAACTAGTGTCTTCAACCGGCCTGCCTATTCCCACTGGTTCACCACACGTTATGTATTCAAAAGGTGTTCCTGTTCGAATCGGGATGCCAAGCAAAATTCGTAAATTCTAATTATCAACCCTTTACATTTTAAGAATTAGTTTATGTAGTAATTTTTTTCAATTCTGCTGTGACAGAAGACTCATTTGAAGAAACATTTTCAGAGTAAATGTTTACTAGATTTGAGGGATGTGGCAAACCGTTAGGAGCTTAAATGTCATTCTCAATTTTGCGTGAAAACTTTCTTTTGAAGCCAGAAAATAGGCCTAAATTAATCTTTATGATTGCTGGTTTTATCTCATTTCTTCTATCAGTTTCGCTTTGGTTCAGTGGTAATGAGATGCAAGGAATATTTGTTGGTATTTGGGTACCTTCTATCCATTCCTTAGGAACTCTCGTGTTAACAAATTCAGGACAAAACAATGAATGAAACCTTGTTGTTTGTTATTGGAACTTTAGTTTTTACAATCACTATTTGGGGTTTGCTAGTTGCAGGTTATAAAGCAACAGACGATGCAAGTAAAAGAGATAGTGCTTAGCGTTATAGAAAAAAGTCGCTTACTGCTGCCTTGAACTTTATAGAGAGGTTTCAAATTTGAATAAATCTCTGCTGATTTATGATGGAAACTGCAACATCTGCAACAGGTTAGTTAATTGGGTTTCAAACAAAATTCCTAACAGTTTTGAACCTACAAAATCTCAGTCTTTAAAGCCTGAAGATTATGGTTTGCAGCAAAAAGATTTTGATAACTACGTATGGATAGTTATGCCTGATCATAAAAAAGTTAAAGGTTCGGTGGCGGCGGCCAAGGTTCTTCGTGAAATGGGATCCGGGTGGGGTGTATTGGGAGCTTTGATTAGCATTCCGCCCTTTTCATTTGTTGCCGTTGCTTTTTATTGGTTGTTTTCTAAAAATCGAAAACGTCTAGGGAGTGTTTGTACAATAAAGTGAGTATTTTTGTTAAACAAATATGCGACTTGGGTCACATGAAACAAAATTAATTTTTAATTTTTTTAAACTTAAATTTATTATTAGATAAGAAAAGAGATGACATGGAGATAGTTGGACTCTTGGCACAAATTGGTGCTGGGTTATGGATTTTAAATGTATGGATATTGCGTTTCAACAAAGAGACCGAATTTCGTGGTGGTGATGCAAAAAATATGTTAGAAGAATTTCAAACATACGGTATTTCACCTCCTTTGATGTATTTAATAGGCGGAACTAAACTTACATTAGCAATTCTTTTAATTGTGGGTGTTTGGGTAGAAGCCTTAACTAGACCTGCAGCAATTTTGCTTGGCCTATTAATGGCAGGAGCCATTGGAATGCATTTACGTGTCGGAGATAAACTTAAAAAATCAGCTCCAGCAATTAGTGTTTTAAGCCTTTCAATTCTTGCTTTGATCTAAGTTCAGACGATTTATAATTTTCGTTTGAAACATATTAATAGAGCATAAAAACAAGAAGTAATTCTTAATGCTTTTCTTAGTCGATTGGTATTAGTGGGAAAGGGTCAAGCAGGTGTCGAACATGACTTGTCTCATTGAAGGTCCTGACAGATCTCAACCCTGAAGATGATGCAGTGATTCTGGTAATACCGCAATAGTCAGGTTGCAGTGTTACCGGATCGTTATGTCCCAAAATAGTTTGTAAGTAAACTCCCATTACCATTCCATGACAAAAAACTGCAACTGTTGAACCTTTGTTGTTTTCAATTAAGTAGTCAAAAGCACCTGTAGTTCTTTTTTTGAACCCTTCAAAATCGCCACCGAAAATTGATTCCGGGTTTTCAAGGTATTCCTTGATGAAAGGGTCATCTGGGTCCATTTCTTCGACAGGGGTATAAGAATTTCGATCAAAATCGGCTTCTTTGAGATCATCTATAATTTCGACTTCTAATCCAGTTTGTTTTGCAAATGGTTCAGCAGTCTGAATGGCTCTAAGCATTGTGCTTGACACAGCATGTTGCACCCCTTGGCTTTTCAGAAATTCAGCAGTCACTTCAGCCTGTTTTATTCCCACAGGAGAAAGAGGAGGATCTGCGGAACCTTCTCCTTCTGAGCGTATTTCAGCGACTGGTCGTGCATGTCGTATAATAAGTAATTCCATATTGAATAGTTCCTCTTAGTTAAATCTGCTTATGGATTAACCACTTCGAGTTGAGCGGGTACGTGCTTATGCCAGGGGGTTTTTGCAATTGGATCGCACCAGTCTGTGGATGTCAATTCATTTGTAGGCACTCCAAATATTTCAGGTTCTCCACCGGCGGGAGAGTAGCTTAAACCATGGCCGTTAGGTAGAGAGACGTGCCCCTGCCTCATTGTCTCGTTAATTTCAGCGACAGCAACTGCTACGCCTCCAGGTGTAGTGATTCGAACCCGTGCGCCGTTATCGATACCCAATTTTTGCGCATCCTCTAAGCTGAGTCGGAGAGTTCCTTCTTGATCGCGTTTCCGCCATTCAGGATTTCGCATTATTGTATTTGCCGTGAAACTTCTTCTTTCTCCAGCGGCAAGCACAAATGGGAATTCATCACTCGTATATTTCGTAGGGGAATCTGCCAGTCTTTTGACTTCTTCTAACATTTCAGGGATAGCTAGATTTATTTTTGAATCACTTGTATTTAGAAGGTCCCATGCCTGATCTTGTTCATGTCGAGTAAAAATTATCCCGTCGGGATTAGAAATCATTGCTTCAAACAAAGAATTTCCTAGAGAGGGCCCTTCACCTGTATGACCTGCAGCTTTGACTTGCGAAGGGTATCTAAGGGCTGTTTGCTGGGCAGTGAACCAGAGAACGGCAGAACCTTTCATGCCTTCGGGGAGGGCTTCACCTAGTGTTTCGTACATTATCACCGCACCTAATGCAGCAACTTCGGGGTTATTGGCTAAAAACTCCATAAAACCTTGGCTGAATTCATCGAGTCCTTTTTTAGCTAGTTCTCGTAGAGGCAGAAAGTCCGCATCTTCTGTAAGGCCCAGTTCTCTAATTATTCGTGTGTGTATCTCAGCTTCTGTCAAAACACCATCTGGGGGAGTCAATATTGGGGGTCTGACACATATCCAGTTATCTGGAAAGCTGGCACTAAAAAATGTGGTTTCAACTTTTTCATACTGGGTAGCAGCAGGAAGAAAATAGGTAGCTTCTCGCGCTGTTTCTGTCAGTGCTACATCTACAACGACTGAAAAGTCGACTGCTTGCATAGCTTGTCTGAATTTCTCTGATTCAGCTAAAGAATGAACAGGGTTGGCACTTTCGATTAAGAGTGCTCTGGTTCTTTCAGGATGATCACTTAGAATGCCGTCGGCTATTTCGTTACATGCAAAAAAATCGGAGATAACCAAGCTGCCTGTAACAGGGTCGGTTGGTTCATGTCCGGATGCTTTATAGTTGAAAAGAGGTGCAGCGTAAGAGTGCACCGACATGCCTCCATGGTTTCCGTAGTTGCCTAAAATAACCCATACAACTCTTTGCAGATATGAGACCAGAGTTGAATGTGGGGCCATTTCAATTCCTAAGTCTTCATAAAAGGCGACACTTTCGGCTGCAGCTAGTCGGCGTGCCACATTACGAATTTGCTCTTCAGGTATGCCACATCTGGAAGCGAAATCATCGACAGGTATATTGGAAAAAGCTTTGATTGTTTCATCCGAGCCAACCGTATTTTCGGAAAGCCAGGACTTTGCAGTCAGACCTTCTTCGATAATTATAGAAATTATGGCAGCGATAAGAAAGGCGTCTGAACCAGGTCTGACGGGTAGCCAGAAATCTGCTAAATCAGCTGTTTCAGTACGACGAGGGTCTATAACAATCATAGAACGGTTTGCATCTGCAGAAATTTCTTTAAGAACTCTTCTCGCTTCATCAAAGCCATGAGACTGCCAAGGATTTTTTCCTAAGAAAACAGCTACTTCTGCATCATGAAAATTGCCATGAGTGTGAGCCCCAAACATTCTTCCCTCTACCCATGCCTCGCCAGTTTTCTCTTGAGCCAGAGCATTCGAGCGTCTAGTTATATTTAAAGCATTTCTAGTTGCAGTTGAGTAACCAACTCCTAAATGGTTTCCCTGTCCTCCACCCCCATAGTAGAGAATTTTCCCATCACCATATTTTTTGTTAACTTCTTTAAAACCTTCTGCCACCTCTGCTATAGCAGTATCCCAATCTACTTCTATATGCGAGCCGTCAGGAAGTCTTTTCAAAGGGGTAGTTATGCGACCCTGGAAATTTTGGTAGTAGTTTACTCTTAGAGCTTTTTCACAGGTGTAACCTTTCGAACCAACATGAGATTTGTTGCCACGGACTCTGATCATTTCGTTTTTGTCTAATTTGACTTCAAGACCACAGTTGCTTGAACACAGGACACAAGCAGTTTTATGCCAAGTTTCTTGTAGATCTTTTTCCTTCAAGATTTATCTCCCCGATTACAGATGAGTTTAGTTAGACAAACGGCAATTACTCGTGTGAGTCGATTCCACCTGATGTTAAAGGTTTAAATGCTTCTGGCCAACGAGTCGTTCCGTCATGTCTGCTCCCGTTTAGTTTAGCTCCATCAAGTTGAGCGTCTCGCAAGTCAGCTCCCACTAGGTCAGAGAGGCTCAGGTCAGCATCAATAAGAGAAGCTCCACGTAAGTTTGCTCCGCTCAAATTTGCTGCCCGCATAGTAGCACCATTGAGGATTGCGCTTCGGAAATCAGTACGTACAGCGAATGCTCCGGTTAGGTCGGTTTCTTTCATGCAAGCTCTAGCTAATGAAACTCCAGCTAACGTACTAGCTGCAAGTAGGGAATTTGACAGATCTGCTGCAGTTATCCATGCACCACTAAAATCGGCTCCTCTGAGGTCTGCATCAACTAAATTTGAATTACCCAACCAACATTTGCAGAAAATTGTTTCTTTCGCGCTTACACCTCTAAGATCTATGTTCCACAGATTGGCATGATGAAGATCAGCTTTATCAAAAATAGCCTTATGGCAGATTGAGTAACGAAGATCTGCACCTACGAGCCGTGCTTGTGTTAGGTCTGACCTAGCCAGAGCGATTCCAGCCATTCTTGCTTTACTTAGATCCATTGAAGCTAGGGAAGTATCTGAGAGATCCGCGCCCGCAAGATCAGCACCAGGTGTTATAGAAAGACCGTTGATGTCCACATTTAGAGAGTAGGCGAAGATTGCTCTTTAGACAGAAGTGGCTAGTCCCTATCGAAAAGATCGTTTACACGGTCGAGTTGCTTTTCGAGTCTTTTGTTGAATTTGAGAGCGAATGTAGCTAAAGCGCTTACCAAAAGAGTGACAGCCAAGGCAGTGATAAACATACCCAGAAGAGAACTGTTGTCACTATTTGGGACTATCGAATTTACAAGCTCATTAATCGCATCTTTCCAACTAAGAGCAACAACTAGACCGAATGCGGTCATAACTGATGACATTATGATTCCACGTATGTTCAGTTTTTCAATATTTTCTTTAAAGTCACTCATTTTCAGCTCCTAGCCCTTTTATATTTCTGACAGTCTCACGAAATTAGCTTAAATGTGCTAGCAATTAGAGGTTCTATTATTTAACTAAAGCTATATATCTGAAGAGTAGTTAGTAACGAGGGAAAAATATGACAGTTCTACTGGGTGGTTTGGCTGCCATATTTTTTGGCATTGGCGATCTATTAGGTGGAGTAGGAGTAAGAAAGTCAGGACGTCCCGGGTCTGCAGTGTCGATGGCTATCGTCGCTACCATTGTCGGAACAATAGTTATCGGCTTATTTATGCTTTTTATGCCTCCGGAGTCAGTCGATTCATCCGATTTGTGGTGGTCGGTTCTAGCTGGCTTGTCGATGTCGGCCACTAGGCCTCTTTTATACCTAGGCATGGCAAGAGGTCCTATTTCTGTTTTTTCTCCATCATTTGCTCTCGTAGCAATTGTTGTGCCGACCCTAATCGGACCGCTAGTAGATCAGAATCCTACAATGTATGAAATTTTTGGTTTGATAGCAGCTGTTCCAGCTGTTGTTCTTCTCTCAGGTGAAGGACGTGTTCCAAAATTAAATGAAGTGCTTAGAAGTCCTGTTCTTGGGATGGCTGTTGTAGTTGGGACTTGCATTGGAGTCGCAGGTTTATGCCAATCTTTCGTCGATGATGGGGCAGGAGTTTTTCCCGCTTTTATTACTCTTCTAGTTGGTGCTGCAGTTTTGCCTATTGTTTCTTTATTTACGTCTGGCAGTGTGAAGCCAGATCAGATAGTTCTACGTCATGGTCTTTTATTAGGTTTTACTAGTTCCACAGCATTTATGTTGGCGGCAGTTGCTTATCAGAGAGGTTCAGCCGCAGTAATAACTGCTTTGATTTGTTTATGTCCAGGAGTCTCAATTTTTATCGCATGGAAACTACTTAAAGAGAAGGTCGCATTATTGCAAATGGCAGGTGGAGTGTTTGGCGTAATCACTATTGTCATGTTCGCTCTTAGCAGTTGAAAACCTATTTTCTTTACGAATCAATAGATCTATAGCAGTCCATAGCGTTTGAGAAATTGGATAAAGCAAGATTGGCGAGACTAAACCGACAATTAGGGCAGGTAATAGCATCGGGATTACCTTTAGATCAGGCCAAAGTAATAAAGTAGAAACGATAATTGTTAGAAGAAGTAAAATCACACAAAGAATAGTGTTTATACCTACAGATCCCACCCAGTGTCCGGGAGGGCCATCGAAATCCATTTGACAAGAAGGGCACTTTCCTGAAAGACGCATCCTTGATCTGAATAACTTTCTAGCTCCGCATGAAGGGCAAGATCCAACAGCGCCCCTTAGGAGAATTAGTGGGTTTGATTTGATTGCGTCACCTATTCACTGGGGTTGCGTAGTTTTTCCCTTCCCAGTACCCCCACCAGTTTTCAAACAGCAGCAACTGCTGCTCAGCATATTTAGCTTGGCTTACAGTCAATTCATCTGAATCGTTGAAATGCAGACCGTATTTAGAATCTCCTTTAAGAACTAGTAGGTATTTGTAGAAAAGAACAAGGTCAGGGCCTTCATCAAAAGTCGAAAGCACGTGCAGAGCATCGTCAAGTTCTAGAGCGTATTGTCTTGCTTTCGGATCACCCGATTGAGCGAGAGCGCAAAGAGACAAAAGAGTTAGAACTTCTTCAGGTAGAACATTACCAATGCCGGTAATTGCTCCTTCCGCTCCACAATTGACATAACCATGAAAAACCTGAGTATCAACTCCTACCATCAGTAAAAGTGATTCTGATTGGTTTGTAATATTCTCAGCTGCGTAGCTCAGTGATTCTGCACCACCAAATTCTTTAAAACCCACGAGATTCGAAAAATCTTCTAGGAGATCAAAAAATAGCTCAGAGCGTGTTTCGAAACCGTAGTAAGGACTGTTGTAGATAACTGCAGGGACTTCTGGCGCAGCGGAGAGAATATCGGAAAAGTGGTTTCTTTGAGCTCTAGAAGAAATTCCTCGTGACAAAACACGCGGAATTAACATAAGACCTTTCGCTCCTACAGATTGGGCATGAGATGCATGTTCTGATGCGATAGTCGAATTCTGTGCTCCCGTGCCGACAATTACAGGTACGTCAGCTTCGCATAAACGCGCAACTCCTTCTTGACGTTGCTTGTCGGTGAGAAGAGGCCAGTCTCCCATAGAGCCGCAGTAAACAACACTATTCATTCCTTTTGAAAGTAGTTCTTTTGCTTTTTCAACTAGGGCATCAAAATCAGGAGAACGATCTTTGTTGCATGGAGTCATCAAAGCGGGTATTCCGCCTCGGAAAGCACTTGTATCCATTGTTCCTCATTTCTGCTTTAGTCTAAAAAGTATTGTAATTCGTTGAAGGTAATGTTTGCCTACGGTTGAAGCGGTTTCAGTTTCAATTAGCTTTATTGACCGAGTTGACTATGTACTCAATCTCTGTCGTAAAAGGTATTCCACCTTCAGATCTGCAAGTAATCGTGGGTACTTGCCTGCCTGGGGTGATGTCAACATTCCATCTTTCATTACGTAGTAGAACTTCAACAGACCAACCGCTATCTAAAGTACTTACATTGATGTCGCGTTTTTCGCCGTCTATTCTCCAGCCTATTTGTTTAAAAATTTCGATTTCAGCTATCTGTTCTGGACCTTTTATAGCGCCTACCCAGCCTCTACAAAATTTAGCTATTTTCTCTGTTTCGATTTGTTTTTCGAGAATAGAACCTAGAGTTCCTAGATCTAGATCTGCCCACATTCGTCCATCCGGCATCGTCATAGCTGTTGGGGAGAAGCGGTGACCACCTAAATGACTGACTTTGAATAAATCAATATTATTATTCTGTTCTTCGATTTGGTTCGCTAGACGGTTTCCTTTACTACCGCAACAAATGTCGTGACTTCCTTGAGCGCAAAGTAGGACTGCTTCCTTGTTCTTGGTAATTTTTTTACCGGTAGTTATATTTTCAGGTTTTGAAAAAAATAGAGTTTCGACTAATTCCATAAGAGAGTTATCGCTTTCTAATTCAAAAACCCATCTTTCGAAAGTTGCATCTTCTTTACAGAAGACCGTAACTGTGAGGTTTTGTTCGTTAGATCGTGGTTGGCAGGCCAAAACTCTAGTTACCCCCATTGAAGTGTGCATTAAAGACTCAAGCCCCTTTAAATCAGGGTGCATGAATACTGGTTTAGGCCAAGGTAGCGGCAACTCTATTAGAACTACAGCATCGATATTTAAAGCAGTACCACAGGGGTCTAAATCAATGGTTTGGCTGTGTTCAGAACAGGTAGGAGTGTCGACTGGTGAAGGCAGGAGTTTGTTTATGTCTTTAGAAATATTCTGCACAGTTTTATTTTACAATATAAAACGAGAGAGAAAGCTAGCCCATTGATGTGCATTTATCTGGTTTTATTATTCCTGTGACTCGATCTTCAATCGGAGATGCATGTTCGCGTGGAAACTGTTCTTCATTTCGGTATTTTTTAGCCATCGAGTCAAGAAAGTCAAGAGCCCCTTCTGATTCCCATCCAACAAGTTTTCCACGTATTTCTAGGTAACGTTCTGGATTTTCCGGGTCAGTAGCCGACAGAGAAACACGTGTGTCACTTTGCAAATTTTTCCATTTTTGCCTTCCTAATTTATGAGGAAACTTGATGTGAGTTCCATCGAAGTCTGCCCATACGGGGGAAACATGAGGTTCTCCATTAGGTCCAATCGTGGCCACATGCCAAAGGGTAGGAATGTCGAACAAATCTAAATGACTTTTTGGAATCGAATGCATTAGTGTGCTTTCCTTTCAGTAAGCAGATGTGATTACATCTGCAGTAATTAAGAATATTTACTTTTGCAGATTTTCATCTGGTCAGAAAGTTCTTATTTTTTGTTCACCATGTGTTTGTGGGTGATCATGATGGGGGTCGTCAATTAATAGCTGTTCGCCAACGCGTATGTGGTGTTCACCAAACGCCGAGCGAAGATTAATTTCCGTTAGTACTTCATCTGGGGGACCATAACAGATCGGGATGGTTTTGAGGAGAAGGACTTGGTCTGCGCGATTAGCATCGTTAAGGTTGTGGGACGAGAAAATGACCGTACGACCGGACTGTACTTCTTCATCTATCATTTCAAGAATGATATTTCGAGAAATGACATCAAGACCGGTAATCGGTTCGTCTAAAAGCAGCACATCACTTTCTTGCGCTAAACCCTGTGCGAGGAGTACGCGTTGACGTTGTCCTCCCGACAGTTCATGAAATTGGGTGTTTTCAAGTTTTCTGATATCAAGGCGGTCAAGTGCCTCCTGAATAGCTTTATGGTCTTCACTCTTAAAACGCCTGAAGGTTCCTCGTATTGGGTAACGGGAAAGTGAAACTACATCGCGAACGCTAATTGGTAGGGAAGGGTCAACGTCAGTTGATTGCAATACAAAAGAAGGACGTGGACCTTGAAGTTCGACTTTACCTCTGTGTATTTCAATTGTTCCAGCCAATGCTTTAAGGAAAGCAGACTTGCCAGCACCATTAGGGCCGATAACACACACTAGTGAAGCAGCTGGTATTTCGATATTGACGCAAGTTAATGCCACGGTTTTGCCATAGCGAATTTCAAGTTCGTTGGTAATAATTGTTGTCATAGTAGTCGAGAGGTGAATTCCATAAAATTCTAAAAATTCCTAATTTTTGTTTCTATTTGGTAGTAAAAAAGTAATAATGAGAATCATTCTTATTATAGGAGATACTGAATGTTTCACAAAACTAGACAAAAGTTTACCGTTCTATTTGCAGCTTTAGCTGCAACCTGCTTGCTGGTTGTACCAGGATGTGGGGACGACAGTTCGTCAGATACTACAGAGGCTCTTTCAACTACCACTGTGGCGTTAGCTACGACGACAACTGTTACCCCTACTACAACCGTTGCGCCTGAACCTGTAGAAAAACCTTTGATAGTGGTAACAACAAATATTCTTGGTGATGTTGTGGGTAAAGCAGTTGGTGATCTTTTTGATGTTGAGACAATAATGCCACCCGGGGCTGATCCTCATGTTTTCCAAGCATCTGCAAAGCAGGTTGACAGAATGATGAAAGCAGATCTCCTCGTGGTGAATGGAGCAAACTTTGAAGAAGGTCTCCTTGATGTTATTAAAGGAGCCGAATCAGATGGAGTCAAAGTTTTTGAAGCTATAGATTCTGTGGACCCTCTGGAAGATAATGACAAAGAAGAAGGCCATGACGACCATGACGAGAAGGCCATGACGACCATGACGAAGAAGGCCATGACGACCATGACAAAGAAGAAGGCCATGACGACCATGACAAAGAAGAAGGCCATGACGACCATGACGAAGAAGGCCATGATGACCATGACAAAGAAGAAGGCCATGACGACCATGACGAAGAAGGCCATGACGACCACCACGGTCATGATCACGGCGGTGTAGATCCCCATTTCTTTACAGACCCAGGGCGTATGGCTCAGGTAGTAAAGCAGCTCTCTGATTTCTTAGTTCTTAATTTCCCTGAAATCGATGAGAAAGACTTAGTATCTCATATGACGGATTACTCTAAAAAACTTGAGGACCTTGATAGTGAAGTAATGCAGACACTTTCTTCGATACCCACGGGTTCTAGAGTTATGGTGACAAACCACGAAGTTTTCGCTTATTTTGCTGAAAGTTATGAGTTTGAAATTTTGGGCACAATAATCCCTTCTTCTTCCACCCTTAGTAATACCAGTGCCAAAGATCTTGTAGATCTTGCTGAAAAGATGAAAGCTGAAGGAGTCCCAGCTGTATTTGTTGATGCTTCTTCCTCAGATGCTCTGGCCGAGGCGCTTGCAGGTGAAGTTGACGGAGTCAAAGTAGTCAGCTTGTTCTCCGAGTCGCTTGGTGCAGAGGACACTGCAGGGTCAACTTACATAGACATGGTAAGGACAAACAGCGAACTAATAGCTAGTGCATTAACTGGATAGAATCAGTTTATGAGTTTCCTTATTGATGCCTTTGAACCCGCTTTTATGCAAAGGGCATTAATAGGGGGTTTGATAGCTGTAATAGCAACATCACTTGTTGGAACATGGATAGTTCTCCGCGGGCTCGCATTTCTTGGGGATGCACTGGCACATGGAGTCATCCCCGGGATTGCATTGGCGATTTTGTGGGGTTTTGACCCTGCTATTGGAGCGTTTGTAGCTGCACTTATTATGAGTGGGCTAGTCACATTCGTTTCCAACAGGACAACTGTCCGTGATGACACAGCAATCGGGTTGCTGTTCGTGGGGATGCTCTCACTAGGAGTTGTAATTGTTTCTAAGTCAAAGTCTTTTTCAACAGACCTTACTTCACTCCTATTTGGCGATGCCCTTGGAATCAGCGCTGGCGATATTTATAAACAACTCGTTTTTACGATTGTTGTGGTTGCCTTCACAATAATTCTGTACAGGCCATTTCTGGCGCTTACCTTTAATGAGATGAAAGCTCAAACATTAGGTATGCATCCACGTTTGGCTCAAGCGGCATTACTCGGACTTCTATCTCTTAGTATTGTTTCTAGCTTCCAAACTATTGGAACATTATTAGTCTTTGGTCTGCTCGTTGCACCTCCTGCAACTGCATCTCTAGTGGTAAAACGAGTTTCTGGAATAATGGCGGTTTCAGTTTTATTTGGGACACTCGCTGTATTTTTAGGCCTCTTAGTAAGTTTCTATTACGGAACAGCTGGCGGAGCGACAATGGCTGGATTTAGCGTCCTGCAATTCTTCATTGTGTTGGGAGGTCGCTCAGCTTTTAACAGCATTCGCAAACTAAGAAATAAGGAAGTTTCTGTGTAACTTCATAAATTTAAGTACCACTGAGACTTTGAACATTGAAAACTTAGTCTGGTTACAGAATGGCTACCAGGCATCAAACAAAACCAGAAAAACTGGTCGGGATGGGGAGATTTGAACTCCCGACCCCCTGCTCCCAAAGCAGGTGCGCTGCCAGACTGCGCCACATCCCGAATAGATCAGTGTAGAGGCACATTTGCGTTCTGGAGCGAAGCAATTTATCCGCGAGTATATAAAAAGTGTTTTAAGCGGTTATTTTCTAGAGATGAATGAACCAATTTATGATGCCAAAACTTTCTGGGAGTTGTTTGTAAGGCGAGTTGAACTTAGCGGTGAAAAAAAGATGCTTATTGACGACTATGATCGTTCTCTGACCTTTTCAGAAGTAAAAGAAAAAGTTGAAAAAACGGCTGCAGGTTTTATGGAAATTGGAGTCAGAGAGGGAACACCGGTCACATGGGTTTTACCAACTCGGATAGAAACGATAGTTGCCTCTTTGGCTTTGTCAAGAATAGGTGCGGTTCAGAATCCAATTATCCACATTTATCGTGAAAGAGAAGTTGGGTTTTGTGTCCGCCAAACAGGTTCGGAACTAGTTCTAGTCCCCGGTGAATGGAATGGGTTTGATTATCGGGAAATGGTGAAAAATTCAACAGCTGATATGAAGAGCCCTCCCAATATAGTTCAGATATATGACAGCCTCCCTGAAGGTAATCCCCTGGAACTGTCCGAAGAAGTTGTTCTAGCTCCGGATGAACCAATTAGATGGATTTATTATACGTCGGGTACTACTTCAGATCCTAAAGGCGCAATGCATACTGATTCAACTTTGATAGCGGGGGGAGTGGGTCTAGCGAAAGCTCTAAATATGGGTGAAAAAGATATAGGATCTATAGCTTTCCCGTATGCGCATATAGGAGGTCCTGATTATCTCGTGTGCATGCTCGCAGATGGGTTTCCGGCAGTTTTAATAGAAAAATTTGATCTTGAATCAACTATTGAAACCTATAAACGACACGGAGTTACAATGGCGGGTGGAAGTACGGCTTTTTATTCGATGTTTCTTGGGGCACAACGTCAGCAACCTCAGAAACCTCTAATACCAAGTCTTAGATTGCTTTCAGGTGGAGGTGCTCCAAAACCACCTGAGATTTATTATGAAGTCTCACAAGAAATGGGTATTCCAGTAGCACACGGCTATGGCATGACAGAAAGTCCAATGATTTGTCAGGGTTCACCTCAGGACGATCCGGATCAATTAGCGCACACAGAAGGAAAACCAGTTTTTGGTGCCGAAGTGACAATAGTTAGACCTGATGGTTCAGCATGTGAAGCAGGAGAAGAAGGGCAAGTAGCAGTTGGAGGTCCCCAACTTTTTAAAGGTTACAAAGACCCGGATCTAAACAACGAAGCATTTGACTCTCTTGGAAGGTTCCTCACAGGCGACTTAGGAGTGATGAGAGAAGATGGCCATGTTTCAGTGACAGGTCGCGTTAAAGACATAATAATTCGAAAAGGTGAAAACATTTCTGCAAAAGAAATAGAAGACATTTTATACACCCATCAAAAAGTTAAAGCCGTAGCAGTTGTGGGTATCCCAGACAAAGAAAGAGGGGAGAGGGTCTGCGCAGTTGTGGAACTGGCTGAAGGAAGCGATCCTCTAGATTTCAAAGAAATGATTGAAATTTGTGCTTCGGAAGGGTTGATGAAACAAAAAATTCCAGAGCAGCTAATCAACTACGGCGGTTTATTGCCAAGAAATCCAACATTAAAGATACTCAAATACCAGTTGAGGAATGAGATCTCGAAAATAGATTGGCCTTAGTTACTTACCTTTGAAGTTGCCTTTCCTTCTTTCCTTAAAAGCATTAACTCCTTCTTCCGCATCTTCCGTTTCAGCGAGCAACGTTTGATCACCACCCATAGCAGCAATAGCTGCCCGCTCTCCTTCTGTCACATATCGCATTGAAGAACGTTTAGTTGCCTGCACAGCCAGTGGTGCACCTTCGCAAATAATTTCTGCGATTTCGATCGCTCTTTCAAGCTCAGAACCAAAAGGAACAACTTCCTGAACAAGACCTACGCGAAAAGCTTCTTCAGAATCAAACACATCGGAGGTGAGGAGATGGTACATGGCATTACCCCAACCGCAACGTTGAACAAATCTGATTGTTGCACCACCTGTAGCATGTATGCCTCTTAAAGGCTCTAATTGTGAAAATCGACAGTTGTCAGCAGCGACTACTATGTCTCCTGCCAGCATTAGTTCGATTCCAAGTGTGTAGGTCACACCCTTTACAGCTGAAACGATTGGTTTAGTACACTTACGACCTAATGCAGTTGGGTCGACCTTTCCTTCCCCGCGCCCTCTTTCACCTTTTTGCATCCTCTCCCGAAACTTGGGTAAATCTAGGCCTGCAGTGAAATGATCACCATGGGCGAAAAGAACTCCGCACCACAGTTCAGGATCATCGTCAAGTCTTGTATAGGCATCACTGAGATCATCAATCATTTCGGGTGTGAAGCCGTTCATTTTTGAAGGCCTATTGATTCCCATTAAAAGAACTCGTCCCGCTACTTCTAACGTTATTCCACCTTCTATATTATTTTCAGACATTTTAAGACCTTGTATTTTCGTTTAGTAAAGAACTTTAGCGTAGTTTTCCCTTTCGAGTAAAAGTTCTTTTAGATGACTTCCATAAGCATATGAACCTACTCTTCTATCGTTTCGGACAACTCGGTGACAAGGAATTATTAGAGGAATGGGATTTGCACCAAGAGCGGATCCGACGGCGCGTTGAGCCTTAGGGTTATTAACATCTCTGGCCACCTCCGAGTAAGTAGTAGTTTCACCAAAAGGAATTCGAGAACAACTCTTCCAAACTTTTTGCTGAAAAGGTGAGTAGCTAGAAATTTCAAACTTAAGCTTTGAAGGCCAGCTTCCCGCTTTCCATTGATTTATTCCTTCTTTAATGTCTTTGGGTAAAGAATTAACTCTTAAAAAACTGTTTCCCGTTTTTTCTTTAAGTTGTTTCTTAAAGTCTTTGAGGGAAGTCATATTTTTGAATTCAGATGCACAAATACCTGAGTTAGTGAAAGCTAACCAAAGTGGTTCTTCCAGGATCTCTACAAGTCCGACATGGTAAAATTTTTTTCCTGTAATAATTTTTTGAGTTTTCATTCATCCATGAGACCAGTACGAACTATCACAAGTGGACATGGACTGTGGTGAGAAATAGCTTGGCTTACAGAGCCAAGTCTGAGTCCAGCGAAACCCCCTCGCCCGCGGTTTCCGACTACTAGCATGTCAGCACCTTCAGCTATAGACATTAAAGTTTCAGGTGCTCTACCTTTCTCAATTGTTTTTTTGATCTGAACATTTGGATTTTTAGAAATTTTCATAGCGGATTCAACAACCTCATTCTGGAGTTTTTTAACTTCAGTAATTAGGTTTGTTCCATCAAAAGGTACATATCCGAGATCTGGCGAAGACGGTATATAGGTAGGTGAATAACAGGTCACAACTTCGACTAGTGCGTCGCGATGCAACGCTTCCTCTAAAGCCCAAACTAAAGCAGCTCTGGCATAGCCAGATCCTTCAATGCCTACAACGATTCGACGCTCTTTCTCCATGTGGCCCCTTAATCGATTCAGAAATAAGACGGATATTTTGCCGTCACTACATTTTGCTACTTGGAGAGAGCGTCTTCAACTTTTTCTAGAGCCTTTTCTTCTGAAAGGTTTAATGCAAATGCGAGTTCTGATACAAGAATATTGAGAGCCTTGTTGTAAAGAGTCTTTTCTCCAGCGGAAAGCCCCTTATCTTCATCACGTAAAGCTAAGTTTCTTACTACTTCTGCCACTTGATAGACATCGCCACTTTTCAGTTTTTCCTGATGATTTTTAAAGCGGCGAGACCAGTTAGCCGGTTCTCTCACATCTCTTTTTTCAAGAACTTCAAACAAGTCAGGAACATCGCGTTTCGCAATTGGCCAACGCATTCCCACTTCCTCAGCTTTTTCAGACGGGACAGAAAGAACCATATCCCCATGAGCCATATGCAAAATTAGGTATTCAGTAGTTTTACCGAAAGCTTTTCGCTTTTCCTTTTTTTCAATTACTGCGGCACCATGATGTGGGTAAACAACTTTGTCACCGGGCTTGAATGTCAATTTGGCCTCCGAAAGCGGTAGATCAGAGTTGTAGGATACCTATCTGGGACTGCAATGGTAGCTAATTTTAAAAATTAGTTAAGCACCTAAACGTTCTCTAGCTGCTTTACTACGTTCTAGAAGATGCTCAGGAACACCGTGTTCGTTTCCACCACTGGAACCCGTGTCCGCGGTGTCCTCTTCTGCCACTGACTCATCAGTTGCTTCAGGTTCATTTTCGGCGTTCATTCGGTCAATTTGGAATTGTTCCCAATCTTCGACTTTCACTACGTCTTCATGATCCACACGACCCAGTTTTGCCCCGTTATCGAAATCAACCCAGTAACGAAACCATTCGATCCCGTTTGAAACGAGAATTTTCCCTTCTGTTCCTTCAGGAACACCAGGGAGATCTATTGTCGCTACAACTTTCTGTTTCCGTTTTAGAGGATTCAAGTCTTCTACTTCCAGTAATTTTCGAACTCTTAAGACGAAACCTTATTCTAAAAATTATCTCCTCATGCGGTTAAATCGCGTTGTGAAGAAATTTTTTCCAATAGAAAATCTTTAACTCCTTCAATACCTAACTCTGTTTGTATTTTTTCTGGATCAGAACGATCTAAAAACTCGACTACTCCATTTTCTAAACCACGGGGTCCTATAGTCAGTCGAAGAGGTATACCTATTAATTCTGCATCAGCAAATTTGACACCGGGTCTCTCCTTGCGATCGTCTAACAAAACGTCTACACCATTAGTTCTCAAATCTGCGTAGATGCTCTCCGCAATTTTCATTGAGTTTTCGTCGTCAGTTTTCACAACAGTTATAACAACTTCGTAAGGGGCAACACTGATAGGCCATATTAATCCCGAGTCATCGCAGTATGTCTCCGCTATAGCAGCCATAGCACGGCCGACACCTATTCCATATGAACCCATAGTGGGAATTTGTGAGTTACCTTCCGAGTCGAGGACTGTTACACCCATTGCTTCGCAATATTTGCGACCCAGTTTAAAAATATGGCCTGCTTCTATGCAACGGACGACTCTAAGCGAGCCCGAACAAGAAGGGCATCCTTCACCATCAGCTATTGACCTCACATCAACCCACTGGTCAACTTTTATGTCCCTTTCAACATTTACACCTAATAAGTGAAAATTGTCTTCGTTGGCACCGGTAGTCATACCAGAGCGATCTTTCAAAGAAGGGTCAGCAAAAGTTGGTATTCCTTCTATTCCAACAGCACCAAGACTGCCAGGCGAAGCCCCTAAAGCTTTTTTAATCGCATCTTCTTCAGCAGGTACTATTTCTATGGAAGAGGTGGCATCACGAAACTTTTGTTCTTGGAACTGATGATCACCGCGCAATAAAATTAGCGAAAGCTCACCGTCTACCATGTAGACAAGAGTTTTTATCTGATGTTCAGGAGGATGTCCTGCATCCGAAAGGGCTTCGATCGTGCGAATATCAGGCGTATCAAATTTTTCAAGAGTCTCATTTTCTAAACGATTATTAACCTTGGGAATAATTGAAGTGGCGCGTTCAACATTTGCTGAATAGCCACATGAACTGCACACAGCTACATCGTCTTCTCCAGCAGGAGACTCAACCATGAACTCGACAGAGTCACTCCCACCCATTGCGCCCGAAGATGCTTCAACAGGAATTGCATGCAGACCTAAACGGGTAAAAATGCGTTCATAGGCTTGATGATGAAGGTTGAATGATTTGTCTAAACCAGCATCATCAAAATCTATTGAGTAAGAATCTTTCATATCGAATTCTCTAACTCTAAGAAGTCCCGATTTAGGTCTCGGTTCGTCTCTAAATTTTGTTTGTATCTGATACCACATTTGCGGGAGATCCCGATAGGAAGACAATTCAAGAGCGACAGTTGCCACAACTTCTTCGTTAGTCATAGCCAAAACCTGGTCTGCATCTTTACGATCAACGAATCGGAACATGTCATCCCCAATTGCATCCCATCGACCTGATTTTTTCCAAATGTTTGCAGGGTGTATGGCGGGAAGCATAACTTCCTGAGCGCCTATCAAATCCATCTCTTCACGGAGGATATTTACAATCTTTTTATTGACTTTCCATGCAAGAGGAAGCATCGAATAATGTCCAGATTGTAATTGTCTTATGAAACCACCACGAACCAACAATTGGTGACTGACTGCTTCCGCTTCAGCTGGGGCTTCACGAAGAGTAGGTATAAAAAGGGATGTCCAACGCAATGGTTAACTTTCTTATGAGTTTTTCTTATGCAATAGCTTAGATGATTTCACTCGACGTAGTTGAATTGTTATATAGCTGACAGAATCAATATATGAGTGAAATTAATATTGAAGAAATTAAAGTTGAACTGTCTGAATGGATTCAAGAGAACTGGGATCCAGATGTCACTGTTTCGGAGTGGTGGAAGCGTCTCTCTGATGGAAGTTGGTCAGCAACCTCTTTACCTGTAGAGGCAGGTGGAAGAGGGTGGAGTCGCGTGCAGTCCGCGGCCGTAATGTCGACATTGTTCGCACACGATGTTGTTGGTCCACCTACGGGACTGGGAGTGATGCTTGCAGCTCCCACAATTGCGATTCACGGAAATGAGGATCAAATAGAAAGATTAATACCTCCTATTCTTGATGGCTCGGTCGCTTGGTGTCAGTTATTTTCAGAACCGGGTGCCGGGTCAGATTTAGCGGGACTCCAAACTCGAGCAGTTAAAGATGGAGATGAATGGATAATAACTGGACAAAAAGTTTGGACATCTGGTGGGCATATTGCTGAAAAAGGAATGCTTATCGCTAGAACTGATGTTGACGCTCCAAAGCATCAAGGGATCACATATTTTGCTTTCGATATGGACCAACCAGGCGTTGAGGTAAGACCTCTAAGAGAAATGACTGGCCGTGCTTTGTTTAACGAAGTATTCATTGATGAGGCAAGAGTTTCAAACGCTGATTTAATTGGCGGCATTGGCAATGGTTGGGCGGTTGCCAACACGACCCTAATGGTTGAGAGGTCAAGTCTCGGAAGTGGAGGGCCACAGCCTGTATCGGTGCCAGCAGGGGTTAAAGCAGGAAAACTATTGGGCAATCGTTTGGGCACGAAAGTTGGTGACCACGTGTTACCTGACGATGGCAGAATGGAAAGTGATGGCGGTCGTGGCTTAGATGTCAGATGGCTTTCAGATTTAGCTCAAAAGATTGGATCAGCAAACGATCCAGTAGTTAGGCAAGAAATAGTAAAATTACATATATTGGGAGAAGTAAATCGACTAAATATGCTTCGAGCCAAAGCAGGGGGAAGCAAAACAGGAGCTGAAGGTAATCTGGCGAAATTAGCTATGAGTGAACTCGTGCGTAGAAGCAGGGATGTAGGAAATTTGATCATCGGTGCCGACGGGATGCTAAGTAGCTCCGCAAGTTCGTTTGATGGCAGAGTGCAGGAAGCAACAATTTTTAGTCCTGCTCCTTCAATTTATGGTGGCACTGATCAGGTTCAAAGAAACATAGTTGGGGAAAGAGTTCTAGGTCTTCCAAAAGAGCCCGGTCCGAATAAAGAGACACCTTTCAAAGAGTTGCTACAAAACTGATTTTGTTTTAAATATTTGAAAAGTTACTAACTAACACTTGACGAACCTCTTCAGGGGCTTCTGTCATTGACATATGTCCCACCCCTTCTAAATCAACAACCGTCGGGTTCGGTAGAGCGTCAATAAGAGGCTGAGCAGCACGTCTTGGGGTCATTTTGTCGCGGGAGCCAAGAATTAAAGTTGTTGGACATTTAACGGATTGGGCTTGTAGAAGAGTTTCGTCATAGCTAGAACAGATTGAAAGGTCGAGGCTCAATATTCCTGGTTTAGAGTTCTCTACCACAGCAGTAGCTCCTCCGATCATCCAAAGTCCAGGGGTTGGGTTCCCGCCTATGTGTTGATCTGGACCATGACCCCAACCGGCTATAAAACTAGCCCCTTTGGGCAGGTTTTCGTCAGCAGCTGTTTGTAAGTCAGGATGCACGGGCATTCCTTCAGCCACAGCGATCAGTGTCGCTGATAGAACAGAATCAGGGTGGTTCGCTGCAGTTGCCAAAGCTATAAATGAACCCATTGAATGTCCAACAATATGAGCGGGTCCTCCAAGCCGTTCGATAATAGAAGAAATCCAGTCAGCCATTTCATTAATTGTTTCCAAAGGAGGTCCTTCAGTACCTCCATGTGCTGGGAGATCCACAGCAAAACATCTGTAACCATGGTGTGACAGGAACCGTGTTTGCTGGAACCATACGGTTCTATCCATGCCAGCACCATGAATTAAAACAACTAAAGGGTCGTTTTCATTCATTTCCTCTAAATCAATGCCACCGTTGGCTGCACTGAAATAACTATCTGCAAGATTAATAAGCATGATTGTTCACCGTTGTGAAGCTTTAAGAGCTCGATCTAGATCAGCACATATATCAGCTGGGTCTTCAAGACCAACAGAAATTCGAATAAGATCTTCACCGATTCCAGCAGTCAATAGATCTTCAGCACTCATTTGCTGGTGTGTGGTCGAAGCAGGATGAATAACTAATGTTTTAGCGTCGCCAACATTTGCTAAATGAGATGCAAGTTCAACCGATTCGATAAATTTTTTGCCCGCTTCACGGCCGCCAGAAATTCCAAAACTAAGTATTGCACCTGAACCTTTTGTGTATAAACGTTTTGCCAGTTCATGATCAGGGTGACTTGGATGATCAGGGTGACGGATCCACTCAACGGCATCATGTCTATCCAAAAGATCGAGGACGCTATGAGTGTTAGAAACATGTTTCTGCATACGAAGAGGAAGAGTTTCGATTCCTTGAAGAAGATAGAAGGCATTAGAGGGGCTCATACAAGCTCCAAAATCTTTTAATCCTTCAGCTCTAGCTCGCATTGAAAGAGCTTGTGGTCCAAATTCGTCAGTAAAAACTATGCCGTGGTAACCATCATAGGGCTCGGAAAGAGTTGGAAATTTTCCTGATGCAGCCCAATCAAAGCGGCCTCCATCAACAACGGCTCCCCCTATAGCTATACCGTGACCTCCCAAAAATTTAGTCAGAGAATGAATCACGACATCTGCACCATGCTCTATGGGGCGAATGAGGTAAGGGGTTGCAAAAGTTGCATCGACTACAAGAGGTACCCCAATACTGTGAGCGGCATCCGCAATTGCTTCAATATCTAAAACTTCTATTCCAGGGTTTCCTAGTACTTCCGCATAGAACAACTTCGTATTTTCATTTGCCGCATCAAGAAAACTTTGGGGTTCGTGCGGATCAACGAAAGTGGTTGAGATCCCAAATCGGGGCATTGTGAAAGTCATCATGTTATGACTTCCCCCGTAAAGATTCTGACTTGAAACTATGTGGTCACCAGTATTTAAAAGAGTCGCAACTGCTAAATGAAAAGCAGCCATTCCACTAGAAGTGCAGACTGCCCCAACACCACCCTCCAAAGCTGCGATTCTTTCCTCTAAGACCGCCACCGTCGGATTTGAAATTCTGGAATAAATATGGCCTCCAACTTCAAGATTATAAAGTGCCGCTGCTTCATCAACGGAATCAAAAACGTATGAAGTGGTTTGATGTATAGGAACAGCTCTTGAGCCTGTGACAGGATCAGGTCTTTGGCCAGCGTGCAGGGACTTAGTGTCGAATTTGTGAGCATCTGGTTCAACCATGTGTTTAAGGCTACGCAGTAGTAAGCATTTACAAATGCCTCTAAGCGAGTAAGTTGCAAATATTAATGTTTTGTTCACAGCAAGATTTCTTAAACAGAAGGTAAAAAGATGAAAATTGGGTTCATAGGTTGCGGAAATGTAGGTGGAAAACTTTCTTATAGTTTGCTTAGAAATGGTTTTGATCTGGTGGTCAGAGATCTAGATATAAACACGGCTCAATCGTTATTGGATGAAGGAGCGACTTGGGCAGAGTCTCCCAAACAAGTAGCAGAATCTTGCGAGGTAATTATTACCTGCTTGCCATCTCCTGCTGCTTGCAAGGAGGTTATGGAAGCTCCTGATGGTGTTTTAGCCGGACTATCAGAAGGAAAAGTATGGATGGAAATGAGCACTACGGATGAAACTGAAGTTCGACGTATAGGAAAGTTAGTGAAAGAAGTTGGAGCTTACGCTGTTGATTGTCCTGTGTCGGGTGGATGTCACAGAGCGGCAACAGGCAACATCTCAATTTTTGTCGGAGGAGAAAGAGAAGCTTTTGAGAAAATTTTCCCAATTTTAACTGCTATGGGCAGAAACATACTGCACACAGGTCCACTAGGGTCAGCTTCAGTTTTAAAAGTTTTGACTAATTATCTAGCGAGCGCGAATCTGGTTTCTCTGGCTGAAGCATTAACCACTGCCTCAGCAGCGGGAATGGATCTGAATACGACCTATGAAGCAATCAGGATTTCTTCCGGTAACTCCTTCGTGCACGAAACGGAAAGTCAGGTCATACTCAATGGAAGCCGGAACATAAATTTCACAATGGATTTAGTTCTAAAAGATGTGAGCCTTTTTGATCAGATCGCACAAAAACATGGAGTTTCTCTGGAGCTTTCACCAATGTTGGTGGAAATTTTCAAAGATGGGATGGAGCGATACGGTGAAAGGGAATGGTCTTCAAACATTATTAGAAGACTCGAAGATGCAACTTCACTAGATGTCAGGGCGCCAGGGTTTCCTGACGAGATAACCTGCGATGAAGAAGAAGTTAAGGGCCAAGAAGTAACTCCGACTCGATGAGCGAGAATCAATTGGAAGCGATTCCAAAAGTAATGATGGCAGTTCAATTGACTGGTAATGGTGGGCCAGAAAAACTTGCTGTTCTGCACGATATTCGAGTTCCGGATATAGGTGAAGACGAAGTGTTGATAAGAGTCAAAGCATGTGGGGTAAACAACACGGATATAAATACGCGAGTTGGGTGGTATTCAAAATCAGTTACAGCTGCGACATCCAGTAAAGGTTTTGGAGAAATTGAAGATAAACAAACATGGGGAGGGAATAAATTTTCTTTTCCACGGATCCAAGGGGCGGATGTTTGTGGAATTGTTGTCGATGTCGGAAACAACGCAGACGCTAGTTTAATCGGCCGACGAGTTCTGGTGGATCCTTGCGTGCGGAACCCCAAGCCAGGTAACTGGAGAGATAACGCTAGATATCTTGGAAGTGAAATAAATGGTGCATTCGCTCAATATTGTGCAGTCCCGTTAAGAAACACATACCCAATCAATTCAGAAATGACAGATATAGAACTTGCCTCTTTTCCTTGCTCATGGGCTACCGCTGAACACATGCTTACTAGGTCACGTCTTAGGAAAGGCCAGACACTTGTTGTTACAGGGGCCTCAGGGGGGGTAGGTACTGCATTAATACAGCTAGCCAAACTACGTGAAGCCAATGTGATAGCAGTTACAAGTTCAGAAAAATTTGACTCAGTCAAGGACTGTGGAGCTGATTTACTTTTAGACCGCAATGAAAAAGAGCTCAAAAGCAACATCATTGAACTAGCACAAGGACCTGTTGATGTGTTAGCTGACGTTGCGGGTGGGAACAATTTTGTTCAACTGTTCGAGTCGATAGCAAAAGGTGGATGCTACGTAACATCTGGAGCTATAGCAGGACCAATAGTTGATTTAGATTTGAGAACTCTGTATCTAAACGACATAGAGATGCATGGGTGCACGGTCTATGATCCCGCAGTTTTTAAACTACTGGTCGAATATATAGAAAATGAAAGAGTCAAACCAATCATTGGAGGAGTCTTCAGATTGGAAGAGATCAGACACGCACAAGAAGAATTTTCCAAAAAACAACATGTAGGAGCTATGGTCCTAACAGTCGATTAAGGCTTAGTTGATTCCTCGTTCTTTACCTTCCCAATAGGGTGCTCGCAGCTCTCTTTTGAGGACTTTCATTGCCCCGCTAAGAGGTAGAGGTTCCTCTCTGAACTCTATACTTTTAGGAACTTTGTATCCTGCGATAGAGTCTCGCGCATGCTCAATGAGATCCTCTTCACTCGCACTGCAACCAGCTTCGAGAACGACTATTGCGTGAACGGCTTCGCCCCATGTGTCATCAGGAATTCCTATAGCAGCTACTTGTGCTACATCGGGATGACTAGAAATAGCATTTTCAACTTCAGAAGAATAAACATTTTCTCCGCCAGAGACAATCATGTCTTTGACTCTGTCGACTAGAAACAAGTAGCCATCTTCATCGAAATATCCTGCATCACCAGTGTGGTACCACCCGTTCGCAAAAACTTCTTCAGTTGCGTCAGATTTATTCCAATATTCGGTCATGAAGTTGCCGCCTCGGGCGCAAACTTCACCAATTTCTCCTTGAGGCAGCTCATTGCCTTCCTCATCTTGAATTGAGACAACTGTTCCTATAACTGGTTTACCAACGCTAGAAAGTTTTTTGCTTTCCAAAAAGTGGTCTTCAGCTCCCAATATCGTCAAGGTCGAAGAGCTTTCAGTCATTCCATAACCCTGGACTAATTCAAGATCAGGCAGGTCAGTAAAGAGTTTCTCTAAAATTTGCCTAGGCATAGGAGACGCTCCGTAAATAAGTTGTTTAAGGGATTTAAGACGAGAAGGGTCGTAACCTTCTGCAGCTAGACACATGCCAATCATTGTCGGAACCATGAGTGTTTGCTCAACTTCGTGAGCTTCTATTAGGGCCATTGCCCCTTCGGGATCAAACATTGGAATGAAAACAACATTCCCTCCTGAATAGGGGGGAGCGAGAACACCGGTCATTGAAGCGGCATGGAACATTGGTGTTTGCATTAGATATGAGGAAACCTCAAAGCCTCCAAGAGCTATAAGACCATGGTAAAGATTCAAAACTTGAGCTCTTTGAGTTATTAGCACACCTTTTGGAAGACCCGTAGTTCCGCCCGTGTACATAAGCACGACTGGGTCATCTTCTTCGGGCTCTTCTGGTAGAGAAGGTGAAGAGGTTCCCAGTAGTTCTTCGTATTTTAAATCGTGCTGAACATCGCCTTCACCAATCAAAACTACGTGTCTGATTGGGTCTTCATCTCCTAACTCTTCACGAGCAGCTGTAATCAATGGAGCAAAAAACTGGTCGGTGAAAATAACTTCAGTTCCGGAATCCTTCAGAATGTAAGCAAGTTCTTTAGGGGCTAGGCGAAGGTTTAGAGGATTTATGACTCCGGCTCCTAAAAATGCGGCATGCCAGAGTTCTAAAAATTGATGGCTATTTAATGCCATAACTGCAAACCTGTCACTCTTGCTCACATTAAGTTCAGAGGAAAGGCTGTTGCATAAGCGTAGAACACGGTCATGGTGGGTGTCCCAGTCACTTTGATAGGACCCATCAATGATTCCTGTGTTTTCCCCATACTTTTGAATAGCGGGTAGATATAAACGTGCGTAAATAAGTTCTTTCATATAAAGAAAGTTATCTCGTTTTATCCGAAGTGTCACATGAATCTATCGACAACTAGTGAGGAAGACTTCATTCAAGTGGTCAAGTAAAAGGCAATTGAGCGAAGATAAGGCATGCCACGATCTGTATTTGTGCACGAAACAATAGACATAGTCGGACAAGGTCAATACGAGTACATGGAACATGTTTCCAAAGAACCTACAAATTTTATGCCAGGCATGACCTCTCTCCAAGGATCATTTTTTATTCTCGGATTTGGAGGGGGGAGATGGCCTCAAGTGGTGAATATATGGGACTGCGGAGATGATGGTTGGGAAGGTTGGAGCCGAAACCTTGATCGTCTGAATTTGAAGAGAAGAAATACTTTTTACAGAGATTGGTGGGATGAAGCCTCCCAATGGAGAACAGGTGGTTATGACCGTGTCTGCGCGGGGGTTCAAGGTTCTCCGTCGACAGCAGAAATAACTAAAAAAGGTATAAAAGGATCGCTTTTTATTAACGAGGTTTTTAATGTGCAACCCGGAGAACAACTTAGTTTCCTCAACGCTGTTGTTGATAAGAGGGTTCCGGTGATGGAAGATTACAAAGTTTTTCCTACTGGGTTATGGGAAGTAACGACTAACACCCATGAAGTAGTGATGGTGTGGGCAACTACTGTATGTGATTGGACGACTATGCGTAAAAATCTTGATACAACAAGAGATCTCGATGACACAGGTGTGGCCGACGAAAGGCTCGTAGAGAACCAAAAACTTTTGGCTTCTTACGTGGTAAGTGGAGATACCCAATTAATGACTCCACTGCCAGGAACCGTTTATGGCCCATCTGACTGGGAAGAAGCAAACGAATAAGACTCTTACGAGGAGGTTTAATTTCATGCGAATAGGTATTTCAGATTACGAACTCATGAATCCCGAAGTCGCTGATGGACTCGAAATAATTGAGGTTCCCATAGTCGATGCGCGTTCAGAAGACATTTCTGAATTTGCACTCATAGTTGAAAGTAATCCGGAAGAATTCCAAGTTCCTATAGTCCCATGGCCAGTATCTGGACGCAGACCCCTTGATCCTGAAACAGGTATTTGTGCTGGGACTACTGAAGGCTGGTTCTCTTCAGAATGGTCAGAAGGAAGGCTTGTAGGAAAAAATGAAGCAGTTGCAGGTGAGTACGTAATAGGTTTTGCCGTTGAAGGAAATGAGTCGCTCCCAAAAGCAGTTGACTTATGGCATATGAATCACCATCCCGATGGCGGTCAACTTTTCTACTCCACAGATCAAGTTCCGTTTATCATTCCTGTAATTCCTGTGGGAGAAGAGCCCGAAATTGATAAAGCTAAAGCCATTTATTGCGATGGAACTTTTGGGATATGTCTACTCCCTGGAGTCTGGCATGAAGGAGTTTTTCCTATTAGTGGAAGTGCACGTTTTTTCACTAGGCAGGGAAGAGTCCATGGCAGGGTCTCAGTTGATTTTGGAAAAGAATTTGACTGTCTTCTTCGCGTCCCTCTTAAGAATCCGTTTGATTAAGAAGGATATTCACAAATCACTAGCGGTATGTCTCTCTCGGTACGCAGCTGATAATTCTCATAGTCAGGCCATTCAGCGACTGCAACAGGCCACAACTCTTCTTTCTCAGCGGGAGTAGCAGTGCGAGCAATCAAATGGTGGACTTCACCTTTATCTTGGATAGTTACCTCAGGATCAGCTAGAAGGTTTAAGTACCACAGCGGATGCTTAGGAGCACCACCCATGGAAGCAACAGCTAGATAGCGACCCCCATCACGCACTCGGACAATTGGACTGCGTCGGATTGCACAGTGGTCAAAATTACACATACAGCACCGTGAAAGTCGTAACCATCTGCCCCATCTGTAGCGAGATAGCGTTCCACGTGGTCAGCAGCTACATCATATGTACTAGGTATATATTGGCCTTTACTCATAGAAGCACCTTAGATTCGAAATTTTTTAATGTCCAATATTAGAAATATTGACCTAGTCAAGAATTTGATTGCAATTCTCTAATAGAATTTGTTTCAAGTTGGAAGATAAGGGGTCTTAAATGCTTTTTCACATAACACACCATCACACAGAGGCGACATGTCCGGCACACAATGACGAAGTCGCCGGGAAAACTTTTGGTATCGTTCTCGATTCGCTAAAAGAAAATGTAAATGAGGTCATAGGTGCTTGGGTCGATGGACCAGGTCATGATTTTTTCATTGTGGTAGATGCAGACAACACGTCGCAAATTTTTGCAGGCCTATTTCCGATCATTCCTATCGGAACTGCAAAGATACAACCAGTTGATGATTACGTCGACATGATTACACAACGTCAAGAATTGAACTCATAATTAACTTCTTTACTTAACAGTGGAGCTGGGGGGAATCGAACCCCCGTCCGTCGGAGTGCAACCGCTTGCGATACGACCATTCCCGTGGTTGTGTCTTTAGGCTGTCACACTGCCGGATCAGTTAGCACAAAGCTCGCCTAAAGGTCTTTCCCTGAAGTCAGCGTTCTTTCGCGCCGTCAGCGGTCTATCCCTGCGGTCTCCTCCGCTTCTGTTGCCAGGCTGCGGTGGATCGGCCCCGCGTGCCGTTACCGGTCGCGATGACTCTCTACAACTTGACTAGGTCAGGCTGCGAGAGCGAGATCATCCGTGTTGGAGTCTCTTTTTAAGCCCCGTTTAAAGAGTCTGAGCAACTCTGGTCGCACAAAACGGCTACTGTCACCGGCGTCGAAACCGATCAGCCCCGTTAGGTGAAATAATTTTTCATGTTCGCTATTAAGTTATCAAAAGCTCTGGAAGAGCATTAACTATGATAGCTCTGGCTAGGGACACTTTCCCCAGGTCGCAATTAGCTGCTCTTTCTTTGGTTTCTAGCTAGAGACCGCTCAGCTTCTCTTTGAGATTCACGCTTAGCGATCGCCTGTCTCTTGTCGTGAAGTCTACGACCACGCGCTAGGGCAATTTCAATTTTTGCACGACCCTTAGAGAAATAGAGCTTCAAGGGAATAACCGTCAAACCATCTCTGTCAATTCGATCAATAATCTGGTTAATTTCTTTTCGATGCATGAGGAGTTTTCTCGGTTGGTCTGGTTCGTGTCCGGTTGCTAGGTTGCCAGTTTTTGAATAGGGATTTATATAAAGCCCTATGAGCCAGAGTTCTGAGCCTTCTGATCGAACATAAGATTCGGCTATCTGAACTTTAGATTCTCTTAGAGACTTAACTTCGCTCCCTTGAAGCACGAGACCCGCTTCCCAAGTATCGAGAATGTCATACTCATGACGGGCTCGACGGTTCGTAGCGACAGTCTTATCGTTTATATCAACCACAGAACATGAGCGTAGTAGACACTGAAGTGCGGTTACCCTAAAAGGAAAGATTATTTATTTCAATTAGGAGGCCTTGTGAGAGTTGACGGGCGAAAACATAACGAATTAAGACCATTTGAGTTTGAACGTGATTTTACAGAAATGGCTAATGGCTCCTGTTTGGTTACTTTCGGTAAAACTCGAGTGCTTTGTACGGCTTCAGTTGATGAAGAAGTGCCGCGTTGGCTCAGAGACACAGGCAAGGGCTGGGTAACAGCAGAGTATTCAATGTTGCCGGGCTCAAGCCCAGAAAGGGTCAGGAGGAAGAACTCAGGCAGAAGTCAAGAAATTCAAAGGTTAATTGGACGCTCTTTGAGGGCGGCAGTTGATTTATCGGCTATACCTGAACGTCAAGTAACAGTTGATTGTGATGTCATTCAAGCTGACGGAGGGACACGAACAGCTTCTATATGTGGAGGATTCATTGCATTGCATGATGCGTTTACACGAATGATCTCTGCGGGAAAAATGGCGAATCACCCTATTGAAGAAGAATTAGCCGCTGTCTCAGTGGGGGTAGTTGATGGGGAAGTTTGTTTAGATCTCCCATATGTTGAAGATTCAACAGCAGAAGTTGATTTGAACGTGGTCATGACAAGCTCTGGAAAATTTGTCGAGGTGCAGGGAACAGCTGAAGACGGACCGTTCGAACGTAAAAGTTTGGAAGAAATGCTTGACGCTGCTGCAGTTGGAATCACAGAAATCACTGAAGCTCAGCGAAGTCTTTTATCGACCCCACCAGTTGAACGTGCTAATTGATGCCAACTCCGGAATTAGTAATAGCAAGTGCCAATCCTGACAAAGTAGCTGAGATAGGCATTGTTTTAGAAAAGTTAGCGATTTTAATTCCCAGACCTGAAGGTATGCCGGATGTTGTTGAAGATGGTGACGACTTAGAAGATAATGCAAGGCTAAAGGCAGCAGCGGTATGTGAATTCGCCGGTAAATCTGCAGTAGCTGATGACACTGGACTTGAGATCGATGCATTGAACGGTGCACCTGGAGTCCACTCAGCACGGTTTGCAGGTAGTGATGCCACATACCAACAGAACGTAGAAAAAGTTCTCACTGAACTCGACGGTGTTCCAATAGGTCAAAGAACGGCGAGGTTTAAAACTGTAGCTATTGTTCGCTATCCAGATGGAAAAGAATTGATAGCAAAAGGAACTGTGGAAGGACACATAGCCCAAAGCCCTTCAGGGGAGAGAGGGTTTGGTTACGATCCGATATTTGTTCCGGTAGAAGGCGATGGATCTACTTTCGCTCAGATGGGTAAAGAAAAGCACAGATTTTCCCATAGGGGAAGGGCATTTCGTAACCTTGGATACATTTTGGCCAGTAACTAGAAGATTAATTACTCGAAATAGAGCTTGGATTCCAAGAGTGATTTAAGAACCTGTCGAATTCAGCATCAGTTACAGGCTCTGAAAAATGAAAACCTTGAGCTAAATCACATTGAAGTTTTTGCAACTGTTGTAGTTGTGGCTCTGTTTCAACTCCCTCAGCCACAACCTGAAGACCTAGGCTGTGTGCAAGAGCGACAGTGCCGGTAACAATAGCGGTATCATCATCGTTGCTGTCAAGACCAGCAACGAAAGTTCTGTCAATTTTCAAAAAGTTTATTGGGAATCTTTTAAGGTAAGTCATCGAAGAGAAACCGGTTCCAAAATCGTCAAGTCCCATACGTATACCTAATTCTGTTAGCTCTCCTAGAACCTGTTCGGTAACTGGATTAGCAGCTATAAGAGCACTTTCGGTGAACTCAAGAGCTACTTGTTGTGGTTCCAAGTTGTTAGTCTCTAGAGCTTCGCTTACCAGGCCTGGAAAGGCTGGATCAGCCAATTGTCGTGCTGAAACGTTTACTGCCATAGAAAATGACTTGTTGGCGTCTTTACTCCATCGAGCAACTCGTTGGAAAGCGAGCGTCAATACTTGACTGCCAAGATCTGCTATCAATCCGCTGTCTTCAGCTATATCAATAAATTCAACAGGTTGGAGAAGCTCACCTTCCGGTGTGCGAATACGAGCTAAAGCTTCAGCTCCCACGACGGAACCATCAGAAATCCTGACTACAGGCTGGAAATGAACTTCAACTCTTTTATTTTCTAAAGCAGACCTCAAGATTTGTTCTATGGAGTGTCTACGAACAGCTTGGGCTCGGAGATGATCGTCAAACATTTCTGCTCTGTCCCTGCCGCCATCTTTGGCTCTGTACATTGCGGTGTCGGCATCTTGTAAAAGTTCAGCTGGCGATTCATCTCCAAAAGCGATCGCTATACCGACACTTGTGGTAACCACAGTAGATTCGTTGCCAAGAGTTACAGGTTGAGCAACTGCTGACCGAACTCTTTCAGCAGCGACGAGTGCATCGGTAGTTCTGACCATATTGCCTATTACAACTACAAATTCGTCACCACCTAGACGGGCGACGGTATCGTCTGGTCTGATTGTTTGTTCGAGTCTTCGTGCTGTTTCGCTTAGAAGTTCATCTCCTACGCCGTGACCCAAGGAATCATTAACAACTTTGAAACGATCAAGATCAAGAAATAAAACTCCTACCATACGATCGTGTCTAGAAGCTCTATGTAAAGCATCGGCTAGACGCTCCAGTAGTAATGAGCGATTCGGTAATCCGGTTAATTCATCATGAAATGCTTTTTCTTCTAGTTGTGCTGCAACTTCAACGCGTTCAGTAATATCCCTAGCATTAATAACAATCCCTGAAACGGCAGGGTTATTAAGAAGGTTGGTAGTCACAACTTCCATATGTCTCCATCCACCATCTGCATGTGCTACACGAGCTTCAAGCGATGGCGAAATCCCAGGTGTATTAACTATCTCTTCCATTCTTCCCATTAGGTTTTCTCTGTCGTCTGGGTGGACAAGATCAAAAACTGGCGTTCCCTCTAATTCAGAAGCACTCAGATTTAACACCCGTGCTACTGCAGGGCTAGCATAGATAACTCGACCTACATCATCTGCAACACACACAAGGTCCGAAGCGTGCTCTACAAGTGCAGCTAATCGTATTTCAGATGCCTCTACGCGTTGTTCGGCTGCTTTTAGCTCAGATAGATCTCGAGCAACCATAGAAATTGCTTCTATTTGGTTTTCTTCGTTCCGATGAGCTACCAAAAGCGTTGATATAGGCAGAATTTGATCTTGTGAAGTCGATAGCCTCAGTTCCCCTCTCCAGATTCCTGCAGACCTAACAGTAGGCAGAGCAACGGTCGCATATTGAGCTTGTGACCAACTATCTAAAGAGTTTAAAAGTTGTTCATTAGATTTTAGATTTAGATGACTGGCAATTGCATCGTTAGCCCAAGTTATTTCTCGACCTAATGGATCAAGTATTGCCACAAGATCTGGGCTTGCTTCCAGAACTCGAGTTAACTCTTTTGCTCTCTTTGCTTCCTCCATTTCTTCAGAAATATCTGAAAGCAGCATCACGCTTCCTTTAGGGGTATCAGAAGAATCTCTTAGAGGGATAGTTGCGACATCTACCCATCTTGTCTGACCAGAAATATTTCTAAGTTTCAGCCGTCCTCGGATGGAAGAGCCATTTTTTAGAGAATCATTCAAATCAGTCAGGAAGTCTTCTCGGCTTTCTTCGTCTAGCATTTCCATCCAGCCAAATTCAAGACCGGATTCGCTGGCTTGTCCTGTAGATAAAGCCCATTGAGAGTTGATTTGAATAGCAGAAGCATCTGGACTCAAGTGGATCATGGCAGTCGGAGCAGCTGCAATTAGATCTTCCAAAACTTGCATTTTGGACGTTGAGTCACCTTGATTATTCACGTGCGGACGGGGGGACTCGAACCCCCACGCCTTGCGGCGCCAGCTCCTAAGGCTGGTGCGTCTGCCAATTCCGCCACGTCCGCAGACCAGCTATTAGTTGGTCAGTGCATTTCGCCCCGTCGGACGATTACTTTGTCAATTATTCCATAATCGCTAGCTTCTTCAGCTGTAAACCAACGATCACGGTCACTATCAGTTTCTATTGTCTCAATTGATTGACCTGTATGTTCTGCAATTCGTTGCTGAAGTATTTGCTTTGTAAAAGCCATTTGCTCAGCTTGAATAGCTATATCGGTTGCATCACCGCGCACACCACCTAGAGGCTGGTGCATCAAGATGCGAGCATGAGGCAAAGCGAATCGTTTACCTTTTGCTCCTGCACAGAGTAAAAACTGGCCCATTGAAGCTCCCAGTCCCATACATATTGTTCCCACCTCGGGCTCCACAAATTGCATAGTGTCATAAATAGCCATGCCTGATGTGACTGAACCTCCTGGCGAGTTTATATAAAGCCAGATGGGTTTTTCTTGGTCCTGTGCCTCCAGAAAAAGCATTTGGGCGATAATGAAGTTAGCAACTTCGTCGTCTACGGCGGTACCTAAAAAAACTATTCGATCTTTTAGGAGTCTCTGAAATACATCTAATCGATTTAAATCCAATCGATCTATTTCATTTGACATTTTGGTTGTTTGGTTTGGTGGTGTTTCATTCATTATTATGCAGGTTATCGGCACGGAGGCCTGTGAAGGTCAAGATTGAGATGCTTCTGCTTTACTTCTTAATTCTTTTACGGCATTTCCAAGACCCTTAGGATCTTTGTAGAGAGCGCTTCCGGAAACTAAAACGTTCGCCCCAGCTTGAACTGCGCCGGAAATTGTTTCAATGTTGATTCCACCATCAACTTCAATATCGCAATCTAATCCATTGAGTATCTCTGCAACACGTTTAATTTTTGGTTCCATTGACGAAATATACTTTTGGCCTCCGAAACCAGGATTTACAGTCATTACCAAAGCTAAACCAAGAAGATCTTTTACCTCATTTATAAGTTCAGGTGGAGTGTGAGGGTTGAGCGCAACTCCTGCGACAGCACCGGCATCTGCGATGTAGTTTAGAGTTCGGTGCAAGTGTAAGCATGCTTCAGCATGAACAATAACTATCTCACAACCGGCATCTATATACCGATCGATCAGATTGTCTGGCTCAACGACCATTAGATGTGCCTCAAAAGGGACCTTGACGAGGGGTCGGATTGATTTAATAACGTCCGGCCCGAAAGTTAAATTTGGGACAAAAACTCCGTCCATTACGTCAAACTGAATTCGATCCACGCCTGCTTCTTCTAAAGCTACACATTCCTCGCCTAGACGGGAAAAGTCTGCAGGTAAAACGGACGGGGCAATAGCAATTGGTTTCTTCACAACATAGATATTAGACGGAATGAGAGCTTAGATCATGTCTAAATCTAAGATCTTCCGGATAAGGGAAGAATTCTGGTAAATCACCTTCGGCTAACTGATTTTGAACTCTTTGCCAAAATGTGACTGTAAAAAGATCTTTATGTGATTTTTTGAAGGTTTCCCAAATTTCTTGGGGAACAGTTTTTGGAAAACTCATAAATGTTTCAAATTGTTCGGGAAAAGCATCTCCTTCCTGAATAGCGAACCAAGGTTGAGATCGCATCTCATCTTCATAGTCGTTAGTGTCGGGGATACTCCTAAATCGGCATTCTTCAAGCAGTGCAAGTTCGTCATAGTCGTAGAAAACTACGGTTCCGTGTCTAGTAACACCAAAGTTTTTTGTGAACAAATCACCCGGCCAGACATTTGCAGCCGCTAGGTCTTTGATCGCGTAACCCCAGTCAATAGCAGCGGCTTCTGCTTTTTCTTGAGACATCTCTTGTAGGTAAAGATTCAAGGGGTAGACATGGCGTTCTGTGTAGGCGTGTCTGATAATTACTTTGTCCCCGTCTACAAATACAGATTCGCTCGCATCGTCTAGCAGTTCCGAAAGTAGTTCTGGATCGAAACGGTCGCGGTTAAAAGAAAGATTTTCGAATTCTTGGGTGTCTACCATTCTCCCAACTCTGTCGCGACTATAAACGAGGTCATAGCGACGTTTTACTGCATCTCTAGTGGTGTTCTTGGGAGGGTCAAAGTGATCTTTGATGATTTTGAAAACAACGTTAAAAGAAACCAAAGTGAAAACAGCCATAACCATTCCAGGTGTTCCACGAGCTTTCACAAATTTGTCATTAGAGGTTTGCAAGTGGCGGTATAAGGACCTATAGAGGCTGCTTTTACCATGCTGCGGATAACCGAGCGCAGTGTAGATCTGGTGTAGTGATTTGGTAGGGAGTAAAGACTTCAGGAAACCGACCACTTCTGAAGGATTCGGCCAGTCCACGAAAAAGTATGATCTAGTGAATCCAAAAAGACGACTACCTAAATCTTCTGTTAGTAAAACTGTATCTACGACCAACCCGTTGGGTCCATGAAGAATCGGGAGAATAAATGGTGTTACTCGATTTAGGAATCTAACTCTTCCTATTAGATAAGCACCCCGATTTCTGTAAAACACAGGTTTAAGCATGTCTATTCCGTCCAGCTTCAGACCTCCCCATGAGTTCATCAGAAAAGAATCTAAACGCCCGGCTACGAGTTTTACATCGCGTGAACGGTCTTCCCATTTAACGTCCATCTCATAAGAAGATAAGAGAGAATCAACTAATGCAGCTGAATCACCACTACGCGTCCAGGTGCTAAACACCTCGGTCTTAGATTCTCCTCGGGGAATTGTTGTCGCACCGAACCACCTGATTTCTACATCGTTATCAATTCCAATTGTCGTAAAAACACGTCTGGCCACTGAATTAAAAAAAGTTTCAGCTAGGCCCTGATCGGGCCTTCTGGCTACAAGTTCCTGATATATTTCGCGAGAGTTACGCCATTTTCCCCGCTTGTCAATTACCTGATCAAGCAAGTCTTGAATCCGTGGGACTACCTCCAAAACCTTTAGCTGGTGAAGGTTCAGACGTTCGCTGGCGTTTATTTCGTTCATTGACCACTGTTTTAAAGCAAAGTGCTGACCTGCTTTTTGAGACACTTCTTGCACTGACTGCATGTAGGAAATAAAAGATGAGAAAATTATTTCTGACATCTCTATCGCAATATCATCTCTATTTGTCTTATTGTCAGAAATAGAGCTTTTTTGAAGTTTTGAAAGAAAAGTCAATTTTTTTCGCCCAAACGTTTAGCAGCCCAACCTTCAGGAAGGTATCCATCTGTTTTTACACGACGGTAAACAAATAACCATTTTCCATTGATGTTTTCGAATTTGTCTTCGTAGCGGCCCCAATGATCTATACCGTTTGAAAGGAAAACGGAGAAGTAACTTTTGGAGTTTGCTTTTTTATCTCCTTCAAATTCGATGTGAGTAGAGGAAGTGTGGTGTTGAATGTACGAAGGAGAATCGTCTTTTGACAAAGAATCGCTGCTGTCTGTAAATACAGTTTTTATCTGATCGGCGCCTTCATATATACGTCCGTCGTTGATGTCCATTACAGCCGTCTCAGCAAAAAGTTCTAGCAGCTGGTCGAAACGACCCCGATCGCCGAAAGAGTTATAAGCGGATATGAGATCACGAATTTCCGCATAAGCTTCTAATTGCCATAATTCCATATATCTAGGGTGCCTTCAATGAACGATTTAACCGACATTCAGACACGATTTCCAGCTTTATCTGATGGCTGGTCCCGATTTGATGGACCTGCAGGGACTCAAGTAGTTGACACAGCGATTGAAGCCATGAGTGACTGGCAACGCAGTGGAAGGAATGCAAATAGTCACGGAGCTTTCCCCGCCGCACAAGCTTGCGATGATCTTGTCGAGGAGACCAGTAAGACGATGGGGGAGCTTCTTTCTGCAGATCCTGAAGGAATGACTTTTGGACCGAGTACGACCGCCAACATGATGGCGTTGACAAGAGCTATTGCTGTTGACCTGAAACCGGAAGATGAGATTATTTGTACCACCCTTGACCATGATGCAAATGTTGCACCATGGATGTTGGCTGCCCGTGATTCAGGTTCCACAATTCGGATGGCAGAATTCGATTCCGACACTGGGCGACTCGAAGCAGATGCTGTTATTGATTTGATAAGCCAGCGAACGCGATGGATTGCGGTAACCGGATCATCAAATGTTATTGGCTCAATTCCAGACGTAACTTCTATAACAAGGGCTGCACATAAGGTGGGTGCAAAAGTGGCTATAGACGGAGTGCATTTAACGCCGCACAGAAAAGTTGACATTGGTGAAATAGGCTGCGATGTTTATGCGACTTCTTCATATAAGTGGTACGGGCCACATGCAGGAATTATGTGGATCGAACCGGAAGTATTGAATGATTTATCGGTGTACAAAGTTCGCCCATCGCCAGAAAAAGGAGCTGGCCGATTCCAATATGGAACACCGCCATGGGAGACTTTGGCTGGGATAAAAGAAGCTGCAAACTTCTTACTGAGTGTAGGTTTTGAGTCGATAATTGAACATGAATCTGCGAGGTTTGAACGACTACTTTCAGGTCTTATAGATATCCCAAAAGTTAGAGTGCTAGGACCTCAAGACAATACTGACAGGGCGCCGACATTGATGTTTCTTATAGATGGAAAAGAACCAGAAGAAATAGCTAAAGAAATTGCCCTAGCTAAAATAGCGGTTTGGGATGGTCATAATTATGCGGTTGAAGCTATGAACCCCTTAGGTCTTGGTGAAAAAGGAGCGGTTCGAGCGGGTGTTTGTATTTACATTGATGATAAAGACGTTGATCGGCTCTTAGAGGTAGTTTCATTAATTTGAAAAAAGCCTGAAAATTTACGAGTAGTCGCCTACTCTAAACTTATTAAGTAAGGAGGTTTGCATGAGACTGACACAATTCAGCCATGGCGCTGGTTGAGGCTGCAAACTCTCTCCGAGTGACCTGGAGCAGGTTCTGCACCGACTTAAACCACAAAAATCAAAAAACTTAATCGTCGGGTCATCGACGGGTGATGATGCTGCAGTTTGGCAGTTAGATGATGACAGGGCGCTGGTAATGACAGCTGATTTTATAACTCCGGTGATCGATGACGCCCTAACTTGGGGGAAAGTAGCTGCAACTAATGCTGTTTCAGATGTTTATGCCATGGGAGCAAAACCGCTAATGGCTATTAATTTAGTCGGCTGGAATTCTGAAGAACTTCCAATAGAACTACTTTCTGAAGTTTTGGAAGGTGCTAATCAGGTTGCCGAAGAAGCAGGTTTTGTAATAGCTGGTGGACACACAGTTGAAGATCCGGAGCCAAAATTTGGGCTCGCTATTGTCGGTGAAGTGAACCCTAAAAACCTTTTGAAGAATTCTGAGTTCCGTGAAAATGACTTAGTCATCCTGACTAAAAAGCTTGGCATAGGAGTCATAACCACAGCAATAAAAAAGCAAGAATCAACTCAAGAGGCTACAGAAGCAGCAATTACCTCAATGCTCAGACTCAACGATCAGGCAGCAAAAATAGCGATTGAAGTTGGGGCAACTGGGGCTACCGACATAACTGGATTTGGATTATTAGGACATCTAGGGAGAGCAGCGCAGGAATCTAAAGTCAACATAGAGATAGATGTTTCAGAAGTTCCTCTATTGCCCGATGCGAGAAAGTTGGCTTTAGCAGGGAATTTACCAGGCGGAAGCCAAAGGAACCTTGAGTGGATTGAAGACCGGGTAGATGCTAGTTCTGTAGAAGATATCGATGTTCATCTCCTGGCGGATGCGCAGACCTCAGGGGGTCTAGTATTTGGTGTTCAACCTGAAAAAGTGGAAACAGCTCTTAAAAAGTTAATCGAAACAGGACACGATGCTGCCGTGATAGGACGCATGCATTCTGGGAGTGGTTTGATTAGATTGTCTAATCGACAAAAATAAACTACTTTGTATGTTGTGACTAGGAAGCTGAAGAAGTTCATTCCTCAAACAGAAGAGGAGATGACAGTTGAGTGGTTAACGGAGTGCTTTAGAGAATCTGGAATTGCTAATACTGCAAGCGTTATTTCATTTTCCTCTAGGGAACCTGAAAGCGGTGAGGGTTTTTCAGGTTTAACTTTAAGAGTTGATTTGGAGTGGGACGATTTTGAAGAAGGAATACCCAAGGCGATACTAATTAAATTTCCCTCTACGGACCTTAAGAATCGTGCGCTAATCGAGCGCGATGGCGCTTATGACAGAGAGTTTGATTTTTATGAGCGTTTTTCAGATCGATTCCCTGTAAGGGTGCCAAAACTTCTCTACTCAGTTCGTGATCCAAGTTCGGATATTGAGTCACGACGGAAATTAAATAAGAAAATAGAGTCACTTCCAAATGGTGCGTCTAAGTTTTTAGGAGGAAACGCCAGAAGGTTCATTCGTCCATCAGGTCGAAGATATGCATTAATTACTGAATACATCGAGGGTGCTCGCACCACGACGACTGAAAATCTTGCCCCAGAGAAAGATTTGCTTGAAATACTAGATTCTTTAGCAGTCGTGCATTCTTATTGGTGGGGACACCAATTGCTAGATGATGACAAAGAGGGAATTGCGTGGCCAACCGTAACACATACTCCAAAGCTAATGAACGGTCTCTACAGAGGTTCAAGAGATCGTGTGATTGAAAAGAATCCAGAACTTTTCAATTCAAATATGGTTCGTTTAACAGACTGGTTTTCGGACAATGTTGTTGATGCTGTTGCTTTTTTAAATGACAAAATGACTCTTTTAAGAGGGGACACCCGTACTGACAACATGCTATTTACAGATGAGGGTTTGGTCATGGTCGATTTCGGTAGTTTTAGCTCTGGTAGGCCTAGTTGTGATGTGGCTAATCTGCTTTCTTCATGCATAGAACCAGGTCCTGGATCATTAAGTATTTATCAGCAACTCTCAGACTTTTACCACGAATCTCTTGTTTCAAAAGGGGTAAAAGACTATTCAAAAGCTCAGTATGAAAATGATATGCAAGTCTGTTTGGCGCTTCAGGCGTACCTATTGGTTCTGGCAGCGGCACACTATGAAGCTGACTACGGTGAAAGTTCTTTGGTTAAAATTTGGTCAGAAAGATTGACAGGCCTGCTTCCTTCTACAAGCCCTCTTCTGGAGCAAGTCGTTGCTGTTTAACGTAATCTAGGTTCTGTTCGCTCTCCAGTGGAAAAATTTTCTGCGCCTTCTTGCAAAGCTTCTCCGTCCATTGCAGTGGAAAGTAGTGACGATGCTATAGATCTGCCACCTAATCTTCCTAGATCTTGCGCAGCCCAAATTGCCCTAAGAGTTCCCTGAACTGCAGACGGAGGTGATGCTGCGATTGATAGAGCTAACTCATTCGCTTTAGATCTCAGATCAGATGAAGGCACAACTTCGGTTACTAGACCGATTCTTAAAGCTGTTTCTGCGGAAATTCGTTCAGAGTTTCCTGTCAATGACATTCGCATAACCTCACCAAAAGGCATTTTGTTCAACATGCTCATTGGCTCATAGATTGCCGGCATTCCGTAAGATACGTGAGGGTCAAAAAAAGTAGCGTGTTCTGCAGCAATTAAAATGTCACATTCGCCAAGGAAGTAAAACGCACCACCGCATGCCATGCCATTCACCGCGCCTATAACTGGCTTCCAAAGATCATTAGACTTCGGACCCAGCCAGTCACCTGGGTCGTCATACATGAAGTTATTAGAAGTCCCATAAAGTCCTTTTTCCTGGTCAATAGCTGTAAAAGGTTCATTCCTGTCGATTCCAACACAGAATGCTTTTTCGCCTGAACCTGTGAGAACAATTACGTTGACTTCATCATTAGATCGTAGAGATAGCCATAAAGAGCGAAACTCCTCTTGCATCTCAGAAGTAAAAGAATTATGGGCGTCAGGTCGATTGATTGTTACCCAAGCAACAGAATCACTCTCTTCGTATATGAGAGTTTTGTATTTGTTCATAAAAGACTCCAATTTGTAAGGCAGTGACCTTTTACGATGATATTCGAATCTAAGCACTCCCAGTAACCCAGAATAGTTCATCGTGGGTAACCTTTATGTAACCATCACAAATGGAGACATTATGAGTAGGGAATTAACTTTCGAACCTTTTGACTGTGACAACCATTATTACGAAGGCGAAGACGCTTTTATTCGCCATGTTCCAGAAGAAATGCAGGCCCGAGTGGTTCAGTGGGCAGAAGTAGACGGCAGAAAGTATCACGTGGTGGGAGGTAAATTAAGCAAGGCTGTAACGAATCCGACTTGGAATCCAATAGCAAAACCCGGTGCTTTACATAAATATTTTCGTGGAAACCCTGAGGGTAAAAATCCCATGGAGTACCTAAAAGACAGAGAGCCCCTTCCGGCAGCTTATATAGATAGAGATGCAAGATTAGAGATCATGGAGACTCAAAATCTTGAATCAATATGGTTATTTCCAACACTAGGAGTCCTCTATGAAGAACTGTTAAAAGATGATACACAGGCTGTTGTAGCGCTGATGAAGGGATTCAATAGGTGGATTGAAGAAGACTGGGGGTTCGATTACAAAGAGAAAATATTTGCTTCACCTTATATCTCTTTGATGGATATAGATCAAGCAGTATCAGAGTTGGAATGGTGTTTAGAAAAAGGAGCGCGAACTATTGTGATGAGGCCAGCACCGGTTTGGACCCAAGAGAGTCAGCTGTCTCCCGGAGACCCAGTCTTTGATCCGTTTTGGTCACGTGTTAATGAAGCGGGGATCACAACTGTTATCCATGCGGGTGACAGCGGATATTCCTCCCAAGGTTACGCAGAAGACGCCTTTGGGAGCAGCATGACTGGACGATACCGACCATCAATAAAAGCTTTCAGTATTGAAAGAGCCGCACATGACTGGTTAATTACGATGTCGATGGAACGCATGTACACGCGTTTTCCAAATTTACGCATAGCGTCAGTCGAAAATGGCGCAGATTATTTAGACATGCTTTTTAGAAAACTTAAACAACAAGCAAAGAAATCTCCCAGCTGGTTTGATGAAGATCCAGTCGAACTCTTTCGTCAACATGTATGGATGAATCCATTTTGGGAAGACAACGTTTATGAGATTATTGAATTAATGGGTGCTGACCATGTCATCTTTGGCTCCGACTGGCCCCACATTGAAGGTATGCCAACCCCTCTCGATTACTTAGAGGAGGTCAATGACTTAAATGATGGTGATTTGCAGCTTGTAATGAGAGATAACACGCGGTACTTGAATGTCCCCAGAAGCCTCTAGCAAGTAAAAGTAGTCAATCATGTCAGAATGGGAACCTGAATTAGAAGAATTAAAGTTCCGTGAATCCTTGGCAGAAAAAATGGGCGGCAGCGAAAAAGTTGAACGCCAGAATGAAAGAGGCAAATTAAATATAAGAGAGAGAATCGCACTTTTGCTGGACGAAGATTCTTTTCATGAAATTGGGAAAATTGCCGGTAAAGCCACATATGACGAGAATGGAGACCTACTTGATCTTCAGGCTTCAAATTTCATTTTCGGCAGAGGGCGGATTGACGACCGAACGGTTGTCATAGCAGGAGACGACTTCACAGTTAGAGGTGGAGCAGCAGATGCATCGATAATCACAAAGCAGGTTGCTGCTGAACAAATGGCCAATGAATTAAACCTTCCAATAATCAGGTTAATTGATGGAACGGGTGGAGGCGGTTCTGTCAAGACGCTCGATCCTAATGAGCATTCCAAGGGCTCAATTAGCGCCAATACTTATGGAAGAGGTGCTAGAACCTATGTGCCTTTAAACCCTGGATGGGAGTACGTGATTTCAAATCTCGCGACGGTACCCACAGTCTCTTTATGTTTAGGTCCAGTGGCGGGATTGGGAGCTGCCCGAGCAGTATCAAGCCACTATTCGGTGATGGTAAAAGACCTCTCTCAACTTTTCGTAGCAGGGCCACCAGTTGTAAACGCATTAGGAATAGAGGAGGTAGACAAAGAGAGTCTGGGAGGTAGTCAAATCCAAACTCGAAACGGTTCGATAGATGATGAAGTTGAATCCGAGGAAGAAGCATTTGCAGCCGCGCGAAAGTTTCTCTCGTATCTGCCATCTTCTACGTTCGAAAACTCAGAAAAATTATCAACGGAGGACTCCACGTCACGAACGGATCCCAACTTAAATGACATAATTCCTAGGGATAGGCGAAAAGTCTACAGAATGAGGAACATAATAGAGTCGGTTTTCGACGTGCATTCCTTCTTTGAAATGTCATCATCTTTTGGACGTTCTGCAATCACGGGGTTAGCCCGATTAGATGGCTGGCCCGTGGCTGTATTGGCTGGAGACCCTTATCACTATGGCGGAGGCTGGACAGCAGATGCTGCACAAAAAGTTGTTCGTTTCGTCGACCTCGCTGAAACTTTTCATTTACCTGTTGTCCACTTAGTAGACAACCCAGGTTTCGTTATCGGAACAGAGTCTGAAAAACAGGCAACGATCCGTCATGGTGCACGAGCTTTAGCAGCTATATATCAAGCAAGTGTCCCTTGGTGTTCGATTCTTGTACGTAAAGCCTTTGGCGTGGCAGGTGCAGCTCATTCCCCTGGTCAAAGATTCCAATATCGTTATGCATGGCCGTCAGGCGACTGGGGATCTCTTCCTGTTGAAGGAGGAGTTGCAGCTGCCTACAGTGCTGAGTTGAAAAATTCTGAAAACCCGGAACAACTACTTGAAGAGATAACAGAAAGATTGAATAAGGTTCGTTCACCCTTTAGAACGGCAGAGGCATTTTTGGTTGAAGAGATCATAGAACCCGCTAAAACCAGACCACTTTTGTGCGAATTCGCTAACCTAGCAGCACCACTTAGAGGCAGATCTTCCTCCGGTTTTGGATATAGGCCTTAAAATTCTCTATAGACGCTAAATAACTTCCAAAATGGCGACGACACTGTCTTGCTCCACTTGGTCTCCTTCAGTGATTAGAAGTTTTCGCACTATTCCTGTTCTAGGTGATTCGATGGGAATCTCCATCTTCATCGACTCAATAATTAGAACCGTTTCTCCTACTTGAACGGTCTGACCTACTTTTGCTACAACTTTCCAAACTGTCCCTTGCACGGGTGTTTCTAGTTGCATCTCATCCATATCTAGATTTGAGCACCAAGTTGGTTGGAGGGCAATATTGGATATCAAATATTCCTCTGTATAGGGTCTTGGTATGTCAGCTTGTCCGACTTTAGAGACAGAAAATCTCATATTGAGACCATTTAAGGATGGAGATATAAATGACTTTTTCTCGATGATGGACAGTCGTGAAGTTCGTGAAGCTTTGCATGTTTCAGATGAGTATGGTCTTTCTGAGGCGTTTCACGCTATGACAGCATGGCTTGGCCAGTGGGAGTTGCGCGGCACGGGGCACTGGGCACTTGAAGAGAAGAGATCAGGAAAATTTGTCGGACGGGCAGGGTTACATAAACCTGAACGTCATGACTGGCCAGGTGTGGAGGTTGGCTGGGCACTCCACCCAGACTATTGGGGACGAGGTTATGCCACTGAGGCAGGACAAGCAGCAGTGCACTACGGATTCGATGAGCTTAAAGTAAACAAACTATTCAGTTGCATTTTGCCAGAAAACTATCGGTCACAGGCTGTAGCAAAGAGGCTTGGTTTTGAATTTTTGGAAGAAAAGATTTTGGCATTTTTTCCAGAATTGCCCCATGGAATTTGGGTATTAAACAGAAACTAGCTGCACTTAGTTAGCAAGAATTAATGGGTAGTTGATCGCATACTGGGTCCTTCATAACGGTTATACCAGATGCTCTATCTATCAGACGCACTAAGGACGCTTCTTTTGTATTGACTGTCGCCCAACTGTCAAAACGGAAAAGCTCTCCGGTTGAAACACGTAACAACCAAGGCAATTTGGTTCCGTTGCATTCACGTACCACCACAACATCTCCTGGTTCACCGAATTGGTATCGGTACCCTAAGTGTTCAATGATCGGACCATCTTCTGAGACAGTAATGGGTTGATCAATGACACGTTCTGCTTTTTCATTGTCACTAAAAATAGTGAAATAGACTATTAAACCTAAGAGAAGCAACAAGGTGCATATTTGAAACACTGTCTTTTTTGTTGACCATGTTGGTAATTCCCCAACTAAGGCAGAAATCTCACTTGTCTCAGATTCTTTTTTCAGACTTTCGTTCATTTTTTCTTATAAATAGACATTTGCCGACATGCAAACCATACGTCTTGAAGACACAATCACAAAATTTTTAATGAATAGAAAATGAAATAAGCATGCATAGCATCGATTTTAAGATGGTCTAATATTCAAAAATGGATGATGGCTCAATCAATTCAAATATAAAGGTTCAATGGATGAGCAGTAATGAAGCTGCTCAACGTCTTGGTGTTACGACAGCCACTTTGTACAGGTTCATAGATGAAGGCCGTTTACCCGCATACCGAATGGGAAGAGTGATAAGACTAAAAGAAAGTGAATTGGAAGATTTTGAAAGAACCTGCCTGATACAACCAGGGTCTTTATCTCATTTAATTCAAGAGTGACTAAATACCCTGCGTAAACCCAATTATTCCTATACAGATAGGGTAAATTCATATAAGAATTTTCGAAAATATACCCAGCAGGTTTTCATTGAACCCTTTTTCTAACCAAATTAAGGATGTTTTTCCAGACACCGTTTCGATCGGTAAAGCGCGTAATTCAGCGTTAGAACAACTTTCAGAAACTGAATTCCCAAGTCCTCAACAAGAGATATGGAAATATTCGAAAATTTTCAATCTTGATTTAGAATCTCTTAATCCCTCTTTTAATAGTCCTGATGACAAAAAAACTGAGCCAAGTTTCTTGGACATAAAAGATTCGGGCTTGATTTCGATCAATGATGGGTGGTTAGGGAACCCAAAAAGCGGTGACTTTTTAGATTCCTCCCAAGGATATTTAGGGTCTTTAGCAAACATGGGTAATGAGTTATCTCATATCGAAGAAAATTTTGATAAGCCGAAAGACTTCTTCGATTGCTTAAATCGTGCTTATAACCCTGAGACTTTGGTGATACATGTTCCAGATGGAGTGAGACACGAATCCCCCATATACATAAAAATTCAATCTGTTACTTCAGGTTTGGTCGCCTGTCCAAGAATTGTAGTTAATTTAGGTGAAAACTCTGAAGTGAAAATAGTAGAACATCATTTGTCAGGTAACGCTGTATCTCTTTCAGTCCCGGTTTTGGATGTGCATGTTGGTCAGAACAGCCGTTTGAAACATTGTGTGATACAGGATTTAGGAGAAGAAACATGGCAGGTCTCCAAACAGAATTTTGAACTTGAAAAAAATTCCTATGTTGAAATGTTCACGGCTGCTTTCGGAGGTGATTACGCTAGGAGCGAAATACGTTGCAATCTAAAGGGGAGAGGCTCAGAAGCTTATTCGGCAGCCGCGTATTTTGGTACTAAAGAGCAGACTTTAGATTTTCGCACTTTCCAAAAACACGAAGCTCCCGATACTACAAGCAAGCTACTTTTCAAGGGAGCTTTAGATGAAGATTCTCGGTCAATTTATTCAGGATTAATAAAAGTCTTACCAGAAGCAATTCGAACAAAAGCTCAACAGACGAATAGAAATATAAAACTTTCTGAAAATGCTTGGGCCGAAAGCGTTCCTAACCTCGAAATAGAGACTAACGATGTGGTTTGCAACCATGCATCAACTGTTTCAGGAATTGACGAAGAGCAACTTTTTTACTTGGAAAGCAAAGGTGTAGAGACTTCAGTGGCGGAGCGTTTAATTATTGCAGGATTCTTTGATGAGGTTATTTCTAAAGTTTTTGATTCCCTGCTGGTTGAAGAAGCTACTTCTATTTTGACTAAAGCACTACAAAATCGGTCTGAGTCTCGAGATATACAATGAAAGAACTAAAGATTTGCGAACTAACAGAACTTGAAGAAGCAATTCCCCGACGCGTAGAGCTAGAAGAAGAAAAACTAGCTTTGGTCTTAGTGGATGGAAAAGTCTACGCCATAGAAGATAATTGCAGCCATGAAGATGTAGCTCTTTCTGAAGGTGAAGTGGATATAGAGGAATGCGCTTTGGAATGTTGGAAACATGGGAGCCTTTTTTCACTAAAGACGGGTGAAGCTTTGAGCCTTCCAGCTATTAAAAGTGTAAAAACCTACGAGATTCGAGTTATTGGTAAAGATGTTGTGTTGGTGGGCGAATGACGAACGAAAAACTTCTTATCATCGAAGGGCTTTGTGCCAATGCAGGGAGTAAAGAGGTATTGAAAGGGGTTGATATTCAAATACGGCCTTCTGAAGTACATGCGGTTATGGGTCCAAATGGCTCAGGCAAATCAACTCTTGCGCATGTTTTGATGGGCCGGCCTGGTTATAAAGTAACCTCCGGTTCAATTACAGTTGATGGGATTGATATTCTCCCTCTTAAAACATGGGAGAGAGCACAGGCCGGAATGTTTATAGCAATGCAGCAGCCGATTGAAGTGCCGGGTGTAAAAATAACAGATTTGATTACTGAAAGAGCTGTCAGATCTGGTCTTGACCCTAAAGAATCGCTTTCTTTGCTTCATGAGGAAGCAAAGAATTTGCGAATTGACGAAAACTTTGTCGATAGAGAATTAAATGTTGATTTATCAGGCGGCGAGAAAAAAAGAAATGAAACACTTCAGCTCCTAGTCTCTAAACCAAGTTACGCGATACTGGATGAAATTGATTCTGGTTTAGACATAGATTCTCTTGTTTTAATCTCAAAACGAATACAAAAAGCAACGGAAGACAGTCAATTGGGTGTGCTGGCTATAACACACTTCAGCCGATTGTTAGAGATTCTCGAACCTGACAAAATTCACGTTCTTGTAGATGGCCAGATAGTCGAAACTGGTTCAGCAGAGCTGGCGGTTCAATTAGAAGAAGAGGGTTATCAAAAGTTTTTAAAGAAGGTTTAAGTTGCAAGAGCGATTACTAGATACAGCAGAGTTAGAAGCACTAATTAAAAAGTTCCCAAAATGGGAGTACCGAGAAGATAGTTTGAAACAAGAGTTTACGTTTGGCGACTTTCGTGAAGCATTTGAATTTATGGTCCAGGTAGCTGAGATAGCTGAGAGTATTGACCATCACCCCGATTGGTCAAACTCTTGGAACAAAGTATCTATTTCAATTTCTACTCATTCCGCAGGCGGACTAACCGCCCTTGACCTTAAATTTGTAGAAAAAGTGGAGACTCTTTCAGATCTTTAATTCTCCACTGAACTAAGTATCTGATCAAAAGTGTTCCACCCGAGGGTTGCACATTTAATTCTTACTGGGTATTTAACCACACCTTTTAAGGCCTCCAGGTCCCCTAAAGAAGATGGTGCTCCGTCTGAGCTATTTTCTTCTGAATTTAAATCATTTTCATGGATGGACATCATTTCTTTAAATCGTTCAAACACACCTTTTGCTTCATCCAAAGTCTTCCCAATGACAGATTCTGTCATCATTGAAGCGGAAGCTTGGCTTATAGAACATCCTTGTCCACCTATGCGAATTTCTTTTATCACTTTGCCCTCAAGAAGTACATAGACTTTCACATCATCTCCACAAAGAGGATTAAAACCCTCTTCCATAATTGCTGGAGGCGTTGGTAGTTCACCTTTATTCCTAGGACTCCGATAGTGATCGAGAATTACCTCTTTGTATAAATCTTCAAGCCCAGTCATGATTTCTCCAAATCAGTTTTAAGCAAAAATTTTCCCAGCTTCATTTATAGCATCGGCTAAAACGTCTATGTCAGACTCGTCGTTATAAATATATAAGGAAGCTCTAGCTGTGGCAGGCAGTCCCATAAGTTTCATCAAAGGTTTGCAACAATGATGTCCAGCCCGTACGCAAACGCCATGTTGATCTAGAACTTGACTCAAATCATGAGGATGTACATCACGGTAAGATAAAGAAAGAACACCTGACCTCTCAAGTGAGCTCTCGGGGCCGTGTATGACTAAATCATTGCCAAATCTGTCATTTAACATTTGCAAAGCATAAGAAGTGAGTTTTTGCTCGTGCTCCCGAATTGCCCCCATCCCGATTTTTTCTAGGTAACTAATGGCGACGCCAAGACCGATTATCTCAGCAATGGGTGGAGTTCCTGCTTCAAATTTCCAAGGAAGCTCATTAGGGGTGAAACCATCAGAGGTGACGTTCAAAATCATTTCACCTCCACCAAGAAAAGGAGGCATATTTTCAAGTATTTCCAAGCGTCCCCAAAGAACACCAATGCCGGTAGGCCCACACATTTTGTGTCCGCTAAAAGCTATAAAATCAGCATCTAGGTCGGTTACATCAGTTTCAAAATGGGGTGCTGACTGACACGCATCAACAAGGCAGAGCGCACCTACTTTGTGGGCTGCCTCAATAAGTTCTTTTACAGGGTTTATAGTGCCCAAGGCGTTAGAAACGGAAGTTACGCAAAGAAGTTTTACCCCTTTTAGCAATTCGTCAATATTTTCTAAATCAAGTCTCCCATCGTGAGTTATGGGAATCCAACGGATTTCTATATTTCGTTCGCTAGAGAGCTGCTGCCATGGAACTATATTCGAGTGGTGTTCTAGCGAGCTTAAAAGAATCACGTCACCTTCATTTAGTTCGCTGCGTCCCCAACTATAGGCAACCAGATTTATTGCTTCGGTAGCGTTTTTTGTGAAAATTATTTCTTTTGTAGAGGAAGAGTTAATGAAACGATGCAGCTTCTGGCGTGTTTCTTCAACCTCTGCAGTCGCAAGTTCTGCAATGTGGTAGGCGCCTCTGTGGACATTTGCATTTATTTCTTTGTAATAATCATTCATCCGTTCGATTACTTCGATTGGTTTTTGAGAGGTAGCAGCAGAGTCAAGATAAACAATTGGACTGCCATTGACTGAGCGCTCTAAGAGGGGGAAACCTTTTTTGATAACTTTGGAGTCGAAATTAGATTTACTCATAAGTTGGTATCTCGAAAAGATTCATAGCCAGAAGATTCAAGCTTTTCAACTATTTCATTTCCACCTCTTGCAACAATTCGTCCATCTATAATGACGTGAACGAAATCTGGATTCAGGTGATCCAAAAGCCTTTGATAGTGGGTGATCGTTAGCACTCCTAGATCAGAGTTCTTTTCCCTAACTTTTGCAACACCATCAGCTACTACACCTAAGGCATCGATATCAAGACCAGAATCTGTTTCATCAAGAATTGCTATCTCAGGTTCAAGAATAGCCATTTGGAGAATTTCATTTCTTTTTTTCTCACCACCTGAAAAGCCTTCATTTAGGTAGCGCTCTGCGAAAGAAGGATCCATGTTGAGTCTTTCTAGCCAATCCATAATAGAAAGTCGTAATTCTAAAACTGACATTTGCATATCTTTACGTGCCGAAAGTGCTTGTCGTAAAAAATTAATAACTGATACTCCAGCGACTTCGTGCGGATACTGGAATGCTAAAAAAATACCTGACTTTCCTCGCATTTCTGCTGACCAATCTGTTATATCTTCACCGCGGAATTTAATCGAACCACCGGTCACCGAGTACTCAGGGCTACCCAGTAATACTGAAGCTAAGGTTGATTTACCCGAACCATTTGGACCCATTAAAGCGTGAACTTCCCCTTCATTAATGGTCATGTTTATTCCGTTTAGAATAAGTGTGCCGTCTTCAGCAGAGGCATGTAAATCAGTAATTTCGAATAATACTGGGCTAGATTTCGACACGTTACAAGTCTATTGAGAGCTTTCAATTACCACTATCAGCATAGGGTTAATTATGTCACCTATTTTTAAGTGATATTTTCCAAGCTCGGAAATTTTCATGACTTTCACCATCTGCTCCTACGCCATTTCCTGTTCCATCTGGAAAAAGTCTAAATGTACAAATTTCTTGCTCTTCACTAAGAGAAACTGCTACGTATCTGGCATCACTCCGACGGGCAGGCCCGGCACGCCAGAGTGACCAATTGCCTATTCTTCGTTTATAGGCAATTTTTACTGACCCTAAATCATCTCCGGATGATAAAAGACCTTTTGGTGCTTCCACCCATGCTTCTGCAGCTATGTTTTTGTCTCTTAAAGGAGTGTCAGGCAGTTCCCAAGTGTGAACAGGTGTGTAGTCAAAAGGTCGATCGTCAGCTGGGAGTGCCAACGGTTTTTGATTCACCAGCCTCGAGCTGCCCATTCATCTAGGGAAGGGCTCTCGTTTGCAATAGTTGTGTCAGTCCCATGTCCAGGAAAGACTAAAGTTTCTGGAGAAAGTTGACTGAAGAGTCGATTTTCTATGGATCGAATTATTTGTTCAAAATCGCCTCCTTCGAATTCAGTAGTTCCCGGTCCTCCGGGGAAAAGTGTGTCACCTGAAAAAAGAATAGGAGAGTTTTCCAGTTTAAAACAGATGGACCCTGGTGTATGACCGGGGGTCATGATTGTATGAAGTCGTAGTCGCCCTATTTCGATGACAGATTGATCTTCAAGAAGGTAGTCGTAGCTTGGTAACATTCCTGCATCGGCACTAGTTACGCCAACTTCATAACCTGCTTCTCTTATCGCCGGAACAGCTTGTATATGATCCCAGTGCCCGTGAGTCTCTAGAACGGTTTTAACATTTAGAGCCTTACATAAATCAAGTAATTTATCGTGTTCATTCGCAGCATCAATAAGGACGCTTTCGCCTGTTTCACGGCAACGCAGGAAAAAAACGTTATTATCCAAATCACCAACGACGATTCTGTGAATTTCAGACTGAGTGTCACAATAATGCAATGAAACACCAGGAACCCCAGTTTTAGGGTGGTCTGCATGGGAACAAGGCGAAGAAAAGGGTGAAGAGGGCATTTGCTCTGAGTTTTCGTTATTATCCATTAAGAATCATGTTAGCAATGAGGGACCAAGAGTGGTTCCACCCCGATATCGTCGAGTATTGAAATCCAAATAAGTATATATTTCCTGAGAGTAGATTTAAGGAGCCAAAAAGTGAATTTTGCCTTTACAGAGGAACAGGAACAGTTAAGAGAATTTGTTAATCAGTTCATGGAGAGTTATTCGCCGGAAGCCAAAGTCAGAGAGTTAATGGAGACTGATCTTGGCTATGACTCAGATACATGGTCATTGATGGCTGAACAATTAGGTCTTCAAAGTCTGATAATTCCTGAAGAGTATGGGGGACAGGGCTTTGGATATGTTGAATTAGTAGTGGTTTTGGAAGAAATGGGAAGAGCTTTGTTGTGCTCGCCTTTCTTCTCGACTGTTGTCCTTGCGGCCAATACTCTCATTCATTCAGGCGATGATGCCGCTAAATCAGAATTTTTACCTGGAATAGCAAGTGGAGAGACGATTGCCACTCTGGCTTTCACAGAAGAAAGTGGAAAATGGGGAAGTGATGGCATATCAATGCTTGCTACTTCTTCGGGTGATGGCTGGGAACTTAGTGGAACAAAAATGTATGTTCTTGATGGAAATTTAGCTTCTTTAATTATTGTTGCTGCTTGCACTGACAAAGGAATTTCATTATTCAAAGTTGATGGTGATTCTGATGGACTATCTCGCACGCAGTTAGCAACTATGGATATGACCAGAAAACAGTCACGTCTAGATTTTGAAAATGTTAAAGCAACTCTTATAGGCGAAGATGGAGAAGGCTGGGCCACTCTTGAAAGGGTCCTTGATTTAGCTGCTGTTGCACTCGCAGCTGAACAAGTAGGGGGAGCTCAACAGTGCCTTGATACAGCAGTTCAATATGCGAAAGACAGGGTTCAGTTTGGTCGCCCAATAGGCAGTTTCCAAGCGATCAAACATAAGTGTGCGGACATGCTATTAGAAGTTGAGTCCGCTAAGTCAGCTGCCTATTATGCCGGTTGGTGTGCTGCCGAACTTAATGAAGAACTACCTTCGGTAGCTAGCTTGGCAAAGGCTTATTGCTCTGAAGCTTATTTCAATACGACAGCTGAAAATATTCAAATTCATGGAGGTATAGGTTTCACTTGGGAGCATCCTGCACATCTATATTTCAAAAGAGCGAAAAGTTCCGAGTTGTTGTTTGGAGATCCGACTTATCACAGAGAACTTTTAGCGCAAAGAATTGGAATCTAAAAAGCGTTCAGCCACATAATTTTTATTTGTGATAAATAGGTTTTGTAACAATTGTTCTAATTGTGAATATAAGCAGAATTTTTTCAAAGCATGAGTGACTTAACCCAGATGTTGCTATAACCGAAGTGTGATTTTATTATTCGCGATTTTCGGATCATTGTTAGTTGTTTTAATTGCCTTTATATCTGTAGCTCTTACGGTTCGAAATTTAAGTGGGATTTCTTTTCCCTCTGTTCTCGAAGTAGATGACGCGGTTGAGTGGATCTCAGAGAGACTTCCCGAAGAAGTAGCTTCACAACTACGAAAAGATGAGGTCTTTAAAATAATTGGTTGGTGGCTTGACTCGCTTGACTCAGCAGGTTTGACATCAGAACATGGACAAGAAATAGGAGAAGGCAGAGCAAAAAATAATAACGCAGAATCAATTGCTGATCTTGATATCGCAGTGGATGAAGTTGTGGCCAGAGCTCTAGGAGACACAGAACCCTTAAATGAGGTGGCGGTAGTTGTAGTGCTTGATCTCTTAATTGTTTATTTGACTGAGACAGGTGCGATTGGTAGTCAACCCACAGAACAGGGGTAGCTTCAATACATGATTGATCGTCAAAGTTCAGTTTTCGTTGCAGGTCATAAAGGACTTGTCGGTTCCGCAATTTTACGTAGATTAAAGTCTGAGGGGTTTTCAGATGTAAGAATAGCGGAAAGAAAAGACCTAGATTTGCGTGACCAGTCTGCAGTGAATGCATGGTTTGAGAGTGAGAGGCCTAAGTATGTGTTTCTTGTTGCTGGAACAGTCGGTGGAATAATGGCTAACAGCACTCGCCCAGCAGATTTCATTTATGACAACTTGATGATACATGGGACCGTTGTGCATGCCAGTCATAGGGTAGGTGTAGAGAAGTTAATTTACTTGGGTAGTTCATGTATCTATCCGCGTGAGGCTAGTCAGCCAATAACTGAAGATTCATTATTAACTGGTCCCTTGGAACCTACAAATGAAAGCTACGCTCTAGCAAAAATTGCTGGAATAAAACTTTGTGAGGGTTACAGAAGACAATACGGCGATGACTTTATTTCTGCTATGCCTACTAACTTGTATGGGCCGGGAGACAATTTTGATGAAATGAATGGGCATGTCCTGCCAAGTTTGATGAGGCGTTTTCATGAAGCTAAAGACATGCAACAGGCAACTGTCGAAGTTTGGGGGAGTGGACAGGCTAAACGTGAATTCTTGCATGTGGATGATCTCGCCGATGCCTGTTTATTTTTAATGGATAATTACTCTGATTTAGGACATATAAATGTAGGTACGGGGATAGATCACAGTATTCAAGAGTTGGCAGAAATTGTAAGAGATTTAATTTATCCCGAAGTAGAACTCGTATTCGATACCTCTAAGCCCGATGGAATGCCTAGAAAAGTACTGAATGTTTCAAAATTGACAGAATTGGGCTGGAAATCAGAAGTTCCATTAGAGGAGGGTCTGTCAAGCACCTATGACTGGTTCTGTGCTGCTAAGGCAAGAGGCGAAGTAAGAGAATAAATTATTATTCTTGTTTTGATTTACCAGCCGCTTTTTGTGCTTTTTTCCATGCCCTAACTTTTGTTAACGATTCAGGACTGTTTATATCGGCCACTGATCTAGGTGTTTTGTCTGCAAATGGGCCGGCACATTTTTGCCAACCTGGAGGAGAGCAACCCATTCGTTTAGCTAAAAGAGCTGTAAATATCATCGACTTTTCAGACCCAAAGCCTGGTAGGTCTATCAGACGGTTATACAGGGTTTCACCAGAATCTGCACTAGCCCAAAGTTGCTCAGCTTCACCGTTATAATTTTCCACTAAATGTTCACAAAGGTCTTGAATTCGACCTGCCATTGAAGAAGGGAAACGGTGTATAGCTGGTTTTTCTTTGCAGATCGATTCAAACTTTGTGGGATCCATAGAAGCTATTTGTGAAGCGTTTAGTTCCCCTAGCCTTCCCAAAAGTGTGTAGGGACTTTTAAAAGCCCATTCCATCGGTATCTGTTGGTCAAGAAGCATTCCTAACAAGAGGGCAAGGGGGTTTTTGTTTAGAAGTTGGTCCGCTTCGTCGCTGCCGGTAACTGCAAGATCGCCTGAAAATTTAGATGTCATATTTAGAAGAGTAGTTCGAAAGATAGAATTTTGAAATTAGTTTTTTCTAATTAGAAAAAAAGAGAACTTAGCGAACCGTTTGATGTGAGGCCCAGATTAGGGTTTAGAAATGAATAGTGGAATTACAACTGTTTATACCGATGGAGCTTGCTCCGGTAATCCAGGTCCTGGAGGGTGGGCTTGGGTGGTGCCAGATGGAGAATTTGCAGCTGGAAGTGATTTGGCAACAACTAATCAACGTATGGAGCTAAAGGCTGCTTTGGAAGCTGTTAAAGCATTTCAAGGTGAAATTATCATTTTCAGTGATTCGACTTACGTCGTGAATTGTTTTCGTGACCGTTGGTGGGAAGGATGGTTGCGGAGAGGCTGGGTAAATTCTGCCAAAAAACCTGTTAAGAATCGTGACCTTTGGGAACCGCTAATTGAAATTTATCGAGAACGTGACAATATTTCTTTCAGTTGGGTTAAAGGCCACTCTGGTGACAGGTGGAATGATGAAGCGGATCGTTTAGCTGTGCAGGCAGGTGCTGAACAGGTTTCCATTAAGGGAGATCTTTCTTTTTAATAAATTAGAAAGATTGAGTAAATTAATGATCTGTTCTTTTTTCGCGTCTATAGTCGGTATCACCGAGGAGAGGAGGTGGTCCAGATTAGTAGTAAACGTTATGGGACTTCGGAGGTGGGTGGCCGCTAGGCGGTTCTGGACCATCTGGCGAAATTACGCCAGCCACCCTCAGGTTTGATTGCCAATTCTGGTCCCAGTTGGCGAAGAGATCTATCTGAGAAATCCAGAAATAGTTCCAATATTTTAAACTCTGGGGATGCACATAAAGTGCATCCCCAGATTATTTTAGTTACCAATAATCATTCGAAAATGAGAATATTTGCTTGAATGACTTTGGAATCATCTTGATTCGAAAACCTAATGTATGTTTGTCATTGCCTGTTATTCTAGGAGTATGGAAAGGCTGCCTACTTTCGTTCATAATAGGTTTATAGGTGATAAGAGAACTCAAGAGGTCTACGACCTTGATGAGCTAGACGAAAGTGAATCAATACAGGTTCGGATTGATGAGCTTGTTGAGAGTGAAACCTTTGTTTGTTTTGCCCCCGACACACTTGCCGAAGCTCGTAATCGCGGATATCGACTCAGAAAAATTTAATTTAACTGTTAGTTTTTTGACGTATCAAGTTAAGAGCACTACCAGCTTTGAACCATTCGATTTGATCTTCTGACATTGAGTGGTTTGTTTCTATATTTACGGCTTCACCTTCGGGATTAGTAATCACTACTTGTACAGGTTTATTCGCACCTAGGCTTTCGAGGCCAATTACTGAAATTCTGTCTTGCTCTCCGATCAAGTCATAGTCGTTATGGTTGGTAAAAGTTAAAGCTAGGATCCCTTGTTTTTTCAAGTTAGTTTCGTGTATTCGGGCAAATGATCGTGCTATTACTACACGACATCCTCTGAATCTTGGTTCCATAGCAGCATGTTCCCTAGAAGATCCTTCACCGATATTTTCATCACCGATTGCAACCCACTCGATTCCTGCTTCATGGTAGCGTTTTGCTACTTCAGGAAAAGATCGGGTTTCATTGTCTGTGATGTCTATTCCGGTTCCAATTTCCCCTGTAAAAGAGTTGACTACTCCTAAATATAGGTTTCCTGAAATATTTTCTAAATGGCCTCTGTATTTCAACCAAGTACCTGCCATTGAAATATGATCAGTGGTGCACTTGCCTTTTGCTTTCATCAGGACAGGCAAATCTTCCAAATCATTTCCATCCCAAGGGGCAAAAGGTACGAGAGATTGAAGCCTCTCGCTTTCTGGGAGTATGGAAATGTTAATTTCAGAATTTTCAGACGGAGGAGGCTTAAATAAACCTTTTTCCCCAGAATCAAAACCTTTAGCTGGAAGTTCCTCTCCAACAGTGACAGAAAGTTTTACCTCTTGACCATTTTCTGCAGTTAATGAGTCAACTGCGGGGTCAAAATCTAGCTTCCCGGCAATACTTAAAGCAACAACTGTTTCAGGCGAAGTGACAAAAGCAAATGTGGAAGCGTATCCGTCATTTCTTTTTGGAAAGTTACGGTTATAGCTAGTGACAATACTGTTGGGCACGCCATCGTCTAGATCCTGTCGATCCCATTGACCTATGCATGGACCGCAAGCATTCGCAAGGACTGTAGCTCCTATAGCTTCAAGATCGGCTAGGAGACCATCTCTTTCGATTGTTGCTCGCACTTGTTCAGATCCGGGAGTAACTAATAAAGGTATTTTTGATTTCAACCCCTTAGAAAGAGCATCTCGCGCTATTCCAGCGGCTCTAGTTATATCTTCGTAACTCGAATTGGTGCATGACCCAATTAAGCCAGCACTTACCTCCAGTGGCCACCCATTCGTAGTTGCTTCTTCTCTGAGATCGCCAACCGGTCGAGCTAAATCAGGAGTATGAGGACCGTTTATGTGAGGTTGCAAGTCGGAAAGATTTATCTCAATAACACGATCAAAAAAACTGTAGGGGTCTTCTTCCACTTCTGGATCTGCTTGTAAGTCATTGCTGACAGAGTCAGCTGCTTCAGCGGTCTTTTCACGATTAGTTGCATTTAGGTAGCGAGAGATGGCTTCGTCGTAAGGGAAAAGAGATGTAGTAGCACCAATTTCTGCACCCATGTTACAGATCGTCCCCTTGCCTGTTGCTGAAAGTGTTCGCGCTCCAGGCCCGAGATACTCCACTATTGCACCGGTACCGCCTTTAACAGTAAGAATTTCCGCAACTTTTAGAATCACATCTTTAGATGATGTCCATCCACTAAGTTCTCCTGTCAAACGAACGCCGATTATTTTTGGCCATTTGATGTTAAATGGGAACCCTGTCATTACGTCGACTGCATCAGCTCCACCCACACCGATAGCAATCATTCCTAAACCTCCTGCATTTGGAGTGTGGCTATCGGTACCGATCATCATTCCACCCGGAAAAGCATATTGTTCGAGAATGACTTGGTGAATGATACCGGAGCCGGGTTTCCAGAAACCCGCTCCGTATTTTGCGCAAACCGATTCAAGGAAGTCATACACCTCGGAATTATTGTCAACTGCAACGCTCAGGTCAGTATCACCGTCTATACGGGCTTGAATTAAATGGTCACAGTGAGTGGTTGTAGGAACCTGAACTTCTTCAAGACCTGCGGTCATAAACTGCAACCAAGCCATTTGAGCGGTGGCGTCTTGCATTGCTACTCGGTCAGGATGAAGATCAACATATGAGACTCCGCGGTTCATTTCTGTAGAAGTTGGATTTTCCAAGTGATTGATCAGTATTTTTTCTGCGAGTGTTAAAGGCCTACCTAAAGCTTTTCTGCCGGAAGATAAGCGATCTTCAAGATTTGAGTAAACACTCTTTACGAGTTCTATTGGAGTCTGGGATTGAACTGTCATAGATTTCACTCTACCAGATTGATTTTAGCGGACTTATAATGTGACAAACTTGGCTATTAGAGCACGGGCCAACGGCGCCGGCGCTTTTTCGTTTTCCCATCGTTATCACTTAACGACCAAGACCTTCTCCAAGCTCCAATTTCAGGTCCTGTAAGAGACGGTGAGGAATTTTCGTATGACCGTTGTCTGGCATCCCACCAGGTGGAAGCTGTTTCATCGGCAAGACTTCTAACCTCTTTTTCAATACGGGTACTAAAAGATCTAGCACTCTCATCATTTTCGGGTTTCATTGGGTAACCGAAAGTTACGGTGCTTTTAGAGCGTCTCGGAAGGTTTCTTCCTTTTCGTAAGATTTTTCCCGTTCCGGTTACGTGTATTGGTACAACAGGGACATCACAACGGATAGCCAGATAAGCAGCACCGCCTCTAAATGGTTGACCCCATCCGTCTGGACTGCGACCTCCTTCGGGGTATATCAGCAGACTCCATCCTTTTCCTATCAATTCTGAGATCATGTCACCTGATTGTCTACTGACTTTGGTTCGATCTATGGGAACTGCTCCTATAGCTAATGCCGAAATCGCGCTGGTTGTCTTTGTGTTAAAGAAATAATCAGCTGCGGCACCAATTATAAGTTCATGTCGCCATGGCTCGGGAATTGAAGTAATTAGTAAAGGAGTGTCAGCATGACTTTGGTGGTTGGCGGCAAATATTGCTGGTCCTTTAAGATTTTCGAGACGGTCTAACCCCTTGCGTGTAGGCATAGCCAGAAAAGACATTACGGGTCTCATCAAAGTTTCCACAATGAGCGCTCTGGCTAGACGAGCGGCGGGGCGACGTGCCCACTCAGTGTCATAGCTTGCGCCAAGCGAGTTTTCTTTTACTATTGAATCAACACCTGCAGGAGCTGAGGCTGATACCCATGGAAAGCCAAGTCTCAAAAATTTATTTTTGAAACTATTAGCAATCGCGTAAACAGATTTCATTTAGATCACATCGGCCATAACAAGCGGAGGATTTTTTAGATGGGTAATGGTTGGTTGAGGTCCCACCACATCGGTAGCTATTTCGAGTGCATCTTGAAGAGTTGACGCGGATTGGAAACCTAAACGACGAACTGCTTTTTGATCTCCACCAACAATTATGATTCTTCCTAGATGCTGCATTGCATGGCTACCCCAATACCACATGTAAAACGGATGTACTCCGTGATAGGCGTATGAGTTTCGATAAAGATGGATGTACCACTCGTCTTCCGCAAATTGCTTTTCATATTTTTCTTCAATTTCTATTGGATCGGTAGTCTCGATTAAAACCTGTTCGAAAAAATCTATGTAACTAGGATGGTGAACAGGGTGAAACTCCCAGGGTGTCGGGTGACTCATTATGAGAACGCCACCTTCGCGAACTAAAGGTTTCCCTTTATAAAGATTGAAGAAGTACCCAAGTCCAAGACACATTACTAAAATTGGATTCATTATCGAATTAACGTTGTACGGACAGATGTATGGAAGACCCATTGTGAGTATGTCGGTTTGGCCTTCAACGGTTACGAGTTGTTGCGCATATACATTTTCAATAGTTTTCTCGTGAACGGCTTCAACTTCGCCAGCTTGAACTGAGGTTAACTCGTAGGGTGATTGCCAGCCTCCAAAAATACGCCTTTTTGTTTTAACTGGCAACAGGTCTAAACCGCGTTGCATGGCGATGAACTGACCCCTGTCTCTAGCACTCCACTCCCATTCGCGTTTTTGAAGAAGTGCTAGAGGCCCTTCTCGGCCGAAAGTGTTGTTATTTACAGTTGTTTCTATTTGAAAAATTTTCACTCCTGCGTCTTTTATTACGTCTCCCATCCGCCAATTTGAGGCGTGTAAGGCAGAATTGTCTTTATCCATTATCGATTTTGAATTTCTTAAGGTGTGGACATTGTGATGATGACGCAGACCTGTGTATCCGGCCAGTCCGGTTGCTGTACTTTTGTGACCACCATCCATGGAAACTAGATTTATATTTACGTATATGAGTAGGTCACTCTCTGCAGCCCTTCGACAGAAATGCACGTCTTCCCCTTGGGGAGTTTGGCCGAGAACAACCATTCCTTCGGGATCTTCCGCATCAAGGTTGTACAACAGCCCTTTTGGAGCGAAAGAGTCATACACGCGATCTCCAACAGCATGACGAAGCTCGTCTTCAGTCATTCTTCTGTGCAAAGCAAGAGCGGCAATGAGATGCACATCGTCAACACCCGCTTCTGCAGCCATATCTAATACAGCTTCGATTATGCGTTGTCTAATGTCTGGTTTACGCATTGGTGGAAGTGGAAGTGAAATGTCGTCAAAGGCGATTGTGAGCTTCATTCCTGGCTTCAGAAGAGAAGGAAGTGGGTCGGAATCACCGAGAGGGTTCAAAAGAGCGTCTTTTATTGCACCTTCTGGATCTGAAAGTCCCTCTAAGGGCTCAGACGGATAGACAACTCTTGACCGTCCAGCAGGTAATTTCTCCAAACGAAAGTTCTCACCGTGGTGAAAAACAATTGGTGGAGTGTTTCTATCGACATCCAACACAAACCCTGGTCTAGGGGCAGGACGTGAAGTTTCTTTATTTTCGCTGTTCATTTAATGTTACGCTCCCGTTCATCTCGAAGATCAAAAACAATTTTGAAAGAACCTCTCGCTCCTGCATTAGCAGCGTGTTTTAATGCTTCTTGATAGTTGTTAAGTGAGTAGCAAGCTGAGACAAGTTTCTCAAGTTTTGCGTTTTTTACCAGTTCAAAGGCGAGATCAAAAGTGTTTACTACATCTCCACTGGTAAGTTTTTCAGTCCCATAGGTATAGGCGCCGATTAGCTGCAATTCTCGATGCCATAGTGGTGTTAGCTCCACTTCGACGATCGAAGGCATTCCAACGAGTACAATTTTCCCTTTTGGTTTTGTTATAGACAAAGCGTCACTTATGCTTTTTGACGTTCCAACGCAATCGATTACTACATCCGCGCCGCCAGTTAAACGGTCGACACGGCCATCAGGGCTCTTTTCGGGAACATTTGTGATTGCTCTCGTTCCACAAGCTCTTCTGACTGCACGATGGATCTCATCAGGGCTTACAACAATATCAGACCCTAGTTCAGCAGCTAGTCGTTTTTGCTCTGGGTAACGTGCAGTTGAGATAATCGTTTTTGGGTTTGTGAGATGTCTTAATGCTGAAATAGTTACTTGCCCCAGAGTTCCACTTCCTAAAATTACCACTACTCCTTCATTTGGTAATTCTGCAGCTAGGGCTGCGTGAACCCCACATGCAGTTGGTTCTACCATTACTGCTGCTTCATCAGAGAATTCGTCGGGCACAGAATGTAGCTGGCTAGGGTGCGCATAAAATTCGGTAGCCCAACCTCCTCCCGTGTCGTGACATGACCCGGTTTGAATGCCAGGGGAAATTTCTCCAAGGGTTACATTTTCACAGTTCCCTATTTTTCCCTGACTACATGGGTTGCAGGTTGGTGAAATGTTTCTACTTGTGCAGCTAAGAACCGGTTCAAGTACAACTCGACTGTCATCATCAAGATTGCCCACCACCTCGTGGCCCGGTGTAAAAGGAAAAGAAACCAGAGGTTCAAAATATCGAGCTGATTTTCCGTCGACTGTAGCTAGGTCTGAACCGCAAATTCCCGAAAGTCTAGGTCGAACCCTTACCCATTCTTCTCCTGGTGCTTCAGGGCTTTCCTCTTGGATTAGGTCGATAGGTCCAAAACTTGCTCCAGAACCGGGCTTTATATTGCCGGCAATTTTGGCTGCTGCGTATCTTGGAAGATTTCTTTTGAATCGGAGCGCTTTCATTACTTGCTCCTTCTGTAGGGGGCTAATGGTAAAATTTTGTTACTTATTCCGGGAGACTTATTGAAATTTTCAACTAGCCATCCGCGTTTTCTGGCGATGCTAGCTAAGCGCACTTCTGGGTTTACCGCAACTGGAAAACCAACTGCCTCCAGCATTGGAAGATCGCTGGCGGAATCGGCATATGCGACTGACTCCCGTAGATCAAGTTTATTTGCAGATGCATAGTCTGCTAATGCTTGGTATCTAGATTCCCCAGTAGGGGGCACGTCAACTAATCGGCCATCATAAGATTCACCGTCGTGTCCCAGCTTTGGGCAAATTATGTCATCGAAAAGAGGTTTAAGCGGTTCAACTACGAAATCTAAGGCACCTGTTATGAGAACAGTTCTATGCCCTAAATTTTTATGCTCTCTAACTCTGCGGATTCCCTCAGGAAAAGATTTTGAAAGTATTAGGTCGCTAAATTGTTCAGCTGAATCTTCAGAAATTTGAGAAATTGGAGCCCCTTCATAACGTCTATAGAAATGACGTAAGAAATCACCTCGATCTTGTTTGTCTAAAGAAAGAAGTTGGGGTGCTTCTGCCAAGGTTTTTATAATTAGACGAAAACGTTCAGCACTGCTCAATCTTCTACTCGCTAACCAAGTGAAAGAAGCAACCACGTTTGAAGCGATAAGAGTATTTTCCAAATCGAAAGCGGCAATGTGGCGATCTGGTGAGAGTATTTGGCCTCTTAAACGTGTTTCTCTATCTTGTCCTTTCTTCGAAGGGGGAGTCATGGGAACTCTGCCTGCTTTAACCACCGAGGGTAGGTGAATCTCGTTTGCGTATTGGTTCCAGTCGATTATTCTTGGATCAAAACAGAAATCGTTTTTATCTTCTTCGTCTAGAGAGTTCCAAAGTTCTAATAGTCTTTCCAGTCCATATATAGCTTGACATTCGACGTAGGCTCCATATAGATCCACGTAACCGAGTGCTTTTTCGATCTGATCTCGCTGTTCTTCTAGTTTGGCAATTACGTCTGCTCTGGAACCTCTAATCGGGAGCTGGTCAAAAGCTTTTTGTGTTTTGTTTAAAAGTGTTTGCCCTCTTTCAAGTTGCTTCCTAACTTTACCGATGCCGGGAAAATCCCAACCTGGCACAGTAATTGGTTGGCCCAATTCGTCATACACAGGGTGCTGTGTGAACCATGCGCGGACCAGATCAAAGAGATGTCCGTATCTGAGAGGGTTTATGCTGCCTGATGCTATTTGAATAATGTCGGGCTGCTCGACCGGACCTCTTGCGGCAACTGCACAAATAGCGGCTGTGACCAGATCTACAGGTATTACGTCAATCGTCCCTTCAGGAATACCTGGAAAGTCTTTTAGCAGTCCTCTTGCATAGGAAATAATTACAGGTTCGGCCATTCGAAAACCCCTTATCCAACCGGGAAAGGGTTCTGCTAAAGCTGATTCAATGATTGAGGGTCTGACGATGCTTATAGGGATGGAGAGTGCGGTTTCGCGAAGGGCAATTTCTCCTAACGCTTTTGTGTAGGCGTAAGCATCTGGAAAACCCAATGAATGGGCACGTGAACGGCCAGCTTCAGCCATTCGATCATCAACCCAACGTGAGCGTAGTTGTTCAGTTTTTGATGCAAGTGCAGGGACACCAGCGGCCCCGAGCTCTTCACGGGCTTTTTTGCGAAATTCTTCCAGCCTTTCAGGGGTTCTACTAGCGGTTTCGGTTTCTTGTCTTGTTCTTCTTGCAGCGTCGACTTCAATTTTCCAATCAACGGCAACAAAGAATGGACTGGCGTCTACTGGTTCTTCGGGTGCTGCTCCTCTTCTACTTCCGGCCACATAACAAGTAGAGATAGAAACAAGGTGTGGTGAAACAGCGAGTTCATTTAGAGTTTTAGCGATGCGAACTGGTCCAAGAAGGTTAACTTCCACTGCTTGATCCAAAGGTGAATCAAAACTTACTACTGCAGCGGAATGAATAAATAAGTCACATTTAGCGAGTTCGAGTAGACCGTTTTCGTCAAGTCCTAAACCGTCTACGCCTACATCTCCTGATATTGCTGTGATTCTTTTTTTACATAATTCCTCAAAGCCGTCTTTACCTAGTTTTTCGCGCAGATTATCGAATGCATCGTTGCGAAGTATCTCTCTTTCTGCCCGCTTTTCCGCGCCTCTTCTACCTGGACGTACGAGTAGGAGGAGTTCACAGTCTGGTATGGAACTCAATAAGCGTTCGACTAAAGCAGTGCCAAGAAAGCCAGTTGCTCCAGTAATTGCTATCCGTTTTCCGGATAAATTTTGTTTTATCATCATTATTATTTACCAATTGGTAAGTTAAACTTACCAAACGGTAAGGAATAAGAAACGACATCTGATGGAAAAGTACGAAAAATCTGGGACTAAAGAAAAAATTCTCGATGCTGCATTGGAATCTTTTAGTACATCAGGCTTCGATGCAACTTCTTTAGACGCAGTAGCGCGGTCTTTAGGAATAAGGAAACAAACTATTCTCTACCACTTCACAACTAAAAAAGGTTTATTAAATGCAGTAGTTGAGAGAGCAGCCGAAAATCTAATCAGCTCAATCGAAGAAGTTTTAAGTAGTCAGCTAAAAGGATGGGAAAGAATAGAAGCCTTAGCAAGAATGATTTTTCGACTTGCCTTACGTGAGCCATTATTGCTCGGCCTTTTAAGAGAAGTGAGCAGGCCTGGGTCCGTTGGTTCAGAAAGATTAAAGACATTGATGACTCCACTTATGGACAGAGCAACTTTGTGGATGCAGTCAGAGATGAATGTTGGGAGAATGCGCCGAACAAACCCAAGGTTAGTTATTTTAAGTGCCTACTCAACTGTTGTTGGATTAGCTACAGAAATTGAAGTTTTGAGAGCAGCTGGTATAGAACAGGCACTGCGTCCGGTGACTATAAGGCGGCGTGAATTGATGAGATTTTTGAGAGTTTCTTTAGACCCTAATTATTTGCAATCTAAATAACAGTGTTGCGTCGCTTTCGTGAAAATCTTTGCTCCGCAATGTCTGCAAGACGGTCAACGAGCCCAGAGTAAGAAAGTCCAGCTTTTTGCCATAGTCTTGGGTACATAGATATGGGTGTAAATCCTGGGATGGTGTTCACTTCGTTAAGTATCGGACCTCTTTCAGGGTGGAGGAAGAAATCTACTCTTGCCATTCCGGAGCAGCGTAAGGCCAGAAAAGAACGAGCTGCCATTTGTTGCAGGTTTACAACTAGGTTTGCTTCAATGTTCGGTTCGTCAACTAGTTCGGCGCTGTCATTTTCGTATTTTTCAGCGTAATCATAGAAATCGCCCATGGGTTTTATTTCGCCTGGAGGTGAAACTTGAGGAACTAAGTCACCCAGAACCGATAACTCAATCTCTCTTCCCTCTATAGCTTCTTCAACAACTATCCATTCGTCGTAAGTGAAAGCTTTTTCTATAGCTTCTTTTAACGAATCGTGGTCATGGGCCCTAGAAACTCCTATAGAAGAACCTAAATTTGCAGGCTTGACAAAAACTATAGATCCGAGTTCCTTTAACAGCATAGAAAATAGTGACTCCATGCCTTCGCTATCTAACTCTTCAAACTGTTTGGAATGCACATTTCTATAAAGTGCTTGTGGGATTTTATGATGCGTCAGGATTTCCTTAGTAGCGATTTTGTCCATAGCTAGTGCAGACCCTAAAACTCCACTTCCTATATATGGCACATCTATTATTTCGAGCAGCCCTTGAATAGTTCCATCTTCACCTAGAGGGCCATGAAGTA
>JUEM01000028.1 GCA_000817085.1 marine actinobacterium MedAcidi-G1 | reverse complement strand
GTCATCTTTTGGAGAGATTTCTGGCATGCCTTTTACAGGAATGATGTGAATGCCATCGTTGTTATAAGAATTCATCTTTTTAATCCTAAAAGAGTTGAACCCAGAGAGGCAGCTATTTGAGAATCAGCCATAACCGTTTCAGTCACTACGCAATTAATACCCAATGATTCAATACCCTTCGCTCTCTCAAAATCTGCATTATCAATTACTAAGGCACTGATCCAATCTTGATAATATTTTGCCACTCCTTCGACTGATGCTTCATGTCCGAGTTCATTAAGAAGTCGATCAGCTGGACCTTTAATAGCTGCACCAGCGACTATTGGAGAAACAGCAACAGTATCTTTTTTACGGGCTTTTATGGCTTTAGAAATCTCAGGAACAGAAAAGATAGGAGCAATCGAAACAAGCGGGTTTGAAGGTGCAATTATTACTATTTCTGCCTTATTTATTACGTCGATAACTCCTGGGGTAGCTTTTGCTTCCTTGGAACCATTGAACCGCACCGATGATATAGCGACATCATGACGGTATTTCACAAAATATTCTTGAAAAGATACTTCATTTTCGCTTTCAAGCAAGGTAACCATTGTTTCAACCCGATTTTCGGTCATCGGAAGAAGATTGACCCCTATTCCCATAGAGGAAGTAATTTCTGCGGTTACTTCTTTTAAACCTGCACCTTCGGAGAGTCTGCCTGTTCTATACAGATGAGTTGCTAAATCTCTGTCACCAAGGTTGAACCAAGTTTCCCCACCAAGTTTTTTAAGTGATTCCATTGCCAACCAAGTTTCCCCTTTGAGTCCCCAGCCGGTTTCAGTATTGTTAACGCCTGCCAGTGTGTAAGTAACGGTGTCTAGGTCAGGGCAAATGTAAAGTCCATGCATTATTACGTCATCACCGGTATTTACTATTGCGGTTATTTCTTCAGCAGGTAAGACATCTTTTAGGCCATTGAGAAGCCGAGCGGCACCAACCCCACCAGCGAGAACGCATATCAATGTAAACCCTCTAAACGTCCTTCTAGAAGAGCCATATCAGCATCGACCATCATTCTCACAAGATCCTGAAAACCTACTTTTGGTTCCCAATCGAGAGTCTCGGCTGCTTTTTTTGCGTCGCCGACTAGAAGGTCAACTTCGGCAGGTCTAATAAGTTTTTCATCTACTTTTACATAATCTTTCCAGTCAAGATTTAGATGCGAAAAAGCCACTTCACAAAATTCTTTGACAGAATGAGTTTCACCAGTGCAAACTACGTAGTCGCCAGGAGTGTCCTGTTGAAGCATTTTCCACATCGCTTCAACGTAATCACCCGCAAAACCCCAATCTCGTTTTGCTTCCAGATTTCCAAGATGAAGTTCGTCAGTGCGACCTAAAGCAATTTGTGCAGCGGTATGACTTATTTTTCTAGTAACGAACTCCAATCCGCGTCTGGGGCTTTCATGGTTGAATAGCATCCCTGAGCTGGCATGAAGGTCGTAACTTTCACGGTAATTAACTGTTATCCAGTGTCCGTAGACTTTTGCGACACCATAAGGACTTCTTGGGTGGAAGGGAGTTGACTCTCTTTGTGGGACTTCTGCAACTTTGCCGAACATCTCTGATGAGCTCGCTTGATAAAAACGGATTCCAGGGTCGGTAAGCCTTATGGCGTCAAGCATTCTGGTAACACCTAATGCAGTGGTCTCGCCTGTAAGAACAGGTTGGGAAAAAGAAGTTTGAACAAATGACTGGGCTGCCAAGTTGTAAACCTCTGAAGGTTCAAAAAGTTTTAGAGCTTCAACTATCGATAGTTGATCTAAAAGGTCACCCGAAATAAATTCAACTTGATCCATTAAATGAGAAATACGCTCAAAGTTGACTGTTGAACTTCGCCTCACCATCCCAGCTACTTCATAACCCTTGTCCAGTAACAGCTCAGCTAGATAAGAACCATCCTGGCCCGTTATCCCAGTTATGAATGCGCGTTTGTTCATAGCTCTATTCTGCCTCCGGTTCTATAAGAACTTGCGCCCGCCAATACTCAAGAAGATCTCTTAGAGTGTCTTCAAGAGGATAAATAGGTTCCCACTGGGTAGCTATAGATAGCTTTGAAGAATCTCCGAAAAGTTCAGGAATCTCTACAGGTCTGAAAAGTGTCTCATCTACTTCAAGTCGCATTTTATGTCTCGCCATTCCGATAATTCTTTCAGCTATTTCCTGTACAGAGACGGCGAAGCCAGAACAGACGTTATAAACCTCTCCATTTTCGCCAGAAAGTGAGAGTAGTTTGTAAGCAGAAACGACATCTCTAACGTCAGTAAAGTCACGTTTTGCTTCCAAGTTTCCAATTTTCACTACTTTTCCGCCAGATAGTTCGTTTTTTGCAACTCGACAAGCGATAGCGGCACACACAAAGTTTTCACTTTGCCCAGGACCTATATGGTTGAAAGATCTTGCTCTAATAACGTGCTGACCATATCCATCGTGTGCCTGTAGGGAAAATAGCTCAGCAGCTGCCTTGGAAGCGGCATACGGCGAAACAGGTTTTAAGGCTGTTTCTTCAGTAATGGGGAGATCTTGAGAGGCGACAGGACCATAAACATCAGCGCTAGTGATGGTAATAATTTTTTGTGCATTTGATTCCCTCGCTGCGGTTAAGACATTTATGGTGCCTTCCACATTGCTTTTAAAAGTTTTGTAAGGATCTTTCCAAGAGGCAGCAACATCGGCTTGTCCAGCAAGATGGAATACCACTTCTGGATTAATTCGTTTAAACAATTCGATAAAGCTTTTTAAATCAAGTAAGTCAGGGCCTCCAGAAGAAAGGTCTGTTCCGAATACGTCATAGCCATTGTCTTCTAAATGACCGATTAAGTGTCGGCCTACGAAACCCGCTGACCCTGTAACTAGTGCTTTCATAGGTTTAAGTTGCCTCAGTTTTCCTTAATATCGAACCTTAGAGGCACATAGGCAAGTAACAACCCTTCGGCAGAACTATGGTTTGTTAAACGTGGAAAAGAACGAGAAAGAAAACCAGAGCAGTGCATTAGAACCAATGGTGAAAGCCGTCCTTGTTGCTGATGAAAGAACCCCATGGTTGGAAGAAGTTATCGATGGGTTAGCAGCTCAAGATTATAAGAAAATAGAATTCTTACTAGTTTTAAAAGGTAAAGAAAAAACAAATTCGGATGTTGAAGATCTAGTCAAAAAAGCCATTCCAGCTTCGAAAATAATCAGAACAGGAAACACAGCTAGTTACCCACTATTAGCAAATCTCGTTCTACGAAATGAGCTAACAGAATCCAGAGAAAACTTTTTTTTATTCTTAAAAGATGATCTTATTCTTGATGCAACTTGCGTCAGACGAATGACTGAATTGGCAGTTGAAAGTAACGCTGGAATAGTAGGACCAAAAGTATTAGATAGAGAAAATCCAAGTCTGTTAGAAGACATGGGCTCAATGCTGGATAATTTTTACTCGCCAGTCGAAAGGTCTGAAAAGGGTGAAAACGATCAAGGCCAGTATGACAAAAAAGAAATTTCTGCTGTGCCAGAATCAGCGATGTTAATAAGGGCTGATCTGTTTAGAGCGATTGAAGGATATGACACAGAGATAAATTCACCCGATAATAACGTTGAGATATGTCTAAGGTCCTATTTAGTGGGAGCAAAAATTGTTTTGGCTTCTAATTCAGTAGCCACCCGATTTAAAACCCAATCGCAAGTTGCAAAGAAAAGTATTGATGTTCTGAGACCTCGACACAGATTAAGAATGACGCTTGTCGGCAATTTCGGCGTATCTCTCTTTCGTAGCGTTTTTGAATCTATTCTCATAATGACTTCGGGAGTTCTATACGGTCTAGTTACCGGAAGATTTTTTCTTACATGGGGCCACCTGTCTTCATTCTGGTGGAATCTGAAACGTTTAAAATCTTTAAACTCTATTAGAGACAGAGTCAGAAAAAACTATGCTATTAGCACTAGTAACCGTGGCTCCTTAGAACCCCAGCAGCATTCTTTGAGGCGCGCAGTTGCCGGTCAAGCGCCTTCAGGAACCGGACCTGATGCATTAACCCGAATTAGATTCCATCAATTATGGGCAGCGCTTCTTGGGCCAGGTGGTATTGCCCTTTTGGTTGCAGGAGTCATTTTAGGTTTTGGATCTCGACACCTACTTTCGGAGGGTTTACCCATAATCGGCAGATTTCAATTGTTGCCAGCTGACCCGTTAGACCTTTTTAGATCTTGGTGGTATGGGTGGCGTTCAACGGCCACTGGCATGGAGACAGTTGGGCCAGATGGCTTTTCAGCACTGGGAGTATTCTTAGCGATACTCCCAGGCAATGATCAACTTCTATGGTCGTGGATGGTTATTGCAGCTATTCCTATAGGAGCAATAGGTATCTGGAGATTAGTGAGACCAATTGGCGGTGGCAGATCACGAGCTGTTGCATTCATCGTGTATCTTTCTATCCCTTTACCGTATGACGCTTTGAGAGAGGGGAGACTCACACCCCTGACCGTATACGCTTTATTACCATGGCTTGCTAAACGGATGGCTGTCTCCCAGGGAGTTTCACCATACGGGTCAATTAGAGGCAAACCAGGGCCAGGGGTAAAAGAGCGAACACAGCTAACGAACGGGCTGCTTACAGGGCTACTCCTTGCTTTAGGAATAGCATTAGATCCAGTATTTTTAATACCATCTGTCACGATATTCGCAGGTCTTTTTATCGGGAGCCTTTTATCGGGTGCAACAGACGGTGTTAATAGGTTACTTAAATCATCTTGTCTGGCTATGGGCGTAGCTTCACTGTTGCACTTCCCGTTGATAGTCGATCTCTTAACCGGACGGTCAGCAAGCTCACTAATAGGATTTGAATTTTGGAGAAAAGGCAAGCTAGGGCCTTCAGGAATTTTTAATTTAGACACAGGGAGTTTTACAAACAGTTCGTTCACCTGGGCGATCGTTATTGTTGCAGTGTTTGCATTGCTGGTTGGAACAAAAAGACACCTTTTTCTTGGTATCCGTTCCTGGTCGATAATCATTATTGGTTTTTTTGCCGTTTGGATTGCAGATCAGGGATGGTGGCCGGGGAGAACCCCAGAAGAAGAAACTCTTTTTGTTCCCGTAGCCGTTGGATTGGCTTGGGCGGCTGCAATATCAACAGCGGGTATAGGTAGTGATTTGACAAATCCGACACCGAAGAAACTTTATTTACGTAAAATCTCAATTGGTGTAGCAGCGTTGGCATTAGGAGTGAGCGTTTTACCTGTTCTTTCAGGATCCCTAGATGGTTCATGGGGTGCACCAAGAAAAGAACTTTCTTCAGTTTTATCTTTTGTAGTAGATGCAAGTCCAGCTAAAGGTGAAGTTAGCAGAGGGGGAGAAAATCGCATTGTTTGGATAGGTGAGCCTTCTATATTGCCAGCTACAGCATCAATATTTACAGAAGATGTTGGATTAGCTATTACTGATGGGCAACCAGATATAACTGATCAGTGGCCTTATCAACTTGGTGATAACAAGGGAGCCTTGGAAATTCGAAAAGGAATAGCAAAAGCTATTTCAGGAGACACAAATCGACTAGGCGAAATTTTAGGAAAGTGGGGAGTAAAACATTTAATTCTCGTGGAAGGTATAGCCCCAGTTCCTTACCAGGAAAGAAGATTCTATTTACCTACTTTCTATGAAGCGGCTTTTACTAGACAGCTAGATCTTGCGCGTACTGAAGGATTAAATAGCGCAGTGACAATTTTTGAGAATACAGCTCATGAAGCAGTGCATGCAGTTGTAAGAGACGGCAATAGAAAAGTTGTACCAGCAGAAGTCACAAAAATAAGTTGGGATGACTATTTGATAGTTAGTAACGCTGACGGCGCATTTCGTTGGATGCTTGAACCGGTCGGAAGCTGGAAACTTTATGGTAACGGAAATGAAACCCCTGTATTGAGAGCAGGTGATGAAGGAGGAGTTCCTACTAGAAGATCAGTTAGAGTCGCTTCTGAAACGACTTCTCTGCTTCAGTTAGATGCCACAGCTTCAAAAGCTCGACACCGTTTACAAATCGCTTTGTTAATAATTATTCTTCTGGTTACTAACTGGTCTCGTTTACGAACAAGTGAGAGCGGGCAATGAATACATTTCGCCTACCTACCTTTTTCTTGATGAGTGTTCTTTTAGTGTCCGTACTTGTTTTTTCAATTGAAAGCAATGATGGTATTGAAGGAACTCCGTTACCTGTTTATCCAGTGGAAGTTTCAACAGCTGGAGAATCAGGTGATCTCTGGTTTTGTATTGGACCTACTGGAGAATTAGATGGAATCAGTGAAAGAACAATAACTCTTACAAGTTTCTCCAAGGCAGATACTTTTGGCCGCGTCACCATTGCAGATGATTTAGGCAATGATATAGAAAGAGAGATTCTTATAGAAGCTGGGCAAAGTCTCGACATTAAACCTGAACAGTCTGTTTCAGGCTCAAAATGGGCTGCTGTTACCATCGAAATTCCTAGTGGAGAGGTTCTTGTCAAACAGAAGATAATCGGCAATGGGTTAGATTCAGAACCTTGTGTAACCAGCACCTCTGATTCCTGGTATTTCCCTTGGTCTTCAACATTACGACCAGGCAATAAGGCATCGTTACTTTTTTATAACCCTTTCCAAGCACCTGCAGTCGCAGATCTGCATTTCGTTGGCGACATTGGACGCCGTGAAACTTTGGATTCCCAAGGTGTTGTTATACCCAGTCGTTCTTTGGTGGTTTTTGATATTACTACTCGAATACCAGATTCATCGGTAGTTTCCGCAACGGTTGATGTCAGAGTAGGACAATTAGTTGTCGCTCGGATGCAAACAGCAGAGGATGGTAACCAAAAAGGTTTAGATTTGCTTTATGGTTCCAATAGGGCATCCAGCAGAGTTTTTCTTACTGGCTATGAACAGGGGCCTGAAGGCAATGAACTCATTTCTATTCTCAATCCCAACAACGAACTCGTCGAAGTAGAGGTTAGTTTTCTTGGTTCTGGCGGACAGAAATTGCAAACTAGAAAATTAGAATTAAGGGCTCTTCAACGTCAGGTTTTGGAATTAGAAACCTTCGCAAGCCCCACTTACGGAGTGGAGGTAAAATCTTTTGACGGGGAACCTATAGCCGCATCCTTTGTCTCATGGGCAGGTAAAAGTTCTGATGTAGAACTATTAGATGTTGGATTAAATACTCAAAATGGAGTTGACTTGGCTGCGCGAAAATGGAAGTTACTATTCGAAAGTAGCTCTTTTGAAAGTGGCTATCTTTCTGTTTTTAATCCCAACTCGAAAACAATAGCCTCTATTAAATTTTCTAATCAAGAGTCTTTCCTGTCTTTAGGTATACCCGATCAAATTGAACTTGATGGTTTAGAAAGCATTTCATTTCCTATAGCGGATAGTGCCATTAAAACTTTAGACATTGATTCGACCTCGCCAGTATTAGTTAGCGTGGTAGGCCAGAACTCTTCTGGATTTTATTTAGAAACTGGGGTAGCAGTTTCTAAAACTTCAGCGATTCCGTTGCCTTAATAGGGCTCTTGAGTCTTAAAAATAAATGTTTCAATTGACTTTTTGACTTCATCAAAGTTGACAGGTCCTAGATGGCTAGATCTTACTACTCCAAATTTGTCAACTAGTAAAAGCATTGGAACAGCATCTATGTCATATTTTTCATGCAAGTCTTTGTTCGTTTCTAAAGCTATTTCTTGAATTGCTATTCCTAATGATGAGAGTTTCATGCTTTCAGCTACAACTGGTTTACAGGTTTCGCACGAGTCGGATGAAAAAATCACCACAAGCCAAGGTTCGTTAAGGAATCCGAAGTCTTCTCTGTTTAAGTGCCCTGGGATAGACCATCCGCTCGTCACAAAATTTCTATAGTTCAATTTTCTTAACAAAACAGCAGCTAGGGAAGCTCCAAAAGAAATTAGCGCTAAGACGATTAGTCGTGACATCGCTGATTAATCTACTGCGGCTACGTCTTCCATACTCTCGATGCTCGTGTCCCCATTCGCAGCCTGAATAAGTCTCGTAACTTCCTTTCCGCTGATGGTTTCATGTTCGAGTAGCGCTCTTGCGATTAAGTCAAGAGCATTTCTGTTCTCATCAAGTAATTTACGACAAGCGTCTTCTTGCTTAACAAGTATTTTTTGAATTTCTTCGTCAATAATTCGCGCTGTCTCGTCGCTGTATTCGCGGCCTGCCATTAGGTCATCTCCTAAAAAGACCTGACTTTGGTTTCCCCACGCCATGGGTCCCACTTCGTCTGACATTCCCCATTCACGAACCATTTTTTTAGCAAGTTCAGTCGCTCCAACGAGGTCATTATTAGCGCCTGTAGAAGCAATTCCAAAAACTATTTCTTCAGCGACTCTTCCACCCATACGAACTGTGAGGGAGTCTTCTATATAGTTTTGTCTATAAATATGTTTCTCTTCTTCAGGTAACTGCATAGTTACTCCAAGAGCCATTCCGCTTGGAATTATTGTGACTTTGTGCAAAGGATCTGTGTTGGGCAGCAGGGCAGCACATAGAGCATGGCCCGCTTCATGGTAGGCAATTGCCTCTTTTTCATCATTTGTAAGAGCCAGTGAGTCGCGTTTTTGACCCATGAGTATTCGGTCTCTAGCGACTTCAAGATCTTCAGCTCTAACAGAGTTTGAGTTGTCCCTAACTGCTGTGAGTGCGGCTTCGTTTATTAGATTAGCCAGATCTGCACCACTCATACCAGGTGTTCCACGTGCAACAACGTTTAAATCCACATCATCAGAAATTTGTTTCCCTTTAACATGAACTTTCAGGATCTCATTTCGATCTTCGAGTTCTGGTAGAGGGACCACTATCTGACGGTCGAATCTTCCGGGTCTCAGTAGGGCTGGATCCAAGATGTCAGGTCTATTTGTAGCGGCCATCATCACTATTCCTTCGCTTCCTTCAAAACCGTCCATTTCTGAAAGCATTTGGTTCAGTGTCTGTTCGCGTTCATCGTGGCCGCCTCCAAGCCCCGCACCTCTTTTACGGCCAACAGAGTCGACCTCGTCAATAAAAATTATTGCGCTTCCTAATTTTCTTGCAGATTGGAAAAGGTCACGTACCCTACTCGCCCCTACTCCAACAAACATTTCCATAAAATCTGAACCAGTCACGGAAAGAAATGGAACACCTGCTTCTCCTGCTACCGCACGAGCTATTAGTGTTTTGCCAGTACCGGGAGGGCCTACTAGAAGAACACCCTTGGGGACTTTCGCTCCTATTTCAGCGAATTTTTTTGATTCGGTCAAAAAGTCAACTATTTCACGGATCTCTTGTTTCACACCTGCGTAACCAGCAACGTCGTCAAAAGTAGTGCCCGGTCTTTCAGTTGTGTAGAGCTTCGCTTTAGACCGCCCTATTGACATCATTCCTGTCATTTGTCCTTGAGCTCTTTTATTAATCCACCAGAAGAAAAGTATTATCAAACCTACTGGTAGGAGTAGAGGCAACCAGGTTTGAAAGAATCCTGGTTGAGGCGTGCTGAATTTAATTGATGCATTACTTTCCGACAGTATTTTTCTATCCTCGTCAGATAGCTCTATTGGTCCAGTAGTTTTTTGCTCCAACCCGTTTCCGGATTCAAAATTGATTTGTCCCGTCCTATTATCAATTTCAACTGTGGAAATATTTCCATCCGTAATTTGTGTAAGAAAACGGTCATACGGGATTTCTTCAATTTCGTTCCCTGGCAAAATATTGGGCAAGATTACAAAAGATGCTAGTGCACCTAAAACGAGCCAGGGAAACCAACGCGACAACCCTGATCGCTTCGGGTCATCGTTAGACTCGGTCTCATGTGAGTCTGGTTCTGGAGATTTACTCATACTTACATCGTACGGGCTATTTTCGTCGTTCTACTTAACATAAGTGGTTAAGTCAACGAAGACGGTCATTAAGATTAAAAGATGCGAGAAGAAGAATCGGCTGAAAACTCTATACCTTCTGAAATAACAGAACCTAACCCACAGCTGCCTTGGGGAGTGCGCCACGTTATTTATGGCTGGCTACTTGGGCAGATCGCGGTGATATCAGTTGTCATAGCTATTAACGCTGTTGATAGCGGTATTGATCTGGACGATCCATCTTTAGAAATAACCGCTATCTTGCAAGCTGCTTTATGGGTTGGAACTCTTGGAATCCCCGTGTGGTTGTATTTGATGAAGAGTGTTTCTTGGAAAGAATTCGGATGGGAATTTCAGAAAAACGATATTGTCCCGGGTTTGCTTATTGGACTTGGAACGCAAATCGCAGCAGGCTTGTTGTATCTGCCGTTATATGTAATTTTTGATGACATCGACGTATCCGAACCCGCTAGAGAGCTAGTTGACAAAGCGACAGGGTTAGGAGTTTTTCTTCTATTTTTGGTCGTTGTTGTAGGAGCCCCAGTAGTAGAAGAAATATTTTATCGTGGTCTGACTCTCAAAGCTTTTGAGAAAAAGATGGGTGGTCGTTTAGCCTTAGTAGTCTCTTCTTTACTTTTCGCAGTTGCCCATTTGCAACTAATACAGTTTCCGGCTTTGTTCTTATTCGGTTTCGTGGCTGCTTATTTGGCGAGAAAATATGATCGTTTAGGTAGAGCTGTATGGGCACACGTTGGTTTTAATGCCACCACAGTAATAGCGCTTTTATTGCAAGGTTGAAGCCTAAAAATGAACAAGACAGATTTCAGGCCTTAAAATGATTAGTTTTCTAAAGTTAAATGTAAAAACCAAAGTATTAGAAAAGTTAATTGAGGTTAAAGTTTTGTCTTTGGTTTCGGCTTTCTCAGTTTTTCTTTCCTGTTTTTTTGTTTTGTGGGTAATCAATCCAGACGGTGTTCTATTTAAACTATCTACTCCGACAGGGGGTGATTTGGGAGCACACGTCTGGGGTCCGGCCTTTTTAAGAGATGAACTGCTTCCAAACCTGAGGCTTTCGGGATGGGCTCCTGATTGGTATGCGGGTTTCCCTGCCTATCACTTTTACATGGTCGTCCCAATGTTGTTTATTGTCGTATTGAACGTGGGGCTAGTTCTACCCTTATTAATTCTGACAATAGGCTTAGTCTCTTTTGTAGTTTTCAAGTTAGTTACACAAAAACCCAAACACTGGCGTTCTGCTTTCTTTTTTGCTGTTTGTTTACTTCTCTTAATTATCCCTTTTCATTACGGTTTGGCATTTAAGTTAGTTGCTGCAGTTGGTCTGATTCTCATGCCTTTTGCAGGTTGGAAGATGGGACGGTTAGCAGGTTTACCTGAACCAACACCAGCTTTATTGGGAGCTTCAACTCTTGCGTTTATCTTCGATCGCTCCTTCAATATTATGGGCGGCAACTTGATGTCAACAATGGCAGGAGAGTTTGCTTTTACGCTCGCAATTGCATTCTGTCTCGTATACATCGGACTGTTAATTAAAGGTGTGGAAACAGGAGAGAAAAGAGCGGCTGCAGCTTTATTTTTGGCGCTGACGGGTTTATGTCATTTATTAGTAGTTTTTTTCGCACTCATAGTTTCATTTGTAGCATTATCGACCCGCATTAGTAGAGCTTCAGTGCGTTGGGTTGCTGAAGTCGGTTTGCTTTCAGGTTTGGTATCTGCTTTTTGGGTTATTCCCTTTTGGTGGTATCGATCACACTTGAACGATATGGGGTGGGAAAAGTTGACATCTTATAGTTCCTACCTTTGGAGCCGTGATCATCTTGCAGCAGATTTTCTTACAAACGACCCACCACTTCAATTAGCAATTGTGCTGGCGGCAGTAGGGGCCGTTCTCTCTCTCATTTTCAGACGTCGCCTAGGAGTGGTTTTATCAATTTCAGTTGTTGTTTTAGCTTTAGCTTTCATTTACTTACCCGAAGGTCGCTTATATAACGGAAGGTTATTGCCTGCCTACTACCTGAGTATCTATCTTTTAGCAGCTATAGCAATTGCAGAAATAATACGTATTTTAGGTTTATTAGTGAGCAGGGCTGCTAAAGGGAAAGAGAGAATCGGGAATTTAGTGTCCGGAAGTATTGGATTTCTAGCTGTCGTGTTTTTCATATTTTATTTGGCAGTACCCCTGAGAGTTCTGCCAGGGGGAAAGATGCAGGGAAATGCTTATCAATGGATGGGATATGAAACTGAGGATCTTAATATAGGTCGTTCTTGGGCTTTGTGGAATTTTGAGGGCTATGAGGCTCGAACTGGAGATTCAACAGGTGGAGGATGGGAAGAGTTGGTAGATTTCGTGGTCACTATGGATGATCAAGCCAGAGACTACGGATGTGGTCGCTTGATGTGGGAGTATTCGAGCGAGCTGACGAGATATGGAACACCTATGGCGCCTATGCTGATGCCACATTGGACAGACGGTTGTATTGGTTCCATGGAAGGTCTGTATTTTGAGTCATCCACAACCACACCTTTCCATTTTCTTATTCAGTCTGAACTTTCGACCGCCCCGTCAAGGGCTCAACGGGATCTCCCATACAGGTCTTTTGATATCGATGCAGGAATTGACCACCTCCAGCAATTTGGGGTGAAATACTATGCAGCCTCTTCACAAGTAGCGACTGAGAAAGCTAAACAACATTCATCTTTAACCCAAATAGCCAATAGTGGGCCATGGACAATTTTTAAGGTAAAAAATTCTGAACTTGTAACCCAATTGGATTTTGAACCTGCAGTTTTCACTCAATTAGAGCATTCAGAATGGTTAGACCCATCTGTTGAGATTTTCCAAAAAGGTTCACAAGCAGTAGTGAGAACTTTAGGAGGAATGGACCATTGGCAATATGTGGATCTTGAGGAAGAGCCGGAAAGAATCGGATTGCCTCGAGTCGAGATCTCTGAAATTAGCGTTAATACTGATCGAATAGAATTCAAAGTGGACGAAATAGGGGTGCCGGTAATAGTGAAAACTTCTTATTTCCCTAATTGGAAAGTTGAAGGAGCTAAAGGTCCGTGGAGAGCAACACCGAACCTAATGGTCGTAGTCCCAACGGAAAAAGAAGTGACCTTAGATTACAGCAGGAGTTCAGTTGAAGTAGTATCTATTCTTCTAACTTTATTTGGTTTAATTTCTCTAGCTTTCGTAGCTCGTAAATCGAGTTCATCTGATTTCTCCTTCACGTGGTTTGATTCAAATCTGATTTTTCCAGACTTTGATAAAAGATTGGATAAATGGGCTAAGAGCAACTTAGACGAATATGAAACAGAAAACTTTGGCTTACTAAACGAAGAGGTTCAATCGTGAATATTTGGTTGAGGCGTTTCGCTTTTGTCGGACTAGCTGCGACTGTTATCGATATAAGTGCAGCGGTTCTGTTAATGCAAATGGGTTTGCCAACTGTAATAGCAGGTGCGATTGCCTTGACTTTGGCGGCAATAGTCGCGAGGACATTGCATGAAAAAATCACTCTAATAAACGATCCACATGCGCGGTGGATTAGAAATATAAAAGTCTTCACTTCTGTAGTTGTCATTGCTGCAATTATTGATTTGGTTATTCTAATTTCATTAGATCCGGGTAAAAGTTGGAAGGCTTGTTTTACAGCAAAACTTACAGCTGTTTTAGGTGCAGCTGTGGCAAGAGGCATCTCCTATAGGTTTGTGCTCTTTCGTGAATTTAGAAACCAACAGATGAAACCAAACGTCGAAAATTTGATCGATAAGAAACCCCGCATAAGCCTTATAATCCCGGCATTTGAAGAAGCTGACAGAATTGCTGGAACGTTATCCACCGTTGATTCAGAGTTGAGATCCTCTTTACAAAAGAGCGATGATATTGAAGTGATTGTTGTAGACGACGGTTCCAACGATGCTACATCTGAAATAGCCAGACAGGCAGGGGCGGATGTTGTAATAAGACTCGAAGAAAACAAAGGTAAAGGAGCGGCAATTCGCGCCGGTGTGCAAGAAGCAAACGGTTCAGTTGTTGCCTTTACAGACGCTGACCTTGCATACAACCCTAGGCAAGTTGTGAAACTAGTGACTTTGGTTGAATCAGGCTACGACATGGTTGTGGGGAGTCGCCAACATATTGAGACCAAGAATCTAGTCAGAGCAGGCAGGTTTCGGGAGGTAGGTGGAAGGTTAATAAACATAGCTACTTCTGGAATCTTGCTCGGTCATTACAGGGATACTCAGTGTGGCTTGAAGGCATTTAAGTCACAGGTTGCTAAGTCATTATTTGATGCAGGAACACTTGACGGTTTTTCTTTTGACGTTGAGTTGTTTCATTTGGCGGAAAGATGGGACTTAAGCTTGAAAGAAATTCCCGTTGAGGTGGAAAACTCGCAAAGATCGTCAGTTAGCGCATTTCGTGATGGAGTGTTTTTACTATTAGATCTGATAAGAATTCGACAGAGAGCTAGAAGAGGTATTTATCCGGAAAACTTAATATCTCAAATTTCAAGTTCTAGTCAGTGAAAAAGAAGGGCAACGAGATGTCAAAAGCAGACAATGTCTTTAAAGCTTATGATATTCGCGGAATTTTTCCTGAAGAGGTAAATGAAGAACTCTTCCGAGATATAGGGAGAGCATTCTCTATTTTTATTAAGGATAAAAAGAAAACAAACTCTTCAGTAGTTATTGGCAGAGACATGAGGAAGAGCAGTGAATCTTTATCAGAAGCCTTTGCTGCCGGAGTAAGAGACCAGGGTCTGAACGTCGTGGATATAGGACTTGCATCCACCGATATGTGTTACTTCGCTTCAGGCCATTTTGATTTTCCAGCAGCGATGGTAACAGCCAGTCATAATCCAGCAGAGTACAACGGCTTGAAAATTTGCATGAATCAAGCTAGACCGGTCGGACAGGATTCAGGGTTGAAAGAAATATCACAAATAGCTAGTACCTCACCGCAAAGGCAAGCAGTAATTGGAAGTATAGAAAAAGTCGATGTTTTGGGTGATTTTGTAGATCATGTATGTTCGATCGTAGATATATCAAATCTGGGTGATCTTAAGGTCGTGGCTGATACAGCGAATGGTATGGGAGGGCTAATCCTTCCACCTGTTTTCAGTAAATTACCTTTTGGGCTAGAGATTCTTTTTCCTGAACTGGATGGAAATTTCCCGAATCATCCAGCAGATCCCTTGAGAGAGGAAAACCAAAAATATCTAAGAGAAAGAGTACTGGCGACAAAAGCCGACATAGGTCTGGCTTTTGATGGTGATGCAGACCGAGTTTTTTTACTCGATGAGGAAGGAGAACCTATCTCAGGATCTCTTACCACAGCGCTTATTGCTGATCAGATTCTTAACGAAAGACCAGACGAGTCGGTTATCTACAATTTGATTTGCTCGAAAGTAGTTCCAGAAGTGATTAATGAGTGTGGTGGCACAGCGATACGCAGTCGTGTCGGTCATTCCTTCATTAAAGAACTAATGGAAAAGCATGATGCAGTATTTGCTGGAGAGCATTCGGGGCATTATTACTTCCGGGAAAATTACAGAGCTGATTCGGGAGTTATAGCTGCTTTAGTAGTTTTAAAAGCCTTGTCTAAGCATCAGGGAAAGTTAAGTGAATTATTGGAACCATTCAAAAGGTATGAAAGTTCAGGTGAATTAAATTTTTCAGTCCTTGATGTGGAAGCCTCTATGGAACAAATAGCAGAATACTATAAGACCTCAATAGTTGATCGGTTAGATGGGTTGACAGTGGACTTAGGTGATTGGTGGTTTAATCTGAGACCATCGAACACTGAACCTCTTCTTAGGCTGAACATCGAAGCAAATGATAAAAAAATATGTGGACAAGCAATAGAAGAAGTCAGAACTCTTTTATCCCAATAACCTGAAACAAGTAGTTAGGAGAAATCATGCCCCTCGATCCAATGTTGCTAGAGATTTTAGCTTGCCCTGAAGATAAGGGGCCGCTGTTTTATTTGGAAGATGAGAACGCTCTTTATAACCCAAGATTACGAAGGGTCTACAGCGTAGAAGACGACATCCCCATCATGCTTATAGATGAAGCAGGTGAAGCTGACGAGAATGAGCACAAAAGAATTATCGAAAAAGTCGAGTCAGATGGAATCTCTTTCACTTTTGAAGCTTAACTGAAATAAAAATGCCTCTTCTAGAAGGAACCCTTAAACATTATGATTGGGGCTCTAAAACAGCGATTGCAGAGTTGAGAGGAACTCCTGCGAGTGGGGAACCGGAAGCAGAACTCTGGTTTGGGGATAATAAAAATTTACCCTGGTTGGTGAAAATTCTTGCAATACAAAACCCTCTGTCTCTCCAATTGCATCCAAATACAGAGCAGGCATTAAGAGGATTTGAAATTGAAGAAGCTAGTGGAATGAAATTAGATGACCCCAAGCGTCTGTATCGAGATCAAAAGGCGAAATCAGAACTGGTATGTGCACTGACCCCATTTAAAGCATTTTGTGGACTACGCAAAATAGATTCTGCGATAGAAGCAGCAGAAAAATTTCACTTGCCCAAAAAGCTTTTGTCACCGCTGCTAACTGATGGAGAAAAGGGGTGGGGAAAAGTTATTTCCGATCTTCTTTCAGGGAAAGCAAATCAAGAAATTGAAAGTTTCATTAATCGTTGCAGGGATGGTGTGGATGAGATTTGGGAGAAGGTTGCCGAGGAAATCGTCAAAATTTCTAAGATTCATAAAACAGATGCGTCTATCCTGATCCTTCCTTTTATGAATTATTACGAACTCAATATCGGTGAAGCCATACATGTCGAACCTGGAGTTGCACACATTTACATTCAAGGGATGGCAGTTGAAGTTATGCAACCTGGTGACAACGTGCTCAGGGCAGGTCTAACAAAAAAACATGCCGACAAAAATGAGTTCCTTTCCCTCTTGAACGCTGGAGCAGAGATACCTCAGGTGCAAAAAGCTGATGGAACAGACCACGAATATATAGGACCGGTCAACAATCTGTCAGTAAGAAGAATAGAGAATACGAAAATAGAGGTAAATGCTTCAAGGAGCATTGATTTGATTCTGGCCACAAATGGAATATCCAAAGTCGGACATGGGAGCGAAACACAATTAAAACCAGGAGAGGCTTTCTTGATTCATGGAGAAGATTCGAATTACACAATCGACACCACGGGAAGCGTATTTCTAGTTAGAGGCTAAATCTGCTCCTATTAAGTGTCACCCGATATCGTTGACTGATATGTCTTACGAAAACGATTACAAAATTGCCGATATAAATCTTAATGAGTTTGGTAGAAATGAAATTCGACTCGCTGAACATGAGATGCCAGGGTTGATGTCTTTACGAGCCGAGTATTTCGATGAGCAACCATTATCTGGAGCACGAATAGCGGGCTCACTGCATATGACCGTGCAAACGGCTGTGCTGATCGAAACTCTAGTGGTTTTAGGAGCGCAGGTTCGTTGGGCTAGTTGCAATATTTTCTCGACACAAGACCATGCAGCAGCAGCAGTAGTCTGCGGCCCAGATGGTAATCCTGAAGACCCGAAAGGTGTCCCGGTTTTCGCATGGAAAGGTGAGACGCTAGAAGAATACTGGTGGGCCACACAAAAAATATTTGAATGGGAAGGAGAAGGGGCGAATCTTATTCTTGATGACGGAGGTGACGCTACCTTGTTGGTTCATAAAGGTAGAGAGTATGAGCAAAAAGGTGAGGTTCCCGAAGCTCAGGAGGAAGATTCGGAAGAATGGACAGTTTTCTTAGAAACACTAAAAAAATCCTTGGATGATAATCCCGACAGATGGACAAAAATTTCCGGTCAGATAAAAGGTGTCTCAGAGGAAACCACGACTGGTGTAATGCGACTTTATCAAATGCAAGAATCTGGAGAACTCCTATTTCCGGCGGTCAACGTTAATGATTCAGTCACTAAATCAAAGTTCGATAATTTGTATGGATGCAGACATTCCCTTATAGACGGCATTAATCGTGCAACCGATGTGATGATCGGAGGAAAAACCGCAGTTGTATGCGGCTTCGGCGACGTCGGCAAGGGATGTGCAGAATCGCTAAGAGGTCAAGGAGCGCGTGTGATTGTGACTGAGATAGACCCCATATGTGCACTCCAAGCTGCAATGCAAGGTTATGAAGTTAACACTTTGGAACAAGTGATTGGCGAAGCAGACATTTTTATTACTGCTACGGGATGTCACGGAGTTATTACTGCTGAACACATGGGTCTTATGAAACATCAGGCAATAATTGGCAACATTGGCCATTTTGACAACGAAATTGATATGGCTGGTTTGCAAAAAATGTCAGAT
>JUEM01000027.1 GCA_000817085.1 marine actinobacterium MedAcidi-G1 | reverse complement strand
CAGGAATATCAATGAGAATTGTGGGAGTAATAACCCAGAAAATTTGATTGAAGAGGTTCTGTTGAGTGATTCAGATATTGGATTTGCATTTGATGGAGACGGCGATCGAGTTGTTGCAGTAACTTCTGATGGTTCCATACTTGATGGAGACCATTTATTAGCGATTTGCGCTATAGATCGATCTGAACGTGGGTTATTGAAAGATTCTTCAGTGGTTATAACGCCAATGGCAAATTTAGGTATGCGAAATACCCTTTCCGATATAGGGATTCCACTTCATGAGGTTCCTGTGGGAGACCGGAACATATTAGAAGCTTTAGAGAAAAGTGATTGGATTTTAGGAGGGGAACAATCAGGACACATAATCTTTAGAGATTTATCAACAACAGGTGATGGTGTTTTGACCGGCGTTCAGACTTTGTTGGCGTTAAGTAGAAAAGGTGAGATATTAACTAATTCAGAAAGTATTTTCCCTAGAGTGCCTCAAGTTTTGGTAAATGTTCCTGTAAAAAGCAACGCTGAAAAAATTGTTGAAGAGATTACAGATGAAGTCAATGTCGCATCAATGGAACTTGGAGAAGGCGGACGAGTTTTAGTTAGGGCATCGGGAACTGAGCCTTTAGTTAGGGTAATGGAAACTTTGGACCCTGCTCTGGCTAAGAGCATTGCTGAGCATCTTTCAAATATTGTAATACGAAAAAATCAACGCTTTCTCTGACCGCGAACAACACTTGAAAAAGAGATCGTAGAATTAAACAAGACTATTTTAATTCTAAATCTAATTTTTTTAGAGAAAGGGAGGGTGTTACATGTGCGGCATAATCGCTGTGTTACGGCGCCCTTCTAGTAGAGAGGTTCCCGAATTACTAGAACTTTTTGGTTTATTAGAGTCAGTATCAAACTCTTTTTCATTACATGATCCAGGAATGCTGGAAAAACAAGTGGACTCTTTAGATTTTGTCAACTCTCAATTAAAAGGATTACCAGGGTTTTTAGCTTTATACAATAATGAGAGTCTCGTGTCGGCAATTGAAAAAAGTCTCGATCAACTTTTTGATTTTTTCCAAAATCCTGAAATGCAATTACCTGCATCTTCTGATGATGTTGAAGTCTTGAATGTTTTATCGTCAAAAGTACGTGACCTCGCTTGGTCTATAAAAAATGATCGTATTGGTTCTTATAGAAAAGTTTCTGCTCTAACGTCAAAAAAATTCATCCCAAGCCAGCAAGGTTTTTCTATTTTATTGTCTTTAGAGCAGGCTCTTTCAGGATTGGATCGATTGGAGGTTCGAGGTAGAGATTCGGCTGGCTTACAGGTTTTAGTTTGGGATCACGATTTAGATGATGTTGAAATACCTAGAGATCGATTAAATGACATGTTATTTCGTTCAGGGTCAATTCGAAAATCTTCAAATGGTTCTTTGCTGTTTGTGTATAAAACAGCTTCTGAAATTGGTGATTTGGGCGACAATACAAGTTCACTAAGAGAGTCGATGCTTTCAGATGATTTACTGGCTAAAGCCCTATCTGGCGAAAATGTTAAAGCAAATATAGTTGGTCATACACGATGGGCTAGTGTTGGTTTAATTTCTGAATCGAATGCACATCCCGTGGAATCAAGTATTGGGGATCAAGAGTCAATAACTACAGTTCAAAACGGCGATATTGACAATTATGCAGACTTAATAGCAAGTTTTGAATTAGAGATTCCAAACGGCATTACTACAGATGCAAGAGTGGGTCCTGAACTTTGGCAGAAAAATAAGATTAGCGGTATCAGTACCGAAAAGGCTTTTATGAGTGCAGTTAGAAATTTTGAAGGTTCAGTTGCCATTGCTGGAGTAGATGTTTCTCAACCGGAGAATATTTTTTTGTCAGTTAAAGGAAGCGGCCAAGCTCTTTACGTTGGACTAACTGAAGACGCATATCTAGTTGCAAGTGAGCCCTATGGTTTGGTTGAAATAACAAATAGATATCTAAAAGTTGACGGTGAGGAACTGATAAGCAAATCCGGTGAAAAAGGCCAGGTAATTAGATTAGATATGAATTTAGCTGGAACTCTTGAAGGCCTGGTTAGAAAAACTTTTGCATCTGATACTTCAAAAGTGTGTGAAAAAGATCTATCACAGACTGAAATAAGTACAAGAGATATAGATCGAGGTTCCTATAAACATTATTTGTTAAAGGAAATAGAAGAGTCGCCCTCGTCAGTTCGATCCACTCTTAGAGGACGTCTGGTCAAAAAAGAGAACGGGGAATTTGATGTCAGAATAGGCATCGAAACGCTTTCGGATCAATTGAAACTGGATCTAAAATCGGGAAAAATAAGAAAAATTTTTGTTATTGGGCAAGGAACTGCAGCTGTAGCTGCAAAAGCAGTTGAAATTGCAATTTCAACTCAATTAACTGGAATAGCAATCATTGTTAAAGCTAAGCCTGCAACTGAACTTTCGGCTTTCGATTTAGTGTCTGACATGTCAGATACGTTAGTAGTTGCCATTAGCCAGTCAGGCACCACGACGGATACCAACAGGACCGTTCAACTGGTTAGAGATAGAGGCGCAAAAGTTATTGCCATAGTAAATCGCCGAAACAGTGATTTAGCTGATCGTGCCGATGGAGTTTTGTACACGTCTGACGGACGTGACATAGAGATGAGTGTTGCATCTACAAAAGCTTTTTACAGCCAAGTAGTAGCAGGGCACCTTTTAGCCTTTGCTATGTCTGAAGTTGTTTCAGCAAATGAAAATTCAGGTAAAGAAGAGATTCTTGAAGCTCTTAATTCTCTACCAGAGGCAATGGAAGAGTTGTTGGGTATTCGTGGACATATTTCAAAACTAGCTAATCAATTCGCACCGCCACGTCGTCATTGGGCGATAGTTGGAAGTGGCGGGAACGTCATAGCGGCTGAAGAGATAAGAATAAAACTTTCTGAGCTCTGTTATAAGTCAATTGCTTCAGATGTGATTGAAGATAAAAAACATATTGATTTGTCTTCCGAACCAATGATTTTAGTATGTGCCAATGGAATTACAGGCTCAACAGTTGATGATATTGCTAAAGAGGTAGCAATATTTAGGGCTCATAAAGCAGCACCTATTGTTATAACTGACTCTGAACCGAATAAATTTCCCGACGCTCTTGATGTTATTCCTATTCCTCCAACCCACCCTGATTTAGCTTTTATTCTTGCTACTATGGCCGGGCATCTTTTCGGGTATGAAGCCGCTTGTTCTATTGATAGTCAAGCTCAGCCCTTGCGTGTTGCGCATGCAGTGATTGAAAATCTTACAAACGATCGCCTTACAGCAAATATTGTTACTCCAAATGATGAAGTATTCGATTATTTGCGTGAAGATATTCGTAAGGTTTCAAATTTCTTTTTCGATGAGTTGCGAAATGGTCGTTTAAACGGTCATCTAGAGGCATCGACTTCTGTACGCCTAGCTTCTCTTTTACGTTATTCGCTGGGAGAGATACCGCTGGACTTGTATCAAATTGAGTTTGGAAGAGTTGGTACACCGTCTTTAGTTATAGATGAATTAGCTAAAGCTCTTGTATTAGCTATTGAAGAGTTAACAAGACCGGTTGATGCTATAAAACACCAAGCTAAAACTGTAACTGTTGGAATTTCCCGAAGCGATGAAAATTTGTTAAACATTTCTTTGGTTAAAAGAGTTTTGGAGACAGGGACTTCACGCGATTCCATTAGCTACGAGACATTGAAACTATTGGTTAGTTTAGATCTAGCAATTGATGAGGTTATCGGACATACCCGTTATCGGATTAGTGGGTTGGATGGAGATAAACCGACTTTGACAATTCTCGATAGAGCTGGTGTTTCGGTAGGAATTCAATCAAGAGTAGAGCGAGACCTGGAGTTAAGAGGAACTAAACATTGGGTTGCAATAAACAAAAAAGTTTTGTTAACCAAAGGTCTTAGAGATGAAAGAACGATTTTATTGATTCCAGAAGTTAAAGATGGTGAGACTACCGGAATCAATTTACTTCATATTTCGTTGCATGAAAATTTGGGTATTCAAGAGATAAGAACAGTTTTAAATGGGTATTACAACCGTTATGGAGCTATTCAGGATGCGGTTCGAGAAACCGAACCATCTTTTAGAGACGATTTTCTTGCTGAGCAAAGTGTTGAACAATTGTTGATTGATTCGGTTGACTCTGTTGCTGAAAGACTAAGACGGTTTGACTGATGATCAAGAATAGGATTTTGTTGTGATAGGAATCGGAGTTGATTTGGTTGATGTGGAGAGATTCCGTCGGGTTATTTCCCGTACTCCTGGGATTGTTTCTAGACTTTTCAGACCTTCAGAACGTGAGTATGCCGAAAAAGCCAACGATCCAGCAGAACGTTATGCAGCTAGGTTTGCCGCTAAAGAAGCAACACTTAAATCTTTGGGTTTGGGTTTGGGGTCAATGCCGATGTATGACATTGAGGTAGTCCGTGAATCTTCAGGTAAACCAACTTTGTTTTTGCATGGTAAAGCTTTTTTGCTATCTGAAGAAGCAGGTGTGACTCGTTGGGAACTTTCAATTACTCATACTGATAATTCAACTCTCGCAACAGTAGTTGCTTTATGAGTTTTATGACTGTGAAAGTAATTCTGTTTTGATTCCAATTGCGAGCGTAGAGGAGATACGAGCGATTGATAGATCTGCACAATTTTCCATGGAGGTTTTGATTGAAAGAGCTGGAGCAGCCGTGGCGCGATCAGCTTTAAGGGAACTTGGGGGCTCTTATGGGCGCAGGGTAGTAGTCGTTTCAGGAAAAGGTTTCAATGGAGAAGACGGCAAGGTAGCAGCAAAAAGATTGGAACGGAGAGGTGTGCGTGTCCAACTTATTAATGCCGACGAAGCTCCAAAAGAGTTACCAGATGTTGATTTGGTTGTAGATGCTGCATATGGAACTGGTTTAAAGAGACCGTATAAATCTCCTAAAACGAACTCGACTGTGTTATCTGTTGACATTCCTTCAGGGGTCGATGGAGATACAGGTTCTTCAATTGGTAGACCTTTTAAAGCAAAAAAAACTTTGACCTTTAATGCGCTTAAACCAGGGCATATTTTTTCAGATGGCGCTTATTTGAGTGGAGAGTTGGAGATTGTGGATATTGGTCTAGACACTTCTTCTTTGTCCTGTGGCTTAGTAACTATTGACGATGTGTCTAGATGGGTTCCATCGCGTTCCGAGGAGTCACATAAATGGAAATCAGCTTGTTGGGTGATTGCCGGCTCGGAAGGAATGGAAGGGGCGGCGATACTGACAGTGAGTGCAGCGCAGAGGTCAGGAGCTGGCTATATTCGCTTTTCCTCACCTGAAGTTGAAATTCCAGAAGTTCCATTAGAAGCAGTCATATTTCCTGTGAAAACTGATTTGTCGATAGAAGAAAATGAGATAAGTCGCTTCAAATCATTTGTAATTGGTCCGGGTCTTGGAAGGAATCCGGATTTACTTGAAGGGATAAAAGGTTTGGTTAGCAGATTAAGATGCCCGATAGTGCTTGACGGAGACGCGCTTTACGCATTTGATAAAAATGACTTTCCTGATAAATCTCAAATAATTATTACACCGCACGAAGGCGAATTTGAAAAAATTATGGGTAAAAAACCAACACTAGATCGCGTATCCTCAGTCAGGAAGTGTGCAGAAGAAACTGGTTGTGTTGTTCTTCTTAAGGGACCCACAACAGTTGTTTCTGATCCAGAAGGAAAAACTCGAATTATAAATTCTGGAGATCAAAGGTTGGCTACTGCTGGTTCAGGAGATGTTCTAACGGGAATCATTGGGGCTTTTTTAGCAAGAGGAGCAGGACTTCTCGAAGCGGCTTCTTCCGGAGCTTATGTTCATGGTCAACTTTTAAATCGTTTGCCTTCAACAGGAGTTGTTGCAAATGATCTAGTTACTTGTTTAATCGAAACCCTTGTTGATATAGGGGTGGATAGAGAGCTTGGAGTTTATGATGAGACCAACTTGGGCTGAAATTGATTTAGAAATAATTTCGAGTAATACTTCTATTTTCTATGAGTTATTAGATGATTCGGTCGAACTTTGCGCTGTTGTCAAAGCTGACGGATATGGACATGGTGGTGTTGAAGTTGCCAGACAAGTTTTGGCTTCAGGGGCTACATGGCTTGCAGTAGCTTTTGTTGAAGAAGCAGCTGCCCTACGAAGTGAAGGTATAGAAGCTCCGATTCTCCTACTCTCAGAACCACGGCCAAATGAAATGAGAGAAGTTGTAGAACTTGGCGGTGTTCGTCCAGCTATATATACGAGAGCAGGAGTTGATGCGTTTTCTTCCGTTACTCATGAAGGAGCCCCAGTACATCTCAAAGTTGACACTGGGATGCATCGGGTTGGGGCTAGACCCAACGAAATAATTGAATTAGCTAGTTATATCGTCGAATCAGGACTCCAATTAGAAGGTGTTTTTACTCATTTCGCATTAGCTAGCACCCCGACGGATTCTTTTAATAGGAGTCAGATTGAACTTTTTGATCGGGTATTAGGAGATCTTGCGGACGCTGGGCACACTCCGCAGATAGTTCATCAGGCTAACACTGCTGCCACTTTAGAATGGCCTGAAACTCATCGTTCAATGGTTCGAGTGGGCATAGGTCTTTACGGGACTGAACCATCAAATTTTTTTTCCAAGAAATTTAAAGAACTTGGATTAGAACCCGCTGTTTGGTTGCGTAGCGAAGTGAGTCATTTGCAAACAGTGGAAAGTGGAGAAGGAGTTGGATACGGACATCGATGGAGGGCAAGTAAAAATACTCGAATAGCAACGATTCCAATCGGTTATGCTGATGGAATTTTTAGAGGTTGGTGGGATGGTGGCGAAGTCCTTATAGGGGGAAATCATTGGCCAATACGTGGTGTGGTGACAATGGATTCACTAATTGTTGAAGTCGACAAATCAATAAAAGTTGGTGACGAGGTGGTTTTATTAGGAGCACAGGGAGACAGTGTCCTAGCAGTCTCTGATGTAGCGGAATTATTAGGAACAATAGGATATGAAATCCTCACTTCACTAGGAGCTAGAATTCCTCGAAGGTATTAAGCCTGATGGGAAAAAAATTAAAAGTCCTACTTCTAGAACCATTCCATAGTGGTTCACATCAAGCATGGGCAGAGGGTCTTACAAAGCACACTCGGCATGATATTTCTCTCATTTCACATCCTGGTTCTTATTGGAGGTGGAGAGTAAGAGGGTCTGCTTTAACCATGGCTGAGAAAGCTCAAGAGATAGTTAATAAGAATGGCAAACCAGATGTTGTATTAGCAAGTGGGATGATTGATTTAGCAGCATGGTTGGGTTTCACGAAACGTTTTATTGGAGATCCACCAGTAGTTCTGTATCAACATGAAAACCAACTTACATATCCTGTGCCCTCAGGTCAGCCTCCAGATGGTTCAATGAAGTTCGTTAATTGGAAGAATATGGCCATTGCTGATCAAATTTGGTTCAATTCTGATTTTCACAAAGAAAGTCTTTTAGGAGCTTTACCAGAATTTCTTAAAAATGTTCCTGACATGTCGCATTCGCACCTTTTAAAGCAAACAATCGACAAAATGCGTGTTGTACCTGTAGGCGTTGAATTATCAGAAATAGAATATTCAGACAGTATTGGAGACCCTCCTTTGATTTTGTGGAACCATCGGTGGGAATATGACAAGAACCCTGAAGCTTTTATTGCATCTTTAAAAAAGCTTGATGAAGAAGGGGCTCAATTTAATTTTGCAGTTACTGGAGAAAATTCTCCTAAAGACTCTGAAGCAATAAAGTCACAATTTGGAAAATTAAGTGAATTTATAGTCAGTTCAGGTTATTTACCTAGGACGGAATACATTTCTTTACTATCTAAAACAGACGTAGTGGTTAGCTCCTCAATACACGAGTTTTTTGGAATTTCTATAGTTGAGGCACTGTCAGCGGGAGCTATTCCAGTTTTGCCAAAGCGTCTCAGTTACCCCGAAATTGTGCCAGAACAGTGGCATGATTTCGTCTTTTACTCGGATGATGCAATGACAGATTACTTACGAGAAGTATTGAAAGATTTAGAGAATTATAAAAAAAATATTTCAGGCTTGGGAAAAGCAATGAGACGTTTTGATTGGGGAGAAGTAATCAAGGTTTATGATGACAGGTTGGAAGAGATTGTCAGCGACGGGTTTTGAATTTATTAAAGAGTTACTTTTAGAAAATAGTAAGTAAAAACGTTCAAGCAAATTAGCTGACTAAATCAAATGGCATGTACCGTCGATTTAATGAAGTTGCCAATTCAAGATATAAAAATAGGTCATTGGACTGATACAGAGGCTAAAACAGGGTGCACTGTTATTAGATTTCCAAAGAGTGTTGTTGCCTCTGGTGAAGTTCGAGGTGGGGCACCCGCCACCCGAGAGTTCGAGTTATTGGCTCCCGAACGAACAGTTGAAAATATTGATGCTGTAGTAATCTCAGGCGGTTCCGCTTTTGGTCTTGCGTCTTCTATCGGTGTTGTTGAATTCTTAGAAGAATTAGATATTGGTTTTCCCACCACGCAGGGAGTTGTACCGATTGTTGTAGGGATGTCTTTATATGACCTAGGAGTGGGAAGTCCATCAATTCGCCCTGGAGTTAATGAAGGAAGAATTGCTTGCTTAGACGGTGAAAATGATGAAATAGAAACTGGCAATATTGGTGCTGGGACCGGAGCGACTACAGGAAATTGGCGCGGTCAAGAGAATTTAAGTAATGGGGGTATAGGTATCGCTTCGGCGGAACTTGAAGGTGTGGTTGTTTGTTCTTTGTTTGCTGTTAATGCTGCAGGTGATGTAACTGATGGAAACATTTCAGAGCATCTTATTAAAGAAAGTTTCGAATTATCAACAAAAGAGGGAGCCTCAGAAGCAACTGAACTGATGAATACGACTCTTGGAGTAGTAATGACAAATTTATCTCTTACAAAGTCTGAATGTTTTCTTCTCTCTCAATCAAGTCACGACGGTATAGCACGGTCTATCTTTCCATCCCATACCAGAATGGACGGTGATGCTGTAGTAGCGGTATCTACAAAACAATTGGATGCCGATTCTCGTAAATTCGACATAGCAAGAGCACTAAGCATATTTGTGACCGAGAAAGCTATTAGGCAAGCCTGTGTTTAATTGCATTTTGTAGTGCTTTAAATATAGGTAGTCTTTTGTTGTGTCTAAAACATTAAATCTTATTTCAAAAGAGGTTTCAGAATGCACGAAGTGTTCTCTAGCTACTCATAGAAAGCAACCTGTTTTTGGAACTGGTTCTGTTAATGCAGATTTGATGTTCATCGGTGAAGGTCCAGGTGCAGAAGAAGATCGTTTGGGAGTCCCTTTTGTAGGACGTTCTGGAAAACTTTTGGACACTCTTTTATTAGAAGAAATGAATATGAATCGGTCGTTGTGTTATATATCTAACGTCGTGAAATGTCGACCACCCGGAAACAGGGATCCCAAATTAGAGGAAATCGACTCGTGTCGCCCTTATCTTGAAAAACAAGTAGAGATAATTAAACCAAAAGTGATAGTTACTCTCGGAAATTTTGCTACGAGACTTCTTCTGGATACAAAAATTGGAATAACAAAATTACGGGGAGAAACATATGAATACTTGGGGTGTACTCTTATTCCTACTTTTCACCCCGCAGCTGCCCTTAGAGGACGAGCAGGTGTCATAGAAAACATGAGAGCTGATCTCTGCAAAGCAAAGGAAATAATCAATGGTTGAAGAAGAGGCAAATTTTACGTCTGCCATTTCAGCTAAAACATCTTCAGTAGAAGAAACACGTCACTTAGCGTCCTTATTGAAAAAAGTTTTTCAAGCAGGCGACGTAGTCGTTTTGTCTGGTGATTTAGGTGCTGGAAAAACTGCCTTTACTCAAGGTTTAGGTGTGGCTTTAGGAATTGAACACCCGATTACTTCCCCAACCTTCACTCTTGCCAACAAATATGATGGAGAACTTACTCTGAACCATCTTGATGTTTACCGACTCGAGCACTTTCAAGAAGTTGAAGAATTAGGTCTATCGGAGTTGATAGATAGTAATTCGTTGACCGTCATTGAATGGGGTGATGTGATCTCTTCAGTTTTGACAGAAGGGTATTTGGAAATTAGTTTAAGCCTCGGCACGAGTCTAGATGACCGCATTATCGAGTTTTTTCTAATAGGACAGCAATGGTTAGATAGAGAGGCTGAACTAATTGCTCTCGTGTCTTCGTTCTCAATGGAAATTAGAGGATAAAAATGTTGATTCTTGCTATTGAAACTGCGAGTTCTCAAGCAGGTTGCGCAATTGGTGGCCATGAGGGGGTGTTAGCATCAGCACACAGTGGTATTAACGGACGGCACGCAGAGAATATTTCTCCACAAATAGCGTTTATTAAAGAACAAGCTGGAATTAATTATTCTGAACTTGGCGCTATTGCGGTCGATATCGGACCTGGCCTATTTACAGGATTGAGAGTGGGTGTAGCAACAGCGGTCTCTATTGCACACGCTTTAACTCTTCCGGTAATAGGAATTTCAAGTTTAGACTTACTTGCCTTTCCAGCTAGATGGACGAGCCGATTGATTGTTTCGGCCATGGATGCAAGAAGGGGAGAATTATTTACCGCTCTGTTTCGACGAGTTCCGGGAGGAATTCAAAGAGTACGTGACGCAAATGTTTGCACGGCAGAAGACTTAGCTGCTGAAATACAAACTTTTGATGAGTCAATTTTATTGGTGGGCGATGGAGCACTTCGTTACGCGGAGGTTTTCGAAAGTCTTGGAAGAGTTGAATTAGCAGAACAAGGATTGGCCCACCCCAGTGCAAGAGCGATGGTTCAGCTTGCTCATGCTCGTGCAATGCGTGAAGAGTTTGTTCAACCTTGGGACCTTGAACCAATTTATTTACGTAAACCTGATGCAGAAATTAATTGGTCAACCAGAAATAATTCTAAGTGATCGTATGGTCGGGGAAATAGAAATCAGGAACGCAACCAATGATGATGTCGGAAAAATATTATCAATTGACAACACAGTTTTTTCAACTGCATGGTCTCCCAGTTTTTTACGCCAACAACTATGTTCTGAAAAGTGTTCACACCGAGTGATAGAGAAAACTGACACAATAATAGGGCATTCTGGTTTGATTCGACTTCATGATGAAGGGCATGTAACCACAATGGCAGTGAGTCCTAAAAATCAAGGGTTTGGATTAGGGAGTTTGTTACTAGCAGATCTTTGCAGTTCAGCAATTGATTTAAATCTCGCAACAATCACTCTTGAGGTAAGAGTTGGCAATTTGAAAGCTCAGAATCTGTACCAAAAATTTGGTTTCGTACCCGCTGGGGTTCGACCTAATTATTACAGTGACACAAGTGAAGATGCTTTGATTATGTGGTTAAGTGATCTATTTGATGAGAAAGTTCAACAAACTATTCAAGAAACTAAGGAAAAGTTTTTATTAACGGGAGTGAAAAATGGCTGATCTTATATTGGGTATCGAAACCTCCTGTGACGAGACAGCAGCAGCAGTTGTGGAATCTTCTAAGTTGATCCGTTCTTCAATAGTAAGTAGTCAGGTTCATTTACATGAAAGATTTGGTGGTGTGGTACCTGAAATAGCTAGTAGAGCTCATGTTGATTTGATAGTTCCTGTAGTGGCAGAAGCCTTGGTTGCTTCAGGATTAGAGGGGAGTCAAATTGAAGCAGTTGCTGCAACAGCAGGCCCAGGTCTTGTGGGTTCATTATTGGTGGGAGTTAGCTCGGCTAAAGCACTAGCAACAGTTTGGGATGTTCCATTTATTGCAGTTAACCACCTAGAAGCTCATTTGTATGCATCTTTTTTAGAAGATCCAGATCTTCAATTACCACTTGTTTTTTTACTTGTTTCTGGAGGTCATACGTTACTTGTTTTGATGGAAGAACAAGGCAAATATCGCGTGTTGGGCTCGACACTCGATGATGCAGCTGGGGAAGCTTTCGACAAGGTCGCCCGATATTTAGGACTTGGTTATCCTGGTGGCCCTGCTATTGATAATTTAGCTTTAGAAGGCGATAGATCTGCTTTTAAATATCCACGTTCTTTAGTACAAGAAAATCCTGCAACTTTGCCAGATGACAGAAGGTTCGCTTTTTCTTTTAGTGGCTTAAAAACGGCCGTAGTAAATCATGTTAATTCAAATCCTGATGTTGCTACTGAAGACGTTGTGGCATCTTTTCAAGAAGCAGTTGTAGATGCATTGGTCACGAAACTTAAATGGGCACTTGATTCGACAGGAGTTGAAGCAGCTTGTCTTGGCGGCGGAGTGGCAGCCAATTCACGTTTGCGAGAGAGATTTATGGAAGTTTGTGATTCAAATGGAGTAAAAGGCTGTCTCCCTTCAAAAGCTATGTGTACAGACAATGCTGCTATGGTTGCGGCTGCCGGGTACTGGAGGCTCAAAAAAATGGGTCCAAGTCCTCTAAATACGGGCGTGAACCCGAATTTAGGCTTGGTTTAAGCCTGATACGTAAGTTTCGCGCGATAAACAGGCAAAAAAGTTGGAATTACACACATTTAAGACGTATCGTTAGCAGTCGAATAAAGAGAGTGCCAAAAAGAATTGTTTTAAAATCAATGAATTTTGGCACTAAAAACAAAGAATCGGAGTTTTTTATGAACCTTCAGCCTCTTGAGGATCGTATTGTGGTCCGTCCTGGCGAATCAGAAGAGACCACTGCAAGTGGTCTTGTAATACCTGATACAGCAAAGGAAAAACCACAAACTGGTGAAGTGCTAGCAATAGGGCCTGGTAGACGCAGTGAACAGAGTGGGGAACTAATACCAATGGATGTTGGTGTGGGTGACACAGTTGTTTACAGCAAATATGGCGGAACCGAGATCGCTGCAGAGGGTGAGGATCTTTTGATTCTTAACGCTCGCGACGTTCTTGCGGTTGTGAAGTAGGTCAAAAGATGTCAAAAATTTTAAAGTTTGATGAAGAGGCCCGCCGTGGTCTTGAAGCAGGTGTTAATAAGTTAGCTGATGCTGTAAAAGTAACACTTGGGCCAAAAGGACGAAACGTAGTTCTTGACAAAAAATTCGGCGCACCTACCATTACCAACGACGGAGTTTCTATTGCTAGAGAAGTTGAACTTGAAGACAGCTTCGAAAATATGGGCGCTCAGTTAGTAAAAGAAGTTGCGACGAAGACAAATGATATTGCAGGAGATGGTACGACCACAGCTACTGTTCTAGCGCAAGCCCTTGTTCGTGAAGGCTTGAGAAATGTTGCTGCAGGAGCCAACCCAATGAGCTTAAAAAAGGGTATTGAAAAAGCAGTATCTGCAGCAGTAGAAGCCATAGCTGACCAGTCAGTCCGAGTCGACGATTCAAAAGATCAGATCGCAAATGTTGCGGCTATTTCAGCTGCCGATGCTGCTATTGGAGAAGTCATAGCTGAAGCCATTGACAAAGTAGGTAAAGACGGTGTTGTAACTGTTGAAGAGTCAAACACCTTTGGTATGGATCTCGATTTCGTTGAAGGTATGCAGTTCGATAAAGGGTACCTGTCACCATATTTCGTAAGTGACCCTGAAAGGCAAGAAGCAATTTTGGAAGATCCTTATTTGCTATTCAACCAAGGGAAGATTTCTTCCGTTCAAGACCTTCTACCCTTACTTGAAAAAGTCATGCAAACCGGAAAGACTCTGTTGATAATTGCTGAAGATGTTGAAGGTGAAGCATTGGCGACTCTCGTAGTCAACAAGATTCGCGGAACCTTTAACTCAGTAGCAGTTAAAGCTCCTGGTTTCGGCGAGAGGCGCAAAGCAATGTTAGAAGACATGGCTGTTCTCACCGGAGGACAGGTTGTAAGCGAAGAAGTTGGCTTAAAAATAGAAGGCGTAAGTCTTGACATGTTGGGCACAGCTAGAAAAGTCGTAATCACTAAAGATGACACAACGCTTATTGAAGGTGCAGGTGAAGCATCAGCTGTAGAAGGAAGAATCACTCAGATAAAACGTGAAATTGATGAGTCTGATTCCGATTGGGACAAAGAAAAACTGCAGGAACGCTTAGCTAAATTAGCTGGCGGCGTAGCAGTCGTTCAGGTTGGAGCTGCAACTGAAGTGGAGCTTAAAGAAAAGAAGCACAGAATAGAAGATGCTCTTTCAGCAACACGTGCAGCCATAGAAGAAGGAGTTGTAGCCGGAGGCGGTACTGCTTTACTTCGCGCACGTTCAGCTATTGAATCTGTAATAGGTGACCTTGAAGGAGATGAAGAAACGGGAGCAAGAATTGTACATGTTGCTCTTGAAGCTCCAGCAAGGCTTATAGCCGACAACGCTGGTTTTGAAGGCGCTGTCAAGGTTAGAGAAATTGAGATGGCTTCGGGTTCAACGGGTTTGAATGCGGCAACTGGAGAATTAGTTGATCTAGTTGAAGCAGGAGTAATTGATCCAGCAAAGGTCACTCGAGCAGCTTTGCAGAATGCTGCTTCGATCGCAGCACTTCTATTAACAACTGAAGCCTTAGTTGCTGATAAACCAGAACCAGAGTCAGCAATGCCTGGTGGTGGAATGGATCCCATGGGCGGCATGGGCGGCATGGGCGGCATGATGTAACAGTTTTTATTACTGTTTTACTTCTGGCCGGGCATATGCCCGGCCAGAAGTGTTTTACAGCGAAGGTAGTCTTGACTGATGGAACCGCAAAAAAACCCACGTGGTGGTATGCAAGTAATTCCACGTCCAAAGTCTTGGCGTTTAGGAGATGCTTCGCCGTGGTTCAAATCTAAAGATAAAAATATTGAAATTCCCCTAGTAGTAGAAGCGTTAACAAACCGTGTCCCGGCGGGCATCAGAGGAAGAATCCCCACAGGTGAAGAGAGGGATGCTGCAGTACTTGTAGGAATTTATGATGAGGATGAACCGTATTTAATACTCACTAGAAGGTCAAAAAATCTGAGTTCTCATAGGCATGAGGTTTCCTTTCCCGGAGGTCGCGTCGAAGATTCCGATCATGATTTATGGGCAACAGCATGCCGGGAATCTAATGAAGAAATCGGAATCCAAACAGAAGGATTAAAGCCTCTTGGTCGTTTAGATTCCATAGTCACAGTAGGGAGCAGAAGTCTTATACACCCCTTTGTAACGGTTCTCCCTAAACGACCGAACTTGGAACCAAATGCTTCCGAAGTCGAAAAAGTATTACATGTACCTTTGAGTGAACTCCTACTAGATGAAGTCTGGCGCGAAGAAGAATGGGAGCTCCCCAATGGCTGGGTTTCTATTACCTTCTTCGAACTTGAGGGTGATACTGTTTGGGGAGCAACTGCTTTGATGATTCGTCAACTCTTGACACTTTCTTTGGGTTTACCGGACAATCTCGGAAGGTTACCTAAAGAAGAATCTGAAAACGGGAAGAAGTTACAATGACAACAAAACCTCCTAAACATTTTACTTCAGACGAGTTTCGTGAAATGGGTCATTCGACGATTGATTGGATAGCTGATTACCTTGAAAACCTCGAAGAGAGACCAGTTGCATCTGATGTAAAGCCAGGCGACGTGAGAGCATCCTTACCAGAAAGAGCTCCAGAAGCACCTGAACCTTTTACTGATCTGTTAGATGATGTAAATAGTCTTATTGCGCCGGCTATAACCCACTGGCAGCATCCAGGATTCTTTGGGTACTTCTCTTGTAATTCTTCAGCACCAGCAATATTAGGTGAGCTTCTTTCAGCTGGATTCGGCATTAACGGCATGCTTTGGTCAACTAGCCCAGCTGCTACAGAATTGGAAACTCACATGCTTGATTGGCTTTTGGATCTATGCGGTTTGCCTGACTGTTTTAGATCAGATGGAAAAGGCGGCGGCGTAATTCAAGACTCTGCTTCGTCTGCTTCGTTGTGTGCCATTTTAGCGGCGCGTGATCGTTCGGGAGGAGCTTTGGAACTTCCAAAACTTGTTGCCTATACGTCAACACAGGCTCACTCATCGATTGAGAAAGATGTAAAAATTGCTGGCTTTTCTCCCGATCAACTGAGGAAAGTAGAAGTTGATGAAAACTTTGCGATGGATCCGGAAGAATTACAAAGACTTATAAATAAAGATAAAGAAAACGGTCTAATCCCTTGTTTTATATCAGCAACTATTGGTACTACTTCATCAGGTGCATTTGATCCGATACCTTCCATAGCTGAAATTGCTAATAAGGAAGGTGCTTGGTTGCATGTGGACGCAGCATGGGCTGGATCTGCTGCAGTGTGCCCTGAATATCGTGGCTTGTTAGAGGGGATAGAGAAAGCAGATAGTTATGCTTTCAATCCCCACAAGTGGCTTTTAACTAATTTTGATTGCACTGCCTTTTATGTAGCTGATTCAAAACCATTAGTTGATTCACTTTCGATAGTGCCGGAATATTTGAGAAATCCTGAAAGTGAAGCTGGTGAAGTCATTGATTATAGGGATTGGCAGGTTCCGTTAGGTCGAAGGTTCCGGTCTTTGAAGCTTTGGTTTGTTTTGCGGAGCTATGGAGCTGAAGGATTAAGGTCACATATAAGACACCACGTTGAGGCAGCTGAAAGTTTTGCTGAACGCGTAGAGGGACATCCGAAACTAGATTTGGTCGCTCCAGTTTCACTTTCGCTTGTTTGTTTTAGTCATATAGATGGTGATGATGCCACAAAAGCATTACAAGAAGCGTTGAACTCAACAGGTGAAATGTTGCTCACTCACACAGTGTTAGACGGCAAACATGTTCTACGCTTATCAGTTGGCGGTACATGGACTACGTCGACTCATGTAGAAAGGGTTTCAGAATTAATTGACGAGATTCTTGGTTAACTATGAGTGCTAATCTTTTTGGCACTGCCGAGTCGGATAAACGGATTCTGGTTGTCGACTTCGGTGCACAGTATGCGCAACTTATCGCACGTCGAGTTAGGGAATCCAATGTTTACAGTGAAATAGTTTCGCACGAGTTAGATGCAGAAAATTTTGCCGAACTTAAACCTTCAGGAATCATTTTTTCTGGTGGGCCCGCATCTGTAAACGTAGAAGGAGCCCCAAAAATTGATCCAGCAATCTATGAGCTTGGAGTGCCGATTTTGGGTATCTGTTATGGAGCACAACTAATAGCTCAACAAAATGGCGGTTCAGTTGAGGGTAACGAAAAAGGAGAATACGGAAGAACGGTCGTAAACGTAAATGAGTCAGGAATTCTTCTGTCAGGTGTAGAAACTTCCACACAACAAGTGTGGATGAGCCATTTTGACTCGATAACGAGCCCACCAGAAGGAGCTAAAGTAACTGCGTCATCAGATGGCTCTCCCGTAGCCGTTTTCGAAGAACCCGAAAAGGGTCTTTTTGGAGTCCAATTCCACCCTGAAGTCCAACACACCCCTTGTGGTCAAGATTTGTTGAAACGCTTTATTCACGATGTTTGCGAATGCCCAAATGATTGGAACATGGCTTCTGTGGTTGAATCCTCGGTTACGGGAATAAAAGAAATAGTTGGAGACAAAAAAGCTATATGTGGGCTTTCAGGCGGAGTTGATTCTGCCGTAGCAGCGGCTTTAGTTCATAAAGCAATCGGTGATCAGTTGACTTGCGTTTTTGTGGACACCGGGTTGATGAGAACAGAAGAGGCACAACAGGTCGTTGATACTTTCGAAAGTTCACAAGGTATTGAACTTATTCACATCCAGGCAGCTGAAAGGTTTTTTGAACAGTTAAAAGGGGTATTAGATCCTGAAGAAAAAAGAAAAATTATAGGAGAGCTTTTTATTCGCTTGTTCGAAGAAGCAGCAGCAGGAATCGAAGAGGCACGCTTTCTAGTGCAAGGCACTTTGTACCCGGATGTTATCGAATCTGGAACAAGTGAAGCTGCACGAATAAAAAGCCACCATAACGTTGGCGGGTTGCCTGAAGACATGGATTTTGAGTTAATTGAACCATTAAGGAATCTTTTCAAAGATGAAGTAAGAGAAGTTGGGAGAGAATTAGGTTTACCGGACGAGATAGTGAAACGGCAACCTTTCCCTGGACCTGGGCTCGCAGTAAGAATCATCGGGGAAGTAAATAGCGAAACGGTAGAAACCGTTCGTGCAGCAGATCTCATAGTTAGAGAAGAAATTGATAAAGCCGATTTAGAAGAAGAAGTGTGGCAAGCATTCGCCGTTTTAGCGGATATCCGCTCAGTAGGAGTTATGGGTGATGAACGAACTTATGCACGCCCAGTGATTATAAGAGCAGTAACGAGCGAAGATGCTATGACAGCTGACTGGGCACGGTTACCCCATGATCTGTTGGAGCGAATTTCCAGCCGAATCATTAATGAGGTAGAAGGCGTCAACAGAGTTGTTTATGATGTGACTTCTAAACC
>JUEM01000008.1 GCA_000817085.1 marine actinobacterium MedAcidi-G1 | reverse complement strand
GCTACCACTATGGCATCTGGATTAAACTCGGCTGCTTTTGTCAGAACCGGCAGAAAATCGAGGCTGAATAGAGGAAAAGGGATTACCTCAACTTCAAGACCAAGAGCTTCGGCAAGTGCAGCTCCATACTCTCTAGTTGCAATTGTAAATGATTCAAATTCACCATGGGCAAGCACAATCCGGGACGCATCTAAATATTCAATTGCATGCCCAATGAAACCGCCATAACCGCCAGGTGTCGCACCACTAAAATAAAAAGCAATTGGCGATTTCATTTCAACCATGTTGGCGGGTATGCCTCCCACTATTGGAATCCGATTTTGTTCAAGAATTGGTAAAGATCCGTTACTTCCCACATCAATTCCTGTAGTTATTGCTACTACACCAGCCATAACCATTTCCTGAGCACAAGATTGTGACTTTTCTATCGAAAAATCCGTTATACAAGTCACAAGCTCAATCGGTCTCCCATTAATTCCACCAAGTTCTGAGTTAACCCAGTCCGCCGCGGCTTGGATCGCTACACGTGCTTCAGGAAAAGAACCAGCGGGTGAGTTTTCCATATTTATTAGACCTACTAGAACAGGATCAAGATCGAAATCAGCCTTTACTGCCTCAACTGGCAATTGACCCATAAACCAATTGCCGTCCCAATCTAATGATAGACGACCGACAACAGTCTCTAAGTCGGGCGTAAAAGTGGTCGTTGTAGGAGCAACAGTCGTAGTTGGAGCAACAGTCGTAGCTGGAGCAACAGTCGTAGCTGGAGCAACAGTCGTAGCTGGAGCAACAGTCGTAGCTGGAGCAACAGTCGTAGTTGGAGCAACAGTCGTAGTTGGAGCAACAGTCGTAGTTGGAGCAACAGTCGTAGTTGGAGCAACAGTCGTAGTTGAGCTCTCGCTGCACGAGGCAGCTAAAAGAAAGATGCCCACATATAAAAACTTTGTTTTAGGAATTAACATCAATACCCCCTATGTTTTGATGCCACTTACCCACATTAGCTGGCTATATAACTTTTCTCTTGATCGACGGATCACAAATTTTCACCTGTCAAATTCGCAAAGTATGGTCACTTGCAGCAACTTAATTGAGGTGTGATGAATAATAGAATTTCCGAACTTTTAAATTTGAACGATAAAACAGCTCTCGTAACAGGAGGAGCTACTGGAATCGGGGCATCAATTGCGGAAACTTTGGCAGCAGCCGGTGCCCACGTAGTGATTGCTGACATTAATTTAGAAGGTGCAAATTTGGTATCTTCAAAAATTGGTGGTCATGCTATTGAAACAGATGTAACAGATCCTGCATCGGCTGAATCGGCCGTTAATTTTGCTAATACCATTGGAGAGGGAATTTCGATATTAGTCAATAATGCCGGCTCATACCACCACGCTGGAAGCATCCTTGACCAGTCACACGAATCATGGGCTACCTCTATTTCAATAAATCTAGAAAGCATGTTTTGCTGTGCCCAGCCGGCAGCAAAGATAATGGCCTCAAAAGGTTCAGGTGGAACAATTGTCAATATAGCTTCGGTTGATGGAATACTTCCTTGTCTGGGTACAGGCTACGACACAGCTAAAGCGGGAGTGATTCATTTCACCCGAACCCTTGCTTTAGATCTTGCTCCACACCGGATAAGAGTCAATGCTGTTAGCCCCGGAAATATACCGGTCCCAACTCTTAAAAAAATGCACAATGGCGAAATAGCCCATTTTTGGCCTGAAGATTCATCCGAAACAGGCCTTATGGGTCCAATGATGAAAATGCGATCTAACAACATTCCTTTGGGTCGAAAGGGTGAAACGGAAGAAATAGCTAATGCTGTCTTGTTTCTAGCGGGTAGTGCTTCCAGTTATATAACTGGTCAAAACCTTGTAGTTGATGGAGGTTGGACCCTTATCTAGCTGCAATTATCTCATTCGTTCAAAGCTTCCGACAGCAAATTTCAAAATGTCCATGTCGTTTACTCCCCAATTAGCCATCGCTTCTCTAAAAGGAGTCATATGAGATGTCAAAAAGTGATCATTTAATGCTTCCTGTGTTTCCCATCTTTCAAATACATGTAAAACCGTTGGGTCTATTGGGTCGACGCTAAACACATAATCGATGCATCCATCTTCTTGATGCGTAGCTTCCATCATGTTGCGACATGCTTCTAAAACTTCTTCTGTCGCGGGTTTTTCTATTCTGATTGTTCCGGCGATAATTAACATGAATTAAGACTAGATTTAAAAAAAGATTATGACTATTTGAGAAGATTTAACGATAATTTATGTGTGTTGACCCCAACGTGTCAGATATCAAGGTGAGTTGATTTTAATAGATAGGAAAAAATGATTAATGACATTACTCTCAATGAGTTTGAAAGTAAGGCAAGAAACTGGCTCGATGCAAATGCTCAGAAAAAACAGGCTGTATCCGAAAAAGAAGCTGAGTGGGGAGAAGGTGAATTTAGCGTTTCCGTTTTTCATAATCTGACCTTCGAAGAAGAAAGAGATCTACTTCAAGAGGCGGCAGAATGGCAAATAGCTAAATCAGAAGAGGGTTACCACGCAATTACATGGCCAACCCAATACGGCGGTTTAGATCTACCTATTGAATATGCCAGAGCTTTCGCTCGTCTGGAATCTGACTATATTACTCCTTCACGTCACGAAACTTTTAGTGTCACGACGCGCTTAATCGCTCCAACAGTTCTTCATTACGGCACTGATGATCAGAAAGACGAGCTACTTTCAGATCTTTTCAGTGCAAGAATTTACTGCTGTCAGCTTTTTTCTGAACCTGGAACTGGAAGTGACTTAGCAGGTCTTGGGTGCAAGGCCGTTAAAGATGGTGATGAATGGGTAATAAATGGTCAAAAAGTTTGGAGTTCAGGCGCCCAATTCAGTCAATGGGGTGAACTAATCGCCCGAACACATTTTGATCAACCAAAACACAAAGGAATGACCGCTTTCATAATTCCAATGGATTTGCCAGGAATTGAAATAAGGCAAATAAGGCAAATGAGCGGCGGAACTTCATTTAATGAAGTTTTTTTCAGCGATGTTAGAGTCCCGGATAACCTCCGTCTAGGACCTGAAGGAGAGGGCTGGGGGGTCGCTTTAACTACGTTGAGCTTTGAAAGGGATCATTCCGACTCTGATGGAGGTGGCCGAGCAGGTGGAAAATGGAGTCAACTTCTCGACACCGCAAAATCTTTGGACCTTCTTCAAGATCCTCAAATTCGCCAACGGCTCATGGAGGTGTATACCCAAACCCAAATTCAGCGCTTTGTAAATAGAAGAGCTGCGGACTTAAGGAAATCTGGAAAACCGCCAGGACCAGAAGGGTCACTTGGGAAACTTCTCTGGACAGAAGGTATGGGACTTATGTCTGACGTGGTGAGTGAAATACTCGGTCCGCGCCTCATAGCAGATACCGAAACTTGGGGCACTTATGAATGGGGCGAGCACGTTCTAGGAGCACCCGGTTACAGAATCGCAGGTGGTTCAGATGAAATTCAAAGAAATATTATAGGTGAACGAGTTCTAGGTCTACCAAAAGAACCAGATCCATACAAAGGTCTACCGTGGGAGGAAATCCCAAAAAATTAGAACTACGAAATAACCTTGTTACGAAGGATTAATTTCTATTTCTAATGATTTCAAACCTCTGAGCATAAAACTTGGCAAATAATCAAAATTATTTGCAGCTGTCAACTCAAAAGAATCTATTCGTTTAACCAATTCTTCTAAGGCGACACGAAGTTCAAGCCTCGCCAAACTCGCACCTAGGCAGTAATGGGCACCTTTGCCAAAAGCTAAATGACTAAACAAGTCATCCCTATCCGGATCAAAGGTATCACCATTAGGGAAAACGCTCTCGTCGCGATTAGCTGATGCGAACATCACAACCATCCTTGTGCCTGCTGCAATTTTTGTGCCTGCAACCTCTACATCACGCTTAGCGAATCGCCAAAATCCTTGTGTTGGAGTAGTCATTCTTATCGTTTCTTCTACTACTTTTCCAGCTCTCTCCGGATCATCTCTTAGCATCTTCCACTGTTCAGGGTTTTCGCCAAGCAAACGCATCATTTCTGTCAATGTTTTAGTAGTAGTTTCATTTCCTGCTACTACAAGCTGGGAAATGATGCTAAGCATTTCTTCCATAGTAAGTGGTTCATCAGGAAGATCCGGATCCTCATCTTTATCTATGCGTGCGTTGAGTAGATTTGTGAGGATATCATCTTCGGGATTTTCCCGACGTTTCTCAAATTGTTCTGCAAAATAATGCTGAAATTCGATAATTCCTTTTTCATGCACTAAACGTTGATCATCAGAAAGAGCAGTACCGATTGCCGCAATATTATCATCGCTCCAGCGTTTAAAGTCTGCCAAACGGTCTTCTGGAACATTTAGCGCCTTGGCAATTGTCCTAACTGGCAACGGAACTGCGAATTTCTTAACAAACTCAACTTTGTCTTCGTTTATAAATGAATCAATCAAGCCAGATGAAATTTCTCTTATGTTTGGCTCTAGTGAACTCACAGCACGTGCAGTAAAAGCTTTATTTACCAACTTCCTATACCGAGTTTGATCCGGTGGATCAATGGTTAACATCGTTCCTATCCGTTTGTAGCCACCTTCTTCTTTGTAAAGTTTTCGAATCCGGTCTGCTAATTCAGCATTAACTGGCATTGCTGCGCCACCACCGGTTTCTGACGAGAAAGTATCCGTATCTTTAATTATCTCTAAGACATCGTCGTATCGAGTTACTAAAACTATCGGAACTCCCGCCACTTCAGTTGAGTACACAGGATGCTCCTCGCGCATCTTTTCGTAATAAAGATGTGGACATTGCTGCACAGCAGGATCCAAAAGTTTAAAGCCTTCCAAACTAACGGATTCTTCTATCATCTAATTACTCCTGTTTTGAGCAAAACTCTTAATAACTTTACTGATTATAAGCATCTTTAATTTCATTCAGAAACCAAAGTAACTTGTCCCGTGTCTCCATTAACTTCAATCTCTGCTCCATCTGGTATTCGTTTTGTAGCATCAGTTGCAGCTACTACGCATGGTAGCCCTAGTTCACGACTGACTATGACAGCATGACTTATCTGACCACCTACATTCACTACAACTGCTCCTGCTGTCATGAATAAAGGCGTCCAGGCAGGATCCGTCAGTGGCGCTATCAAAATTTCTCCAGGTTCCAGCCCACGGGGATCAGAAGGGTCAGTTACTACTCTGGCTCTACCACGATAGGTTCCCGGACACCCCGGAACACCTTGAAGAACTTCTCCTACCGAAGCTGGTTCCATTTCGTCATCGCCACGTACCTCCCATTCAGTCATAGGAGGCACAACTCCATCTTTTACAAAAAATGGTGGTTCAATCGTCCACAACTGTTCATAATCGCTTGCACGTTCAGCTAGCTGCTCCGTGAAGTCCGAAGGATTGGAAACAAAAGATTCCAGCTCTTCGTCTAAAAGCATAAAAATATGAGTTGGCTCTTCAAGATGCCCTTCAGCTGCCATACGGTTACCTAATTCATAAAAAATTACGCGTGACTCGTTTATGACTCTCACCAAATTAGTTTTGGTTCTCTCGCGAAACTCCATCATGTTCCCAGCTACCAAAGCACCTTCAAACATTCCTACCAATTCTTCATTACCCATCTCTGCAAGAGTTGCCCGGATGCTTGCGATCACTTCTTGACGTTCAGTAGTTTTTACTGACTGCCTAATTTCTGGTGCTTCACTGTCATCCTGTAATCTGACCCGATCAAGAAGAGCCAACGCCAGTTCAGGTTTGGTCTCCCAACTGTTAGCGCTCACTTCCCATTCATTCGGGCCTCGGCAACCGAAACGGAAAATAAAATCAGTCCAATCAAGTAAAAAATCGGTTACATCCGAATCGTCTAAAGAATCCAAACGATCCAAAAGGCCTTCCACTCCCGCATCAAATTGACCGGTAAGAAGCCCAGAGTTACGAACCTTTCGGGAAATATCCCAAAGCACGAATGAGGGTTCAGCCGAGTCGACACTACCTAAACCTGACAATACCTTCATTGGAATTGACGGATCGCCAATTGCTTCACCAACTGCAAAAAGTAATCCTGGAGCCAACCCAGATCCAGATGAAGTTAAACAATGCAACGTAAAGCCTGAATGGTGCAAGGGTTGAATTTCTCTTATTCTCGATAAAAGTTCGTTTGACGAAGTTGAAGAAATATCAGGTCTATTTGCGCGGAGTGCTATCGTCTCTTCTCTTCCCTGATCAAGTTCGGGCCATTCATTAAGGGTCATTATCCAACCCGTGTGAGTATTAATACCATCTACTAGGTCAGGACGCTCATCATCGGGATGCGGTTCATAAGGTGGAACATCTGGGTGATCACCAAAAAATGCCATGTCGAGTTGTTCGACGGTTAATGCAGGATTTCTAACGCCTTGCATTCGAACATTCGAAAGATTTATGTAGAAATACCCACCAAAAAATCCAACTGCTTCAGGCCTTACCTGAGCCATTTCGCCTTCGGCTATGTTTCCTGTTCTTACGTAGCCGTCTCTCCATCCTTGAAGCATCGCGTTTTCCCATGAATAAGTCTGTCCTAATGGAGTCGCAGGCGTAGCCAAAACTTCACCTGCATTAGCTCTCGTATAATGAGGCCACCGCTCACTTGGAGTCCAATCACAAAACCATTTTTCGATCATTTTTTCTCCCTCCCGAAATTCAAGAATATCGTCACTCGAGTCACAGTAACTATCCGGCTGGGATTATCATAGTTAATGTCTGATAAGGAATAAAATATGGTCTCTTCAACAAGTCAAACTTTTTGCCGTATCTGTCACGCAGCTTGCCCAGTCGAGGTAGAAATTGAGGAAAATAAGGTCATTTCGGTTCGAGGAGTTAAAGAGGATCCTCTTTTCAAGGGGTACACCTGTATTAAAGGAAGACAAATTCCTGATCAAATAAATTCTCAGGAACGACTAAGATTCCACCTTAAAAAAACCAAAGACGGTCATTTTGAAGAAGTTTCAAGGGCTAATGGGCTTGACGAAGTCGCAAAAAAACTAGAAGAAATCATCAAACAGTACGGTTCTGGCGCGGTTGCAAGTTACACAGGCACAGGTGGCTATCAAAGTTCCTGCGCATTAGCGACTGCTGAAGCTTGGCATAAAGGAATTGGATCACATCAGCTGTACACATCGGTAACAATAGATCAACCCGCTAAAACTACTGCCCCTATGCGTACAGGCGCTTGGGGTGCAGGTATTCACAACTTTCGTGACTCAGATATTTTTCTTGCTGTTGGTAACAACCCAATGGTTTCTAGTTACAGCCCGCTTGGTGGTCTTCAAGGAACTGATCCATTTACAAAAATGCGGGAAGCAAAGAAAAAGGGAATGAAGCTTATAGTTATAGACCCTAGAGAAACTGAACTTGCATCTTCGGCTGATATACATTTGCAACCCATTCCTGGTGAAGATCCAACTCTTTTAGCAGGACTTTTAAATGTTATTTTTGAAAAATCTATTTACGATCATAATTTTTGCGATGAATGGGTTGAACCTTCAACACTGAATAGTTTGATCAAATCGATTTCAAGATTTACTCCCGAATACGTTTCGAAACGTTGCGATGTTGATCAGGGTGCGATAATTGAAGCAGCATTGATGTTTGCAAATGGGGAAAAAGGAGGCGCAGGGACGGGAACGGGCCCTAGTATGGCTCCTCATTCGAGTCTGACAGAACATCTAATAATCTGTCTCAATGTTATTTGTGGACGCTACAACCGTGAAGGAGATTTAGTAGAAAGTGGCAATTTCTTATATCCTGACTCGCCAAGATTAGCTCAAGTGATACCCGCAAAAGATCCAACTCCTGGACCTCCTTCTAGATTTAGAAATCTACGTGGTTATAGAGGTCAAATGCCTTGTTCTACTTTGGCTGATGAAATCCTTGAACCTGGAGAAGGTCAAATACGTGCGTTGATAGTTAGTGGGGGTAATCCCGTTGTCGCTTTCCCTGATCAAGAACTAACAATGAGTGCACTCAAAGACTTGGATCTATTGGTTGTTTTAGATCACCGAATGACGGCTACTGCAGAATTGGCTGATTATATATTCGCTCCAAGGTTGGCTCTAGAAAGAGCTGATGTTCCTCACTTGATGGACCGCTGGTTTGCTGCCCCTTATACGAATTACACCGATGCTGTCGTAGAGGCTGAATCTGAGCTCATTGCAGAGTGGGAATTCTTCTGGGAGATTGCGTGTCGAATGAACACTCCTATTGCCTTGTCTGGTGGGGAACTACCACTTGATCATAAACCTACAGATGATGAGGTAATTGATCTCGTCTATTCAGAGGCAAGAATGCCTATGGACCAAATTAGAGAAAATCGAGGAATCATTCACGCTGGTAAAGAATATGTTGTGCAACCTGCAGATCCTGGCTGCACTTCAAAATTTAACCTCATGCCCGATGGTATTCAGGTAGAAATCGATCAAGTTTTTGCGGAAGTAACAGGGGCGGAGCTATGGCCAGGATTTAACCCTGCCATTCATACTTTTCGACTAATAAGCCGTCGCCTCAAAGATGTACTCAACTCGTTGGGAACTGAACTACCTAAGATTGCTGCAAGATCTACCACTAACTATGCGTATATGAGCCCTGATGACATGAAAGATCTAAAAATCAGTGATGATGATTTAATCGATATTAGTTCCCCTAGATCGACTATCACCGGTGTCGCTAAAGCAGACAAAACTCTTAGACGTGGAATAGTTTCAATGGCACATTCTTGGGGCGGCACATCACTAACTGATGAAAAGGTCAGAGATATTGGAACACCCACCAGTCGTTTGACTTCTGCAAGAGAAGCAATAGACCCAATAAACGGGATGGTTGTATCCAGTGCCATACCCGTACAGGTGCAACTTACAAAAGAATTTTCTACAAACTAATTTTAAAGAATAATCTCTTCTGCCCGGAGCCTGTCGATCGTTTCCTTGTCTCGGTTTAGTTCACCTAGTATTTCATCATTATGTTGCCCTAATAATGCCGCAGACTCTCGCATTTCTGCTGGTGTATCTGAAAATCTAGCTGCAGGAACTGGTTGTCTGATTTTTCCTGCCTCTGGATGCTCCCAAATCCTTAATACTTCATTGTGTAAAACTTGAGGGTCCTCTAGTGTCTCCTCACCTTCCAAAATAGGTCCACATGGCACTTGATGCTCTATAAGTTTTGGAATGATTTCATCATTGGTCACCTTTTCAAATTCTTTCGCAACTATTTCTCCCAACGCAGCAAAGTTTTCTGGATTGGAAATTGCTGCCAAGCTGCTAAATCTTTCATCTTCACAAAGCTCATCTCTTCCTAAGGCACGTAGAAGTCCAAATCTTTGCTTGTCATTAGCCGCAAAGTAAATCAGTTGCCCATCTGAAGTGTTTGTTATGTTGTAAACCTTTGCGAGTGTAATTCCTGGGCTTACATCATCATCTAGCATCGTCAGATCCATCATTCCGTCAACCCAGAAAAAATACAAACACGAATCAAGCATGGGAATTTGCAAAAACTGACCCTCACCTGTTCGTTCACGCGAAAAAAGAGCAGCTGTGATTGCTTGTGCTGAAGTAAGCGCGGTACTTTTATCTGCCACAAGATTCCTGACTAAATCCGGAAAAGGAATCAGTGGATTTAATTGACGGCTGACCATGCTAGTCAAGCCTTGAATGACCGGATCTAAAACAGGTCTATCCGAGTATGGACCGTCTGGTCCAAAGCCACTTATTGAACAGTAAATCAGTTTTGGATTGACTGCTTTCAGTTCGTCATAACTCAGACCTAAACGTTCGATGGCTCCTGGACGAAAATTCTGAATGAATACATCAGCTTTTTCTACCAAATCAATAACTATCTGCTTACCCTCTTCTTTCGTTAGGTCAACCGCTAAAGAACGCTTACCACGATTGTTGTTAACAAAAAGAGCTGAAATTCCACCTTTTGCAAATGAGGGCAACCTCGTTACATCTCCCCCAACTCCAAGCGGTTCTACTTTTACGACCTCAGCTCCTTGGTCAGCAAGCAACATGGTAGCTAAAGGTCCGGAAACAACTTGTGTAAGATCCACAACACGAATTCCTTCTAAAGGCCCTGTCATATCATCTCCCCTTTATTTATTTTTATTTATTGATACTACTTATCCGTTGAATCCTTGAAGAAAGTGGAGACCTCATCATCAGTTGTATCTAGCATTTTTTCCAGAAACTGATGGAATCTTTGACCCCCACCTTCATTTAGACCGAAATTTACAAATTCTTTCATTCCAGTGTTTAAAGCTCTTTGTAAACGAAGACCTGTGAAATAATCTTCATCTTCAACGACAATACGCAAAAAATCCATTTGTTTTTTGACTACATCTGCTTGTTCTTCATCTGGAGGTTGAGTATGTAAAAAAGTTTGAATCGTTTTCGAACTTCCCGGTGTTGATCCCGGAAATAACTGCGACAGCATGTATACCTTTCCATTCGCATCAAAACTTGCGATTGAGACATGAGGAAAAATTGTCCACACTCCACCAACTAGCTCTGAGATTAGCCAATCATCTTCGTCTCTTCCTTCAAGTTTTGAAAAGTAGACATCGGGTCTTGTCGCCCTCTGGTGAGGTCCCCATGAATCATAGACAGCATGGCCGCCCCCTTCAGGTCCGAAAGTATTTCTGTGTAAGACCGGAAGATGGTATAGATCTAGATAGCCGTCATATGCGACTTTCCAATTCGGACCTTCAATTACTTGTCTACCAACTACATGACAATCAGCTAAGCCGAGATATTCCAACATTTCTCCATAGCCGCATAAGAAAGTGTCAATATCTATTACTGGATTTGTATTTAGAGTCACCCAAATCAGTCCAGCACGTTCATCACACGGAAGCTCGACTAAACCGTTGCACTCGTAGTCAATTTGACCAAAGTGCTCCTCTTCATAAACTCCAACTAATTCACCTTGAGAATTGTATGTCCATGCATGATAAGGGCAAGCATGACGTCTCGAAGATCCTGTGCCCTCTGGAACAACCACTGACCCTCTGTGCGTGCAAGAGTTTAGAAATGCTCTTATAACTCTGTCTTCTCCTCGGGTTACCAAAACAGGGACTCCTAAAATCTCAATTGAATGATAAGAACCTGGTTCACTAAGTTCTGATGAGCAACTCAAAACAAGAGGTAGTCGACGAAAAACATTTTTCATTTCTAAATTCCATTTATCGGAATTTGTATAATTTTCAGCCGGAACCTGAAAGATTTGATCTACACGATCTTGAGTCCCATTTTGGAAGTGCCTGAGTCCTCTTTGACCAAAAGCTACTAAACGCTCTTTACTCATAACACACCTCCTAACAATCTGTACTTTAATTTTAAACTATGGGTAAACAAATTTAACTGTCAGCACAAACCTTCTATAAAAATCTTTATTTGTTTAAATACTTCCCCAAGTCTCTCTATAAATCATGTCCTCAAGTGGTATCCGTGGATGAGATCGCGACGTTTTAGAACTATTGGCAGGAAAACCCATACCTATAACCATCGGCACGTCATACTCATCAGGAATACTTAAGGCAGCTTTAAGTTCTTTTTGACGATAAACAGTCATTGGACAGCTAGATAAACCTTCAGAATTAGCAACAATCATTGCGTTCTGTGCCATTCTTCCAATATCAAAATCTGGCCTAAGCCCACCATCTGAGTGAATAGCAAACACCAGCGCTACAGCCGCATCTTTGACCCAATCACCAAAATCACCACTTTCAGCAACCGAATTTCTACCTTCTTGTTCAGCGACAACTACGATTCGACCCGTTTGTCTATTTTTGCCACTTCCCGCCATCCTTGTTGCTTGCAATACTTTCAACAAAATTTCTTCAGGAATTGGGAGATTCTCAAATTCTCTTTTATCACGTTTTTCTATAACAGCCTTATAAGCATCCATACCTAATAATCGCATTAGTAGCAGGTAAGTGTCTAGATCGGGCATGATAGAAACTTGTAAAATGTTAAAAATCTTAGAGGAGAGTAAAATGTCTTCAAACTTACAAACTGCTTTCAACAACCTAAAAGAGCTTGAAGGCGCTGATCAGGGCTATGGAGAATGGTTTGAAGTTGATCAGAACCGGATTAATGACTTTGCTGATGCAACAATTGATCATCAATTCATTCACGTTGATCCAGAAAGAGCTTTAGCAGAAACACCTTTTGGAGGAACAATAGCTCACGGTTTCCTTTCTCTTTCCCTTCTTGTTCATCTGACAGCAAGCCTCCCGGTTGCGATTCCAAAAATGGAAGGCCAGCTAATGGGAATAAACTATGGTTTCGAAAAAATCCGTTTTATTAACCCTGTCCTAGCGGGTGCGCGAATAAGAGCTCAAAGCAAAATATCTTCAGTAGAACTGAAAGAACCAACTGCTGTGAATATAACTAGAACTATCACCGTGGAAATAGAAGGGCAAAACAAGCCTGCCATGGTAGCTGAATGGATAACACGATCAGTCTTTGCTTAAAACGTAGTTAATCGATCTGATAAAAATCTCATGGAAATAGAAAGTTTCAGCCCTGACATAAGTGAAGAAGACTTGAATTTACTAAAAAAGCGTCTTTTGAATACTCGTTGGCCGCACACAATTGGTGAAGATGATTGGAAATACGGTGTCCCAAACAAGTGGCTGCGCGAAATGATTCACTATTGGGCAAATACATGGAGTTGGGAAAAAGTAGTTCAAGAAATGCGTCGTTATGAGCACTTTAAAGTTGAAATAGAAGGAATAAGTATCCATTTTCTTAGATCAAAGGGAACTAAAAGCAATTCAATTCCAATCATCTTAACCCATGGATGGCCATGGACTTTTTGGGATTTTCGTGAGGTAATAACTCCACTCTCATCTCCTAAAGAAAAAGGATCCCCGTCGTTTGACGTAATTGTGCCTTCACTCCCCGGTTTTGGATTCTCTACGCCACTAACAAAGGCCGGAGTAGATGTCCCAACCGTTGCATATCTTTGGAACAAACTGATGACTGAAGTGCTTGGATATGAAAGTTATGCAGCACATGGCGGAGACTGGGGGTCTCTTATAACTGCGCATCTGGGTCATGCATATAGCGACAACGTCATTGGTGTCCATCTCGGGTTACCTGTTGTACCTGGGCTCATAAGGAGTGAAATATCTGATCACTATTGGGATCCGAAAGAAAAAGATTTGAGAGACAGAGCGGACGAAGCAGCACCATCATTAAAAAGTCATCTTGCAGTCCATACAAATGATCCCCATACTTTAGCTCACGCTTTAATTGACTCTCCGGCAGGTACAGCCGCTTGGCTCTGGGAACGAAGGCATAATTGGAGTGACAACAACGGTGATATTGAGTCAGTTTTTTCGCGGGAAGACTTGTGCACCAACGCATCTTTGTATTGGTGCACAGGGGCAATAACTTCATCACTAAGAATGTATTTTGAGCACTTTAATAAACCTTGGCCACTAGCTCACGGTCGTCAACCAGTAATTGAATCTCCAACTGCTTACGCGATTTTTCCCAAAGACGTAGTGGCGCTCCCAAAAAAAATAGTTGAGGAAAAAACAAATCTTTTACGATGGACAGTAATGCCCGCAGGTGGACACTTTAGTGCAGCCGAGCAACCATCCTTACTAGTAAATGACATCCAGGAAACTTTTTCGCAACTTTATAATAAGTAGGTTTTTTACCTATTTGATTTTTATGTGCATCTCTTCCAGAGGGAGCAAAAAGAAACTAGGTTCGTGAGCCGGATCTGATAAAGGTTTAGCGAATTCAAACCATTCGCTACGTTGCAGCAAAGCTGTAAATGAACTCTTTAATTCTTGACGAGCAAGGGAAGCCCCGGGGCAAAAATGTGCACCAAATCCAAAAGCTAAATGTCCGCCGTTATCTTTTCGTGTGATATCGAATTTTTCCGGATTCTCAAATTGTTCTGGGTCCCGATTAGCTGCTCCGTATCGGACCGAAACCATAGAACCAGAAGGAATTGTGGTACCACAAACCTCGGTATCTTCAGTGGTCATACGTGCCAAGCCTTGAACAGGGCTCCAAAATCGCAAAGCTTCCTCTATAAAGTTTTCGATAAGCTCAGGATTGCTTCTAAGCATTTTTTGCGTCTCTGGGTATTCAATTAATAACCAAATACCGTGCGCCAATGCACTAGTCGTAGTTTCAAAACCCCCAGTAATTAACTGATGCATCAAGTTTTGCAATTCAGCGATTGTGAGTGGTTCCTCACCCTCTTCGTGTGAATTCACCAATGCCGAAATTAAATCATCTGAAGGGTTTTGACGCCTCTTTTCAAACTCTTGTGCAAAATGTCTTTGAGCTTCCAGCTCTATTTCTGCTACTTCTCTAATCTCTTCTTCTGTAAGTAGTCGCATTGAGGGAGCAAGCATCGCGTCTGCCCACTTTTTAAATGTGTAAATCTGACTTCTGTCAAGCCCCAATTGTTCAGTAATGATTATTCCCGGGAGAGGCATAGCGAATTCATTTACAAATTCACATTCTCCCGAATCGACGAATGCGTCGATTAGAGAGTTCGCTACAGCATCAATATTCGGTGCCATTGCCGCTACTCTTCTTGGAGTGAAAACGCGATTTATAAGCTTGCGATAGTGGGTATGCACAGGTGGATCTGTGCGTTGCAAAGTCAGTACGTGTCCCCATCCTTCTTTGCTAAGAATTTCTTGATGGAGGCGAAGTTTTTCTGCTTGATGTCCTGAAGCTGCTCGAACGGTGCTGGAAAAAATTTCATGTGTCAATAAAGCTTCCTTTGAAGCTTCATAGTTGACCATAAGCCAAACTCCTGTTTCAGATACCCTATGCACGGGGCAACTTTCATGTAATTCGGCTATGAAATCCCAAGGTTCACTCTGAACCTTATGGTCCATAAAATTTGTTGCTACGGGACATTTATGATCTAACAAAGAAGGCGTTTCGTCGTGTTCGGTTTCTTCAACTGTCATAACGTTAGGTTACGCAATCTAGATACAGAAGTCGACTTGAAGCCGATGTAAGGTTAAGCCATGGGGAGAATGAGTGAAAAAGTTGCTGTCATAACAGGTGGTGCAAATGGTCTTGGAAGAGCTACAGCTTTACGATTTGCTCAAGAAGGGGCAAAGGGAATAGTTATTGCGGACATGCTCGAAGAGTCAGGATTAGAAACTGTAAAGATGGTTCAAAATGCTGGTGGGAAAGCAACTTATGTGAGTCTTGATGCCGTTAACCGCCTCGAGAATCAAGAAATGATCGATGTTGCTTTAGCAGAATTTGGTTCAGTTGATGTTCTTGTAACTGCCGCTGGGGTTACACATCAAGATTATCTTTCGGGTGATCGAGAAGCCGAAGTAAAAATGGCAGTAAAGCGCGCTCAAGAAATAGAAAATCCTGTACAAGCATTCATAGATGGAAGCCTTGAAGAATGGCAAAAAGTTTTGGATGTGAACTTGACAGGAACCTATTTCGCACTTCAGTCAGCTGCCGCAGTTATGGCCGAACAGAATAAAGGAGGTTCAATAATTACTCTCGCATCAATTGCCGCAAAACATCCAGATGCGGGACCGACTCCGTATGTTGTTTCAAAAGCTGGAGTTTGGATGCTTACTAAAAAAGCCGCTCGTGAACTTGCTCCTGCCAACATTAGGGTTAATGCGATTGGACCAGGTTTTATTGAAACCCACATGACTACCATTTTTGAAATCGCACCTCCTGAAAGAGTCGAAGAAGCGCTTAAGAGCGTTCCGATGGGTCGAAGAGGTCTTCCAGTTGAAGTAGCAAATACTGCTCTTTTCCTTGCATCTGACGAGTCGTCATATATGACCGGAGAAATCCTTCACCCAGACGGTGGCTATTTCACGGAGTAAATTTTTAACTAGCTAACGATTGTCACAGTTCCTGTTGAACCGTCTACCGTAATAGTAGAGCCATCTCTTATACGATCAGTTGCATCAGCCACTGACACGGCGCAAGGGATTCCTAGCTCTCTACTTACAATCGCTGCATGGCTGGCAACTGCTCCAACGTTTACAACCACTGCCGAGGCTGTCATAAATAATGGGGTCCATGCTGGATCAGTTGTGGGGGCGATCATGACATCACCTGGTTGAAGCGATGAAGCATCATTAGGATTTAAAATTACCCTTGCTGTGCCGGTAGCGATACCTGGGGAACCGGCGCTACCCTGCAACACTTCTCCTACTTCTGCAGGATCAGATTTGCTTAAACCTCTCTTAGGCCATTCAGAAATAGGTGGTATGCCAACTCTTCCATCAACTATGTAAGGCGGTTCAACTTCATGCAAATACGCAAAATCTTTATCTCTTTCTAAAATTGTATCTCTCATTGAAATAGGGTCAGCAATAAAATCATCAAGCTCTGATTCGGTAACCATAAACAATTGCTGAGGGTCATCAATCGCGCCCACCGTCACCATTCTTGTACCTAGTTCCATCATTGCTAGCTTTGCTTCATGAACTGATCGAATAGCAGCATTTTTACCCATTTCCCTATACCCAAAGAAAAGAGCAGCCGATTTTATTGCTGCAGCAAGACTAGCGTGCGTTTCTTCATCATCTTTTACGAGATCTAATACTTCTGCAGTGAGTTTTTCTCGTGTTTCTGCTGACTTTATAGAAGCTAAATGAGGTGATTTATCGTCTTCTTGGAAACGTAATCTCTCCAACATCCCAAGTGCTAATTCCGGCTTTGTCGCCCAGGAATGGGACCTCATATCCCATTCGTTAGGTCCACGATGGCCACACTCTTCTATCAGTTCTTCCCAATGAGTAACAAAACTTTTAGCATCGTTGGAGGTTAAAGATTTTATTTTTTCTAAAGCTCCATCACTGCCATCATCAAAAATAGTTGTGAGTTCTTCTGAGTTTCGAATGATTCTGCTCAAATCCCACATACGGAATGAAGCGCCCGCAGACTCAACGTCTCCAACTGCAGACATAAGCTTCACGGCATCATCAGAACGTCCAATTCCATCACAAATAGCCTGCACCGCACCCGGCCCAAGCGAACAGGCTAATGCTGCTACACAAGATGGCACCCAAACGTATTCAAGTAGCTCAACCATTTCGCGTGCATATCTAACTAGCTCTTCATTAGATGACTCACTGTGATTTGGGCGATTTTTCACAGCTTCTCGAGCTACTTTGGATCTTTCTTCCATCATTGGGTAATCATCAGCGCTCATTACCCAGGCCATACTCTCAGCCACCAGTTCCTCAGCTTCTTCTTTAATATCTTCAGGGTGTTCTTCATACTCGGGGACATCGGAACGTTCACCAAAATACGCTAAATTTATTGCTTCTGGAGTGGCTCCAGGCATTCGAACTCCGAAAACCCAAGTCATTGAGAGACAGTTATAGAAATATCCTCCCCAAAGTCCAAAAGTGCTACGTGCTTCATGGGGAAATTCATCCAAATCAAAAACTCCATACTCTACGTATCCGCCAGCAACCCCCGGGCAGCAACCTTTCTCCCAAGCCAAGGTCCAACCAAGTGGACTCCATGGATCTGGACCTACTTCATCTGCGTTTCCGCGTGTGTAATAACGAAATCTTTCATTAAATGGGCTATCTGTAATCCAGCTTTCCATTTGAACTTCCTTTATTCTGATATTTTTAGGCTCAACTATTTCTATTTAATAAGTTCATGAAAAACTATCACTAGAAAGGAGATTGTACATATGGCGCGTATAGAAATTCCTGAAGGCGAAGGACACGAGGTCAGTAGGGTCTGGTCGATAGCGCCCCACATGGGTAAAGGGGTGCATGCTTTAAGTAAAGCTGTTTACGAAGAGAGTGGTCTACCTGTCCGTGAACGTGAAGCCGCTAGGATGCGGATCGCGCAATTAAACTCGTGCGATATATGACTGAATACGAGAGCTGCATCGGCGATGGAGCAAGGATTTGATGAAGATCACTACCATTCAGTTCACTTATATGAAGAGAATCAATCTTTTACAATTCGTGAAAAATTAGCAATCGAATACGCTGAGTGTTTTGCTCTTGATCATAAATCTATTAATGACGAGTTTTTTATTCGCTTAAAAGAACATTTCAGTGAAGAAGAAATTCTGGAGCTAACTGTCACAATAGGTTTTTGCGTTGGGATGGGGCGGGCATTAACTGTTTTGGATGTGGCACAGGACTTTGACATTAATTGGAGTCGTGAGCCGAAGAAACAAACCTAGAACTATGTCATATTCGCACGTAGAAAGAGCTAATGATCTAGAGCCTTCTGATGGTCATCGAATTTTGCGTGAAGAATGCCCTCTTCATTATGAAGAAAATTTTGATCCACCTTTTTACGTTGTTAGCAGACATGATGATGTCCTTGGAATTTTAAAATCTCCAGAACTGTGGGGCAATTCAGATGGTCCTGGTGTTTTTTATCAAAAAGGCGGTGTTTTAGGATCAACTGACGATCCTGATCACGCTCGTCAACGTCGAGTACTTAGAGAAGTTTTTCTTCCTTCAAAGATGCGTCTCCTTGAAAAAAGACTTAGAACAATCTGTAACGACCTCTGGGAAACTTTCGAAAAGCCCGGAGAAGGAGATTTTGTGGAACTTTTCGCATTTCCTTTTCCCGCACTCGCAATAGCTGAAATTCTTGGTGTTAATCCGAATGATCGAGAAAAATTCCATAGATGGGCTGACGATATTGTTGCCGGTCTAGGGGGTGGTGATCTCAAGCTTGTTGATAAAGCTAACCAGGAGCTATGGGCCTATATCGACGATCTTGTTGAAACGAGACTCATGTTAATAAATCAAGGTGATCAACTCCCTGAGGATGCTATTTCAACAATGACAATTGCCTTTTCAAAAGGGGATCTTTCAAGAAGAGAAATTCAACGTTTAGGGCACCAACTTCTTGTTGCCGGACACGAAACGACTGCGAGCCTTCTCGCTCTTATGGTTTACCGACTTTCCTCACAACCAGAATTACTCGAAAGTCTAAAAAATAAGCCGCATTTGATTGAAACTGCCGTCGAAGAATTTCTCCGTTTCGACTCACCGGTTCAAGGGTTGTTTAGAACTAATTCAGAAACTTGTCCAGTTCGAGACTCGATGATTCCTACAGGAACAAAGCTCCAAGCTATGTTTGCTTCTGCCAATCGAGATCCGGAAATGTGGAATGATCCTGACTCAATTAGGTTTGACCGCGATCCAGGACTTGCTAGACAACATCTTGCTTTCGGGTGGGGCGTTCACTATTGCATAGGAGCTCCTCTAGCACGATTAGAAGCTCGTTTAGCCCTAGAGAAAATTGTTACATCAAATACAACATTTAAAGTTTTGGAAGATCCCCCTATGACTCCACCATTTATTCTTCGTGGATTTACGGAACTTAGAGTCAAATGGAATTAAAACTATTCCAACAATTCCGGTCGCGCCGAAGCTAAATACTCTATATCGAAAGCTGAGGGAAGTTTCTGTGTAGACGCTGCTCCATCTACAACTATGGTTTGACCCGAAATATAACCAGATTCTTCTGAAGCTAAAAAAAGAGCTGCATTTGCTATATCCTCGACACTTCCCATTCTTCCCAAAGGTGTTTGAAGGCGTGCTGCCTCAATCACCAATTGATTTTGAAAAATTCCTTCTGTCATTGGGGTCTCAATTAAATGAGCAGCAATGCAATTGACTCTCACTTGGTCTGGCCCATATTCTAGAGCTGCAATTTCAGTCAAATATTCAAGTCCACGTTTACATGCAGCATAAACAGGATGCCCTGTAGAAGGGTTGTGAGCCGTCAAAGATGAAGTTGATATGATCGATCCACCGCCACTCGATGCCATAGCGTTTCCAAAATGCTGAATTACCTGCATAGCGGCTATCAACTGAACTTCAACCATGGGTCGAACATGGTCAGGGGTTAGTTCGCGGATCCTTTTCGATTCTTGATAGCCCGCATAATTTACTACTACGTCAATTGTTCCTTCTTCTTCCATAATTGAGTTCACAAGATTAATTACTTGTTCATCTTCAACTACGTCACACCCAAAACCTTTTCCACCAAATTCTTGCCCTACCTGTTCGGCTAGTTCTGCGCGCCTGCCCACCACTATGACTTTGGCTCCTTGATCCGCAAAAAGTTTAATGGTGGCTCTACCAAAACCTGTGGCGCCACCTATTACAACACTTACTTTATTTTCTAGTCTCTGCTTTGTTGAATCCATGGGTCTTGAGCGTAACCTCTCTAGCGTGAACACACTAAAAAAATTTCAACTTGATAATAAAGCCGCAGTTGTTACAGGCTCCGGGCAAGGTATTGGTCGTGGTATTGCTCTGGCATTAGCTGATGTTGGAGCAAACCTCGTAATAAATGCTCGAAGAGAAAGTGACGTGTCTGAAACGGCCCAAATGGTTCGTGATCTAGGTAGCGAAGCAATTGAAGTAGTCGGAGATATAAGGGAAATAGGATCTGAAACTATAGGTGATGCCTGTGTTGATGCTTTTGGAAGTCTAGATATTTGGGTGAATAACGTAGGTGGTACTGATGAAAAACGTAATCGAACTCTCCTTGACACTCCAGATGAAATCTTTTCAAGCCAACTTGATTTAAATCTAACTACTGCGTTTCAGGGGTCAAAAGCTGCAGCTAATCGAATGCCTGAAGGAGGATGTATCATAAATATTTCTTCGGGTGCCGGCATGAGAGGATCTGCCTTCACTGGCCCTTATGCAGCTGCAAAAGCCGGGATGCTGAATATGACAGAAACTTTTGCTCTAGAACTAGCAGAAAGAAACATTCGTGTTAACGCTGTTTCACCAGGGCCGGTAATAACTGAGGCCTATCAAGAAATGGTGGATGTGAACGAAGAAAAAGCAAGACAAATTGCTGCATCAATACCTCTGGGACGCCTAGGGGTTCCCGATGACATTGCTACTGCAGTGGTTTTTTTATCTTCAGATGCGTCATCATGGATAACGGGCCAAAATATATTAGTTTCGGGTGGTAGAACACATCGAACCGTTCAATATCAAGACAAAAAATCATCTTAAAACTAATCGTGAAAACTAGGAGAAAAAATGACACCTTTAGAAACTGTAGAAGCATTTATATCATCGCTTGAAAAAAGAGATATAGATTCTGCTATCTCGCTTCTTGATGAGGAGTGTGAATACGACAATGTCCCTATGGGAAAGGTCTTTGGAGCAAAAGCTGTTAAAGAAATGTTAGGACCCATGATTGAAAATTGTTCAAATGTTGATTGGCCTACACACCGTGCCTCCAGTACTGGGAATTTGGTTTTTAATGAACGTTTAGACAGATTTGAAATGGGTGGTAATTGGATCGAGATTCCAGTTTGTGGAGTCTGGGAAGTTGTGAATGGCAAAATTACGCTTTGGCGAGATTATTTTGATCTTGCAACTTACAGGGATCAACTTTCCAAGTGAACGATAGAGAATCTGATAGGCCTCAACTTGTAGCAATTGACGTAGATGGGACTCTTGCTAGGTCTGATGGTTCTCTCTCGGAAAAAACGTGTGAAACAATTGCGAAAGCAAGGTCAGCAAACATAAAGATAGTGGTTGCTACTGGAAGACCTTTGATAGTTGCATTTGATTGTGTCGAAAAGTTAGGTGAAGTTGACTTTGTTGTGTGTTCAAACGGAGCGATGACAGTTCAGTTGCCAAGTGAAGAGATACTTGAAGATATATTTCTCCCCCCTGAATTGCCTGAGAGTCTTGTAAAAAGTCTTCGTGAGAAAATACCTGGTGTCGCTTTTGCTTATGAATTTCAACGTGGAGTTAAAGCGCAATATGGTCTCGCTGAACGTTTACCATCTGGAGTCCCAATTGGAGAACCTATAGATGATGTATTGAATCTTGATGCTAGACCTGTTAGGAAAATTCTTGCTTGGCATGATGACTATGAAATTCCAACTCTCGGTCGACTAATCAGTGAAGTGGTTGGAAATAATGTAGAAATTTCTAGCTCAGGTTTAGATTTTTTTGAGTTTGGAACAATTGGTGTCAATAAAGCAACTGCACTCGAAAAACTCACCAAGCATTTAAAAATTGATTCTACGAAAACTTGGGCTTTCGGCGATGAACAAAATGATATTGAAATGCTCAAATGGGCAGGTTGTGGCTATGCAATGTCAAATGCTGAACCTTCGGTGAAAGAGGCAGCTGATTTTATTGCTCCTTCCAATGACGAAGACGGAGTCGCCGTGACACTTGAGAGTATTTTTTAGAAAAAATTTGAATAAACGCGAAACAGCCCGGCCATTAATGGCCGGGCTGTTTTACTTTGTTAAGTAATTAAACTATTCGCCACCTTCAGTAAGAGTGACGCTCTTTGGTTGCCAACCGCTTCCAAAGGTTTGAATGCCCTTACCTTTCAAAAGGTCTAGAGCAGCCTCAACGTAATCGTTTGTATAAGCACCTGAATCAGGAGCTGCTTGAAGATCACCAGAAGATGTAGCTACATCTACTGTCTGCGCCCAAGCGTCAGAGTTGATCATTCCTGCACCGTCTGGTGATGGCCAAATCAAATTATTAATCTCATTCATCTGCCATGCTTGATGCGATGTTCCTAGTGCTGAACCATTATCTAGCACTGCATTTACACAGTCGTCAGCGTTGTCACGACAGTGCGCCCAACCTTCAAGAGATCCAGCTACAAACCGAGTAGTTATATCCCTGTAAGCGGGGTCTGCTGCCAGACGCTCGCCGCTGGCCCAGATTGCATCCTGAAGCATCGCTGTTCCTACATCATTCCAGTCAATTACTGCTAGATCTGACGCTTCGTAAAGACGACCAGTTGCTGGGTTCTTAGCTTCAAGAACCATAGCGTACTCGTTGTAAATCATTGCTTGAGCTGCATCTATTTCTCTATTCAACAAAGCCATCATGTCGAAGCTTTGGCCTATCATTTCGTAGGATCCGTCTTCTACACCAGCATCTCTAAGGCCTGCAACGAGTTCGAACTCGTTGCCCCAACCCCAGTTACCTACTTTTTTGCCTCTTAGGTTTTCTGGATCGGTTCCAATCCCCGCATCCGCCCAAGAAACTTGGAGTGTTCCTGATCTTTGAAATACTTGAGCAACGTTGACGATATCCGCTCCTTGTTCACGAGAAACAAGTGCCTTTGGCACCCAAGAGATAGCAAAATCAACTGCTCCGGAAGCCAACTGTTGTTGTGGAACGATATCTACGCCGCCTTCAAGGATTGTTACATCCAAGCAATAGTCGTTATATAGACCTCTATCAACTGCAGCGAAATAGCCAGCAAATTGGGCTTGAGTCACCCACTGGAGTTGAAGACTAACTGAGTCTACAGAGTCACAATCACCCGAACCCACAGCAGCTTCATCCGAGCCACACGCCGTAGCAAGAAGTGACACCGCTGCTACCAACGCCACCACTCCTTTAATAAAACGTTTATTCATTCTTTATTTCCTCCCCCTCCCGGGTTAGTTATCTTTTATATCCCCTGAAATACGCCAAGGCATACTTAATCTCTCAGTAACGAGAGCACTACCAAACAACAATAGCCCCAATCCAGATGCCATTGCTATGGCGGCCCACGCTACATCATATTTAGCAAATCCTGCACTAGATGTGATGACATTGCCAATACGGTCTTGAGGTCCACCGAAATATTCTGCAACAATTGCGGCAATAACTGATAAAGGGGCGGCTAATCGAAGTGAATTAGCGAAAAATGGCAATGCATTGGGTATTCGTACTTCGCGTAAAATGGTCCAATCTCCCGAGGCGTAAGAATGCATTAACTCGATTTCGTTAGGGTGAACTTCATTAAGACCTTTTGCTGTATTAATGAAAACCGGAAAGAAAACAACTGCGATTACTACAGCCTGATTGCTGAATGTTCCTGTGAGGCCGAACCAAACATTAAAAATAGGAGCCAGCGCAACAATAGGAGTTGCATTTATTGCAATCGCAAAGGGAGTCAATCCATCATTTAAAACTTTGAAACGATTCGTTATCAAAGCAAGTAAAACACCTAATAATATTCCAATTAATAGTCCACTTACTGCGATTTTCCCGGTTTCCCAGGTGGCGTGTCTCAAAACTCCCCATTCATCGATTAACTGGGACCAAATAGATGAAGGTTTCGGCAACAAAAATTCTTTAATTTTAAAAACTGTGACTGCCCCTTCCCACATAGCCAAACCAGTAATGCCAACAAGCACTGGGGGTAGAACAGAGGCCAGCCTAAGATTTTTCATCAACCAGCCTCTACTGCTCGGAGGGCTTCACGCACTTCTGTCGTGGCTTTAAAAAATTCAGGGTCTTCGCGGGTTTCATCGGTGCGGTCACCTAAATCAACTGTTATCTCAGAATGGATCCTCCCCGGTCTTGGGGAGAGCACAACTACTTTCGAGGAAAGAAACGCTGCTTCGGGTATTGAGTGCGTGACAAATACAACAGTGGTTCCTGTTTCACGCCATATTCTTAGTAGTTCAACCTGCATGTGCTCTCGAGTCATTTCATCTAAAGCTCCAAAAGGTTCGTCCATTAGCAATAAGCGCGGTTCAAAAGACAGAGCTCTAGCTATTGAAACACGTTGTTGCATACCACCTGACAATTGTCTCGGATAATGATCTTTAAATTCCTCTAGTCTGACTAGTTCTAACATTTCCCCAGAGCGTGCTTGCCGGTCGGCTTTAGACCATCCTTTAAGCTCGAGTGGTAATTCAATATTTGCCGAAATATCTCTCCAGTCAAACAGGCCGGAATGTTGAAAGACCATGCCATAATCTTGATCTAGTCTTGCTTGATTGGCTGTCTTGCCAAAAACTTTCACCTCCCCTTCTGTTGGGGTAAGTAAATCGGCAATTAATCTCAAAAGAGTCGATTTGCCACAACCTGAAGGACCGATAAGTGAAATAAAGTCACCTTCTTTCACATCAAGATCAATTCCTAATAAAGCTTGAACTTCATTATCGCTGTCTGGATTAAACACTTTGTCAGCTGCTCTGATAGAAACAGCTTCTTCCAAGATTTCACTGTTTTCTCTCACTTGAGAACCTCTCTTCCTTTTTTGATAACTAACCACTCCGCAGCGTTAACAAGTCCAAAAACGAATAGACCCAACAAGGAAGCTGCTATGACAGAGGCATAAAGTCTTTCTGGCCAGACCGAATATCTTTGTGCAAAATCCAAAATGGCTCTTCCTAAACCAGTTTTGGTCCCGATAGAAATTTCACCGACAATTGCACCTACGACACTTAACGTAGCCGCAAGTTTAAACGCTGGAAAAAGAAAAGGTCTAGCTGCAGGTAGCCGAAGTTTGATTAGCGTGGACGACCATGACGCAGCGTAGGAACGCATCAGTTCAACATCACTGCTGTCAGGTGATTGAAGACCCCTCAAGCCACTTACCGCAACTGGGAAAAAGGTCAGATAAGTCGCTATAAGCGATATTCCAACCATGTCAGGGTATCCCTGGAGGCGAGCCCAAGTAACTACTATTGGGGCTAATGCGATTAATGGAACTGTCTGGGAAACATTTATCCAAGGCAAAAACCCTCTCTCAGCAAATCTCCATCTCAACATGAAAATCGCTAGCATCAATCCGACTATTACCCCCAGTGAAAAACCAATAGCCGCCTCTAAGAAAGTAAAGGCTGCTTTTTTGGCGAGATAAACAGCCATAGGAAGAGTTTCACGGCCTGCACGAATTTCGTCAGTCAATTCATTAAAAATATCGCCTGCATGAGGCATGGTTAAATCATCAGTTGAAACTGGCAAGCCAAATTGTGTGCCAGGCCAGTGGTCATCCGTCTGTTGGCCAACCCATTTGTAACCCTCCCACAAGAGTACAAATAGAACGAGAGTAACTAACAATGTAAAAGCTGTTCTAAGAGCCTTTCTTTTAGTCACACTCACCTCTCAAAGCTTTTAACAACAACACTAAATTTCTACTTATTGAAAACTGGAATAATACTCTGACCATAGACTTCCAACGTCTCGTCTTTCTGATCATGCATTAAGTAAACTGCAAATTGATCGACCCCTAAGTCTTTCAATTCAGAGAGTTTTTCAATATGAGATGACACATCACCAAGAATACAAAAGCGATCAATAATCTCATCTGGGACAAAATCTGTGTGAGTATTTCCGGCCCTCCCGTGCTCAGAGTAGTCATAGCCTTCTCTAGCTTTTATATATTCAGTCAGAGCTTCAGGAACTAAAGATCCATCTGATCCGTACCGTTTGACTAGATCTGCTACATGGTTGCCTACCATGCCGCCAAACCATCTCACCTGATCTCTCTGATGAGGCAAATCGTCTCCTACATACGCAGGAGCGACTACACAAATAGTTAATTCATCAGGATCACGACCGGCTTCCTCTGCGGATTGTTTCACAGCTTTTATTGTCCACTCGGCAATTTGTGGATCGGCTAATTGGAGAACGAATCCATCACATACCCGACCACACAAAGCTAGAGCTTTGGGCCCATACGCTGCCATCCATACCGGCAAAGAACCGCCGCTTCTCCAAGGAAGCGACTGTGTTGTGTCGTTGTACTCAACTTCACCACCTTCTGCAAGAGTTTTAATTACACCAATTGACTCTTCGAGAGTCGCCAAATTGCATGGAGGGTAACCAATTACTCTCATAGCAGAATCGCCTCTACCAATTCCACAAATTGTTCGTTCACCATACATGTCATTTAAAGTCGCAAATAAAGAAGCTAAAACTGTCCAGTCGCGCGTGCCAGGATTTGTAACCATTGGCCCAACTTTCATTGTTTTAGTAGAAGCAAGCATCGCACTAAAAATTACAAAAGGTTCTTGCCATAAAACATGACTATCAAATGTATAGCCATGAGAGAATCCCAATTGTTCAGCTCTAGTTGTTAGCTCAATGACCCTCGATGCTGGTGGGTCTGTCTGAAGAACAACACCAAAATCCATTCTTATCTCCTTTGTTGATTTCAGTTGTTTTGTGGGAAACCTAGGTCCACCTGACTGGTCGTCGGGTCAGGCCATCTGCTGGTAATCACTTTGGGTCTCGTAAAGAAATTTAAACCCTCAGGCCCATACATGGTCGTATCTCCAAAGAGAGAATCATTCCATCCTCCAAAAGAGTGGTACCCAACTGGAACTGGTATTGGAACATTTATTCCCACCATCCCAGCGTCAGCATCTTGCTGGAATTGTCGTGCTGTGCCTCCATCGCGAGTAAAAATTGCGGCACCATTCCCGTAGGGATTGCTTGAAATCATTTCCACCGCTTGGTTGTAATTGTCGGCTCTTACAACAGAAAGAACGGGTCCAAAAATCTCGTCCTTATAAACACTCATGTCAGTTGTTACATGGTCAAGAAGTGACACGCCAATGAAGAATCCTTCATTGTCGAAAACCTGTTCACGTCCATCAACGACAAGACTCGCTCCTTCATTTTCTCCTGCTTCGATATAGCTGGCAACTTTGTCTCGGTGTTCTCTTGTTATCAACGGTCCCATTTCTGAATCTGGATTTTTTCCTGGACCGATCACCAACTTTTCCATTCTCAACTTGATGGCTTCTGTTAATGGGTCGGCGATATCTCCGATCGCGACTACCACTGAAATGGCCATACACCTTTCACCTGCTGAACCATAGGCGGCTGAGACTGCAGCATCTGCCGCGAGATCCAAATCAGCATCAGGTAAAACCAACATGTGATTTTTAGCTCCACCAAGAGCCTGGACTCGCTTACCTTTAGAAGTACCTGTCGAATAAACATATTTAGCTATTGGGGTAGATCCCACGAAACTAACAGCAGAAATATCTGGGTGTTCCAATAATCTATCAACTGCAGTTTTGTCACCATTGACTAAATTAACTACACCTGATGGGAACCCAGCTTCTTGTGCCAATTCAATCAGAAGTCTTGGAGCAGACGGATCTCTTTCCGATGGTTTCAAAATAAACGTATTGCCACAAGCAACTGCGTTAGGAATCATCCACAACGGCACCATGGCAGGAAAATTAAACGGTGTTATTCCTGCACAGACACCAAGAGGTTGCCTCACCGTATAAACATCCACACCCGTTGACGCATGTTCGCTATAGGTACCTTTTAAAGAATCCGCAAATCCACAAGCAAACTCAATATTCTCGATCCCTCTAGCAACCTCTCCTCTTGCATCATCAGATACTTTCCCATGCTCTTCTGTCAATCTGGAAGCGATCTCTGTTTCATTTTGAATCACTAGATTCCTGAAATTATGTAAAAGTTTTACTCTCCTAGCAATAGAAACATTCCCCCATTCTTGGAAAGCATGTTTAGACGATTCAACTGCAAGATCAACTTCCTCAACCGAAGCGAGATCTACTTCTCCTGTTTGTTCCCCTGTAGCAGGGTTATAAATAGGGCCCACGTTTCCAGAAGTAGATTCAAAACTTTTTGCATTAATTAAATGTGTAATTCTGCGCATAGATAACCTCAATTACTTTCAGTAATCAAATCAGATATGAAGAAAGACCGCGACGCAAGTAACGCCCATCTCCTTTTGCTCCATGATACGCATTGTCTTCTATCAACACTTTTCCTCGGGAAATAACTGTGTCGACATGACCATCTATATCTAAGCCTTCATATGCAGAATAATCCATACTCATGTGATGAGTGTCTACCGAAATGTGTGTTTTAGCACTTGGATTATAAAGAACTATGTCTGCATCAGATCCAGCGGCGATAACACCTTTCTGCGGATATAGACCGAACATACGAGCAGGAGTTGTAGAACAAGTTTCAACCCAACGTTCTAAAGACAACTCTCCCATTACAACTCCCTGATAAATGAGATCCATTCGGTGTTCTACACCACCTATTCCATTGGGAATCGCTCTAAAGTCTTCAAGACCTAGCTCTTTCTGTTCTTTCATACAAAATGGACAGTGGTCTGTCGAGACTACTGCCAAGTCATTAGTTCTGAGACCTCTCCAAAGGTCTTTGTGATGTGTGTGTTCTTTTGTTCTGAGAGGCGGCGAACAAACATAACCTGCTCCTGCAAAACCAGGTGCTCCAAGGTGATCCTCTAGGTTTAGGTACAAATATTGAGGACAAGTTTCGGCGTAAACGTTATGTCCTTCATTTCGTGCTTCTGCAACACGCTCTAATGCTTCACTGGCTGAAAGATGAACAAAATAAACAGGTGCTCCAGCGACTAGAGCTAATTGAATAGCACGATTAGTAGCTTCACCTTCGAGTCGAGGTGGTCTGGTGATTCCATGGTAAATAGGATCAGTCTGTCCACGTGATGCAGCCTGTTCAGCTATTACATCTATAGCTATACCGTTTTCAGCGTGCATACAAATCATTGCACCATTTTCTGAAGCTTTCTGCATAACTTTTAGTATTTGGCCGTCATCACTATAAAAAACGCCTGGATACGCCATAAATAATTTAAAACTGGTTATACCTTCATCAACTAAAGCATCCATTTCCTTTAGAGCCGCATCATCCACTCCACCTAAAATCATGTGAAATGCATAGTCGATCGCACACTCGCCTTCAGCCTTGGCAAACCATGAGTCAAGACATTCTCTAACATTCTCCCCGTATTTCTGCACCGCAAAATCAATGATTGTCGTAGTTCCACCCCATGCTGCAGCTCGAGTGCCAATTTCGAAAGTATCGGACGCAAAAGTACCCCCAAAAGGTAGTTCCATATGCGTATGGCAATCAATTCCTCCAGGCACAACATATTTGCCTTTTGCATCAATGACTTTTTCCGCTCCAGATTCAGCACTAACAGCGGCTGAAGTACCTGGTTGTAGGATTGCCGCTATTTTCTCTCCATCAATGAGAACATCTGCTTCATGACGTCCGGTTGTACTTACTACAGTTCCATTTTTTATTAGAGTCGTCATATCTCTCCCCTCATTTCAGACTTTAATTATCTAAATCCTTTATAGCCTCATTCAAGATTGCAATTCCTTCATCTATCTCATCTGCTGTGACAGTCATCGGTGGGGCTATGCGAATAACATTTCCATAAAGCCCTCCTTTTCCGATAAGCAGACCCGCAGCCCTAGTAGCCTCCATTAGTTGACCTGCAGCTGGTGCATTGGGTTCAATCGAATCAGGGATTACGGTCTCGATAGCTCGCATAAGACCTCTTCCTCGTGTCTCTGCTATCACAGACGAATCTGAAACCGCTTCACTTATTCCTTTTGCTAATCTTTCGCCCATTTCTTTTGAATTTTTTTGTGTGTCGTGTTCAAGCATGTAATTTATTGTGGCTAATGCTCCAGCCGATGCAATGGGGTTACCCCCAAAAGTGGAAATGGAGTTAGCTGGCATCGCTTCCATAACTTCTGCCCTGCCGACTACCCCCCCTAAAGCTAAACCGTTCCCAACTCCTTTAGCGAAAGTCATCATGTCAGGAACTATTCCATGCGCCTGATAACCCCAAAAATTTTCTCCAGTTCTTCCCCAGCCAGTTTGTACTTCGTCAGAAATAAATAGAACACCTCTATTATCCAACTCTTTTTTCATTGCGCCGAAGAAACCGTCGGGTGGAGTAGCAAAACCACCTACACCTTGGATTGGTTCAGCGATCATAGCCGCTACATCTCCTGATGTCATCATGTCAAAAACTTGGACAAGGTCATCGACGCAGGCGTTGGTGTAGTTTTCATCATCAAAGCTATTAAATGGACTGCGCAATCTATAACCGCCGTGAACATAATTTACAGATAAGCCACTCAAGCTGGTGGGCGACCACGACCTATGAGAAGTAATTGCTACGGTCGAAAAGGACCGTCCGTGATAACTATTTCTAAGTGCCAAAATTTGATTTGAACGACGGTACGCAGTGGCTAACAATAAAGCTGCATCATTAGCTTCCGTTCCTGACGTAGTAAAAAAAACTCTGGCGTCCGGTATACCTGATAATTCCGTAATCAGTTCTGCTAATTCAATCATTGGTTCTGACAAATACAAGGTTGAAGAATGAAGAACTTTAGATGCTTGTTCATTGATCGCTTTGGTCACTTCAGGTATGTCGTACCCAAGACTTGTTGTGAGAATCCCCCCAAAAAAATCAAGGTAGCGGTTTCCTTCGACGTCATAGACATGTCTACCTTCGCCATAATCCATAGAAATTGGAGGGTCATAATATAAAGCCAACCATGAAGGAAGAACCTCAGAATGACGTTTTAAAAGTTCTGAATTAGTTGCCATGCTTATCCGTCTCCAAAGCCTAGGGGGTTACTAGATCTTCATAAGTGCTGGGTCTACGGTCTCTGTAAAAGGCCCACTGATTACGAACTTCATCGATCATTTCCAAATCTAAGTCTCTTATTATCAATTCTTCTTCTTGATCTGAACAAACATCTCCGACGAACTGGCCTCGTGGGTCAGCAAAATAAGTTGTTCCATAAAAATCATTTTCTCCTAGTGGCTCGATTCCCACCCGATTAATTGCTCCCACGAAATACATATTCGCAACCGCCGATGCGGGCTGTTCAAGTTTCCACAAGTAAGAAGAAAGACCTCTGCTTGTCGCAGATGGATTGAACACAATTTGAGCCCCGTTCATTCCTAAAGCGCGCCAACCTTCTGGGAAATGTCTGTCATAGCAAATATAAACTCCAACTCGACCAACAGCCGTTTGAAAAACAGGAAAACCTGAATTGCCAGGCTTGAAATAAAACTTTTCCCAAAATCCATTAACCTGCGGAATATGAGTTTTACGATATTTGCCTAAGTAAGTTCCATCAGCATCAATTACTGCTGCTGTGTTGTATAAAAAACCTTCTTTTTCTTTCTCATACATGGGCAGCACTAATACCATCCCAAGTTCTGACGCCAATTCTTGAAAACGCTTTACAGTTGGACCATCCGGAATTGCTTCTGCATAGCCGTAATATTCAATTTCTTGGACTTGACAAAAATAAGGACCATAGAAGAGCTCTTGAAAACACATTATTTGAGCGCCTTGGCTAGCTGCCTCACGAAGATATTGTTCATGAAGGTCAATCATTGATTCTTTATCGCCTGTCCACCTTGTTTGAACCATCGCAGAACGTACTACATTTGACATCTAATTCTCCTAATTTTCTTATTACAGAAGATTAACCAATAACTACCGGTTTCTTAATGAGGCTAGCGCTTTGCTTTAACCACCCACAATTTTAATTATTCTGAATTTAGAATTTAATTTAGTTTTCGGGAGAAGATAGGCCTTTTAGCTCTTCAGACTGTAAATCTCTAGGTTTTGTTTCCAATTCCTCTGGAGAATCAATCACCTCATTACCAATACCTAAATCTGGAAATTTTCGAAGGGTTGACATCAAACGTCCATCAACTGACCCGATCATGGTGTTATAAGCATTAACGGCTGAATTTAGACCCCGTCCTGTTTTATCCATATGCCCAAGAACAGTTCCAATTCTTTCGTACAATTCTTCACCCAGATCTGCTATTTCTTTAGCATGTTCAGTGATTCGGGCTTCTTGCCATCCGCGCGCAACTGCCCACAAAAGGGCCAAAAGATTTACTGGTGAAGCAAGTAAAACCCTTTTTTCCATTGCGTCTTGCAAAAGTGACACATCAACTCTCAGAGCATCTGCTAGAAAAGATTCCCCTGGAACGAATAAAACTACAAATTCTGGTGCAGGGCCATCATTTTGCTCCCAGTACTTGCGACCTGCTAGTGCATTAACATGCGATCTCAAGGCGGATGCATGACGAGACAAATGACTTTCTATCTCAGCTTGGTCAGAAGACTCTTGTGCTTCAAGATAGGCATCCAAAGGAACTTTCGCATCCACTGCTAAATGTGCTCCATTCGGGAGTCTCACCCTGACATCTGGCCTTCCAATATTACCGCTCCTATTTTCACCAGTTGCCTGTTCCTCATAATCACAATAAGGCGCCATACCGGCTAGTTCGATTACGTTACGAAGTTGATTTTCTCCCCAAGCGCCACGAGCAGTAGGTGAACGTAATGCTTCAGTTAATGCAACATTAGAAGCGCTTAGTTCGCCCATCCTCGATGTTAAAGTTTCAACTGCACCTTTCTCTTTGTCGTGAGCTGATCGAAGCTCACTAACTGTTTTTCCTAGTTGGTCAATCTGTTTTGTAAAAGGGTCAAGCAAACCTTTTGTTTGCTCTTTAACAACGTTCATTCTTTCAGAGGCCAGAGTCAAAAATTGTTCATTATTATCTTTAAGTGCTTTGGTGGCTACTTCTCCCATTTGAGCTTTAAGTTCTGAAGTCAATTGCGTAACCATCGATGCCATTTCGTCTTTATCATTGGGTTCGTTAGTATCTGCTTTTGAAGAGGCCTTTTGGCTCCTAATTGCTTTTATCGAGACTAAAAGACTTGCTGATAGAGCAATAAGTAAAAAAACAATAATGATTGCAGAAGAATCCATATAACGAGATTATGCAATAGGTGGGACATATTCGCTCATGCAGGAATTTTTTGATAAGAAGATTAACTTTTAGCGCGCTCAAACTAAACAAACTTTTATGATTAGAGATATGAAGGTGAAAAAATGAGCGAAATTCCTCTAATCGGTATTACAGGGCGCCGAAAAAAAGGAAGCGATGTAAATGGAGTGCTTTCTGTTCAAGGGGAATTAGATATAGATCTTTTTTTTACTAACTACGGACGACAAGTAAGCATGGCTGGAGGTATACCCGTACTCATACCACGTGACGCAACTGCTCAAGTTGTGTCAAAACTAGATGGGATAGTTCTAAGTGGTGGAGCTGATGTGGACCCAAAAATTCACTCCCCTGAAGAAGACCCGAGTTTGAGTAAATTTGAACCGGGACGCGACAGTCATGAATTTGAAATCCTTACTGGAGCTATTGAAAACGACATTCCTGTTTTAGGAATTTGTAGGGGTTTGCAGGTAATTAATGTTCACGCAGGGGGTACTCTTTTTCAAGATATTCCAGATCACGCGAATATCAACAGGCCCTGTGATGACAGACATCACAAGGTTCGTTTCGGAGAAAATTCAATATTGTCAGGAATCTACGGTTCTGAAATCGAAGTCAACTCACTGCATCATCAAGCAATAGACAAGATCGGTGAAGGAATAAAAGCGACGGGCTGGTCTTCGGGAGGGGAAGCCACTGAAGAGGTTATAGAAGCAATAGAGATTGAAAATAGTCAGATTCTTGCTGTTCAATGGCACCCTGAATTGTTGCCAGGTGCAGATCCGATTTTTAACTGGCTAATAACTCATGCAACGAAATAAATACTCTAATTAAAATCAAGTTTTGATTTCTCTACTAAATCATCAAAAACTTGAAAAATTTCTTCCCAAGTCTCTTCAGGCATACTGTGACCCATTCCTTCTATTTCAACTAGACGGCAATCTTTAATAGCCTTTGCTGTTTCTTTCCCTCCTCTAAGGGGCACCAAACGATCAGCGGTTCCGTGGATCACAGTTGCTTGAATAGACAGTGTTTCTAACTCTGGCCGGCGATCTCCATCAGCCAAGATCGCTGTTAATTGTCTAGTTGTTCCTGCGGGATTCCATGCACGATCAATAGAAGTTGCGACTAGCTCACGAAGATTTTCTGGAAGAGGAAATTTTTCACCATGAATGAGTCGTGCAGATTTAAGGCCACTTTCTATCCGCCCTTCTCTAGTTCCAGAATCAGGTTCCATCAGTTCCATCGTCAGTTGATACTCAGGTCTAATAAAACGCGGAGTAGACATAATTGAACAAAGAGAAGCAACACGCTCAGGATGATTTAACGCAAATCTTTGAACGATCATTCCACCCATCGACGCTCCTATCAAATGAGCTTTATCTATTTCTAGTGAATCCAGTACGCCAACAGCATCATCAGCCATATCTGACAAAGAGTAAGGCGACTTTATTTTCCTTCCAAATAGAGAAGATAGGTAAGTTCTATTCATATTTGGTTCACCTGCCTCGTCAAACCATGTTGATAATCCAACATCACGGTTATCGAAGCGAATAACAAAATATCCTCGTTCGGAAAGTTGCTTGCAAAAATCTTCAGGCCAGGCGGTCATCTGTGCCCCAAGACCCATTACCAACAACACTGCAGGGTTTTCTCTATTACCTATTGTCTCTACTTCAAGGGTTATACCGTTGGCTTTGATTTGTGGCATTTTTGCTGGCTCCTCTTGAGTAGAAATAATTCCAATATTTTAAAGTAATTATCAAGCAGGAAGCCTATTGGAAATTAGCTTCGATCAACTTTACCGGTAAACCTGAAAGTAAAACTTTCTCACCTTTTGCTTCAAAACCCCAGCTTTCAAAAAGGCCTTTTATTAATTCAACATCAACTTTGGTCATTTCTTCTTCATGGTCATGATGAGTTTCATGTTGAGGATGTTTAGGGTCTGTAAAATCTTCGTCCACTAACAAAACTCTTCCCCGTGGTGCAATTACTCTTGCTATTTCTTTTATGGAGCCTTCCAAATCAGTCCAATGATGAACCGCATTCACTGCACATACAACGTCAGTTGACTCTTTTGACAAAGGGATTTTTTCTGCGACACCTGCTTCTACTGTTATAAGACCAGGGTTTTTTTGGAACTGCCTTCTAAAACCCAAAATAGCTCTCATAAATCTAGATGGATCAATGGCTACAACATGGGCACCTCTACTGGCAGCTTCTACAGATGCAGGACCCATTCCCGCCCCTATATCTAGAACATTTTCACCTTTTTGAAGATCTACTAATCGAATCACTTCTTTACTTAAAGGTGAGTTCCAAAATTTTGGAAGTTTGAGCGCCCATGAAATCTTGGCTCTTACACCTTTATCGTGCTCATGTCTGTATCTGTCGAATTCATTTACCAATTTTGTTCCTCATTTCTAAATTGATAATGCCACAAAAAATACCTTCTTAAAGACTTCAAAATCTTCAGACTTAGTTAATTTCAAATAGACTCTCTCGATGTCGGATTCTTTTAAAGGCGTAGATAAGCCAAAGCTATTCCCTTACTTTTTGATACTTTTTGGTATGTCTGCAGGATTGTCTAGCGTCATCACTTTAGTTGCAGAATTCAAACAAGAACTTGGCTTTTCAAACTTTGAAATTGGTTTAACAATTTTCTGCGGATTTGCTGCTTCCTTTATTGCACTAATAACTCTTTCCCCGCAAGCCGATCGTGGCCGATCGCCAATACTTCTTAAGTTAGGTTTACTCTTAGGTATCATCGCCCTATTTTTTATGGCTGTAGGTGATTCACTTTGGTATTTCATAATTGGCAGAAGTTTATTTGGTTTTGCTTTGGGTGCAGCTTCTCCTGCCGCCCGAAGAACTGTGATAGTCGCGAATCCTGACGAATTAGGAAAAAATCTTGGAAAGTTAGGAGCATACGATGTAGCTGGTTGGGTCGTAGGACCGGCCCTTACTGCTGCCCTAAACGCTATCGGCAATTTCAGAACACCTTTTTGGGTAATGGGTGTAGCTCTAATCTTCTTATTGCCTACAGCATGGAAGGCTAAACCTGACGCGGCTGACCGTGATTTCCAAAAGAAAAAGCCCTTAGATTTATTTCGTATACGGAGACTCAACGGCGCTCTTCTAATACTGAGTGCATATTTTGTTTTTATTGGAGCTTTCGAGGCTGTTTGGGTTCTAGAACTTGACTTTCGAGGTGCATCACAATGGCAAATCGGTGTTGCACTCACACTTGCAGCACTTCCAATACCTGTCTTAGCAATGAAAGGTGGGATCCTAGCCCAACGCTTTGGAGCCAGACGTTGGACATTAGGAACTATGAGCATTTGCGCTGTCTTTGTTGCTAGCTTTGGAATCTTTGAAGGTCTTATAACTCTCATTATTTTAACAATTCTTAGTTCTATCTTCGAGGGATTGGGTTTCCCTGCAGGACCAATGCTCGTTTCAGTTTCAGTACCTGAAGAACGTCAAGCTGCCGCACAAGGTCTAGCAGGTGCAACTGAAGTCGCCGCTGGGGCTTTAGCTTCCATTGCTGCTGCAGTAATTTACCAAACTACAAATGACACGGTTGTTTGGATTACAACTTCAATAGTAATGATCGTGCTGCTAGTTTTTGGTTGGATATTAACTAAACCTCCTGATGGCAAACCAATCAAACCTGACGTACCATTTGATTTAAAGAGGAGGCTTTTCGAATGACACAAGAAACACACCCCCTACTTCACGGATTTGCTCCACCTTTAAAAACCGAATCCGACTTTATAAATATTGTCCGTGGGGAAGGTTGTCTAGTTTGGGACGATCAAGACAACAAATACATAGACTCCATGGCTAACCTTTGGCTTTGCCAGATTGGGCATGGAAGAACTGAAGTAATTGAAGCCGTAACAAAACAGATGAAAACTCTCGAGGCTTACAATATCTTTGACCCTTTTACTAATGAACCGGCAGCCAAATTAGCTGAAATGGTGGCTGAAAGATCACCTCACCCTGAGGGACGTGTTTTTCTAAGCTGTTCTGGATCAGAAGCAGTAGATACTGCTCTCAAGCTTGCAAGGCTATATCAGCAATTACGTGGAGAAAATGAAAAGCAAATCATCGTTCGGCGCACGAACGGTTATCACGGTACTAACTTCGGAGGAACAAGTGCTCAGGGGATCGCGCCGAATAGAGAAGGCTGGGGGGATTTGGTGCCTCATTTCATAGAAGTGCCAAATAATGATCTTGAAGCGACCGCGACTATTTTTGCGAATCATGGAAACCAGATTGCTGCAATGATTGTTGAACCCATTCAAGGAGCGGGCGGTGTTCATCCACCTGTCGATGGCTATTTAGAAGGCCTCCGAAAGCTCTGCGATGATAACGGTGCTTTGCTTATTTTCGATGAAGTTGTTTGTGGTTTTGGTCGTACAGGAAAATGGTTCGGAGCTCAACATTTTGGTGTCAGTCCAGACTTAATGACTTTTGCCAAAGGTGTTACTTCCGGCTACCTGCCCTTATCGGGTGTAATTGTTTCTAGAAAAGTTTGCGATATTTTTGAAGAGCCTGATTTCATCCTCAGAACTGGCTACACATATTCAGGTCATCCAACTTCTTGTGCGGCTGGTATTGCAAATTTAGAATTAATTGAAAGTGAATCTTTGGTCGATCGAGCAAGCCATGTTGGAAATCAAATTAGAACTGGTTTGGAGTCATTACAAGCAGATGGTCTTATTGAATCTTGGCGCGGAACTGGTGCTGTTTATGCAGTTGAAATTACTCAAGATCCAATAAAAACAAGAAATGAAATTCTGTCAAATGGCGTAATACTAAGAGCCATAGCTAATGCACTTGCAATTTGCCCCCCATTAACGATTAGTGATGCAGAAATTGGTCAGGTAATTGACACAATGGCTGAAGTTTTGAAATAAAACTACGAAAAAGTTCAATCCTGATTATGAGATGGAGCTTGACTTACTTTCAAATAAGCTTCTTCTCTTACTTTTGAAATCCGGTCCGCACCAATTTTTTTACCTTTATGCGGTAAAACAAAACTTGAATACATCACTCGTCTTTCTGTCTCTGTAGGAGGATGACTCATATGAAGTGTGCACGACAAATGAACTGTGACATCACCTGTTTCAGTAGGCAAATTAACAATAGGTAGATCAAGATAAGGATGAATAAAATTAGGTTGTAAATTAGCTCTGTGCGAACCTGCTACCACTGCCAATTGGCCACTTCTAGAATCTGCTCCTGTAACTGAAATCCCAACCGTGATAGAAGAGCAGTCATAGGAATGCCTTCCAAGGCTGCAGTCTTTATGCCAAGGAAGATCAGAGATTCCCTCTACCACTCCGATTGGTTTTACTAAAGCTTCAATCGCATTTTCATCGTTACTTCCATTCCAAGCAATACTGTGCCCATCCCCAGGTATCGCTGCGATTCTCTCGTGTTGCCCCTCTCTAAGAAGTCTTTTTACAGATTCTGATTGACTCTGAAAATACTGAAGACGAACGCAACGATCTTTTCCGTCTTCTGTCTTCGCCCACCAAGATCTACCATCACCTCTCTCATATTTTTCTATAGCTCCATCCATATCGTTAGAAATTTCGGCCATTAACTCTCGGCTCCACCACCCTTTAAGGTGTAAATAACCTGTCTGCGATAAAAACCATGAGATTTCTTCGTCAGAATCTTCTTGGGTAAAAGACCGGTTCAAATCAAGAGATCCTCCATCTTGATTTAAGAAATCAATTTCACCTGGTTTGTGAACTGATCTTCCATCAATTATTGCCCTGATAACAGGCCACCACTTTAAAAATCGAAAATGCTCTTTTAAAGGCAAGTCAATTACTTTGGACGTAGCCAACGATTGGGGGGTCTGTATGTCTTGCACTAAATCAGAAAATGAAATCTCGTCCAAATCGACAATTACAGAGGCATTAGATACACCTGGCTCTAATTTAATCTCTCTCTCCAAAGGAATAAGAGTAAATGATTTTTTTGAAACCCTGATGCCTAATGGTCGGCAACCTAGAATTTGAGTCCCTTCAGACGCAATCAAAGAATTTTGTTCTAGCAATAATGGTAATTGATCATCAATCCATGCATCTGGATCAATTTGATCAACATCACTGTCTAAACGGGAACGTACATCAACTGAAAACATAGAAAATACTTTTCTTCAACGTTATTCAAGACTCTCTTGAATAGGTAAAGGTTCACCTAAAGACGGCATAGTTTCCGAAGGGCCCAATACAGTTACCTGATCATCAGCTTCTAAACAGAGTTCTTCATTAAGTTCGATCAGAATCCCTTCTCTGTGCACAGAAACAACTTCAACTTCATCGGGTAAATTTAGTGCACCAACTTTTGAACCTATAAGTGCTGAGTCTTTTCCTTCTGGAAGAAGAGCGTATTGACGGAATGTCATCTCAGGAAGTAAGGCAGATTTAACTTCTGCTTCTGTTTGAGCTATCCCTATAAGTTTTGCACCCGTATGTAGATGACCGGCGAGCTCTCCGGCAACTCTTAACGAACGCCCTGGGTTGTCTGTTGTCCCGGCAAGAAAAAATAACGCGTTGACCCATTCACCAGAACCTCCCCAAGAGGCAGGGATACGAATACCTTCTGACGCCCTAACTATTACAAGTTGATCTTCCTCAATATCTTCAAATAAAGCGACCGGAGTTGCGGTCGGGTGTTGCTTAGACGGTTGGATCCATAAGGAACCGGTTTCTAAGAACTGCTCTGTTACACGCTCTCCTGTTAAGCCGATTAGATCAGAAAGAACCGTCGCCGCTCTATCTGCTGCTTCTGTGATAGTCGTTCCTTGTGGCACACTTAGAACTCCTGCCCGTGCAATCAACCCAGGATAATCATCACCAGTTCTCAAGCCATGACCTGCCATCGCAGCGCTCATTTCTCGATCTAATTTTGGATCAGCTTCTGCACCCCATCTTTCAAAAACTTGTCTAATTGCACCTGCTCTTTTACTTTTTCCACTCGCATAAAGACGATGCCATGTCCACCCTGCAGCAAAAACAAAACCCACAAATAGTATGGCGGTTGCACCAAGTTGGAAAATTAAAAATACAGAAATGATTATTCCAATGAATTGTGTTAGCGGATACAAGGGTGCCTTAAAAGCAGGTGCATACGATTGAATATGAGAAGCTCTTAATACCAGAACAGCAATGTTTAATAAGCCAAGTGTTAACAAAACAAAAGCGCTAGCAAGTTTTGCAATTGATTCAGCATCTAGAAGCAAAACCACCAGAGCTATTGCAATTCCAGTAACAACTACACCAAATGCAGGAGTTCCATAGCGGCTTAACCTTCCTGCTACTTCAGGAAAAAGTCCGTCGCGTGCCATCGCCATGGGGTACCTGGCAGCGGCCAGAATTCCAGCATTTACAGCTGAGGCAAACGCCGCCAACGCCGCTAAAACAACAAGTGCGACTCCTGCAGATGGAAGAATAGTTTCGGCAGCAGAATGTATTGGTGCTAAATCTTCATGCAAAATATCTGAGGGCAAAAGTGCCACTGCTACTAGGGCACCAAGCGTGTACAGAACGGTTCCTACTAACAAAGACAATGACATCCCTAGTGGAATCTTTAAAGAAGGGTCATCTACTTCTTCCGCCGCACTTGCGACTTTTGTCAAACCACCATATGAAACAAAAACTAGACCTATGACTGAGATAAGTCCCGAAAACCCCTCTGCAAAAAATGGATCAAGATTAGATTTGTCTATACCTTGTTTTTGGGTTTCAAAAAGACCCTCTGTGAGAAACCAAGCCATAATCGTCAGCACAAAAACGACTAAAAATAATTGGATTGAACCGCTAACTTTCGAACCGACAACATTTACAAAAGTGAAAAAAGCTATTAAAACCAGAGCCATAACTTTCCCGTTAACATCAAGGATTAAAACCAAATAAGCGCTCATACCTACTAAAGCAAATGCATCTTTCAGTACTAAAGAAAGCCAAGTTCCAATCCCTGCAATAGTTCCTATCGAAGGGCCCAATGCTCTTTCTAAGAAATAATATGCACCCCCCGCTTTTGGTAGTGCAGAAGACAACTCTGCAACACTCAACATGGCAGGAATAGCTAAAAAACCAGCTATTAAATAAGCCAAAATTGCTGATGGCCCAGCTTTAGACGCTGCTAGACCTGGTAAAAGAAACAAACCTGATGAAAGCATCGCTCCCGTCGATAGAGCAAAAACGTGCCGCAGAGCAAGCGATCTAGTTAACTTACCCCTATTATCTGCCTTCATAAGAAAACCCTAGACTTCTCTCTCTATTGTCCAAAATTGAAAGAATGAAAAAAATCTAATAAAAGTGAGTTGGTTGAATCAGGATCCTCTTGTTGAATCCAATGACCTACACTTGGCAAAATAACAGAATTAATTAAATTTGGAAGAGTAGATGAAAACCTTGAAATGCTTCCTGCTCCCCAAATTGTTGGTCCATCTTTTTCCCCTCCAATAAACAGTGAAGGTTGTGTCAGAGGTGCCTCGTGATACATTCTGAGATCACTCCAATCGAAGTCAACACACCTGTACCGATTAAGAGGACCTGTAAAACCTGACCTTTCAAATTGTTTGGTATAAAAATCTAAATCATCCGGAGTTAGCCATGGAAGAGAATCTTTTGGAAATTTGAAACGATCTTGAAGCTCTCCTCCAGGTGAAACAAAACCCATCGAACCCTCATCGCCTATAATCGCCGGGGCATCCCCAGAAGCAGTGAAATAAAAACCCTCAAGCCATTTAGATGGATTCTGAGAAATCTCTGCTTCTGCCCTTCCTGGTTCTTGAAAATACTCGATATAGAACTCTTCCTCTCCTCCTAAAGATCTGAAAAAATCAGATGGTTTGCCGTCTCCTCGCGGTGTATATGGAACAGAAAGTAGCGCAATACCTTTAAAAATATCAGGCCTAAAAGATGCAGCAGCTGAGGCTATAGGCGAACCCCAATCATGTCCTACGATTACAGAACTATCTTCGCCTAAAGCTTGGACCACTCCCACACAATCACCCGCAAGATGAACGAGTCGATATTCATCGATTGCTTTCGGAGCATAAGAAGTTCCATAACCTCGAACATCCATCGCCACCGCTCGATAACCAGCAGCAGAAACAGCAGCTATCTGATGCCTCCATGAATACCATGATTCGGGAAACCCGTGAACGAAAAGAACCATAGGGCCTTCTCCTGCTTCAGCAACATGGATATCTACTCCACGAACGTCAATCTCATACTGTTTCAAACCTTTAATCTCAATCATTCCCATTCTCCTTAGCATTCATCAGCTCTTTAAGACTTTCAATCTGTATTCCTTTAATTGTCTGCTTTTGATCAAAAGCTTCAGTAACTATCAAATCGCATCCAGAGGTTAGCGCTGCTTCAATTGTTATAGCTTCACGCATTTGAATATTCAAACTTGTTTGCGTTTCTGTAGCTGCCAAAACTAAATCTGAATCGAGTTGTACAACTGTCAATTCGGTTAAATCATTTAAAGCTTGCTTAGCCGTTACCGTTTCAAGACTTCGATTAAAACGAGTAGTAACTTCTTCATAAAAATCGGCTATTGATAAAGCTGAAGTTACCAAGGTCGCATTATCTACATCACCAATTAAGTTCCTAGCTGCAGCTTGTTCAAATGGCGCGCTGTCGTCAAAAAGCTTTACTAGAACTGAAGCGTCAATAAAAATCCTGTTAAGCACGATCTTCACTTCTATGTAGTTGATGAAGAAGCGGCAGATGATATAGAAAGTGCGACGAGTCTTTTACGAGCATTTATCGCAAGATCTGAAGAAGAGTAACCCTCAATCAATTGCCTTACAACTGCGTTAACTGACGTACCTTGTTCTGCAGCGCGCACTCTAGCCCTGCGGAGTAAGTCTTCGTCGATTGCTAAAGTCAAATTAGCCATATATAAGTGTAACACTGATTATGTGTTACACTTATATATTTATAATATTGATTCATTTTACTTAACTTTAAAATCGCAAAATTGTGCAACTTCTGGTAGACATTGCACAACTCTTAAAACATTTCCTTAAGAAAAGAGAAGAAAATGGCAATTGCCCCCGGAATGCACGTAGATGACCCAAGTGACGATTCATTAAATCTTTCAATGTCTGAAGCCGCACGTCCTCTTTTTGACGCGGTTAAAAAATTCATCACAGACGAAGTTGAACCAATAACTGCAGAATTTTATGAGCTTGGGGAAGATCGTGAAGACCGTTGGTCATATACAGATGACCAACTGCAACTTTTGGAAAGTGTTAAAAATAAAGCGCGTTCTAGTGGCTTATGGAATTTTTTCTTACCAGATGATGAAACCGGTCAGGGGCTTTCAAATTTAGATTATGCATACATAGCAGCTGAACTAGGCAGAAATCCTTTAGCTTCTGAATCGCTTAATTGCAGTGCCCCTGATACAGGAAATATGGAAGTTTTGGAGCGCGTAGGTACGCCTGAACAAAAGGAAATGTGGCTTAAGCCGTTATTGAACGGTGAAATTAGGTCATGTTTTGGAATGACTGAACCTGGTCTCGCTTCTTCAGATGCTAAAAATATCGCTACGCAAGCGATCCTCGATGGCGATGAGTGGTTAATAAATGGTGAGAAGTACTACATTTCTGGCGCGGGTGATCCTCGTTGTAAAATAATGATTTGCATGGTCCAAACAAGTCCGGACGGGCCTCCACATCGAAGACAATCGCAAATTCTAGTTCCGATGGATACGCCAGGAGTAAACATACTTGGTCCAATGCATGTTTTTGGTCAAGATGATGCGCCACATGGTCACATGCACATCCATCTTGACAATGTAAGGGTGCCTAAAGAAAATATGCTGCTTGGAGAAGGACGTGGCTTTGAAATTTCCCAACTGAGACTGGGGCCTGGTCGAATACATCATTGCATGAGATCTATCGGTGCTGCAGAGAAAGCTTTAGAATTGATGGCGACGAGAGGTCTGTCGAGAGAAGCATTTGGTAAGAAAATTGCTCAATTGGGTAAAAATGTCGAGTTGATCGCGCGTGCTAGGATTGAGATAGAGGCGTGCAGACTGATGGTTTTAAGAGCCGCTAAAGCTATGGACACTATGGGCAACGCTGAAGCACGAGTTTGGGTAAGTGCCGTAAAAGCGATGGTTCCGGAAAAAGTCTGCAATATTATTGATGAAGCAATTCAAGTTCATGGTGCAACTGGTATTTCTCAGTGGACACCTTTAGCTGGAATGTATACAGGTCAAAGAACTTTACGCCTAGCTGATGGACCTGATGAAGTGCATCACTTCGTTGTTGGCCGGTTCGAACTTGCTCGGTATAGCGACGATGAAGTCGCTAAAAGTGTCTATAAGCCAGTTGGCGAAAAATAGTTCTGGCCCCGTATGGAAGAAGAAAACCCAGAACCAAAAGAAGCGACTGAATATACAAAGAAAAAAAATACTGATTTCCGAAAAACTCTTCCCATGGACGACGGGACTGATGCATCTAATGTAGCTAGAGGTTTTATAGCAACTCGCAAGAATCCCATTATTGAAAAGCAAGAACCAAATGCCTGGCAACCTATTTCATGGGATCTTTCGAAATCCGATTTTGTTAAAGGACAAGCTCCTGAAACTGTAAATCCTTCTTTATGGCGTCAGGCCGGTTTGAATGCCCAGCATGGACTTTACGAAATTTGTGAAGATTTCTATCAGGTTCGTGGTTTTGATACATCAAATGTGACCTTCATTCGTGGTGAAACCGGTTGGGTTGTAATTGATCCTTTAACCACGGCTGAAACAGCCGCTGCAGCTTATGAACTGGTTACTGAACATCTAGGGTTTCGTGAAATTAGTGCTGTTATCTATACCCATTCTCACTTAGACCACTATGGCGGCATTTTAGGAATCATCGAAAGATCTCGCATCGAAAAAGAGAACATCCCGATTGTTGCACCCGAGGGTTTCTTACACGAAGCAGTCGCAGAAAATGTAATAGCAGCACCGGTTATGGGGAGGCGAGCTACTTATCAATTTGGAATGCTTTTACCCTGGAATGAAAAAGGTCATGTGGATCAAGGACTAGGCAAAGGTATTCCTACCGGCTCTTCGGCTCTAGTGCCGCCAACAATTGAAATAACTGAAACAGGTCAAGAATTAACTCTTGATGGAGTAAAAATAGAATTCCAACTGACACCTGAATCTGAAGCACCGGCCGAAATGCATTTCTTTTTCCCCGAATATGAAGTCTTATGTATGGCTGAAAATTGTTCCGGAACTATGCATAATGTTCTAACTCTAAGAGGAGCACTTGTCAGAGATTCACTTCAATGGAGCAGGTATATAGACGAAGCGATTGATAGGTGGGGTGATTCGTCTCAAATAGTTTTCGCCAGTCACGGTTGGCCTCATTGGGGACAAGAGGCTGTAAAGGGTTATTTGACTAGGCAAAGGGACCTTTATAGATGGTTGCATGATCAGGCTATGCGATTAGCGAATCTTGGTTACACCCCTAACGAAATTGCTGCAGAGGTTGATTTACCACCGGGTCTTTGGGATGACTATATGTGTCATGGTTATTATGGAACGGTAAGCCATAACGTACGAGCGGTCTATCAGAGATACATAGGGTTTTATGATGGGCATCCTTCCAGCCTGGATCCTTTTACACCTGTCGATGCAGGGAAAAAATACGTCGATTTTATGGGAGGGATTGATGCACTTTTGGAAAAAGCCAGAGCTGCTTTTGAATCAGGTGACTATAGATGGGTGGCTGAAGTTTTAAGACATGCAGTATTTGCTGATCCTCAAAATAACCAAGTTCGACTGCTGCAAGCAGATGCATTTGAACAGCTTGCTTATCAAGCAGAATCGGGGCCTTGGCGCGACATCTACCTTACGGGAGCTCAAGAATTAAGAAATGGAAGTATCAATATTCCCGTTCTTCAAAGGCCTCGTTTAGAAGTTGCAAAAGGAATGACATTAGGCCAAATCTTTGATTTCTTAGCTGTAAAAGTTGATGGTCCTAGTGCTATAAAGCTAGGTCCTGTACTTATAAATTGGTCGTTTACTGATACAGGCGAAACTGCTTTACTTGAATTATCGAATGGAACACTTCATTCTAAGATTGGTTCCTTTTCAAAAAGTGCAGACGTAATAGTTAGTTCTTCACGAGATGTTATCGAGGAACTCATAGCCACTGAATATTCTCTATCTCAAGCTATTGGAGATGAAAGGGTCAAAATCAGCGGTGATAGTGAAAAAATACTAAATTTATGGGAAACTTTTACTGATTTTCCCTTATTCTGGCCAATTATCGAGCCATAAGCAGTGGAGTGTCAAATATTACAGTTGCCACTATCTAAGATGCTCGTAACATCAAAATGTGAACAGTACTAACCGGCTTGCTCGAATATCGCTTCTAACAACTTTTGTTTTGATTGGAATTGGTGGTTTCACACGCGGTAGCGGGAGTGGATACGGGTGTTCCGATAGATGGCCATTATGCGAAGACGGTCTATTAGGGGGCCTTCTTCCGCGAGGCGAATACCACATGGTTGTTGAGTGGTTACATAGGTGGGTAGCAGCAATTGTAGGAATTCTAATTTTGTCGACGGCTATAAGCATAAGAAAAAATTTTCGTAATAACCAAACTGCTTTAAAGTTATCTTTCGCTGCCGTTGTGGCTGTTGTCGTACAGGCACTCATTGGTAGAGGCGTAGTTAAAGCAGATCTGGACTCCGATCTAGTAGCTATACATCTAGCTATCTCAATGGTGGTAATAGCTTTATTGGCAGTAATTGCAGTTCTGGTATCAACAAACAAAAATGAAAATTTAAAAGCAACCGATACTACGGGTTGGAGTCGCCTACTGGCTTTGGGGGCATTTGGTTCGTATGCTCTATTACTGCTAGGAGCGTACGTTCATAATCGATATTTTTCTGGCTGGCCCCTAGTCAACAACCAGTTAAAACCTGACATGTCGGACCAATACACATTTGTTCATTATCTTCATAGGTTTGCTGCTGGATTAGGAATTATTTACATTGCATATTTAGTATCCAACACTATAAAAAGGCACAGGCCAAAAAACGAGAGGCTTATCGTATACCTTGCTGCAATAGCATATGGAATTAATGTCTTGTTAGGAGCAGTTCATGTTTTCACCGAGGTTAGCTCTAGTGCAGTTGTGACTGCTCACTTGCTAGGTGCTTGCGCAGTCTGGGTTTTATTAATTGCTTCCACTTCAATGGCCAGATTCGGTATCACTCTTTCTAAAAATTAAAAGCTTTACCAACCTGCGTGTATGTATATTCCTAGTCCTTCTGGCAGGATGATTTTATGAGTAGTAACGAAATTAATTGGGAAAACTTACGCATCAAAGCAAAAGAGGTGGCGAAAATGGCTTATGCCCCTTATTCCAATTTTCCTGTTGGTGCGGCCGGATTGACAGATAGTGGAGAAATTGTGACGGGTTGTAATGTCGAGAATGCTTCAATTGGTCTGACTCTCTGTGCTGAATGCGGCATGATAAGCGAGCTACATAAAAGGAAGGCCGGTAAATTAATCGCGGCTGTGGCATCTAATCCCGAAGGGGAAGCACTAGCCCCGTGCGGTCGTTGCCGTCAACTTCTGATAGAAGCAGGGGGAAAGGAATTAATCGTTGATGGACCTGGTGGGCCTAAATCTATAGTTGATCTTCTGATAGACCCTTTTACAGTCGACGACCTCAAGGACCGCGACGGGTAGATATTCAATGGATGTCATAGAAATAATTCAAACTAAAAGAGATGGCGGTGCCTTAACTGGAGAGCAAATCGAATGGTTTATAAAGAACTTTTCTGAGGGTGGGTATATACCAGACGAGCAAGCAGCTGCTTTAGCAATGTCAATCTTTTTCAATGGAATGGAGCCCGAAGAATTAACTAATTGGACAAAAGCAATGGTTGATTCGGGTGTGACTTTGGATCTAAGTGATGTCGGCAAGAAGACAGTTGACAAGCACTCGACCGGGGGCGTGGGTGACAAAGTTTCTCTTGTTCTCGTACCTTTAATCGCTAGCTGTGGTTTAGCAGTTCCTCAGTTGTCTGGTCGCGGGTTGGGTCACGGTGGGGGAACTCTAGACAAAATGGAAGCAATATCTGGTTGGACCGCTTCTCTAAGTGAAGAAAAGATGCTAACGCAACTTCGCGAAATTGGAGGAATTATTGCGGCTGCAAATGAAAATATAAATCCTGCAGACAGACGTTTATATGCGTTGCGAGACGTTACCCATACTGTTGACTCGATTCCTCTTATTGCAAGTTCAATAATGTCAAAAAAAATTGCGGAAGGAACCGAAGCTCTTGTTTTAGACGTGAAAACTGGCTCTGGGGCTTTCATGGTCAGCTTTGAACAAGCACGTTTATTAGCTGAAACAATGGTCGAACTAGGCGAAAATTCGGGAATGAGAACGGTTGCCTTGATTACTTCAATGGAAACTGTTTTAGGTAATTCGGCTGGTAATGCTCTAGAGGTTTCAGAATCTATCGAAGTTCTAGAAGGGGGAGGGCCTGAAGATCTTATTGAAGTTACTTTGGCATTAGCGCAAGAGATGCTCGAACTTTGTGAAGTGGATTTAGACCCCAGAGAAATGCTTGCATCAGGAAAGCCAAGAGAGGTCTTCGAGAGAATGGTTTCAGCTCAGGGTGGGGACTTGTCAAAGGGGCTTCCTGTAGCTAAATACAAAAAAACTGTTGATGCTTTAGATACTGGCTACCTAAGTAAATTGGACTGTCGTTCTGTAGGTTTTGCTGCTTGGCGGTTGGGAGCAGGACGAGCCAAAAAAGAGGATTCAGTTAGTCCTACCGCTGGTGTGGTCTGCATGTACAAGCCAGGTGATTATGTCAACAAAGGAGAACCTATTCTAGAGCTCCATGGAGACGAAGAAGACTGTTTTGATTCTGCCATAGAAGCTCTAGAAGGTGCTATCGAAATATCGGGCTCCGCGCCAGATGTTCTGCCATTACTTATTGACAAAATTTCTATTTAAAAAATTATCTACCTACTGGATGCCATATCGTTTTCATTTCTAAAAAATCAGAAATTAGTTCTAAACTCTCTTCCTCTACTTTTCGTGAGACGACACGCTTAACGTTTAAAGAAGCCTCTTCAAGTAAAGTGTGATCAGTTTCAGGACTGATTCCACTTATATCAACTGCATTGACGTCCATATGCCCAATCATCCATGGAAGTAGTTCTGATTGATCACCGGTCAATATATTAACTACTCCTTCAGGCACATCTGATGTAGCTAATACCTCCCCAATCGTAATGGAGGTGAGTGAACTTTGACCTTGAGAAACCACCACCACTGTATTTCCACTAACTATTGCCGGTGCAAGCCTGGAGACCAACCCCATCATGGATGGTTCAGCCGGGGCTATTATTCCGACTACGCCAGTTGGTTCGGGAACCGTGAAATTAAAATATGGACCTGATACTGGATTAACAGATCCCAGTACTTGACTGTATTTATCGGACCAACCCGCATACCACACCCATCTATGTATTGCTTCTTCTACTTCGCTTTTAGCTGCTTTACTATTTAGACCAATATTTTTAAGCAACTCTACAAATTCAATTTTTCTAGATTCCAACATTTCAGCAACACGATAAAGGATCTGGCCTCTATTGTAAGCAGTCCTTGAAGCCCAAGGGGATTGTGCTGATCTAGCGGCACGAACCGCTTCACGGAAATCTTTTCTAGAAGCTTGAGAAACATTTGCTATCAATTCACCCTCAGGATTATCTACAGAAAAAGTTCGGCCTGATTCTGAGCGTGGAAATGCTCCATTAATAAAAAGTTTGTACGTTTTTGCTATAGGGATTTTTCCTGACACTATGAGCTACCCCCAGTATTTTTTAAATAAGCGCCTAAACCGTGCATTCCGCCTTCACGACCGAAACCACTTTCTTTGTAACCACCAAAAGGGCTAGCTGGATCAAACTTGTTAAATGTATTAGCCCAAATTACGCCTGCTCTCAAGCGCTCTGCCATCCAGTGGATCAATGACCCTTTTTCAGTCCATATCCCAGCGGAAAGACCATAAGGGGTGTTGTTTGCCTTTTCTAGAGCTTCTTCAGGAGTTCGAAATGTTTGTACCACTAATACAGGTCCAAATATCTCTTCCCGGGCAACACGATGACTCTGCTGAACTCCAGTTAATACTGTTGGAGGATACCAATACCCGTTGTCTGGTAAAGAACAAGAAGGTTTAAACACCTCAGCGCCCTCCTCAATACCTGCTTTGACGAGTTGGTCAATTCTTTCTAGTTGGGCTTTTGAATTTATTGCGCCAATATCAGTATTTTTATCTAACGGGTTTCCGACCCGTAATAACTCAATTCGCTTCTGGAGCCGATCTATAAAATTATCAGCAATTGATTCTTGAACCAGTAATCTTGATCCAGCACAACAAACGTGACCCTGATTGAAGAAAATGCCGTTAATAACTCCTTCGATTGCTTGATCTAATGCCGCATCTTCAAAAATAACATGCGGTGCCTTTCCTCCGAGCTCCAATGTCAAAGGTAAATTACGCTTTACCGCTGAACGTTGGATCAACTTACCCACTTCGGTGGAACCTGTAAAAGCAAGCTTGTTGACTTCTGGATGTTCAACTATCGCGGAACCGGTCTCCCCAGCTCCTGTAACTATATTTATTACACCTGGTGGTAAATCCACATCTCTTATTACTTCAGCTAGCAATAAGGCGGTTAATGGTGTGGTTTCTGCGGGTTTTAAAACAACAGTATTTCCACAAGCCAGTGCTGGAGCTAATTTCCACGCCGCCATCAATAAAGGGAAGTTCCATGGGATTATCTGTCCTACAACACCATGTGGTTCTAACTCTCTTTGGGGGAATGCATACTCTAATTTATCTGCCCAGCCGGCATGATAGAAAAAATGAGCAGCTGCTAAAGGAAGGTCGACGTCTCGACTTTCTTTTATAGGTTTTCCTCCATCTAAGGTTTCCAAAACAGCAAACTCTCTTGCTCTTTCTTGAAGGTGGCGTGCAATCCGGAATAGGTACCTACCCCTATCTGCTCCAGACATTTTTTTCCAATACTTTTCGTAAGAAACACGTGCTGCCTGCACTGCTCGATCAACATCCTCTGGCGAAGCTTCCGTGACTACAGATAATGACTTTTCTGTTGATGGGTCTAAAGTTTCGAAGGATTTACCTGAAGAAGAAGCAACAAAGTCTCCGTCAATAAAAAGTCCATAATTGTCTTTTATGTTTACAAGGCTTGTTGACTCAATAGCTGATGCATATTCGATCCCAAAATCTTCCAAAGCGGATCCGTCTTTAGAGTTTGAATTTCCCATTAGTCCACCGTTACGTAATCAGGGCCGCTATAGCTACCCGAGTCCAGGCGGTTTAATTGGAGCAATACGTCATTTAATAGACCCGAAGCGCCAATACGAAACATTTCGGGATTCAACCATTCAGTTCCCAAGGTTTCTCCGATCACAACTAAATAATGCCAAGCTTGCTTCGCTGTGCGAATCCCACCCGCGGCTTTAATACCCACAGAAATATTTGTTTGGTATGCAAAATCTCTTACTGCTTCTGCCATACACAACACTCTGGGTAAACTTGATGCTTGAGAAATCTTTCCGGTTGAAGTTTTTATGAAGTCAGCGCCAGCAGTCATAGCAAGCATTGAGGCTTGACGGATCTTGTCGTAACTACCTAGTTCACCCACTTCTAAAATAACTTTAAGATGCGCCTCACCACAGGCATCTTTCGAAGCAACAATCTCTTCAAAAGCTCGTTGTTCATCACCAGCGAGAAAAGCTGAACGATTTAAGACTATGTCTATTTCATCAGCTCCTCTTTTAACTGCATCTGCTATATCAGCTATTCGTGCTTCAATAGTTGACAGTCCACTTGGGAAAGCACCGGCAACACTTGCCACCTTCACGTTTGATCCCTCTGTGGCTTTCACGGCGTAGTGAACCATTTCTGGGTAAATACACACTGCAGCTACAGAAGGGACATCGTGATTTGACGGATCGGGACGTTTAGCTTTTTGACACAATGAGGCAACTTTTTCTGGGGTGTCTGCTCCTTCAAGGGTAGTTAAATCCATACAACGAATTGAAAGATGCAGAGCCGCTCTTTTGCTATTAGTTTTTATTGATCGAGTTGCTAAAGACGCTGCTCTAGCCTCGAGTGAGACTTCGTCTACTGGAATGACTTTTATTGCAGAACCAGTTTTCCCAAATGTAATATTTGAAGTAGGCATTTTTATCAATCTTTCTCCACTTGGAACAAACTGCTAACTCCGTGTAATAAGTCTTCTATCTTATGGTCTGCTGATCTTTCAGCCGACCTTACATCGTCGTTAATAACTGATTCTGTTACCTCAACATAGACCTTGACCATTGGTTCAGTTCCACTGGGACGAATAACTATTCGTCCATTCGAGATATTGAATATGAGAGCGTCAGTCGCTGGCAACTCTGATTCGGGACTTAACATGTCGATCGACCCTATAACGGCAAATTCACCTATTTTTTCTGGTGGTGAGGTTCTCCAAGGAGACATAAAGTCTGCAGAGATATCTGTTTCAGGATCGAGTCGCTTTGCAATCAAGGCTGTTTTATGAACACCGTGCCGATTCCATAATTCTTCTAATAGGTCTACAACAGTCTTGTCTTCAGACTTTAATTCAGCCGCTAACTCTGCAAAAACTAAAGCAGAAGTAATGCCGTCTTTGTCTCTTACTGAATCACCTAATGCAAAACCGAGTGCTTCCTCGTACCCAAAAACGAATCTAGAGCTTTTATCTTCTATTCCTGGACGTACAATCCATTTAAATCCAGTAAGTGTCTCCGCATACTTAACTTTATGAAAATCTGCGATTTTAGAAAGTAAGCGAGATGATACAACTGTTGTAACAACGAGTCTGTCTTCTTCTTGTTCTTTACTAAGAATGTGCTCTGCCAATAAAACGCCTATTTCATTTCCGTTGAGGTGACGCCATTTGTTTCCATGACGAGCGACAATAGCCAGTCGATCTGCATCGGGATCATTTGCGATTACCAGATCAGCGTTTTTTTCAATGGCAAGTCCAACTGCAAGATCTAAAGCACCTTCCTCTTCAGGGTTCGGGAAAGAAACTGTCGGGAAGTCGGGATCTGGTTCTGCTTGGCTTTCAACTACCGTTGGGTTTTCGAATCCTGCCTTTTCAAAAACATCTAAGAAAACTTTTTTACCAACCCCATGCAAGGGTGTATAAATCTGTTTTATTTCACGCTTGCTTTCGGATGAAACAGAAGAAGAGGCGAAATCTACATATGTTTTGATTAATTCATCATCTCCCTTAAGGATTATTGCATCTTCATAATCTGCTAAGGATTCTTCAGTGGGTGGATTCTTGAAATCAATTCTTTGGGCTATTTTTGTATCAACTGGATTTGCTATTTGAGCACCGTCGTCCCAATAAACTTTGTAACCAGAATCTTCTGCGGGATTATGACTAGCAGTAACCATTATTCCGGCTTTAGCTTTTTTAGACAAAGACGTGTAAGCCAAAACTGGCGTTGGTGTAGGCCCTGGCAGAATTAAACTCCTTACTCCATGTGTAGCCAAAACTCTGACAGAGTCTTGAGCAAAAATCTGGCTCTTATGACGCGCATCATAACCTACTACTACTAATGGGGCTTCATCGCTTTGATTATCGCTTAGTAGTTCTTCCGCGATTGCGGTTGCTACTATCCTAATCATAACCCTATTCATTCTCATCGGTCCGGCTCCTCTAGCTCCGCGGATACCGGCCGTACCGAAGACTAAAGAGCTGCTAAATCTTTGAATTAGTTCAATATTTTTGTCTGAAATAAGTTTTTCAGTTTCAACTTTTGTAGTTTCATCAGGGTCACTAATTAGCCATTTGTTAGCTATTTCTAAAGCTTCGTCTAAATAGGCTTCTTTCGTCACAAACGTTCCAAAATCCCCGCTAATAGACTAAACATGCGTGGTCCCGCATCTGCGGCTGCAGCAAGTACATCTTCATGATCAAGGTTTTCTTCAGACATACCAGCTGCCTGATTTGTGACAAGAGAGATTCCCAGAACCTCAGCTCCGAGATGTCTCGCAGCAATAGTTTCTAAAACAGTAGACATCCCAACTAGGTCAGCTCCCATTTTTGCAAACATCTTTATTTCGGCCGGTGTTTCGAAAGCACCTCCTAGTAAACCCGCATAGACACCTTGAGGTAGAGTTGGGTCTACTTCTTGAGCTAATTGTCTCAGTCGAGCTGAGTAAGCTTCTGTCAAATCAACAAACCGAATTGCTTTTCCATCTGGTGGAGCAGGTCCCACCATCGGCGACTGGCCCATGAGGTTCAATTGGTCAGAAATAAGCACTGGTTGCCCTACAGGCCATTCAGGATTGAGTCCTCCTGCAGCATTAGTCAAAATAATCATTTTGCAACCCGAAGCTATTGCTACTCGAACGCCATGAACAACCGTATCTACCGAATGACCTTCATATAAATGAGCCCTACCACCTAAAACGAGTACATTTTTTTCATTCACTTTAAGAGAACGGATCAAATTTCGGTGTCCTAATACAGTGGGTTCGGGGAAACCGGGCAAAGTATCCATTTCCACTTCGGCTGAAATATCTCCGATCTCATCGATTGCTGAAGCCCATCCGGAACCAAGGACTAAGGCAACATCATGGTCAACGATGCCAGTTTCATCAGCTAGAACAGTTGCAGCCCTTTCAGCAAGAGAATAGGGGTCAATATCTTTCATATTTCATCTCCATCAAATTTCTTGCAAACTGAATGTATTTTTATTCAAGATTCGCGACAGTCAAACAATTCTATAAACAAACATACGGTAATTTGCTCAAGGCCAGTAGATGGATCTCGAGTAGCTCAAAAAACATTTTATTAATAACTATTTTTGTAATAAAAAAGAATTTATAAGGTAGTTATATAAGTGTGAATGAAACATCGATAATAAAAGTCTCTGATGAAATTCAAGAAGCTTTAAAAGAAAGAAAACCTGTTGTTGCTCTAGAATCGACTCTGATCTCGCACGGTCTTCCCTCCCCGCTAAATATCGATGTGGCTCTCAAGGCTGAATCTATTTTAAGAGATTTAAACGTTGTTCCCGCTACTGCTGCTTTAATCGATGGCTATCTCCGCGTAGGTTTAAACCCAAAAGAAATCGAACTTCTAGGTTCTAGTAACGAAGTTACAAAAACAAGCTTTAACAATTTGGGTGAAGTAATAGCTAATAAATCGTTAGGTGCGACAACGGTGGCATCTACTATGTTCGCTGCTTATAAATCAGGTATCAAAGTTTTTGCAACTGGCGGTATTGGAGGAGTCCATCGGGGGTCTGAAGCTGATATCTCCGCTGATCTGAAAGCTCTATCTGATTTGCCTGTTGCTGTAGTTTGTGCAGGAGTTAAATCAATACTTGATATACCAAAGACACTAGAAGCTTTGGAAACACTTGGCGTGCCAATAATTGGTTATAAAACCGATATTTTTCCTGAATTCTGGACAACTGGTAGAGGTCTGAAATTAAAAATTACCGCCTCTGAAGCAAAAGAAGCAGCCCTTCTACTTAAAGCACATTGGGAAATTGGATTAAACACGGGTCAACTTGTAGCTGTTCCAATACCTAAAGAAAAGTCTGTAGACCAAGAAATTGTTGAAAATGCGGTAAATGAAAGCTTGAATGAAGCAGCCGAAGCTGGTATCACCGGAAATGCTATTTCGCCTTTTTTGCTTAAAAAAGTCTCAGAAGCTAGCGGGGGACTAACCCTTGAAGCGAATGTTGACCTGATCCTTAACAATGTGCAAGTTGCAGGTGAAGTAGCCACGCAAATGGCTAACGACTAGTTGATATTAAGAAGAGATTCAGGATTTTCGAGACCTAACTTTACTGTGCTTGCAAAATCAGCTGCCGGAGCTCCATCCAAAACTCGGTGGTCCCAAGTAAGACTTATAACCATTCTAGATGTCCTTCGGGGAGTCTGATCGTCCCATGCTGTGTCTTCACGAATTCGCCCTACACCTAAAATCGCGGAGTTAGGTGGATTTATGACCGGCGTGAATCCATCTACTCCAAACATCCCTAATGAAGAAACAGAGAAAGTTCCTCCTTCGAGGTCATCTAAAGCTAGTTTTCCGTCTCGGGCTTGACTAGCTAACCGGGCGGTATTTTGAGCAATTTCATTTAAAGAAAGCTGGTCTGCATTTCTTATAACAGGCACTACCAGCCCATCGTTCAAAGCAACAGCCATACCGATATTTATTTCTGTTAGCTGAAGGATTTCATTTTCAAGCATTTGAGAATTTAATTGTGGGTGAACTTTCAAAGCCTGTGCGACCGATGCAATAACAAAGTCTGTGTAGCCAGGTACCACATCACCACTTTTCATCTCTTTGCGTAAAGAAATTGCGTCATCCATTTCAACATCAAGATGGAGAGTCAGCTGCGCCATTGATTGAAGGCTTGAATGCATTCGATTCGATATAACTCTTCGCATTCCTGTTAACGGAACTCTTTCTCCTTCACCTATGGGTTCGTATGTAAAGGTTTCATGTTTTTCTGGCGCAGGTCGTGAAGAATTTTTAATATGAGCCTGAACATCTGATTTTCTGACCGTCCCATCAGTTGCCGACGCTTGAACCTTACTGAGGTCGACTCCTAGTTTTTTTGCTTCATTGACTGCAGCTTGAGAAGATTTCGTGTCCCCAGTCTCTGAATTTAAATCGCTTTGTGTACTTCCTGAAAATGCTTCGATATCTTCAACTACTATTCTTCCCCCGGGGCCGCTTCCAGAAACTAAGGAAAGATCGACTCCCTTTTCTTTTGCAAGACGTTTTGCAGCTGGTGAAGCTGCAACGCGAGTACTTTTTACTTTGGTTTCTTTTTCCGTAATTTCAGTTTGTTCGACAGGTGTCGTCTCATCGTTTTTGACTTCTGGTGTCTCTGGTGCTTCAGGTGGTTCTTCGCCTTCTTTTAAGACCCATCCCAAAACTACTCCACACTCAAAAACTTCACCTGACTGACATAGCTGATGTAAAAGTCCTTCAGCTTCAGCTTCTATTTCGGTTTCTATTTTGTCAGTCTCTATTGAAGCAACAGGTTGCCCCTGGCTAACAGTTTCACCTGTGTTGACTAACCACTCAGTTAAGGTGCCCTCGGTCATGGTTAGACCCAATTTCGGCATATAAATAGGTGATGACATATTAAGAATTCCTCTTTCTAAGAAATACCTTATTGGCTGCTGCTGTTTGAATGGCAAAAATTGGGTTTATAACTTTTGGGCCATTGCGTAAAACTGTAGCCTTTGCTGATTCATTTTCTCCCATTACAAAATCTCTTTCTCCATCAAATGCCAATGCCCCAGGGCCATTAAGCTCAATGCTCTCACCAAGTTGAACTTCTTTAATATCTACGATTCCGACTTCAGATACTGAGCCCGGCATGATGGGCGCATAAACACTTTCGGTGGCTGACGGGTCACAAATAACTGAAACGGCTAATTCATCATCAAAATAAACGGGGTTACTTCGTCCGGCGATTGAAGCAAGCCCTATACAAGCTGGGTTAGCGATTGCAGCCAAAACTTGTTTTACTGAATCTGATTTAATTACAGCTCTACTGCCAGTCAACCGCTCATCTACTAGAACAACATCAACCAAAGCCAAATCTTTACTTCCGTTAGGTAATTCTACGTGTATTACCTTTGCCTGATGAGACACTTCCTCAATGCTTAAATGGTTTGAAGCAATCAGACCTGCTGCGGTACCAGCAACTGTTGGGTCCACCATGAAAGGAAAAACGTTGTTAGTGCCTGTGGAAATTGGCAACAACGGAACATCTCTCCAGCCCAAGACCAAGTCTCGCTGTGTGCCATCACCTCCTAAAGAAATAACGGATTTAACTCCTTCTTCTTTAAATATTTTTGCTGCTTCAGTAGTATCTGTTCTTCTGCCTTCAGGGTGAAATAATATTTCTTCGATTTTGCCGTCTAAATTTAAACCTTCTACGGCTCTTATTGTTAAATTCCTGAAGTCATTAGCCAAAAGAATTTTCTCTGCACCAGCATCTATGGCACCGAGTACACAGCGTTTTAAAATTTCTATTTTGCTTCTATCGCTATTTAGCGATGCTGCAGATACAAACCTTCGCACATCTTTACCCGCTAAAGGATTTGCTATCAATCCAACTGTCGTCACCTGTTTTAAAACCTCAAAATAGGTTCTTTATGCCAGCAGATATACGTTCTGCGTCGGGAATATACTTTTTCTCCAAAACTGGACTAAATGGTACTGGGCTAAAGGGAGCTGCAACTCTTTCTATTGGGGCATCAAGATAATCAAAAGCTTTTTCCTGAATCTGAGCAGCTATCTCTGCTCCGATACCACCAAATCTAACTGCTTCATGAACTATTACTAGGTGACCAGTTTTGCTAACCGATTCCACTATCAAATCAATATCAAGTGGTTGAACTGTACGCGGATTTATCAATTCACAATCTATCCCCTCATCAGAAAGTGTTTCTGCCGCTTTTGTAGCTTCTTCTACCATTCTCCCTATTGCGACAACAGTTGCATCACTACCTTCTCGAACAATATGTCCTTTCCCCAGAGGGATCTCAAACAATTCTTCTGGAACGTGACATGCATCACCAAGTTTTCTTTTGTTAATAATAAAAACTGTCGGATTATCTTCACGAATACAAGCTGTCAAAAGACCCTTAACTTCATATGCATCTGAAGGCATAACTACTTTTAAACCCGGTACATGACAAAGCATAGCTTCAAGGCTTTGACTGTGTTGAGCCGCTGCTGAAAGCCCTCCTCCTCCAGCTGTAGTAATTGTTAGGGGCAACTTGGCTCCCCCACCAAACATGTACTTGAGCTTGGCCGCTTGATTAACTATCTGGTCCATCGCTACACATATAAAATCCATAAACATCAAATCAACAACAGGACGAAGACCTTGGACCGCTGCCCCTATACCAAGACCTATGATTGCTTGTTCCGCTATTGGAGTGTCCACAACTCTGTCTTCACCAAACTCTGGTTGGAGACCACGGTAATATCCAAAAACTCCTCCATGCGCACCGACATCTTCACCTGCTATAAAAACAGATTCGTCTTCTCTCATTATCTGTGCCATAGTCTCTACTACTGCCGCCCCATAACCAAGCTTCCGTTCACCGTCTTTCTCTTCAGTGCCGCCTGATTCATTAGCTCCTTCAAAAATGTTGTCTGGACTCATGAAGGTTCTCTTTTCGAATAGACATCAAGTAACATTTCTTCCACTTCAGGAAATGGGCTCTCCTCAGCAAATTCGACAGACTTGTCAACTTCTTTTTGAATTTCATCTTTAATGGCTTGAAGTGAATCTGCACTCATCACCCCTGATTCAATTAAACGAGCCTCGTGAACCAATAAAGGGTCACGTTTTTTCATTTCTTCTACTTCTTCATCTGTTCGATAATTCGAAGCTGTTCCCTTGACTCCAACATGATCGTAGAAACGGTAAGTTTTACACTCGAGCATCATGGGGCCTTCGCCGCTTCTTATTTTTTCAATCGCTAATGAAGCCGCTTCAAAAACTGCCACACAATCCATTCCATCAACAATTGCTCCAGGGAAACCATAGGCAGCAGCTCTTTCAATTACGTCTGTAATAGCCATGGTCCTATGTCGCGGGCTGTATTCGGCGTATTCATTATTCTCACATATAAAAAGCATTGGTAGCGATAAAGCCGCTGCCATATTAGCTGCTTCATGGAACGCTCCGATATTTGTCGCACCATCTCCGAAAAACGATACTGAAATTAGACCGTTACCGGTCAACCTATTTGCAAATGCCGCACCAACTGCTATTGGTACTCCAGCTCCAACTATTCCATTAGCGCCCAACATCGCTAGATCTAAATCACAAATATGCATAGACCCACCTTTGCCATTGCAATAACCTGTGGCTTTACCCATAAGTTCAGCCATCATTCGATTAAAATCTCCACCTTTAGCAAGTAGGTGACCGTGGCCTCGATGTGTGCTTGTTATCTGATCTTCATTCTTGAGCGCTGCACAAACACCTGCTGCCACTGCTTCTTCACCGACATACAGGTGGAGAAAACCCGGCAGACGTGCAGATTCAGCTAAACGACCAGCTTCTTCTTCGAACAGTCGAACTCTTACCATCCGTTTGTACAAGTCAATAAGAATTTCGTCAGTTATATCCATAAATGTCTTTCTAAAACTTAAATTTGATTCTTAATGATTTTTCTAAATAAAAATCCAAACATTTGACCTTATTTGATTTTTTATAAGAAAAGCTCACATATCAGACCTTATTATGGTCTGACCGTTAGACCAAATTTTTCTTTTAATTATATTTTTCCTAACTCAAAAATTTAAATAATCTTTGACTCTCATCTGCAAATGCCTGATTCTGACCTCTTGGTAATTGCCAAGAGTCTCCCCTCGTTTAAAACTTGATTTAAATCCACGGGTTTGCGCCGCTAAATTTGAAGTGTCTTGATCATAAATAGCTCCCAAAGATCCAACTGCTTCAACCAAGGTATAACTTTCTTCTACATCAAGATTTACGGGATCAGGCGGTCGTGGATGATGCCCATCCTCGGGTTTAGGGCGAAGAAAAATGAGATCAAAATTACAGTAATCGGGGTCAACTGGATCGGGCCTAAACCGGTAAACCATTGGCAAGGTCAACCCAGGAAAGAAAAAAGCATTTGGAAAAAGAAAATACTCAATTGAATCGATTGTCTCAGAAGTAGTTAAACCTGAAAAATCTTTTCCATATTTCTCCTCGTAATCTTTTTGCAAGAGTTCTGCATAATAATCTCTTGCTTTTACCCCATCAGGAAGTTTAGGTACAGAATCTCCATCCAATTTTCCTTTTAAGAGCCGTTCCAAACGTTCTTGTTCATCGACGCCTATTTCAGTTGAACCATTTCGTGAACCAATAGTGTGCACAAATCTAGTTACGTTTTCTCCAAAGACATCGTACTGAGTTGGAGCTTCTGTCCCAGGTTTACCACCTGCGTGAGTTTCTCTAATGTGATAAGCCTCTATAAATGCTTCTGCTGAAGCTTTCCAATTCGCTGGCAGACGTTTGCAAACATGGGTTTCTATGTATCTATTTTCAAGATCCCAGTGTGAGAAGTGTTCCGGCAAAACTCCTAAGTATTGTTCGAGCGGTTGTGCATCTTGATCAAAATTTACAAAGACGAACCCCGCCCAAAGTCCTACCTTTAATTCCGGCAGCTTGTGGCTTTCCGCATCTACGTGAGGAAAATCCCACTCTTGTGGCAAATCAATCAATTCCCCCTCTAAAGACCAAGTCCAACCATGAAATGGGCATCTTAGGCCTTGTGTGGTACCACAAGTTGCCGGTGGTTTTAGTTGTGTTCCTCTGTGCATACATGCGTTGTAATAGGCTTTTATGCTTCCATCATCTGCACGAACAACCACCGCTGACAATTGGCCAATATCGTAAACATAGTAATCACCCGGTTCAGGAATATGTTCTTCTCGACAAGCCCATTGCCAAACTTTTGGCCAAAGAAACTCAAACTCTTGTTCCAACCTTTCATGTGACGTGTACCAGTCATATGGAATATCCTCATCTCCTAGAAAAACATACGACTCTTCAAGAAGAGGCGGGGCTACACCAGAACCGTCTGCGAGCAAATGATCCCTAAGGCTTGGTCCTGGGGCTCTAGCTTTGCCCAAATCATGAACTTTTTTTCTTTTAACCATGAATTAACTTTCGTTCAATACGAATCTACTGAACCTATTTATTTAGTGCTAGACCAGATCAATAGAAAAATAAAAATACTCTTAAAAAGTAGTCAAAATTGTTTTGGTAGAGCATCGAGTCTATGTTTCACATATGCCGAAAGAACTTCCCGATAGAGCCCAAGTTGTAATAGTCGGTGGTGGAATAATTGGTGCAAGCATTGCATACCATTTAACAAAACGGGGAATCTTTGACGTCGTTATTCTTGAACAAGGGCAACTGACTGGGGGAACAACCTGGCATGCTGCCGGTCTGGTTTCTCAACTTAAATCAACTTATTCACTGACTAAGTTGGCGACATATTCTGCTCAATTATTTGAAGAATTAGAAGAAGAAACCGGACAAGCAACCGGTTATAGAACACCAGGCTCAATCTCAGTTGCAGCGGATCAAGAAAGATGGGAAGAACTCAAAAGAGGGATCTCTATGGCTTCGACAGTTGGCGTTGATATTCGTGAGATAGAAATGGATGAATTAAAAGAATTTTGGCCCCTGATAAATCTTGATGATTTAGTAGGGGCTCTCTATATTCCAAAAGATGGTGTCACTTCGCCGGTAGATACAACTATGGCTTTAATAAAAGGAGCTAGGAATGGTGGCGCTCAAGTTTTCGAAGGTGTATCGGTTAAATCACTAACTAAGAAAAATGGTATTTGTACAGGTGTCGAAACCGAAGATGGTCTGAAAATTGAAGCTGAAACTGTTGTAATGGCTGGCGGCATGTGGACGAGACAGTTGGCTCAGACAATAGGAATTAATGTTCCGCTGCAAGCCTGCGAACACTTTTATATAGTTACCGAGCCGTTGGAGCAAGTTCCAAAGGGTATGCCTACTCTTCGGGATCCTGGGAATTACACATATTTCAAGGAAGAGACTGGCAAAATAATGGCGGGTTTTTTCGAACCACGAGCAAAAATATGGAATCTTGAAGAGATACCAAGAGATTTTTCATTTGGAACTCTCCCTGAAGATTGGGAACATATAGGTCCAATATTTGAATCTGCTTGTCGAAGGGTTCCAGCTTTAGCCGATACGGGTATTCAACTTTTTTTTAATGGACCGGAAGCTTTTACGCCTGATGGAACTTTTTATTTAGGAGAATCGCCTGAAGTTGAAAAATGCTTTGTTGCATCGGGTTTCAACTCGGTCGGCATTCAAAGTGCTGGTGGTGTTGGATGGGTTCTTGCAGACTGGATAATTGATGGACAAGCACCCATGGATTTAACAGGTGTAGATATTTCGCGTGCATTTAGCTTTCAAAGTGACCTTTCTTATCTTGAAGATCGTATTTCAGAATCACTCGGACTTTTATATGCAATGCATTGGCCTTTCAGACAATATGAATCGGCAAGAGGTATAAGAACCAGCGCTCTGCACAATTGTTTGGATTCAGAAGGTGCGGTATTCGGCGAAACGGCAGGCTGGGAACGTCCAAACTGGTATGCGAAAAAGGGGCAAGACCGTGTGTACGAATACTCTTACGGAAAACAAAACTGGCACACAAATATGCTTGCCGAATGTAAAACGGTTAGAGAGGCTGTTGGAGTTTTTGATCAAAGTTCTTTCGCAAAATTCTCCGTAACAGGAACTGAGGCATTAAAAGTTTTAAATTCGATTAGCGCAAATGAAATAGATGTTGAACCTGGTCGCGGGGTTTACACCCAATGGCTCAACAATCGCGGTGGAATCGAAGCTGATTTAACTATCAATAGAATTGAAGAAAATAAATTTTGGGTTATCACTTCTGCTGCTTCTCAAACTAAAGATCTTTCATGGTTGATGCGAGCTGGTAAGGAAAAATCTGTAACAATTGAAGATATTACTGAAGATTTTTCGGTAATTGGAGTTATGGGACCCTATGCGAGAGACACTCTGAGTCCTATTTCTTCTATTGACTTATCGAATGAAAACTTCTCTTTTGGATCTATAAAACCTCTAAAAATTGCTGGAGTTGAATGTCAGGCTCTACGGATGAGTTACGTAGGTGAACTTGGTTGGGAGCTATACATTCCGACAATCAACGCTGTAAATGTTTTTGAAGAGATTTTGATGTCAGGCAGGACCTATGAAATTGGTCTCGCTGGTTACCATGCTATGAACTCTCTAAGGCTGGAATCAGGTTATCGACATTGGGGTCATGACATTACAGCCATGGATACTCCTCTTGAAGCCGGATTAAGTTTCGCTGTAGCGTGGGATAAGCCAAATGGATTTGTTGGAAAAGACTCTCTGATAAATCAGCGGGACCAGGTCAGAACAAAAAAACTACTCCAATTCAGAATTGAAGATAAAGAAACCTTGACCTATCACGACGATCCCATTTTCCGCGACGGGGAACTCGTAGGAACATCAACTGGAGGGATGTGGAGCTACACAGAAGACCGCTGTCTTACCATGGGATATGCGAATAGTGAAGATGGCGTTACCCAATCTTGGATTGATTCAGGAACATGGGAAATTGAAGTGGCAACTCGCCGTTTAAAAGTAACTCCCTCCATAAAAAGTTTCTATGATCCAGCTAAAGAAAAAATTCGCTTGTAAAACAAACTAGGAAATTAAAAATGAAAGAAGAGTATCAAGCCATAGTTATTGGTGGCGGCGCAATGGGAGCTGGACTTTTATACCACCTCGCACACGAAGGTTGGAGTGACCTCTTACTTATTGAAAAAGGAGAGCTGACTTCAGGGTCAACTTGGCATGCAGCTGGACTTGTACCACATTTCATTGGAAGTCTAAATATGGCGAAGGTGCACGCAACAGCTCCAAAACTGTACGCAGAACTCGAAGAGGAAACTGGACTTAGTGCAGGCTGGCATTCAACGGGAGCAATTCGCTTAGCTTTATCTGAAAATGAAGTGGATTGGTTCCGTTACGTAAACGGAATGCTAAGTCTGGTTGGAGTAGAGAGTCATCTTATTTCACCAACAGAAATCCTCGACCACCACCCCTTACTGGACATAAGTGATGTAAAACTTGGTTTTTGGACACCAAATGATGGTTGGAGTGATCCAACTAGCTCAACTAATGCAATGGCAAAAGGCGCCCGTCAACTGGGGGCAGAAGTGGCACGTCATACCCTAGTAACTGACATGAATCTTTTACCTGATGGAAGATGGGAAGTGATAACTGACAAAGGTCCCGTCATAGCCGAACATGTCGTCAACGCTGCAGGTTGCTATGCCCCGCAGTTAGGAAAAATGGTCGGTTATGAAGTTCCTATAGTTTCCGTGATTCATCAGTATTTAGTTACTGAAGCTATTCCAGAGGTAGCAGAGTTAGATTTCGACTTGCCGGTGATCCGAGATCCAAGAGCTTCCTGTTATTACAGGAGAGAAATAGATGGTCTTATAGTGGGACCATATGAACGAGAAGGAGCTGAACTATATGGAGTTGATGGAATTGATTGGGATCTTCACTTCTATCTAACACCTCCAAATCATGATGTCTTGTTGCCTTGGTTAGAGCTTGCAGCTAAAAGAATCCCTGTTTTTGCTGAAGCTGGCATACATACAACTGTTTCTGGTCCAATTACTCATACTCCGGATTCCGGATATCTTATGGGTCCTGCCCCCGGACTTAGAAATTACTGGGTTTGTGCAGGTGCTTCCATTGGAGTCACTCAAGGTCCAGGTGCCGGCAAATATTTAGCCCAGTGGATGGTTCATGGTCAAACAGAAATAAATGTTGCTGAAATGGACCCTAGGAGATTTGGTCCGCACACATATCCAAAAGGTAACTATACGAGCGCTAAAGCTATTGATGAGTTTCATGAAATGTATCAGGTTCGACTTCCTGGGGAACAGCGTTTTGCTGGTAGACCTATTAAAAAAACTCCGGTGTATGAAAAATTTGATGCTTTGGATGCACAATGGATGGAAATTTTTGGATGGGAAAGACCTCAGTATTTTGGTGTTCCCGAAGATCACTCGTTTAGACGCTCAAATGCTTTCGAGATTGTAGGTCAGGAATGTAAGAACGTTCGTGAAAATGTTGGCATTGCAGACCTGACTGCTTTTACGAAAATTGAGGTGTCTGGGAAAGATGCTTCAAATTTATTAGATCGGATGTCAGCTAACAAACTTCCTTCTATCAATGGTGGAATACGTTTAACTCACATGCTTACCCCTCTTGGTGGAATCGAGTGTGAAATGACTATTACTAAATTAGATCCCGAACGATTTTATTTAAATAGTTCGATTATGGGGGAGCTTCATGATTTGGATTGGCTCAATCAACATGTTGGAGAAGAGGAAGAGGTTCTGATTCGTGATGTTACCGACGAACTAGCGATTCTTGCTATTAGTGGGCCATTAGCACGTGATCTACTTCAACCACTAACAGTGGCAGATCTTTCTAACGAATCTTTTCCTTGGTTGACCGGTCAAGAAATTGAAATTGCTGGCGTCCCCTGTAGAGCTCTCAGAGTTAGTTATGTCGGTGAGCTTGGATGGGAATTACATCATCCAATAGAGCAAATGATTGATCTTTATACTTCTTTAATAGATTCTGGAGCGGCATATGATTTAGGTCATTATGGATCTTATGCGATGAATTCTATGAGGATAGAAAAAGCTTATAAGGCATGGGGCTCAGAGTTGACTACTGAAATCACACCTATCGAAGCGCGCCTGGAAAGGTTTGTTGATCTTTCGCGTAGTTTTATTGGTTCTGATGCAGTAACTAAAAAGAGATCAGAAGAACTTGAAATGGTAATCGTCTACTGTGAAGTTGAAACAAATGACACTGATTGTCGCGGCAATGAACCTATTTACGTTGGTGATAATTTAGTTGGTTTGACCACTAGTGGGGCGTGGAGTCATACCGTCGGTAAAAGTGTCGCTTTTGCATATGTGGCACCAGAGTTGGAGGCACCTGGATCTGTTTTTGAGATTGAAATCATGAACGAAAGATGTCGTGCTACTGTTCTCGAAGATTCAATTGTTGATCCATTTAATGAAAAAATAAGAAGGTAGATGAGCGAAGAAACTCTTGCTAAAAGATCAGGTGGTCGTAGCGCTCGAATAGCTAAACGTTCAGCGCCATTATCGCCGGAATCAAGACCTGTTCAACCAGGTTTATCAGGTGGTTCATTCCAGCCACTTAGTGTTTCCCAAATGGAAAAAATTTTTGATTCTGCACTTGAATTGCTTGAAGAAGTAGGAATGGCGCAAGCAATACCTGAATTCATTGATCTTGTAACTTCTAATGGAGGAACCTTCACTTCTGAAAAACGTCTTTTGTTTCCTAGAGAACTAGTTCGCTCGATGATAGACGTAGCCGCCAAGGAATTCACACTTTTCGGTTTTGATGAAAAACACAACCTTAAAATAGGAGGTGATCGAGTTCATTTTTCGACTGGTGGCGCTGCCGTTCTGATACTCGATCATGAAACCTCTACTTTTCGAGACAGTCAACTTAAAGATATTTTTAACATTGGCAGAATCATTGATAAATCAGACAATATTCATATGTACGTTAGAACCGTCGTAGCGCGTGATATGGAATCTTCTAAAGATTTGGATTTTAATACTGCCTACGCTGCTATGAGTAGCACTACCAAACCAATCGGTACTTCTTTTTTTCATCCCGATCATGTTCACGATATGGCTCAGATGTTCAATATTGCCCTTACAGGTAATCCTGACTCTGACGAGTTTCGTAAACGTCCTTTTTGCATCGCTAATAATACTTTCGTTGTTCCACCTTTAAGATTTGCTGAAGAATCGACTCTTTGTATGGCTGAGCAGGTTCGCGTTGGAATGCCGATAAATTTGCTTTCTGCTGGACAGGCTGGCGCTACTTCGCCAGCGACACTTGCCGGCTCGTTGACACAGGCACTTACAGAATGTCTCGCCGCTTTAACATGTGTGAATTTAATGTCCCCCGGCCATCCTTGCACTATGGGCATGTGGCCGTTTGTTTCCGATTTACGTACGGGAGCAATGTCAGGAGGTTCTGGTGAAGAAGCAATTCTTAATTCTGCGGCAGCTCAACTTGTTAATTGGATTGGCCTTCCTTCTGGGGTCGCCGCTGGAATGGCAGATTCAAAATTACCTGACAATCAAGCGGGCCATGAGAAAGGGACCACAGTTACACTTGCCGCTCAGGCAGGAGCAAACATAGTCTTTGAATCAGCTGGAATGCTGGCCTCTTTACTATCTTGCTCGCTAGAAGCATTGGTTATTGATAATGACATGCTTGGTTCAATAGCCCGCACGGTCCGTGGTATTGAAGTAAACGATGAGTCAGTTGCTATTGAGGTGATAAAAGATGTTATTAACGGACCTGGACACTTTTTAGGCCATTCTCAGACTCTCGATGTGATGCAAACCGAATACTTTTATCCTCAAGTGGGTGACCGGCAAAGCCCCGATGATTGGAAGGATGCAGGTTCTTTAGATGTTCGCCAACGCGCTAACAAAGTAGTCAGGGAAATATTAGAAGGTCCGCTTCCGACGCACATCTCACCTAATTCAGATTCACTTATACGTGAAATGTTCCCCATACATCTGGACTTTGAGAACTAGTTTAAAGATAAGAAAAGTGCTTCTGTAGGATTCATATAATCCAAATTGTGAGTTTCTGATACTGATGGTTCGCAAATTTTTCCAGCGCAAACATTTAGACCATTTAGAAAATTTGGATTTGAAACTAACGCTCCTCTAACGCCTTCACTCGCCAAAGTAAGAACGTAGGGAAGAATCGTATTCGTAAGAGAAATTGTTGCTGTTCGAGGCACTGCACCAGGCATGTTCGCTACACAATAATGAACCACTCCATCAATTACGAAGGTTGGGTCTGAATGGGTAGTTGGATGCGCTGTTTCTACACAACCACCTTGATCTATTGCTACGTCGACAATCACGGATCCCGGCTTCATTTCAGAAACCATTTTTTTGTTTACTAATTTTGGTGCTTTAGCACCCGGCAGTAGAACTGCTCCTATTACCAAATCAGCATTTAGAACCTCAGAAACAAGATCACTTTCATTTGAAAAAATAGTTTTTACTTTGCCGGAATATTTTTCATCCATAGAGTCAAGAATTTTCTGGTCCCTATCTAGAACTATTACTTCTGCTCCCATCCCGACTGCGATTTCAACAGCGTTACTTCCAACTACTCCGCAACCAATTACTAACACTCTTCCTGGTTCTGCCCCAGGTGCACCCGCGAGTAACACACCAGTACCCCCCTGTTTTGCCTCCAAGCAATGGGCGCCAGCTTGTATTGACATTCTTCCTGCTATTGCTGACATAGGAGTTAAAAGAGGCAGTGAACCTTGATCATCAGTAACTGTTTCAAATGCTATACAAGTCGAATTTGATGATATTAGATCTTCTGTCTGTTTCTTATCGGCTGCTAAATGGAGATAGGTGAACAGTGTATGTTCAGGTGTCAATAATTTACGTTCATTCTCTTGCGGCTCTTTAACTTTGACAATGATTTTTGACTCTTTAAAGACATCTTCCGCCGTTTCAACAATTTTGGCTCCAGCTTTTTCATATTGGTTGTTATCAAAACCTGCTCCTTCTCCAGCGCCAGATTGAACAACAACTTTATTACCGTTGCTAATAATCTTTTCTGCTGCCTTTGGAGTCAATGAAACGCGCTTTTCATCGGTTTTTATCTCTGTAGGGATACCGATTACTGTGCTTGACATGGCTTAATTACCCCTCAATCGAAGTCCAGTACATATTCTCACAGAGGAATTTTGAAAAACAAAATTATTATGAATAAAAGTTTAGGAGTCGTATGATCAACGGAATTCACCATATTGCTATATCAACACCTGATCTAAACAGATTGGTTGATTTCTACAAAGACATTCTTGGTTTCGAAATCGTTTACGAAACTTCATGGGAAAATAGGGAGATAATTGACCAAATAGTCGGTCTAAAAGACTCCGCTGCACGTTCCGTAATGCTTAGAGCACATAACACTCATATAGAGCTCTTCGAGTACTCTGCCCCGGAACCTGCTCAGGGAGACCCAAGTCGGCCTGTTTGTGACCATGGTTATACGCATCTATGTTTTGATGTGGTAGATATAGATGCTGAGTATCAAAGGCTTTTAAATGCAGGAATTAAATTTCACACCCCTCCTCCTAAGAGCGACCAGCTAGGAAGCGGAAAAATTAGAGCTACATATGGACGTGATCCGGATGGAAACGTTATTGAACTTCAAGAAGTACTCGATCCAAGTAGTCCAATTAAATTAAAGAATTGAGGAAACAATGAATGATTACGCAGACGCGGAGAAACAAATAATGGGCTGTCTTCTTTCATACACCCGCGGAATAGACAGACTGGACCCTGATGGAGTTATCGCTGCTTTCCACCCAGGGGGTTTATTAGAGGGGTATCAGGTTGATGCGTTTGTACCCGTAGAAGATTTTGCCGTTCCGGTTGTTGAGAGATTAAAAAAAAGATATTCCTCGACTCAACATCGCTTATCAAACATAAAAATAGATTTCAATGACAACGGAGCAATCGCCGAATCTTACGTTCTTGCCTACCATGTTGAACCGTCAAATGAAGACGTTCCTGAGAGGCTGTGGACTTTTAGCGGTAGATACATCGACTACTTCGAAAATCGAAATGATGAATGGCGTATAGCAAAACGTTTTTTAAGAGCTGATTGGACAAAAGTTGAAACAATCGATGAAAAAATGCCTAATAAATTTATTGCAGGGTCACGAGATAAAAGCGACCCAGTTTACGGTTAAATTTCTACCTAATTATTATGAGATGACCTACCGGCGGGGCTATTAGCAAACATTTGTTCTGAATCAAATCCAATTCGACCATCCGGATCGGGAATTAGCTCGATAACTACTCGACCAGGCGTATCTAAATGTTCAACAAAAGCATCCTGTTGACTTTTGCTATCTGGTCGTACTTTTTCAGCTAGAGCTCTATAAAACCAGTCGCTGGTGGTCTGGTCATCGTAAATTTTAACGTCGCCTCTATAAGTAACTGCTTGGGACATTCCGATTTCTGTTCCTCTGCTGGAAACTGCGATTGAAGCGCGGGGTCTTTTTTCAAGAGCCGCTACTCTTTTTCGACGTCGAGTGCAGGTAAGCCAAAAGGCCCCATCTTTTTCAACATAATTCATAACGACTCCTATTGGATCGCCAGATGAGTTAGTCCACATAAAAACGCACTCAGTCTGTTTGTTGTGGAGTAATTGCTCTC
>JUEM01000026.1 GCA_000817085.1 marine actinobacterium MedAcidi-G1 | reverse complement strand
GGTCACCGATATGAAAAGGTGGCTTATCAATGGCGAAGTTGCCGCTTCGACTTTTGATAGACCAGCAGAGGAGCATACTGCTATTGCTGAAGTAACTATCGAGAGGGCGCGGAGACTCGTTGAATATGGGCAAGATGTGGTGATCATTCTTGACGGAATCACAAGATTAGCCAGGGCATATAATTTAGCTGCTCCAGCAACAGGTCGAATTATGTCTGGTGGTGTTGATAGTGGAGCTTTGTATCCTCCAAAGAAATTTTTTGGTGCTGCTAGAAATGTTGAAGAAGGTGGTTCTTTGACTATTTTGGCTACAGCTTTGGTGGAAACAGGGTCAAAAATGGACGAGGTAATATTCGAAGAGTTCAAGGGGACAGGCAACATGGAGCTTCGTTTGGATAGGAGAATAGCGGAAAGGCGTGTTTATCCGGCTATCGATGTCAATGCTTCATCAACCCGTCATGAAGAACTCTTATTTGACCGTAAGCAATTGAATCAGGTGTGGAAACTAAGGCGAGTTTTAAACGGTTTAGCTTCAGATGGAGACAATGGTTCAGGTGCGGGCTTGGAATTACTAATAGATCGACTAAAAACTTTTCCTAATAATGATGAATTTTTGGCAGAAGTCGCCAAAGGTCCTTCAATAGAATCTTCTTGAATTTAAATCAAGGTTGTTAATAGGAAACAATACCAACAGACTGGACTGCTATGAGATCTGAAATACATCCTCAATATAGAACGGTTGCGTTCCAAGACACTAGTGAAGGAACCACCTTTTTGATTCCTTCAACAGCTGAGACCGCAGAAACAACACTTGTCGATGGGGTTGAATACCCGTTAGTAAAAGTTGAAGTTTCATCTGCAAGCCACCCATTTTTTACTGGCAAGATGCAGATAATCGATACAGCCGGTCGAGTTGAAAGATTTGAACGCAGGTATGGCAAAGGTCGTAAAAAAGGTTCCGAGTAGAACTAGCTGAAGATAAAACTTACAGAAAAGTGCCTTTAGAAGAAGAAAAACGGTCATCTTTAAACCGAAGTAAATTACGTAAAATCATTTCCGAAAGTAGCGGTCAAGAAGTTGGGCCCCTGATAGATGCTTCTCGTAACGGGATTCGAAACAATTCGACTTTGTGGGTACTGGCAGACGAAGAAACTCCAGAAAACCTTTTGGGGTCTTCTCTTCTGGAATTAACTACGCAGGATGACCTTGATCTGGTTATTTATTTTGAGAATCTTAAAAATGCTGAAATAACACAAAGACGAGCAAGTGTCTTAAGGCCTTCACCTACTATTTTATTTCTTTCTGATGGAAACCCAGTCAGCGTAAAGCCGGCTGCTAACGCCGACAGGTATAACTTGAAAACTGCCCCGCCTGAATTTGATGAAATGTGTTTGAAATTTGGATTACAGCCAATTTGTGAGTGTGGGACCTGGAAGGGTGAGATCTTAGGACTTGAAGTAATTAGGGTTTCTGATGGTGAAATTGAAGTGGGGGTTGGAAGGTTTGACCGTGAAGCTAATTCACTAATAAGTAGCGGTAGGCCATTACCAGAGGTTCTTTCATCAGCAGTGGAGATTGTTAGCTCTTATCGAAATCCAGGGTCTGGGTTCCATCCACTTGCGAGACTAGCGCGAGAAAGATGGCTTAGATCAGATGCTCTAGCCAATCCAGAAATGTTCGGTTTTAAAAGTTTAACTTGCGTTGATCCACCCAGAGAAAGAGAGTCACTTCGCGAGACGATGCCAGCAGCAGCAACTGGGATCGATGAAACAGGTGCAAGTGTCCTTCTTGTTTTCTCAGTAGGTGTCGATGTCTGTCTCGTTCCATTTATTGCAGATCTGGTCCGGATCGAACAATCTGATCGAGTTGAAGTATTTCTTCCTGAGAAAGATATTTTGAGCCCGGTGGAAAAATCTCTCAAATACTTGGATATTCCTCTAATTATTAAAGGTGTTAGAGGAGGGTGGGAAGCATTAACTGTTTGAATTGTTTTTTGTGTAAAAACACAATGCGATATTGCAGTAAGTCACATACCGATACCCTGAGTTAATGATCGATCAAGTAAAAGCTTTAATTGCTGAGTTTGAAGACGTCGAAAACCGATTAGCCGACCCAGAAGTAGTTTCTGATTCAAAACTGTTAGAAACACTAGGCAGAAGGCACAAAGAATTAGGAAATGCTCTTTCAGTTGGGCGACCTCTTCACTCTGCATACGAAAATCTTGATACTGCAAAAGAGTTGATGGAAGTTACCGAAGGTGACGAACGTGATCAAATTCAAGAAGAAGTTACAAAATTAAAGAATGAGATTGAGGATCTAGAAGCTGAACTGCGAGTTTTCTTGTTGCCTCAAGATCCGAATGATGGAAGAACAGTAATTATAGAAATTAGAGGTGCGGAAGGCGGAGAAGAGGCCAATCTTTTTGCACGTAATCTCCGAGATATGTATGTCGCCATTGCTGCCACCAAAGGATGGAGTGTCGAACATCTTGAAAGTAAAGAGTCTGATATGGGCGGATTTACTGAAGTGGTTTTTTTAATCCGTGGCGAAACAGCCTGGACTCACCTAAAACACGAAGGAGGTGTTCATCGTGTCCAAAGAGTGCCGGTCACGGAAACTCAGGGACGTGTTCATACATCGTCAGCGACTGTAACCGTCTTACCGGAGGTAGATGAAGTAGAGATAGCTATAGAAGAAAAAGATTTACAGGTCGATGTATACAGGTCATCTGGCCCTGGTGGGCAATCGGTTAACACTACGGATTCGGCTGTCCGAATTACTCACATTCCAACCGGTCTAGTTGTAACTATGCAAGATGAGAAAAGTCAACTCCAGAACAAAACAAAAGCTTTACGTGTTCTTAGAGCCAGATTGTTCCAGATTGAACAAGAGCGTCAACAGTCAGAGGCGGCATCAGCTAGAAGAGACCAAGTAGGTGGTGGTGGAAGGTCGGAAAAAATAAGAACTTACAATTTCAAAGAAAATCGGGTTACAGATCATCGAATAAAACTAACTCTGCATCGTCTAGACAGTATTCTTGCAGGAGATCTTGACGAGGTTGTTGAAGCTTTACTTATTGCAGAAAGAGATCGACAGCTAGCTGAGAGTTTTGACTAATCGGCAGCGAAATGGGCAAAGAGTTGTTTAGTCAAGATGCTTTAGTGAGTTGGGAGGAATTACTTCTTGAAACAGGGCGGATACTCGAAGGTGATAACGCTGAACTTGAAGCAAAATGGATGATAGAAGAGGTTTCTGGCATTACGCAACTGTGTGACTATAAAGAGCAAGCGAAACCCATCCAGTTGAAAAGATTGAATAGATTGATTGAGCGGCGAGTAGCTGGTGAGCCTCTCCAGTATGTCCTTGGTAGATGGCAGTTTAGAGAGCTTGATTTATTTGTAGATGACAGAGTTTTGATACCGAGGCCAGAAACTGAAATTTTAGTTGGCTATGCGTTAGAAGAATGTAAGAGTAAGAAAAGTGACTTGAATAGAACGAGACCTTTAAACGTCGCAGATTTGGGTTGTGGTTCGGGGGCGATAGGACTTTCGATAGCCAGAGAGGTCCAAGAAGTATCTGTATGGTGCACGGATGCCTCACAAGGAGCTATTGCAGTTACGCGCGCTAATCTTGCGGGCTTAGGGATGGCGGGTCAAAAAGTTTCAATTAGTCAAGGATCTTGGTTTGAAGCCTTACCTGAAGAGATGTTGGGTAAATTTGACATTGTTATTTCTAACCCTCCGTATATAAGTGATAGCGAAGAATTACCACTAGAAGTAAGTGAATGGGAACCTTCTTCTTCTTTACGCTCTGGACCTTTGGGAACAGAGGATTTAAGTTTTTTATTAAATAATTCGATTGAGTGGTTATCTGCAGAGGGGCTATTAATTTTAGAATTAGCGCCTATGCAGGCAGATGTAATGGTTGAAGAGGCTAAGAACCTAAAGTACAGAGAAGTTAAGTTGCGACATGACTTGACGGGCCGTAACCGTGTTTTAATGGCAAAAAAACCGCTATGAATCATTTTTTGGATTTAGATTCAGATTTTGAATCAGCAGTTTTCGAGTCGTCTCAAGTATTGAAAGAGGGAGGATTAGTTCTGCTTCCAACCGACACAGTTTATGGAGTAGCTGCCATACCGACTAATAAGAGTGCTGTTGAAGAGATATTTCAACGTAAAAATCGTTTAGATGATCAAGCGTGCGCGGTTCTGGTTGCAGAAACTTCCCAAGCTTCAGAGCTTGTCGCCTCTTCAGCAGAGTTCGAACTTTTATCTCAAGAATTTTGGCCAGGACCACTCACAATTGTAATTGAACGTTCAAAACATTTGGAGTACTTCTTGGGTGGCGATGAAAGCTCGATAGGGGTCAGGTGCCCTGATAATGATTTTGTTCGATCCTTGACACAGGTTGTAGGGCCTTTGGCCGTTACGTCAGCAAATCGTTCGGGTGTGCAAACGCCGGAAAATGCTAAAGAAGCAGCAGAACAATTAGGTGAAAATTTGTTGGTGGTAGATGGAGGAAAGTGTAAGGGTAAACCATCAACCGTTATTAATTTATTGGCAAATGAGACTGAGATTCTTCGAGAAGGGGCTTTACGTGTCGAAGATCTAATCGCTGCAGGTCTTCGACTGTAAGACGGCTAGTCTATTGTCATGAAAGTAATAGCAATTGGTTGTGACCACGCAGGTTATGAGCTTAAAGAACGTTTGAAGAGTGAACTTACTGAAATGGGCCATGAGGTTATTGACTGCGGTACAGACTCAACCGAACGAGTTGATTATCCTGATTACGGATTTGCGGTTGGTGTCAAGGTTTCGGAAGGACCTGCGGATTTAGGAGTTGCGGTTTGCGGTTCTGGCATCGGAATTGGAATAGCAGCGAACAAAGTTTCCGGTATTAGAGCAGCAACTGTAAATGACGTTGAAACTGCGAAGTGGGCGAAAGCTCACAATAATGCAAACGTTCTCTGTTTTGGAGAACGTCTGATTGATCCAGAACTTGCTGTCGCAGCATTGAGTGCATGGTTAAATGAAGAATTCGAAGGTGGGCGCCACGAAGCGCGAGTAGCCAAGCTTGACTCCAAGATCGACCCCTAAAGGCTGGTTTATAAATGGCATTTGTGAACAGTATTCGTTCTGTTGTCAAGTTCCGCAAGTTGGAGATTAACAGAACAAAACGACTTCTTAGAAAAGCTGCAAACGTTGAAGATTTGAGGAAACTGGCTAAACGGCGTCTCCCAGTAGGAGTTTTCGACTATATAGACGGTGGTGCAGAAGATGAAATTACTTTGCGGAGAAACGTCGAAGCTTACAGGAAGGTTTCGTTCAAACCCAGAGTATTAAGAGACATGGCGAATATCGATACGTCCACTTCTTTATTCGGCCGTAAGTTAGCTTTCCCCCTTGTTCTGGCACCAACGGGTTTCACTAGAATCGCGCATTCTGAAGGTGAATTAGCGGTTGTTAAGGCAGCAACTCGGGCTGGTATTCCATTTACCTTGTCAACAATGGCCACACGTTCCATAGAGGAATGTGCATCAGTAGCTGAAAAAGATACTCGTCTTTGGTTTCAGATATATACGTGGAAAGACCGTTCTGTAGTTAAAAACCTTGTTGAAAGAGCTGACGCTGCAGGTTTCGAGGCGGTGTGTCTCACCGTTGACACCGCAGTTCTTGGACGCCGAGAGCGAGATGTGCGACGGGGGTTCACTTTGCCCCCTGAGGTTGGTCTTGGAACGATAGTTGATGGCGTGAAAAATCCGGGCTGGACATGGGATTTTTTAACATCAGATCCTATTCGTTTTGCGAATGTTGAAGGCTTGAGTTCTATTGACGGTTCAACAGCAGTGGATCTTGCAGAACATATGAAATCCCAGTTTGACCCCGGCCTTTCTTGGAAGGATGTGGAATGGCTTAGATCTATCTGGAAAGGTCCAATTTTGATAAAAGGAATCCAAACTGTCGAGGATGCTTTAATTGCTGTTGATTCTGGTGTGGAGGCAATTGCAATCTCTAATCATGGAGGAAGACAACTGGACGAGGCGCCAACGCCATTCGATCTATTGCCAGAAGTTGCTGAAGCGGTTCAAGGCCGTTTAGAAATTATTTGTGATGGCGGAGCCCGTAGAGGTTCAGACATTGTTAAGGCGATTTCTTTAGGAGCCGCTGCAGTCATGGCTGGAAGACCTTACCTTTATGCTCTGGCAGCATGTGGTGAAAGGGGAGTTGACCACGTTCTTGGTCTACTTCATGAAGGTGTTGAAAGAACAATGGCTTTAACCGGAGCTGCTTCAGTTGATGACCTGACGAAAGAATTAATCAGCAGAACAAAATAAGAAAGCCGTACTTATCGATCTTTCGGATGGTTTTTTCCATCCATTGTGGGTATTTTTTCGTAATCCGCAGGGTTGAATTCGTCAATACAACCTGTGTTGTATCCGAATTCTTCTGGAACGGAACGTCTTTGATGGTGTGTGTAGATTCCGCACCTAGAACAGAAAAAGTGTCGAGCTTGCATCGTATTAAAGCGGTATTCAGTTAAAAACTCTGCTCCCTCTAGAATCCTGAGGTTATCCAACAATACTGAACCGACTATCGCCCCTTTGCGTCTACAGATACTGCAGTCACATCGTCGAAGGTTTTCGAAACCGTTGGGCAGCTTTAACTCCAGTTGAACCGATCCGCAATGACAAGATGAAGTTACAATCTTTTCCATAGTATTAGCGTAATCGCATTAGTTCCCGGCTGGGGCTTCAAGGATTCCTACAAGCATGTCAATCAAGTTTTCTTTATATTCTGAATTATCTAACAACATTTGTACTCCAGCCTCCAAAGAACGAGCCCTTTCTGAAAGAGATGAGGTCATTAATTGAATCATTGCAATAAGGCGCTCTTGTCGGACAGGGATTGGTAAGAATACTGGTCGACTTTCAAGCAATTCTAGGGCTTTAGAAAGGTGAGGTGAAGAAAGATCCCCAGAAAGACTCCTCCAGTTTGAGAACTGATCTGACAACTGTGAAATTATTTGAAGGTACCGGCAGCCGCTTTGAGTTTCCAGACAACTGACCATAGGCACAACTAGAGAATTCACTAGTGCTCTAGTTGGTGATTTTTGATCAAGTGGCAAGAGAAGTTTTCCCCTGCGTTCATCTATGGGGTTTCCGTGCGAGGTGAGTATTCCTTCAAGCAGACCCTCTCTTGAACCAAAGTGGTATGTAACGGCGGAGGTATTGCGCTGATCTGCAGCTACTACAATTTCTTGAACTTGAACTTGCCAGATTCCTTTTAGTGCAAAAAGCCTTTCAGCTTCTAATAGCAGTTGTTCGCGCGTTTTGACGCTACTGCGAGGCACTTATCCGAGTGGCAATAGGGCATTTGAAGGCAATACAGAAACCGATATGTCTTCTGGAAGTTCATACTGAAAGTCAGGAAACTTTCTTTGCGCTTCTGCTCTATAGTGATCTGTTGAATGAATAGGGTCCTTATCGAATTCAGGAATCACACGTTGTCCAAAAATTTCAAGCATTTCTAGGACCTGTTCATGGGCCATTCCTTCGATTGGCAAACCGAACACGACCTGATCGCAACCTACGTCTTGGTAACGAACCAGTTGTTCACACACCTCTTCAGGTGTTCCGCAGAGCATGTATCCTTCACCGATTGCCCAATCAAGCATTTCGTCAGTCCAGTTCGGATCTATTGGTGAGTCAGGCCAAGTCACAGCGTCGGGGGATTTCGGCATCGTGTCGTGATACATATTTACCATGGTCACTAAGTAACCTCTACCTTTTGTTTTAGCGATAGCTCTTGCTTCATCACGATTTTCAAGGCAAATAACAGCGTTAGTCATCATGACATTGTCATTTTTAAACTGACCAATTTGTTCCACCGGATCTTGAATAGCCTCTTTGTATGCGTCAACACGTCCCTTGAGGTTATGAATAGGTTCGAAGTTGAATGCTATGGCACCAATACCAAGTGATCCTGCTTTTGCAAAAGTTGGCGGATTTCCACAAGCCACCCAAAGAGGGGGGTGGCCTTTACCGTATGGTTTAGGAAGAATATTGTGTGGAGTCGGTACAGTAAAAAATTCTCCTTTAAAGTCATAGTCCTTCTGTTCCCACATGCGAGGTATTTCGCGAATAACCTCATCCCACTGTGCCTTAGTTTCACTAGGATCGGTGACGTTAAAACTTAGAAGTTCATGGCTTCCTGCACCGCGCCCAGTTCCGAATTCAAAGCGATTTTCGGTGACATGATCAAGCATTGCGGCTCTTTCGGCGATACGTACTGGGTGCTCTTTGTTTGTTGGCAAACTCGTGATTGCCGAACCAAGGTGTATGTAGTCTGTTTGAGCTGCTACCCATCCCATCAAAGGTGATGGGGCAGACATGTGACTGTATTCAGTAAGAGCGTGGTGCTCTCCAAACCACATATATTTCCAGTTGTTTTTATCAGCTAAGACCCCGTAGCTAGCTTCACGCATTAGTTCTGTATGTTCGGACTCTGTGTCATGGGCGGCCGGTCCAGGTGTGTAACCGTTGCTGAAAATACCGAATTCCATAGAAACCCCTTTATTTAATGGCTTCCATTAGTATGTCTGATTTTCCCTGTTCTGTCAAGGCCAAGGTCGTGGTTGCTTGTATGTTCGAAATGTAAGAAAAGGTATTGATAAATTTGTATGGCAACTCAACTTGTAATATCAGGGCATAAATTACGGATACCAGACGAAGAAACCCTTGTGGGCTCTTGGGTAAAAAGTTTAGGAATAGAACCCGAAAGAAAACTTTTTTCTTTCAATGGTCGTGTAATAGATCGAGGAAGTTTTCTAGATCTGACTTCCAAAACAGCGTCTAACTTAGCTAGTTCTGGACTGCTCCCCGGAGATCGCGTTCTAATTGCTGGAGAAAATTCACTGGATTTAGTAATTTCCCATGTTGCATGTTTAAGACTCGGTCTCGTTATTGTGCCTGTAAATGTCTCGTACACGGAAGCAGAATTGGCATTTTTAATTGAAGATTCGAAACCACGAGCAGCTTTAGTAGATCAAGAAGAATGGCATGAACTCTTAAATTCAATCGATTCTGATTTATTTGTCTCTTCTATGGCAGTTGAAACAAGAAGCGGGCCCAATCCAGATTTGGATCTTGCTAAACCAGAAGACCCGGCCTTGATCGCATATACATCAGGAACTACTGGCAAACCAAAAGGAGCTATCCACACCCAGAGATCTTTGTTAGCTGGAGCTCTTTCAGTTGCTAGAGCATGGGAGTGGACAGAGTCAGACCGTCTTTTGCTATGTCTACCTTTATTCCATATTCATGGAATGGGTATAGGTTTGCACGGAACATTGCTTGTCGGAGGTTCAGCTGTTCTGCAGAAAGGTTTTGACAAAGATTTAGTATTTTCTGAAATAGCTGAAAATAATTGTTCGATGTTTTTTGGAGTCCCAACCATGTATCAAAGACTTGTTGAAGATGAAAGAATCAGTCAGCTAGCCTCATTGCGGTTATGTGTTTCTGGTTCTGCACCTCTACCGGCAGATTTACATCAACAGTTAAAAGACAAGGGGGGAGTTGATGTACTGGAACGTTACGGAACCACCGAGACGATGCTTACGATTTCCAACCCTTATTTGGGTGAACGACGTGCTGGCTCAGTTGGATTTCCTTTACCTGGTGTAGAGATTCAAATAGAGGAAGAGAGCAGGGAGGTATTAGTTCGTGGTGAATCTGTTTTCAAAGGGTATTGGTCTAAACAGAAAGAAACTAATGATTCTTTTAACTCAGGGTGGTTTAAAACAGGAGACATAGCGGAGGTATCTGACGATAACTACGTAACGATTAATGGTCGGATAAAAGAGCTAATAATTACTGGTGGACTAAATGTTTACCCACAAGAAGTTGACGAAGTCATTCAAGCACACCCTGAAATTGCTGAAGCGGCGGTATCAGGAGTCGAATCGCAAGAGTGGGGAGAGGAAGTCGTAGCTTGGATTGTGATGGAAAAAGGAATTAACAGTATTAATATCGATGAAGTCAGAAAATACGCCTCACAATATTTAGCCTCCTACAAAATTCCTAAAAGATTGGTAATTGTGAAAGAATTACCTAGGAACGCACTTGGTAAGGTTTTACGTCATAAATTGCGAGAAAAGGAGTAATTGATGGAAAATGAAAACAGTCCGAGTCACGTGGCATTTCACTTTGACGTCATGTGCCCCTGGGCTTATCAAACATCGATTTGGATGCGCGAAGTTAGAGACAGGTTAAACATAGAAGTTGATTGGTGTTTTTTTAGTCTTGAAGAAATTAATCGAGATGAAGGTAAAAAACACCCATGGGAGCGTGAGTGGTCTTATGGGTGGTCAATGATGAGAATAGGAGCTTTTCTCAAAAGAATTGATCCAGCCCTAAATGATGCTTGGTATTTAAAATCAGGAACAGCTCTCCACGTTGAGGGACGAAAGCCCCATGATCCCGATGTGGCTCGCGTACTTTTGAAAGAGATGGATCAAGATCCTCAGATAGTTGAAGAAGCACTTGCCGATCCGACTACACATGACGATGTGAAAAGTGATCACGAACTTGTTGTATCCTTAGGAGGTTTCGGGGTTCCAACACTAGTTTTTGGCGAAAATGAAAGGATTTTTGGACCGGTTTTAATCAATCCCCCAACAGGCGAGAAGGCTGATAAATTGTGGCATTTAATAACCGGATGGCTGGAATTTCCTAATTTGTACGAGATGCAAAGACCCAAAACACCCCTTGATCTTGAAATGATAAGCGATGCATTCAACCCATATGTTAAAGCAAGAGATTGGGAGACAAGAGCGAATCCCACGCCATAAACAGGAGTAAAAATGAGTATAGACAAAACCCAGATTGTTGAAGGACTCAATCAAATTTGGGGAAAATGGAGTCAGTTCGGCTCAGAATTGAACGAAAATCAATGGCAAACATCTAGCCGTCTTCCTGGTTGGACTGTCAAAGACAACCTGTCTCACATAGTCGGAGGTGAATACATGTTAAGTGGTCAGAAGCTTCCAGAAGTGGAAGTATCGGCCGATCATGTAAAAAATCCGGTAGGAGAGGCAAACGAAAAAGCGATACAAAGTTTTCGTGAAAAGAAAGGTAGCGAAGTACTTACTTTGTTTAACGAAGTAACAGCAGAAAGATTTCAAGTCTTATCAGAAATGAGTGAAGAAGAGTTTCAAGCTGTCGGATGGACACCAGCCGGAGAAGCTCCGTATGGAAGGTTTATGCAAATCAGAGTTTACGACGCATGGTTACACCTTCAGGATTGTAGAGAACCCCTAGGCCTTCCAGGAGATGAAGATGGTTTACCCGCTGAAATAGCAATTAATGAAGTCTCTTCCGCTGCTGGATACATAGTGGGTAAAAAAGGTAAAGCCCCAGAAGGTAGCCGTATCCAAATTATTATTTCAGGACCTGTCGAAAGAACCCTAAGAGTCGAAGTAAATGATGGCAGGGCATCATTAGTAGAATCTTTTAACGGAGACCCAACTAGTACTTTGAAAATGTCATCATTGGATTTCACTGCCTTAACGGGAGGACGTGACGATTCAATAAGATATTTAGAAGATGGGCGAGTAGTTCTAGGTGGTGATCTTGAAGTAGCAAGACGAATTGCAGAGAATCTTGCCTATACAATTTAGGAGAATTTAAATATGTCTTTTCACCAGAAGCTTTCAAACATACCCAAAAGCGAAGATTGTTTGCCCGGCCGGTCAACGCCGATTTCCATATCAGGAATTCATACCTTTAATGGCAACAACATGGCACCACCCTTTTCTGAAGAGATGGATTCATTGGTAGTCGGAATGGGTTGTTTTTGGGGAGCTGAAAGATTTTTTTGGGAACTTGATGGGGTATGGGTTACAGCAGTTGGATACAGCGGTGGTCATACACCTAATCCGACTTACGAGGAAGTTTGCTCAGGGCTAACCGGACATGCAGAGGTTGTGTTAGTGGTCTTTCAAAAAGAATTGCTCGACTTAAAAGATTTGTTAAAGGTTTTTTGGGAGAGTCATGACCCAACGCAAGGCATGCGGCAAGGAAACGATATCGGTACACAATACAGGTCAGGAATTTGGGTAACGGATCAAGAGCAGTTAGTCGAAGCTGACGAGAGCCTTAAGGCTTATGAAGGTGCATTACTTGATTCTGGTTTTGATGAGATTAAAACGACGGTTGAAATTCAAAAAAAGTTCTACTACGCGGAGGAATACCATCAACAATACTTGCACAAGAATCCGAATGGGTATTGTGGTATTGCCGGAACAGGGGTGCTTTGCAAATAAATAGGCGGCACTTCAGATTAAGAAAGTTTCAATGTAGCATCTAAGCTATTTAGGCTTGCTTAAGGGGAAAAGTATGAGTGAATTTTTACTTGATCAAAAACTGGTTGATCGACTAGTCGCAGACATGGAATATGAACTAGACAGAAAAGCCCCGCCAGAAAACTTCCCGAAGTTTCCTGACATTCCGTCAGCGCGTTATACGAGTACAGATTTTTATGATCTAGAGCAAAAGTATTTATGGAATAATAGTTGGCTCGTAGCAGGTCGAGTTGAAGACATACCCGATTCAGGAAATTATTTTCTATTTGAAGAGACCGGAATTCCATTAATAGTAGTCAGAGGAAATGACAATAGAATTCGATGTTTTTCAAATACCTGCAGACATCGCGGAGCGCCAGTAGTAAGAGAGAAAAAAGGCACCATAAGTCGTTTACAGTGTCAGTATCATTCGTGGACATACGGAATAGATAACGGTGAACTTTTAGCGGTACCCGACGAAAGAGACTTCGTTGACCTTTGTAAGGAAGACAGAGGGTTACCAGAAATAAGTTGTGATACGTGGGGAGGGTGGATTTGGATCAATATAAATCCAAACGCATCTCCTCTAATTGATTTCTTAGGAAAAATTCCGGCAGAAATGGAACAGTATCAATGTGAGAATCTTCGTTTAGTGGGCACAGATCACCGTGAAGTCAATTGCAACTGGAAAGTCGCAATCGAAGCATTTCAAGAGGTCTACCATTTCCGCTTCATACATGATCGAGGAGGATGGACAAGTCTCAACTCTCGTGGTGGAACAATGGGTCTCTTTAAACATGGTAATTCCAGAATGGTGGTTCCACGTTCAAAACAGATGGTAGAGAAGCTTGAAATGGAATCATGGAAAGATTTTAGGATAGTAACAGACCCATTAGGACTTGAAAACATTCCCACTGTTCACCCCATCGTCCATTGCACCAGTTATTCATTTACAATATTTCCAAATTTCATTACACCTTTAGCAGCAACAGGCTTTCCCGTAATGCTGTTTTTCCCGTCAGGTATCGATAAAACTAAGATTCGCATATATCACTATGCTCCAGATTGGGGAGGTGGTGATCCGCCTGAAGAATGGGAACAACGTATTTCTGAATTTGCCGGAGTAATAGATGAAGATGTTTGGAATCTTGATGCAATGCAGAAAGCTATGGAGTCCCCAACTTATGACGGAACTCCTCTTTGCTATCAGGAACGACGGATATACAACATGCAAGAAGTAATTGATCGCGTAATCGGAGTGGAAAAAATTCCAAAAGAGATGGCTGTTGCTCAGCTACTAGACAAATATATTGAGGAATAGATTTAAGAGCTAATTATTCCCGTTTTTCTGAGCTCTTCCAGTTCTGTACCGCTTAAACCTAGCTCTTCGGTAAGAACATCATTTGTGTGTTCTCCAACCCATGGAACTCTTATTTCGGGTCCTTCAGATACTTTTGACATTTTTATTGGATTTCCGGGCAGAAGAACAGGATCGCTTATTTCATCTGTTCTAGGTAGTGCCACTATCATGTTTCTTTCTTCTAAATGTGGGTCTTCAACGACTTCTGAAGCAGTTAGAACAGGCCCTGATGCCACGTTCGCCTCTGCGAGCAAACTCGAAGTCTCAGATCGAGTTAGGTTTTTGGACCATTCTTCTAATGCAGGAATTATGTCAGAATGTAAATATTCTCCCCACCCAGTGCGCTCTTGAAAACGAGAGTCTCCGATCCAGTCAGGCTTATTGATCAAATTTGCGAGGTTTTCAAATTGATGCTCTCGCACGAATTGAAGAACTAAATAGCCATCACTACAGCGGAAGGGAGCAATAACATAAGGCGCCGGATTTGGTTCCCGTGGGATACCCATTGAATGAAAATTTATAGCAACATCAGCTAAAGACGCCATGCAATCAAACATAGCTATATCTATGTACTGACCTTTACCCGTATCTTCCCTATGTCTAAGAGCAGCAAGTATCCCAATCACACCGAATAAACTCGTTGCAATATCTCCTACTGCTCCCATCGGGTTAACTATGGGAGGTTCTCCGTCACGGCGCTTGAAGTCATATAGTCCTGACATTGCTTCAGCTACTGAATTGTAAGCTGGCCAGTTCTGATACGGCGAGTTACCAGAGTTTCCAAAACCTGAAATAGATATAACAATTACATTTGGGTATTTTGAGTTGATTGATTTATAATCGAGTCCAAATTTTTTCATTGTTCCCGGTTTAAAATTGTCGCCGACCACATCAAAATTTGGAACTAGACGAAGAAAAAGATCCTGGCCTTCTGGTGTAGAGAGATCAATTCCAACACTTTTTTTATTTAAGTTATTTCGAAGAAAAGTAGCTCCAACAGGCTTTCCAGAAGGATCGTTCATATAAGGCACGGAACCACGCGCAGACTCACCTTTGATTGGGTGCTCAATTTTCACCACTTCTGCTCCCAAGCGAGCTAGTAATTGAGTCGCAAATGGTAGAGCCTGCATCTGCTCAGCAGCAAGTATTTTCACACCATCGAGCGGTTTTCCATACTTGGCAGCTTCCTCGTTTGCTATCTCTCCTAAATCCATCGACCACTCCTTATGTCGGGAGAATACAGATTTAAGCCTAGGATACTTCCTGAAGGTTCATTGGATTGGATTAAGTTGATTCTTACCAATCAAAACAGGCAATTGGGGGCTTAATTATGGGAGTCCATGGAATTATTTCATATGGCGCCTACATACCTAGAGGTTGTCTGCTGCGTTCATCGATAGCTGAATTCACAGGCAAAGGTTCAAATAAGGGCGCTAGATCAGTTGCATCTTATGATGAAAATACAACCACCATGGGAGTTGAAGCTGCCCGAAATGCTTTAAAAAGATCAGACACGAATCCGAAAAAGCTTTGGTTCTCAACCGTTGTTCCCGCTTATATGGATAAAACAAACGCAACAAATATCCACTCGGCTCTTCAATTAGACGATTTCGTAGAAGCCACTGATTTTGGGAATTCAACCCGTTCAGCAATAGGAGCTCTATCTAATGCTTTAGAAAGTGATTTTTCGACTTTGGTAGTTACTGCAGATTTAAGAACAGGGCCATCAGGTGGAACTGAAGAATCTTCCGGTGGAGACGCTTCTACAGCTCTATTGATTGGCACAGATGAACAAGGGGCTTTACTAGCAGAATATTTAGGTGGAGTTACTGTAACGTCTGATTTTACTGACAGGTGGCGCGTGCCAGGAACTTCTTATTCTCAAGTATGGGAAGAGCGGTTTGGTGAACAAGCATATAAGCCACTGGTCGAGAGAGCTTGGAGTGAGGCTTTAAGGAAAGTTGATATAAGAACTGAAGACATAAGTTTGGCACTTATATCAGGTCTGCATTCTCGTGCTGTAGCCAAATCGATTCCTTTAATTGATGTTGAAGTAGCCGATGATTTGACTGGAAAGATTGGGAATACTGGTGCTGCCCATCCGTCACTTCTTTTGGCTAATTTTCTTGATCAAGCAAAACCAGGTGAGGTAGTTGCGTTAATAGTCCTAGCTGATGGTTGCGACGTTCTTTTCTTCCGAACTACCCAAGAAGTTGAAAATAGAAGAAATCCTGTTCCTATTTCTGATCAAATAGAAAGTCAGTCACCAGTTCCTTACAGCAAGTATCTTTCATGGCGGGGATTGTTGGATAGTCAGCTTCCGAACCGTCCATCTCCTACTAGGCCTTCCTCACCAGCTGCTGTGAGACGAAATGATTGGAAAATGGGTTTTGTTGCGTCGAAAGATACAACAACAGGAATAGTACACATGCCTCCATCTCGTATCGGTATAAAAGGTGGGGATGTTGATGATATGGAGAAACTGCCAATGGCTGATTCAATAGGAACAATCGAGACATTCACACTTGACAATTTGGTTTATTCACCAAACTCTCCCGTAGTTTTCGCTGTAGTCAATTTTGAAGGTGGAGGGCGACTCCCTGTTGAACTCACGGACGCTGATCCAGAGAAAATCGAAATTGGCGGCCAAGTAGAAATGACTTTTCGTTGTTTGTATACCGCTGATGGAATCCACAACTACTTTTGGAAAGCAAGACCGGTAAGACGAGAAAGAGAGAAGTCTTAGATGGCATCAAACGGTATTAAGGATCAAGTCGCAATTGTGGGAATGGGTTGCACAAGTTTTGGTGAACATTGGGACAGATCACTTGATGATCTAATCATTGAGGCAGCGCAAAAAGCGACAAAATCGGCGGGTACTGAAACTGATCTGATAGATGCTTACTGGTTCGGAACTTCGCAGTCCGCGGCATCAGGAATAGCTTTAGCCACCCCTTTGAGACTTTCTGGCAAACCTGTTACGCGTGTAGAAAATTATTGTGCAACAGGATCGGAGTCCCTGCGTCAAGCATGTTACGCAGTTGCTTCTGGTGCTTACGACTCTGCAATGGCGCTGGGGGCAGAAAAAGTAAAAGACAGTGGATACCAAGGTCTCAATGCTTTTCCTATTCCAACTGATGGGACTAACCGGACATTGACAGCAGCAGCTATGTTTAGTCTGATTCTCCCGGCATATGCCAAACGCTACGGAGTTGATGAAGACGAACTCAGATACGCAATAGCTCGTATAGCTCAAAAAAACCATTTCAATGGGTCAAGAAATGAACTAGCTCAATTTCGCCGTGAGATTTCAGCCGAGAAGATTTGTGAGATGCCTTCAATCGCTGGGCGCCTCTCGGTAATGGATTGCGCCGGAGTAGCCGATGGGGCAGCGGCTGCAATAGTAGTCAGAGCTGAAGATGCTCATAAATACACCGACAAACCTCTATATGTAAAAGCGCTTTCTGTGGTTGCTGGAGATAGCAGCGGTCTGGTGGATCCAGATTTTGATTTCACCACTCTTCCCGAGTGTGCCGCTGCCGCTGAAGATGCCTACACACAAGCTGGAATTAAAAACCCGAGAAAAGAACTAGCCATGGCTGAGGTTCATGACTGTTTCACTCCGACAGAGATGATTCTTATGGAAGACTTGGGTTTTTGTGAAAAAGGCAGAGCATGGCAAGAAGTGCTTAACGGGTTTTTCGATATAGATGGGGAAATGCCTGTAAATACTGACGGAGGTCTTAAAGCTTTCGGCCACCCAGTGGGTGCGAGTGGACTAAGAATGTTTTATGAGACATGGTTACAACTAAGGGGTGAGGCACCACCTGATAGGTCAATTTCGCTTGAACAATCTCAGCAAGCACTTGTCCATAACCTAGGTGGTTACCCAGGCGAGATGGTCTCTTTCGTAGGCATTGTAGGAACGGAAGCCTCCTGATCAAGGGCCAATAAGTGCCCAAGCATTAATCACTTCTTCATCTCCGAAGCATTCAAGATTTTCTTGACCTCGACCCCAAAGGTAAAGAAGGATATCTTCCGCTTTGCCTCTTACAGCTGCATCGCCTTTACCGTGTTCTCTTTTTATTTCAAGTTCACCGCCTGATGAGGCCAGCATCCATTCGCCTTCACAGTCAGTGCAATGCAAGTGAATTGAAGCATCAGGAAAGTCGGCATCAGCAGGATGCATAAACAGCTTCTCTTCGATTCCATCAACAGCTAATAACGGCGGGACTGAGGAATGTGCACCTAAAGTTCCCTCTGTGTCCCAATTGTGAACTGTGTTTTCATGAGCCATACGTCTCACCCAGAAACCAACAGTTCTATTTGTCGTCCAAGACCAGCAAGGAGACGAGAAATCATTTATCTGAAAGGTGTCTAACAAATGTTCAAGCTGCTCTAGAGGAGAGTTTTTCATTTCATCCGATGGGACAGTTCTTTCGTGCTCGTTTCCGGCAGCTATTTGTGAAGCTGCGAACCACCAAACCATTTTCATATGGTTAAGAAGTTCCAGATTGTTCCATTCTGGACAAGTAGGAACAATCGCATCAAGATCTTTTTCAGCAGAATCTATTAACGATCGGCCAGCTTGTTCAACTGCTACTAGAAGTTCTTTGAATTCGACAGGATTATTCTGATTCATATTTCTCCTATTATTTATCTATTCTGTACCTTGTTCACGAAGAAAAGCTTCAAATTCAGCAGCTAAGTCATCGCCTGAAGGTAAAAGATTTTCGTCTTCATCAATAGCCGTCTCAAGGCGGGTTACATAAGCGGTTATTTCATCATCACTAGCAACGGCAGCATCTACTTGTTTCTGCCAATCAGCGGCGGGCCCATCAAGTTCTTCATATTCTGTCGTAACCCCCGTTACTTGCTCGAAGCGTCTAAGGAGAGCTCTTGTAGCTTTGGGATTAGGTGAATCTGGAACATAATGAGGAACTGAAACTCGAAGTGATACAACTGGTATCTTTGAACGATCGAGCGCATCGTGAAGCACACCAACTATTCCAGTTGGTCCTTGATAAGAAGGTTTTTCTAGATGCAAGCGTTCCGCAAGTTCCGGATTAGTGCTACTTCCAGTCACCGTTAGAGGTCGACTGTGAGGAGTCATTCCAACCATTGAGCCAAGTGTGATAACCGATTCAGCATTCGACTTGTTAACTATCTCTATTAAAAGTTTGCTAAATGTGCGCCAGCGAAGGTGTGGTTCAATTCCAGAAATAGTTAAAAGGTCTCTTTCATCTTCATTAGTTTTTATCGCTAGTATTTTATTTTTTGGCCAAGTGAGAGTTCTTTCCCCATTTTCATCGAAACTTATTAGTGGTCTTTCTTGAGTAAAATCAAAAAAAGTTTCAGAGTCGATTTCCCCAATATTTTCAGACTCTGACTTTTCCATCAGCCACTCCAGAGCGGAGGTGGCCGAACCACTAGCATCAAAAAGTCCTTTAAAAGCAACTACAAGGACTGGTCTGGTCAAAGAATCTAACGAGTCATCATTCAAGATTAATTCATTCACCTAAACAGGATCGCGCAAGATTTGTTCTAATGCACGATCATTTCT
>JUEM01000007.1 GCA_000817085.1 marine actinobacterium MedAcidi-G1 | reverse complement strand
CATTTATACGCTGGAGGCCGCGGGTTCAGTGAACGCAAGCATGCACACACGGCTTTGTATGATCATGTGAGAAATTATTATCGCGATGATGACCCAGTACCCATGGAGTTGGCTTTAGACCATGGATATCAAGGTCTTGTTTCAGTTTCGATTGAGAAAAATCCTGAAATAAATACTTCTCAATTTGAAGACTGGATAGAGAACCTTACTTCATCAACTGTTTTTAAATCTGGGGCTGCAGAATCTTGTTCTATGTGGAAACCAGTTCCCGGTCAGGATGAAATGACTGGCAAAGCACCAATGGACCTCGGCACCTCACCAGGGGGTGAAAACCGATACGTGCAGCTTTTCTTCATAGAGAAGGACCCTCGCGAAGTCTGGGATGATTTTATTGAATATGGAAAAGCAGTTGATTCATCAGATAAGGCCAAAATACTTTTTGCTGCCCCATTTTTTGCGACAGTAGTTGGAACCGATCGGTATGCAGATCAGCTTTGGTAGTTAAGGTCGATCTTAATTATCTGTCTTAACTGAGTAAGTCCCATACCCCAAGTAGGGTGATCGTGTGGCTGAACTTTTTCCAAGCACAGAAGAGAATGCAGAACCTAATCTCAAATTAAACCCTGCACAGAATGAAGCTGTAACCCATGGGAACGGCCCTCTTCTTGTAGTAGCAGGAGCTGGTTCAGGAAAAACAAGAGTACTAACAAGCAGAATTGCTCACCTAATAAATGAAAAAGGGATTTCGCCCTTTGAAATTCTGGCAATCACTTTTACAAATAAAGCTGCAGAAGAAATGCGACACAGAGTAGTAGAACTCGTAGGATCTGTGGCCCATAAGATGTGGGTTTCAACCTTTCATTCAGCATGTGTACGAATTTTGCGACAGTCATCAGATGAAATTGGATTCTCGCCGAATTTTACAATTTACGATCAAGGTGATGCTGCTCGTTTAATGGGGCATGTAATAAAAGACCTAAATTTTGATTTAAAAAGATTTCCTCCCCGAGCTCTACTATCAAAAATTTCCTCTCTGAAGAATGAAGGAATAAATCCTAATGATTATTTAGATAGCACTGAGAATCCATATGACCAGAAAGTCAGTGAAATCTTCGTTGAATACCAATTAAGACTTAAAAGAGCAAGTGCAATGGACTTTGATGATTTGTTACTCAACACGGTAATTATTTTTAGGAAAAACAAGTTAATACTGGAGCAGTGGCAAAACCGTTTCAAACACGTTCTTGTAGACGAGTATCAAGATACGAACCTGATTCAAAATGAACTTGTTTCTCTCCTAGCAGCTGATCACCGAAACATTTGCGTAGTAGGGGACAGTGACCAATCGATATACCAGTTCAGGGGAGCAGATGTAAGAAATATTCTGAATTTCGAAAAAGTTTTTCCTGACGCAACGGTCATTGTTTTAGACCAGAATTACAGGTCAACTCAAACAATCCTTGATGCAGCAAATGAAGTTATAAGTAGAAATTCTGGCCGCCAACCAAAGGATCTGTGGACAGAAGAGGGTAACGGCGAATCGATTGTTATGTATCAAGCCAGCAATGAGGATGATGAGGCTAAATGGGTTGCAGAAAAAATTATTTCTTATAAAAGAGCGGGTTACTCAGAACTCTCGGATGTAGCAATTTTTTATCGTACAAATGCACAAAGTCGAGCTATCGAAGAGCAACTAAATCGGTTAGGCATGGCATATCGTGTTGTTGGAGGCACACGATTTTACGATCGGCGTGAAGTTCGCGATGCACTCGCATATTTACGGTTAGCAGTAAACCCTTTAGACGAAGTTGCACTTAGACGTGTGCTTAATGTGCCTAAGCGTGGAGTAGGTGATACTTCCTTAGGAAAAATAGAAGACTGGGCAGATAAAAACCAAGTAGATTTTTTCCCCGCACTTTCTGAAGCTTCTAAAGCTGGAGTGTCAGGTAAAGCATTGAAAGGAATTGAGTCTTTTTTAAATTTACTCGAAGAATCACAATCTCGTCTGGATCTTGGACCTGCAGACATAATTGAGTTTTCTTTAGAAAAGTCAGGTTACATAAGTGCTTTAGAAGAAGAGAGAACAATAGAAGCCGAAGGACGTTTAGAGAATTTGTCCGAACTAGTTGGTGCTGCCTCCGAATTTTCGGATATTTCTGAATTTTTGGAACGAGTTGGACTAGTAGCAGATACTGATGAGATACCAAATGAGGGTTCTGATTTTGGTGATGGAGAAGTCTTATTAATGACACTTCATGCTGCTAAAGGGCTTGAATTCCCAGTTGTTTTCTTACTTGGAATGGAAGAAGGAATTTTCCCACATGTCCGTGCTTTGGGCGACCCAGACCAAATGGAGGAAGAACGAAGATTAGCTTATGTGGGAATTACAAGAGCGAGAAAAATTCTTCACCTTTGCAACGCTTGGAGTCGAATGTTGCATGGTCAAACTCAGTACAACCCACCAAGCAGATTTTTAGATGATATTCCTGAGGAATTAATTCAACGCGAAGGATCTCAAAAAAGTAGTAGAAATCTAAAAAATTCAACTAACAGCTATTCGGATATAGACGATTGGGGTTTTATTTCTACAGACGAATTTTCTTCTGAAGAACCATCGGGACGAATTTTTGGCAAAGGAACAAACCAGCCCGAAAATGACTCAAATTCATCAGAAGCCCATTTATTGGCTTTAGAACCTGGAGATGATGTTAAACATAAGGCGTGGGGCATGGGCGTCGTAGTAAGTGTGAGCGGAGTAGAAGACAGGGCAGAAGCGGTAATTTCTTTTCCTTCTGTAGGGGAAAAACGGCTTTTATTGGCGTGGGCACCCTTAGAAAGAGCTTAAAAACACTTTTTTGTCTCATGTTTCAATGTCGATACTAATATTGCATTTGCGCCCGTGTAGCTCAGTTGGCAGAGCGGTTCATTCGTAATGAACAGGTCCGGGGTTCAATTCCCCGCGCGGGCTCAGAAAAAGTGTCATCTTTTTTGTCAATTAACGTAAGATTTGTATATGAATATTATTGGTGGAGTAATTTGGCACTATTGGTTAGCGGTTCCTTTAGCGGTAGTTGGAGTTGTCTCTTTAATCGCTGCTTTGATTGGATATTTAGGAAAAGTTTCTTCTACTCGTTATCCCAAACGCTAAATTTTAAAGATTACTGTGGAGCGTCATCAAGCTAGCTCTGTAGAAGGCATGAAAGTTGATTGGGTTCTAGCTGAAAAGGTAGCTAATCAAATAGCTAACAGGGCTCCTTTTAGTGATGCGAGTTACCTAAAAGGTCTGAATGAGTCTTTTAATGATTTCACTATAAGTGCGGAAAAATTAGTAGAAAATTCAACAGGCTTGAAATCTCTATCGGGTGCAGCAAGAGCAAAAGTCGTTGATAGAAGTGGCTGGATACGGGCTAACTTTTCTTCTCTAAAACGTTTATTAAAACCAGTTCTGATAGAAGATTCTGAATTAAAAATGTCTTCTATCTCTTCACGCATAACGGCTTTAGAGATAGGTGCAGTTTTGGGTTGGATGTCAACGCGAGTTTTAGGTCAGTATGACTTATTAGTTTTAGATAATGAAGATTTGAATGATCAAGATTTGGTTTATTACGTAGGACCTAATATCTGCGCGATAGAACGTCGTTACGCTTTTGATCCAGATGGATTCCGTTTATGGCTAGCTATTCATGAATTAACACACAGAGCACAGTTCACGGGTGTGTATTGGATGAGAGAACACTACTTGTCATTAGTAAAAAATCTTCTTCAAGAAGTTCAAATTGCTACGGATGAAACGACAAAGAAAAGTTATTCACAAATAAGACTTTCGAATGAGCCTGAGGACTCGCGTTTTTCTGAATTCAAATTATCTAATTTTTTTACATCGATTGATCAGAAAGATTCAATTAACGAAATAGCTGCTCTTATGACTCTTCTCGAAGGTCATGGTGACGTCATTATGAGTCGAGCGGGGAAGGGTCATATTAGGAACCAAGAAAGATTCGAAAAAGTAGTTAGTCAAAGAAGAAAATCAGCCACTGGAGCTACAAAGATTTTTCAAAAACTCCTCGGTATCGAAGCAAAGTTGGCACAATACGAACAAGGTGAAGAATTTATTAACACTATTGAAGAGTCTGAAGGAATTGATTTTTTAAACACGGTTTGGGAGGACCCTGGTAACTTGCCAAAATTGGAAGAGATCAAGGATCCTAATCTTTGGATCTCCCGGATTAAGAAGCTAAAAAATGAGTATTGATTTATTTTCTGAACTGCAAGATCGTTGCGTCTTCCCGCCAAGTGGAACCGAAGTTGATTGTGCTGTTTCAGGTGGAGCTGATTCGTTAGCTTTACTTTTGTTAGCTGTAAATTCTGGTTTAAAGGTAACTGCATGGCATGTAGACCATGGGCTTAGAGAAACTTCAAGTGATGAAGGAAGAATGGTTTTTGAGGTCGCAACTGATTTAGGTGTTAAAGCACATTGCGTTGAAGCTTTCATTGAAGATGGCCCAAATTTAGAAGCCCGAGCGCGTGATGCAAGAAGAAAGGTTTTGCCTTCACAAGTTCTTACAGGGCACACAGCAGATGATCAAGCCGAAACTGTATTATTAAATTTACTTAGAGGTTCAGGTGTGCAAGGAGCTGCAGGGATTGGGGAGCCGCATAGAAGACCGATATTAGACCTACGTCGCAGTGAGACAAAGAGTCTTTGCTTATCAGCTAAATTAGATCCGGTAAATGATCCGATGAATTTGGATCCCAGATTCACCCGTAACAGGATTCGCAACGAGGTGATTCCATTGTTAACTGAAGTAGTTGGACGTGACTCCGTATCAATGTTGGCCAGACATGCAAATTTGGCGGGTGAAGCCTCTGGAATTTTAGGTGATCTGGTTAAAAATCTCGACATAACAGACGTGCGGTCGGTAGATGATACTCCTGACCCCGTGGTAAAATTTGCGATTCAAGAATGGTTAACCGACAAAATTGGTTTGCCAGCAGATTCTTCTTCAATCAATAGAGTTTTACAGATTGTAAGAGGAGAAATCAAAGGAACAGAAATTCATGGTGGATTTCGAGTGGATAGATCTCAAGGAAAAGTTAGATTTTCAGTTAATACAAAAATTTCTCAAGAAGCAGACTAATTTTTTTATCAAACCATTCAGAAGATAAGGTCCTATTAATGAGCGAAGAAAAAACAGACAATATTCCAACTCCCCAACATGTTTTAATAGCGGCAGAGCAAGTGGCTGAGAAGGTTAATGAATTAGGAAAACAAATCAGCCAAGATTATTCAAAAGAAGCACCTCTCTTAGTGGGAGTTCTAAAAGGGGCATTTGTTTTTATGAGTGATCTATCGAGGGCTATTGACTTACCAATAGAGTTCGATTTTATGGCTGTTTCTTCATACGGCCATTCGACTACGTCTTCGGGGGTAGTGAGAATTGTGAAAGATCTTGATCTCGATTTAGCCGGTCGACATGTTCTTTTAGTCGAGGACATAGTCGATAGTGGTCTGACGCTTAATTTCTTAAGAAAGAACCTCCTCGCTAGGAACCCTGCGAGTTTAGAGATTTGTGCACTCCTCGTGAGGGAAGATTTTCAATTTGAAGAAGACACAATAAAATACACAGGTTTTCAAGTCCCTGCTGACTGGTTGGTGGGTTATGGACTAGATGTAGCGGAACGTTATAGAAATTTGCCTGATATTTGGGTAGCTAGTTCAGAGAGTTAATAATTTGAAAAAATTAAAGTTGTCTAACTTGCGTTCTATAGTTTTTACCCCAGTAACCTCCGATCTGATGAAGTTACTTTTTTTAAAACAATTTCAAAATCAATCTTCCGTCAAGTCGAGGTTTGTTGATGAGGGGTAAGTGGGCTCAGGGAATAGAACCAAGGAAATTTTATTGGGTTATCAAGGATTCTTTAGCTATTTGTGAAAGGCCGGGAGGGTTTGGTGAAAGTCATCGAAGCGTTCGGCGGCAGGAAGAAGTTATTTGGATTAGGCAAAACGACTTTAATGTGGTCGTATCGCTTCTCGCTAATGATGACAATATAAAAGCCTATGAGAGTCAAGGAGTGCGTTGGGTTCAGATGCCTTTTGGAGGAGCCGAGGAGGGCCTTACAAGATTGACGGCTTTGTTTAACCGCCTGAACTCTTTATTGGATGACAATCCAAGGGTGTTGTTGCATCGAGAGGAGTTAGGTGATCAAATTTGTGGTCTGATTGCGGCTTATCTTTTATGGCGTGAATTAGTTCCGACAGGACCACGTGCAATTGAAGTTGTTGAGCAACTTCTTGAAAAGCAAATTGGAAGTGATGGACGTGAGATAGTTGAACTTATAGAAATTGAAAGTAAAAGTAATTCGTAGTTTCCATGGAGATAGTTTCATCTGTTAAGGACTTTCAATTTCTTTTAAGTGAAGGACGAAATTCGGGTAAAGAAATAGGTTTCGTCCCTACGATGGGTGCTCTTCATGAAGGCCATACTTCGCTGATCGACACTTCCGTTAAGCAGAAGAAAAGTACAGCAGTTTCAATTTTCATAAACCCACTTCAGTTTTCTGCTGAAGAAGATTTAGATAATTATCCGTCAAGTTTAGAAAAAGATGAGGAGATCTGTATAAATCATAAGGTTGATATTCTTTTCTGTCCGACACAGAAAGAGATTTATCCAAACGGCCCGCCGGAACCAGAAGAGATCGGCGAAATTGGAACAATCCTTGAAGGGAAAAGTAGACCTTCTCATTTTCCGGGGGTTGCAACAGTTGTTGCACGACTATTTGAAATCGTTGGTAAATCTTGTGCGTATTTTGGCGAAAAAGATTTCCAACAGGTAAAGGTTGTTAATGATCTTGTGAAACGTCGACAATTTCCAGTTGAAATTGTTGCATGTCCAACTATTCGCCAAGTCGATGGATTAGCTCTTTCAAGTAGAAATGCTTACTTGACACAAGATCAACTTACAGATGCTTCTGTTCTTTACCGCGCTTTGACTGTGGGGGCAGAGTCGATTTTAAATGGAGAAAAAAATTCCGAAAATCTGAAAAAGCTGATAAGTGATGTAGTCAAAAGCGAATCAAAAGGTGATTTGGATTATGTGGGAATAGTAGATTCTGAAACTTTTACTCCTCTTAATTTATTAAACGACTTGGGGGAACAGGTACGGATTTTAATTGCATGTAAATTCGGTAACGCCCGTTTAATAGACAATATTGGTGTTGTTGTTCCGGAAACTTAAAAGGCGGTTACTAGAACCCTCTTAAGGGACTACCCTTAAAATAGGTAGTTTTTCACTCCACTTAGGTAATAGTTTTTAAAATAGATGTTAGATAATTGGTTTGTGTTGTCTTTGTGTGGAACTAAATTTTTACTAGGAAAGTAATTTATGAGAGGGAAAGAATGCTCTTAGCCATTGATGTAGGGAATACTCAGACGGTTATAGGGCTTTACGAAAGTTCAGCGTCATCTAATGAGGCGGACGCTGGTCTTTTGGATTTTTGGCGAATTGCTACTGATGACGATAGGACTTCTGATGAACACGCAGTGATTATAAGAGACCTAGTTAGGTCTTCCGGTTATAAGGATGAATTTGAGGGAATTGCAATTTGTTCAGGTGTTCCACGCGTATTAGCAAGCCTTCGCGAGATGGTTGGAAGATACATGGAATTAGAACCTGTAGTTATTGAACCTGGAGTGCGTACTGGAATGTCTATTCTTTATGACAACCCTCGTGAGGTTGGTGCAGATCGAATCGCAAATGCTGTTGCAGCTTTTGACTTGTATGGAGGCCCATCTGTAGTTGTTGATTTTGGAACCGGAAATAATTTTGACGTCATTTCATCAGAAGGAGAATTTCTTGGTGGCGCTATAGCACCTGGTATCGAGATAAGCCTGGATGCCCTTTTTGAACGAGCTGCTGCCTTAAGAGCTATAGAGTTAACTGAACCACGAAGTGTTATTGGTAAAAGCACAGTCGAATCTCTCCAGTCAGGTGCTATTTATGGTTTCGCATCACAAGTAGATGGAATGATTGAGCGTTTTAGAGAAGAGTTAAGTGATTGCACAGTGATCGCTACTGGCGGTTTAGCACATTTAATCGCTCCGGTAGCAACATCAATTAATCACGTTGAACCATTCTTAACTTTGCACGGTCTAAGACTCGTATACGATTTAAATAGGGGTGATAATGGATAGAGAAGTTCCTTTCCGTTTCGAAGTGACAAATTCAGCTTCTCAACTTTTATCCGAGTATTCAGATTTGCCTGAAGGTGATGGTAGTGGAGTAACGGCTTCAGTAGCTGGAAGGTTGATGCTGCGTCGCGATCAAGGAAAAATAGTTTTTGGTGTTCTACAGGACTCTACTGAGCGCATTCAGCTATTTGCCTCTGAAAAAAACACGCCTGATTTTGAACTTTTTTCTAACTTGCATTTGGGTGACTGGTTGGGGGTAACTGGCGAAGTCATTAAAACAAAAAGAGGTGAAATTTCTGTTCGCGTCGACTCGTGGGTCCGTTTAGCTGAAGCAAAACGTTCTTTCCCAGATAAATGGCATGGTATATCTGATACTGATATTCGTTACAGGCAAAGATATGTAGATCTTTGGGTTACAGAAGAGTCGCGTGAGACATTTAGAATAAGAAGTCGGATCATCTCGTTAATTCGCAATTGGCTTGAGAGCCGAGATTTTATGGAAGTAGAAACACCGGTTTTTCATCCAATTCCAGGAGGAGCCGCAGCTCGTCCTTTTGAAACCCATCATAATGCTCTTGATATTGATTTATTTTTACGCATTGCACCGGAGTTGTATTTAAAGAGACTGGTTGTTGGAGGGTTTGAAAAAGTTTTTGAGATGGCTCGTGTATTTAGAAATGAAGGTATTTCCACTCGTCACAACCCAGAATTCACAATGCTTGAACTCTACGAAGCTTACGCGGATTACGAGGACATAATGAGGCTAGTGGAAGACTTGGTTTCTGAACTCGCTATAGAAATTTGTGGTTCAACAGTAATTCAATACGATGGCCGAGAATTAGATCTTTCGACTCCTTGGAAAAGATCCAGTATGTTGGATCTTTTAAATGAGAAAATTCAAGCCAGTATTAACATGCAGACTCCTATAGAAGAATTAAGAAAACTTTGTGAAAATCTGTCAGTTCCATTTAAGGATCATTATGGACCTGGAAAGTTAATTCTTGAACTTTATGAGAAAACAACCGAACCAGAGCTATGGGGCCCAATCTTTGTTACTGACTATCCTCAAGAAGTATCACCTCTTTCAAGAGCTCACAGGGATAATCCAGACTTGGTTGAGAGGTTCGAAGCCATTGTTGCTGGCCGAGAATTGTGTAATGCATTTTCTGAAGTTGTTGACCCAGACGATCAGAGGTCACGCTTTACTGCACAGGAAAAGAATCGAGATGCTGGAGATGAAGAGGCAATGGTTGTAGATGAAGACTATTTAAGGGCTTTGGAATATGGGCTACCACCAACAGGTGGACTTGGTATAGGAATCGATCGACTAATTATGCTTCTCACCGACACTCAAGCAATTAGGGACGTAATTCTTTTCCCAACATTAAGACCTGAGCAAGATTAATTGTTTTTATAATGGTTGATCTGATTTGCGAGAATAGTGCAAGTAGATTTCATCGTTTGTGAAACTCAAGGCGGTTTCCACTGTCGAGACTATGGCTTCATCTGATCTTACAAGTTTTAAGGCTTCATCTCTTTTATCACTATTAATAGGATTACTTAACAGATCCTTTAAAACTTCACCATTTGTTCCTTTAAGGGCTCTAATAACTGGGAGAGTGTAAACGCCTTCTAACATGTCGTTTCCTGAAGGTTTGCCAAGCTCTTTTTCACTCGCCATTACATCTAACAGGTCATCAACAATTTGAAAAGCGATTCCATAGAGATTACCGAATGTTGTTACTGCTTTGATCACATCTTCTGGATAGGCAGAAACAATTGCTCCAACTTTTGCTGAAGCTGAAAGGAGGGCTCCGGTTTTACCTGAGATTGAAGACATGTATGCGTCCTCAGTTCTAGTTATATCGTATGCAGAATTAACTTCACGAATCTGACCTTCACAGAGTGCCGCAATGGTTGAAGCGAGTAGACCAGCTACTTCAGCTCCAAGTCCAGCGGCGATTTCAGAGGCTCTAGCGAGTAGGTAGTCACCTCCAAGAATTGCTTCGTGATTACCCCACTCTTCATTTACACTTTTAACGTTCCTGCGAGTTTTAGCTCCATCCATAACATCATCGTGGTAAAGAGAACCTTGATGTACCAGCTCGACAGCTACTCCTCCAAGAATTACTTCTCGGCTCGGAGCAACGGGTTTATCTTCAAGTATTTGAGAAGATGCAATGGCAAGACTTGGTCTTATTCGCTTGCCTCCTGCATCAATTAGATGGCGTGAAAGTTTTGTGAGAAGGGGCTCGTCAGCCTTGACAGCTATTCTCAATTCTTCTTCTACTCTTGCTAAGGCACTTTCAATACCCGGCAAGTTAAGGAGTGTGTAGGAGTCTTCATTCACGTGCCGAGGATACGACATTTTTACCCCTTCTCGAAACTGCCAAATAAAGGTTATTCAAAATAGCTGTTTTCTTTATCGCTGTTACATTACAGAGGTAGGTACAATTAATTATCAATTAGTCTAATTTTCGGGAGATTACCAGTTGTTTGAACGGTTTACAGACAGAGCTCGTCGTGTGGTTGTATTAGCGCAAGAAGAAGCTCGTCTACTCAATCACAATTACATTGGCACTGAGCATATTTTACTCGGACTTATCCATGAGGGTGAGGGAGTGGCCGCTAAGGCACTTGAATCTTTAGGGATTTCACTTGAAGGAGTTCGTGGTCAAGTAGAGGAATTAATTGGACAAGGTGGAAGTTCTCCAAGCGGTCATATACCTTTTACACCTCGCGCTAAGAAAGTTTTAGAGTTGTCTTTAAGAGAAGCGCTTCAACTAGGCCATAACTACATTGGTACTGAGCATATACTTTTGGGTCTGATTCGTGAAGGAGAAGGGGTCGCAGCTCAAGTATTAGTTAAGTTGGGTGCAGATTTGTCTCGAGTCCGTCAACAGGTAATCCAACTTTTGTCGGGCTATGCCGGGTCAGGTGGTCCAATGGGAGCGGCCTCTGAGAAAGCTGGTGCTACTTCTGGGGGCAGAGGAACAGAGTCACAGTCCGGTTCGCTTGTGCTCGATCAGTTTGGAAGAAATTTAACTCAGGCTGCAATAGAAAAGAAACTAGATCCAGTAATTGGACGAAAGCGTGAACTGGAACGTGTCATGCAGATCTTGTCACGTCGAACGAAAAATAATCCAGTGCTGGTTGGAGAACCAGGAGTAGGTAAGACAGCTATTGTTGAAGGTCTTGCCCAAATGGTTGCTGGAGGAGATATCCCAGAGACAATTCAAGGAAAGCAAATTTATACTCTGGACTTGGGTGCTTTAGTTGCAGGAAGCCGCTATCGAGGCGATTTTGAAGAACGCCTTAAAAAAGTTTTAAAAGAAATAAAAACAAGAGGCGATATTGTTTTGTTTATCGATGAAATTCATACCTTGGTCGGAGCGGGTGCTGCAGAAGGTGCAATAGACGCAGCGTCGATTTTAAAACCCATGTTGGCTAGAGGTGAGCTGCAGACAATTGGCGCAACCACTTTGGAAGAATACAGAAAACATATAGAAAAAGATGCTGCTTTAGAAAGACGTTTTCAACCAATAACTGTTGACGAGCCTGACGTTGCTCACACTATTGAAATACTCAAAGGTTTAAGAGAGCGGTATGAATCGCATCATCGGGTCACGATTACTGATCAAGCGCTTATAGCGGCTGCTAATTTAGCTGATCGTTATATCTCTGATCGCCATCTTCCTGACAAAGCAATTGACCTAATTGATGAGGCAGGTTCGCGCCTTCGTCTTAGGCGTATGAATACTCCAGATGATTTAAGAGAACTTGAAGTTGAATTAGCTGAAGTTGTCCAGCGTAAAAAAGCAGCTGTCGAATCTCAGGATTTTGAAGAAGCAGGAAACCTACGCGATCGTGAAAAGGAACTAATCTCGAGCAAGTCTGAACGAGAAGAAGAAATAAAATCATCAGGTGTAGATCTCTTTGATGAAGTGGACGAAGAGTGTATAGCAGAAGTTCTATCAGTATGGACTGGCATACCTGTTTATAAACTTACGGAGGAAGAAACTCAAAAACTACTCCATATGGAAGATGATCTTCATAAGCGAGTAATCGGTCAAGAGGATGCAATCCATGCAGTCAGCCAAGCGATTAGAAGAACCAGGGCAGGTCTAAAAGATCCGAAACGACCATCAGGTTCATTTGTTTTCCTTGGTCCTTCAGGAGTTGGTAAAACTGAATTAGCCAAAACTCTAGCCGAGTTTCTTTTTGGTGATGAGCAAGCCTTGATATCGCTTGACATGTCTGAATACATGGAAAAGCACACGGTGAGTAGGCTATTAGGCTCACCTCCAGGCTACGTAGGGTATGACGAGGGTGGTCAGTTGACTGAGGCGGTGAGAAGGAAACCATTTTCTGTAGTTCTTTTTGATGAAGTTGAAAAAGCTCACCCTGATGTATTTAACACACTATTGCAGATACTTGAAGAAGGCAGATTGACAGATTCTCAAGGACGGTCAGTGGACTTTAGAAATACTGTACTAATAATGACATCTAATTTGGGAACAGCAGATTTACGTAAGGCTAATTTAGGTTTCACAAAAGCTGATGAAGCTGTTAGCTATGAGAGAATGAAAGAAAAAGTCCAAGATGCTCTAAAACTTCATTTCCGTCCAGAGTTTCTTAACCGAATTGATGAAACAATTGTTTTCCATGAATTGACTATGGAAGAAGTAACAAGAATTGTTGATTTGATGATCAACCGCTTATCTAACCAATTATCTGGACAAGGAATGGGTTTGGAGTTGACTGATGAGGTTAAACGTCACTTGGCCGAACATGGGTATGACCCAACATTGGGAGCTAGACCATTAAGACGAGCCATTCAAAGGCTTATAGAGGATCCACTTTCAGAACTCTTACTACAAAAAGAATTTAAAGCAGGTGAAATTGTAATTGTGGACGTAGAAGATGTTCCAGAAGAGAGTGCAGATGACTCTACCCATGAAGGTAAGAAAGTAGTTTTCCGTTCAACGGCAGGATTTGAACCACCGACCATGGAGATGGTAACTGAGGGAGTTGAATAGAAATTTGTTGCTATTTTAGCTCCGTCAAGTAGTTACATTTAGCTGATTTGCTAATGTTTAGAATTAGCAAATCTCCTGAAATCTGATATGAAAAAAATTTTACTTCTGTTTATATTCACGTTTCTGGTCGCTGCGTGCAAAGTTGAAAGTTCAGTACTGGTAAATGTCGATGATGATGGAACAGGACGAGTCGAAGTTTCTGTTGAGCTTGATGATGCGGCAAGTCGCCTGATAGGAAATCTAGAAAAACAACTTCGAACAGAAGATCTAGTTTCTTCAGGTTGGAAAGTTTCCCTACTCGAGAATCTTAAAGAAGAATCTAAAACAGTAGTTTCAGCAACAAAATATTTTACAAGTGCAGATTCCTTGGTAAACGTTTTAGAGGAGATTGCGGGACCTTCAGTTTTTTCTGAAGTCAGCCTTTTGAGCGAAAAATCATTTGCTAAAAAGAAGTGGACAATCGAGGGAAAGATTAATCTTTCAGAGGGGCTGTCGTTATTCTCTGATTCAGCTTTAGACGAATTATTGGGAGATAATCTCTTTGGAAGAAGTCTTGAAGATCTTTCTTTTTTATCTGGGTGTGAAGATATTTGTGATCCTGCTAATTCTTTTCTTATAAATTTTTCAGTTTTGTTACCTGGTAGCAAAGAAAATGATTCAAATAATGATGTATGGACAGTTCCTTTAGGCGATCAAACATCCACACCTTTTTCAACTTCTTCTACAGTCGATTACCCAAAACCAAAAGCCTGGAGAACGGTAGCGTACGTTTTTCTGGGTTCTGCTTTACTGTTTCTGTTATTTAGAGCTTTCAAGAGTTTAATCTCGCCTTCTGGGACCAATAGAAATTTTGAAAATCCAAAGAAATTTAAAAAAACTTCAGAGATCATCGAAAATACAACAACTAAAGATCATCAAGAAACCGATACCACTGTCAAACTTGTCGTAGTTGGTGGTAAGGGTGTCATCTGGGACGGAGGAGCTGATCCTGAGGGGTTGTTAGTTCCTTTCGTAAGAGAAAATGGTGGATTAGTTGATTCAGATGAAATAGCTGACCGCTATAGATCAGCGAGTTTGGGACAATTGAATTCTGAGGAATTTTGGGAAAGTGTGGGACTGCAAGGTGACCCAGATTTAATCGATGATCAGTATTTGAAACTCGTACGACTTAGGCCTGATGCGCTGCCGTTTTTGGGTCAAATGAAAAGTCGTGGAATCCCAGTTGCCTGCATTACTAATTCTGTTTTGTCATGGTCGCAGCAATTGCGTGAACGTCTGGGTGTTGAAGACCAGATTCAACACTGGATTGTCAGCGGGGAATACGGCGTTAGGAAACCGAGTAATTCTATATTTGAGGCTTTAAGACGTTTAACAGGTATTTCTTTTTCAAATATGCTTCTTGTTGATTCTGATATAGCTACGTTAGAGGCAGCCCGAGGTCTTGGAATGTCTACAGTCTTAATGCAAAGCCAGATGCCAATCCCAAGCGGTTTCTCTCACCCAAAAATCGAAGGTTTTGCTGAACTATTTGGGACAAAAAACTAATTCTTTTTACAACTAATAGGATTAGTGCATGAAAATGACGCTTCCCTCAGGGACTAATGCGGTAATTGAAAAACCTGTTTCCAATCGGAGAGAACAGGGTCTTGTTATCATTCCAGATGTTATGGGTCTGAGGCCGTTGTTTCATGACATGGTCAAACGTCTAGCGATTGAATGGGATATACCAGTTTGTTCTTTTGAGCTTTATCCGGGGTCAGAGCACTTAAACGTAGAAGAAAGACTTGAAACGGCTTCAAGATTAGAAGATGCCCGAGTGATAGGCGACGCAATAGAAGCCGCCGACGCAACCCAGAGCGAACAAGTTGGGATTTTGGGATTTTGTATGGGAGGTATGTATACATTGAAAACTGTTTCTTCCCAGAGGTTTTCTAAGCATTGTTCTTTTTATGGGATGATCAGGGTGCCGAAAGCCTGGAAATCCGAAAGTCAGTCAGAGCCTATGGATTGTTTGCGAGAAGGTGATGCTGATTCTGTATTAGCGATTGTTGGCAGTGAGGACACCTGGACCCCAAAAGAAGATGTAAATCTTTTGTCAGCAAGCGGAGTTACAGTTATCAGTTACAAAGAAGCTGACCATGGATTTGTACATGATTCATCTAGACCTGCCCATCGGCCACTAGATGCTGAAGATGCATGGATGAAGGCAAAAAGTTGGGTATTGGGTAGCAGCTAACGTGAGCGTATCGTAAGTTGTTCTCGGTTAGTAATTCTGTATGTGCGATCGAATTGTTCGATCCATCCGAGTTTAATAAATGATGCTATAGCTTTATTAACTCTCTCTCTCGATGCTCCAACCATTCCAGCCAACTCTTCTTGAGTTACCGGCAAGGAAAATTCATCTTCATTATCAGAAATTTCAAGAAGTCTTTTTGCTGTTCTTCCAGTCACATCTAGAAAAACAGAATCTGCTAAAACTTCATCCATATTCCTCAAACGGTCTACAAGCATTGTCACGACCTTCCAAAGTTGAGAAGGGTCTTTTTCATAGATTTTCTTAATGGGTCCAAAAGGCACTTCGATCACACACGACTCTTCTAGAGCTCGAGCTTCTGCTGATCTTCCTCTGTCGTCAAATAAACCCATTTCTCCGAAAAGATCACCATTTTCCATAAGAGCCACGACTGATTCTTTACCTATGAATGATTTATTTACTATGGCTATTCGGCCTGAGTCGACAAGAAAAAGAGAATCTGGTTTATCATTTTCGCGGAATAAGACATCTCCTCTTAGAAGGTCTCTTTTGTTTGATGCTTTTACAATTATTTCAAGTTCTTTTTCTTCTAACTCAGCAAAAAGCATTGATTCAGCAAAAAGGGTGTGATCTATCATTTCATAAGTCATGCTAATACCTAGAAACTATTTAGATGCAGCGAGGAACTTGTTAATTTTTTTTCAGCTATAAAGGATCGGATATGAAAATTTGGACAGTTTTAGTGGCTGCGGGTGAAGGACAGCGTTTTGGGAGTAAAAAACAGTTAGCAGAACTCGGAGGAATGCCAGTTCTGCTTCATTCAACTATTAACGCTTCTTCTGTATCTGATGGAGTTGTCGTTGTAACCTCGGGAGAAGACATTGAATTTGTGGAAAGTTGTCTTAAAAGTATTAATCAAGTTCATGAAGTAGTGCAAGGAGGGACTAGTAGATCTGAATCTGTCAGATGTGGCCTGAAGAAGGTACCGGATGATTCCGAGATAGTGATCGTGCACGATGGTGCGCGGCCTCTTGCTTCTCAAGAATTGTTTGAATCGGTTGTTGAAAAAATAAAAAATGGAGCTGAAGCAGCAGTACCTGTAGTGCCAATAGCTGATTCACTGAGGTCTATTAATGGTGAACAAATAAATAGAGATGAAGTGCTCGTTGTTCAGACTCCGCAGGCTTTTACTGCATCTTTGCTACGTAAAGCTTATTTAAGTGGTGAAGATGCTACAGATGACTCTTCATTGGTCGAATCAGTAGGTGGAATAATTGATTTTGTCGATGGCGATGCAAGTAATTTAAAGATTACAGTTAGCTCAGATTTGCTAATTGCTGAACAGTTTCTACTCACCGAAAAATTCAATTAAAGAAGGGGTTATGTCTACTTTTAGAATAGGGCAGGGTTTCGATGTTCATCCTTTTTCTGAAGATCCTGAACGTACGCTGATTATAGGTGGGGAAACCCTACCCGGTCCAGGTTTAGATGGACACAGCGATGCGGATTTGTTAGCTCACGCAACGGCTGACGCATTATTGGGAGCCGCAGGTCTGGATGATATCGGTCAGCAGTTTCCTGATACAGATTCCTCTTTTTCAAATGCAAACAGTATGGAGTTGCTTAAAAATGTTGTCCAGTTGCTGAAGGATGAAGGTTGGGAAGTATGCAACGTAGATTGCAACGTGATTTTAGAAGAACCTAAATTGTCGTTGTACAAGAACAACATTCAAGACCGAATGTCGAAACTTTTGGATGCTCCTGTCGCAGTTAAAGGTCGCAGCTCTGAAGGTATGGGCTTTATAGGGAAAAAGGAAGGAGCTGCTTGTTTAGTAGTTGCTCTCATTTCTAAGTCATGAGTAATAATTACAAGCGTAAAGGCAGTCCGAAAGGCAGTAAAGGCCAGAGAGGTACCACGCCTTTACGACAGCGTAGACCTCAACAAAATGTTTTATCAGGAGACCAAGTCGAAGGCAGGCAAGCTGTGAGGGAGTTACTTATCACAGGAACTCGTAAGACCCGTGAGGTTTTCTTAGCTGGAGATCTTGATGATGCGCCAATACTCGATGACATTATTGATTTAGCTGACGAAGCAAAAGTACCAATAAAAGAAATTCCCCGGGGACGTTTTGAATCAATGGCTAAAACAGAATCTCCGCAAGGGGTTATTGCCCTAGCTGCACCTTTACCGAATTATGAAATAGAAGAATTAATTGAACCGAAAGCAAGTGATCCAAAACCTTTTTTGCTCGTTGTAGATGGAGTTACTGATCCTGGAAATCTGGGAGCTATTTTACGATCGGCCGAATGCGCCGGGGTTACTGGAGTGGTACTTCCGCGACACCGTTCGGCCAGAGTAACTCCGGCAGTAACTAAGACCTCAGCAGGAGCGATTGAGCATCTTAGAATTGCTACAGCAGGCGGTATACCAGCAGCACTTGGACGTCTTAGAGACTCAGGAATCTGGATAGTAGGTTTGGATGCCGGAGGTTCGACACCTCTTTATGATTTAAAAATTGCAGATCAACCAATTGCATTGGTTTTGGGTTCAGAAGGGCGTGGCTTATCAAGATTAACTAGAGAGCGTTGTGATGAATTAGTTCATATACCTCTTCAAGGAGTTCTATCTTCGCTGAATGTTTCTACAGCGGCAGCTATCGCTGCTTTTGAAGTATCACGACACCGTTAGTTATTGAGCCCGAGATCGGATTCGAACCGATGACCTGCCGCTTACAAGGCGGCTGCTCTGGCCAACTGAGCTACTCGGGCGCTTATTGATCTAGAGCTAAGTTAGCAAACTATCAGGGGGTACTTGATTATGATCCTTTATCGGAGGATGATTTGGTATAGATTTACTTGCAAGAGAGAAGAGAATGGTGATTATAAAAAGTCATACCCGGCAGCCGTATGCAGTTAATAAAGGCAGAATGAGTTTTCAATCACCGTTGGGTGGAAAGGGTATAGCACCCAGTAACACATCTGCCGCCCCTAGAGCCTTTTTACTAATTTTTGTAGCAGTTGTTCTTGGTGTCGTAATTTTATGGAAAGGTTTGGATGACGACCCACAGAGAGCCAGTTCTGATGCTTTGAGCTCATCTGGCCAAATGACACAGATTGCAGATGAACAACCTGCTGATTTGCCACCCTTGAATGTTCCAGAAATTGCAACAATAGCGGTCGAGACAACAACCACAACAAGTCCACCTCCTTTACCAACTAGACCACCCAGTGACGTAAAGGTTCTTGTATTAAATGGTTCTGGAGTAGGCGGAGCTGCAGGAGCAGTTACAAATCTGCTTAAACCCCATGGATATACAACTTTGTCACCCGCTAATGGAAACAAAGACGAAAAGTCTTGGATTTATTACAAACCTGAATTCTCACCTGACGCAAAAGGTGTAACGGATATTCTTGGGATAATGCCAGACTTGCTTACTTCTTTTCCAACTAATGGATTACCTGTACCCGAAGGAAGCATTGATAGAGTTTCAACTGCAAATGTAATCGTATTTTTGGGATCTGATAAAGAGATTTACGGTTCATAAAAGTGCGGGTTCTAGCCGCTCCAGATAAGTTTCGTGGGTCATTAACCGCATTAGAAGTTACTAGTGCAATTAAAAAAGCGGTTGAAAAATCTGGGTGGATTCCTACGGGTGCCCCTTTGGCAGATGGAGGTGAAGGCACTCTGGAAGTTCTTGGAGGTGCTAATCGTACGACGACTGTTACAGGTCCTTCAGGCACACCGGTAGAAGCAGAATGGAGATTAGCTGATAGAACAGCAGTAATAGAAGTTGCTAGGGTGTCGGGCCTTGCATTGGCAGGAGGGCCTGAAAGTAATAATCCCTTGGAGGCTACGTCAAAAGGTACTGGCGAATTGATTCGCTATGCCTTAGAAAAAGGTGCTGAACGTATAATCGTTGGTCTCGGTGGTTCTGCTAGTACGGACGGTGGGCTGGGAGCTTTAAAAGCTATGGGGCCACTAGCTCGTTATAAAGGTATTGAACTTATAGCAGCATGCGACGTTAGAACAGATTTTCTTTCATCGGCTGATACTTTCGCTATGCAGAAAGGAGCCACTTCCACCGAAGTGGAGTTTCTTAATCGCCGTTTACAACGACTCACGCAGGTTTATGAAGAGGAATATGGAGTTTCGGTTGAAGAAATCCCAAGAGGTGGAGCGGCTGGAGGGCTTGCGGGCGGACTGTTTATTGCTGGAGCCAAATTAGTTGATGGGTTTGATTTTATTGCTCAAGAAATTGGTCTTGACGAAATGATTCTTGAATCTGACATGGTTATTACAGGTGAGGGCCGTCTTGACAAGACATCTTTTGAAGGAAAAGTTATTTCAGGTGTATGTCGTTATGCAGATGTATATTCAGTTCCAGTTTTTGTAATTGCGGGTGCGATTAGTAGTGAAGTAGTTGAAAAAGTTGATTGCGTTTCCCTGGTAGAAACTTTTGGGGAAGAGCGTGCTTTTTCAGAAACAGAACTATGCATCGAGAGGCTAGTAACTGAACGTATAAAGCTATTATCCCAATAGTTGCTTTATTCCAAAAATGTCAAAAAACTTGATTTTCTAGGTGTTTTGGTATAAAAAGGTTGGTTTTTTCTTCTTAATATGATTGGATTAGCAGTCTAAGCAGAAGAGTGCCAGAGCACTTTTAACAAGAAATCTGTTTCAATTCTTTTATGAAAGGCTTACTTAATGGCTAAGAATATTGTTTTTGATGAACAAGCTCGCAGAGGGCTCGAAAAAGGTATGAACCAGTTGGCGGATGCTGTACGTGTCACCTTGGGACCTAAAGGAAGAAATGTAGTTTTAGATAAAAAATGGGGAGCCCCAACGATTACAAATGATGGTGTGTCAATAGCAAAAGAAATTGACCTAGAAGATCCATACGAAAGAATCGGAGCAGAGTTAGTTAAAGAAGTGGCTAAGAAAACTGATGATGTCGCTGGTGACGGAACTACTGGCAATGGTCGGTGAAGGTCTAAGAAATGTTGCTGCTGGAGCCAACCCTATGTCTTTGAAACGAGGAATTGAAGCAGCTGTTGAAGCAGCTGTTGAAGCCATTCTTTCCGAATCGGTAGATGTTTCAAGTGATAAGGAACAAATAGCCAATGTTGCTTCAATTTCAGCTGCTGATTCTGAAATAGGTGAAATGATTTCTGAGGCTATAGACAAAGTTGGTAAAGATGGAGTCATAACAGTCGAAGAAGGACAAACGTTTGGTTTGGAAATGGACCTTGTAGAGGGAATGCGCTTCGATAAAGGATATATCTCGCCTTACTTTGTGACCGATCCAGAAAGAATGGAAGCAGTTTTAGAAGACCCTTATCTTCTACTCGTAGGTTCTAAGATTTCCGCTGTCAGAGATCTGGTTCCAGCGTTAGAAAAAGTAATGCAAGCCGGTAGACCGTTGGTGATTATCGCTGAAGATATAGATGGTGAGGCGCTCGCTACGCTTGTTGTTAATAAGATCAGAGGGACTTTCACTTCAGTTGCTGTAAAAGCTCCTGGTTTTGGGGATCGCAGAAAAGCAATGCTTCAAGATATAGCAATACTCACTGGTGGACAGGTTATTTCTGAAGAGGTTGGTTTAAAAGTTGATTCAGTCACAATTGACATGTTGGGTTCAGCCAGAAAATTAGTGGTTACCAAAGATGAAACTACCCTTGTTGAAGGAGCGGGTGATCAAGATGCAATTGCGGGTCGTATAGCTCAAATCAAAGCTGAGATTGAAAATACAGATTCCGATTACGATCGTGAAAAATTACAAGAGCGGTTAGCGAAACTTTCGGGCGGTGTAGCTGTTCTTAAAGTTGGTGCTGCTACGGAAGTAGAGCTAAAAGAAAAAAAGCATCGCATTGAGGATGCTGTTAGCACGACAAAAGCAGCAATTGAAGAGGGTGTTGTGGCAGGAGGAGGAGTAACTCTTCTACGAGCACAAGCTGCTGTGGAGCAAGCTGCTTCAAAACTTGAACATGATGAGGCGACGGGTGCAGGGATTGTAGGGCGGTCTTTGGCGGCACCCCTAACACAAATTGCTGTTAATGCTGGGATGGAAGGCGGAGTAGTAGTAGCAAAAGTTAAAGATCAAAATGGCCCAAATGGTCTTAATGCAGCTACAGGTGAATATGAGGATCTTATAGCCGCAGGAATTATCGACGCTGCAAAAGTAACTCGATCAGCTCTACAAAATGCTGCATCGATAGCAGCGCTTTTTCTTACTACAGAGGCAGTAATAGCCGATGTCCCAGAAGAAAGTGGAGCAGCTGGCGCAGGTATGCCTGATATGGATTTCTAAATGACATTGATTGAAAATCAACGTTATGTGAGTTTGTCGACTTGGACAAAAGATGGAAGTCAGAAAAGAACACCGATTTGGATTTCTTTATTAGATGATGGGCGAGTCGGTTTTACCACCGGGAAAAAAACGTGGAAAGTTCGTCGCATCGGGCGAAACCCGAGTGTTGAGCTTCAGTCCTGCAATCGCAAAGGTGAGCTTACTGAGGGCTCGAAGTCATATTCGGGCTCAGCGAGAGTAGTTGACTCAGACGAAAAAGAATATAAACAGGTTAAAAACGCTATTCAAAAAAAATATGGGATCCAATACCTATTGATTAGGTTTTTTAGCCAATTTTCAAAAAAAGATCTCGATCATTGTGCGGTTGTTATTTCTTTAGAGAAAGAGACACTGTCCTAGTTTTTTGGTTGAGCATGTTGCCAACCAAATCTACCTTTTATACACAGGTGCCCTTCTGTAACGGAATGATCCGCTGGCGATGTAACTTTTACAATTTTTTCGTCTTGGGTATGTAATTCCAAGTTGCAACCAACCCCGCAAAAACCACAGACCGTTTCAGTAATTGTTTGTTCATCAGGATTCCAAGAGTTGTCTTCGCGCATGTCATGCTCAGTTTTAAAAACTAAGGCCCCCGTGGGGCAAACCCCTATGCAATTGCCACAGTAAACGCAAGCAGAATCTGGTAATTCGATATCAAATTCAGTTGAGATGTGTGCTTCAAAACCGCGTCCCGCTGTAGTTATAGCAAAAGTGTGTTGAGCTTCTTCACCGCATGCTTCAACACACTTGTAACAAAGAATGCATCTTTCATAATCTCTAACATAAAGATCATCTTGAATTTTGACAGGTTGTTTCGACGTTTTAATTTCGTTTGAATTACCCATGCGGTCAGGATTTGAACCATAGTGAATTATCCACTCAAGGATTTCTTTATCAGCCCGATCAAGTTCAACTGATGAAGCTAGTAATTCCAGAACCATTCGTCTGCTGGTATTAACTCTTTCAGAGTCAGTTGAAACCACCATTCCCTCTTCGATTGGTCTTGAACATGATGGAACTAGTGCTCTAGATCCTTCTACTTCAACTACGCAAACTCTGCACGCATTAACCGGGGTTAAATTTTCAGCCCAGCAAAGTGTTGGAGTTTCTATATCCGCCTGTTTGCAGACATCTAGAATTGTTGAACCCGCAGGAGCGGAAATCTTTTTATCGTTCAGGCTAATTTCCACGAGCGTTTCAGAAGGTGTTTTCGTAGTTTCGTTCATTATTTAGTTTCCATAAGTCCGAGATTTAAAGCCGATCGAACCGCAGATGCAGCGGTATGCCCTAAACCACAAATCGATGCATCAGACATTACGGTAGCTAAGTCATCAAATAATGATATATCAGTATTAAAAGATTGTTTATCAGCAGCTCGGATTAGTAATTCTTCTTGCCGAACTGTGCCAACCCTACAAGGCACACATTGACCGCATGACTCATCACGAAAAAATTCGGCTATGCGCAAGACAGTTTTTGTTAAATCATCTTCATCACTGAAAGGCATTATCACCCCCGAGCCCAACGAAACCCCAGCATTACGAGTGTCTTCAAAAGTTAGGGGCAAGTTAATTGACTCTGGGGTTACGAAACTACCTGCCGCTCCACCGAGAAGGATTGTTTTGAGATTGCCAGACCCCGAAAAACCACCCGCAGCATCCAATACTTCTGCCAAAGTTGCACCAAATTCAAATTCGTAGAGACCGGGCAAAGCCACTCTTCCGCTTAAGCAGAAAAGTCTGGTTCCCGAAGACTGATCGGTTCCTTCAGATGCATAAGCCTCACCACCATTCAAAATTATTCGAGGAATATTTGCCAAAGTTTCAACATTATTAACTACTGTCGGTTCATTGAAAAGGCCGTTAGTTGTGGGAAAAGGCGGTTTGTTGCGTGGTTCTCCTCTAAATCCTTCTATCGAGTTAAATAATGCTGTTTCTTCACCACAAATATAAGCGCCGGCACCGCTTCTTAATTCAATATCAAATTTTCTTCCAGAACCTAGAATATCTTCGCCCAATAAGCCTGACTTTTCAGCTTTTTCAATGGCTTGGATCAACCGTTGTTTAGCGAGCGGATATTCACCCCGGATGTAAAACCACCCTTTTTCCGCGCCTACGGCAAGAGCAGCGATAGTCATTGATTCGATCAAAGCAAATGGATCATTTTCCATTAAAATTCGATCCTTAAAAGTTCCTGGTTCTGACTCATCAGCGTTGCAAACCAGATGATGAACTCTGCGTTTTTCCTCAGCTACGGCTTTCCATTTTATTCCTGTTGGAAAAGCGGCTCCTCCTCTACCCCTTAACCCCGACTTTGTGACTTCCTCGATGATTTGCTCATCTCCTATTTCAAGAGCTTTGACGAGAGCTTCATAGCCTCCAAGAGACCTATACTCTTCTAAACTATTTGGATCTACGATTCCAATTCTGGACAGAAGACGCAAATGATCAGATCCAGCTTGTGGCAGCTTAATTAATTCTTTCTCTGAACTTTTAGTTAAAGATTTTTGAAATTCTTTGGGATCGGTGTCGAATAGAACAGAATCATCAGAGGCAACTCGCTGAACAAAAACAGCTGACCCTCGTTCGCATTGGCCTAAACATGGACTGGATTTAGTTTCATATCCTTCCTTTTTTAAACCATCGATTAGATCATCAGCTTCATTGAGGCCGCATGCAATGTCATTACATACATGGAGTATCTGATCACCGTTCGGCGGTTGATCCGAGAAGAGGTGATAGAAGGTAGCCACACCATAAGCTTCAGCGGGTGGAACTTCTAGAATGCGACAGGCATAATCTAGGCCACCAGGACTGATCCACCCAGAAGCACGTTGTAATGCATGAAGAGCTGGCAGTAAAAGATGTCTTCTCTCTTTCTGCCGTTGTTTACCTCCATAAACAAGTCTTTCTGAGACCTCTATTGTCACCGGCCCGTGTGATTCAACTACTTCATCCACAGCTTCTTTTTCATTGAGACTAGGAAGGGAAGTGCCAAATTTTATGTCAGGCATTGACTAACTTCTCGACTCGTATGGCTGTAGCTTTAAACTCGGCCGTTCCAGATTTCGGGTCGTACGCACTGTTTGTCAATTGGTTCACATCTGCTAACTCAGGGAAATGAAAAGTTGCAAAGGCAAGTCCTACTGGAAGGTCAGAGTCAACTTCGACAGTCATTTCAATACTTCCGCGACGTGACGATACAAGAACTCGTTCACCAGACGATACATCAAGTTTTTTTGCATCAAAGCTGGAAAGTTCCAAGGCTTCCCCACTCCGGATCGGAGATTCGTAATTGCCGGTCTGGACACCTGTGTTATAAGAGTCTAAAACCCTGCCAGTCGTAAGACGTAAAGGGTATTTTTCATCTAGTGACTCGACAGGTGGGCGATCCTCTACGCATGAAAAAGGAGCGAGTCGCCCTTCAGCTGGTTGCTTCCAAAGACGGTCGTGAAGAAAGGGACTTCCAGGATGATTTTCATCAGGGCAAGGCCATTGGATGCCACCTTCATTTTCAATTCTTTCCCACGACATACCAGCATGCATAGGCGAGACAGTCCTTAACTCTTCCCATAGTTCCTCAGCAGTAGGTTGACCCCAACTGTTGTCTCCTAAATGTTTAGCTAAGTCCGATATTATTTCAATCTCTTGCCGTGCGTCACCCGGTGGTTTTATAGCAGCACGAGTGCGTTGAACTCGTCGTTCGCTGTTGGTAACAGTTCCATCTGATTCCGCCCAACCAAGTGCAGCAGGCAGTACTACATCAGCCATTTGAGCTGTACGGGTCATAAAAACGTCTTGAACCACAAGAATTTCAAGGCCTTCTAGTACTTTTCGAGCATGGTTTACGTCTGCATCAGAGTCTGCCGGATTTTCACCGATCACATATAACGCTTTGAGTTCTTCTCTCTCCATTGCTTCGAACATCTCTGTAAGATGCCAGCCGGGCTCGGGTGGTATCTTACAATCCCAGACTGTTTCAAACTTTGATCTAATTTTCTCGTCATCTACATTTTGGAATCCGGCGAGTTTATTGGGTAAAGCACCCATATCGCCTCCACCTTGAACGTTATTTTGACCTCTTAGTGGAACTAAACCGGAACCCCAACGGCCTACATGACCAGTTAAAAGAGAGAGATTACAAAGTGTGAGGACGTTATCAACTGCCGTATGATGTTCGGTTATTCCTAAAGTCCAAGCAATCTGGGCTTTTTCAGCCTTTGCGTAGAAATGAGCTAAATCGCGAATTGCTTCGGCGGGGACTCCGGTTATTTTAGAAGTCTTTGCTAGTGTCCAAGGCTCAATATGAGATACGAAATCTTCATAACCGGATGTAGCATTTTTAATAAATTTTTTATTTTCTAAGCCAGCATCGATTATTTCACGGGCTATGCCATTTGCGAGGGCGATATCACTTCCAACATTTATACCTAACCAAACATCAGCAAATTTTGCTGAGTCAGTTCTTCTGGGGTCAACAGTCCACATTTTTGCGCCATTTGACAATCCTTTCAGAAGATGATGAAAGAAAATAGGATGTGCCGCTCTAGCATTTGAACCCCAAAGAATTATTGCATCGGCTTCTTCGATTTCTTTATAAGAAGAGGTTCCTCCTCCTACTCCAAACACTGTCGCCAGACCGACGACGCTAGGGGCATGTCAAGTTCGGTTACAGCTATCTATGTTGTTAGAACCAAGTACTCTTCGTGCAAACTTCTGAGCCGCATAATTGACTTCATTGGTTGTTTTTGAGCAACTAAACATTCCAAAAGCTTTAGATCCGTGTAAATCAACAACTGATTTAAAGCCTTCGGCAGCTTTGTTCAGCGCTTCTTCCCATGTAGCTTCACGAAGCTTTCCATTTTCTTTAAGCATCGGCACAGTAAGACGTTCAGTCATATTTTCCTCATTTGGGTCAAATTAATCTAATTCAGTATTACTGATTCAAGGCAGAATTCATTCTTTTTTGTCTATTTCTCCGTTCAATCATGCGGATAGAAGACCAAAGTTCGTCACGCTCTATGTAGCAGCCACAAAGGTGTCTTTCACCAGTAGAAGAATCAAATGAGTCTCTAGCGTGCAAGATTCGTCGGTTGTCAATAATCAGACACTCACCTTGTTCTAATCGGAAACGTAATTTAAAACGGTCGTCATGATTAAGTGTTTCTAATAACTTATATGCCTTGTACATAGGTTCTATGAGATCGAAATCAATTTGCAGAGGAACACGTAGAAAGTTACCCACTCTGATTTCTTCAATTTTTCCGTTGTTATCTAGTTTAATCATTGGTGTTTTCCAACGATAGTCAGTAAGGGTGCTGCGGTTGCCAAAGTCCCATGGAACCGAAGTTAGTAAATCAAAGGTTTCAGGTTCCTTTAATCGAATTTCTTCTGCCACACGAAAACCATCAACTAAAATTGATTCTCCTCCTTTTACAGAGTTTTTTAAGCAGTGAAGTAGCTGAAGTCCAGGTTGGTATTCGCGGGTAGGTAGATCAGTGTGTGGAGGAAGTCCAATCTCGGTATAGGCGGCTGTATCTGGCCCAGTTTTTGCTTCCACATCAAAGGTAAGACCAAAATTGGTTTCTCTAATCACACCTATTCGTTTTGCTATTTGTATTAGACCATTTTTCGATGGCTCGACATTTTGTATTATAGAACAGCCAGTTTCAACAAGTGAATAAAGCCACTTTCTCTCAGTTTTTGGATCAGAAATAATCTCGTTCCAGTCAAACCGATCCGGCTCTTTTTTATTTTTTGAGTCCCATGTAAGAGGTTCAGGAAAAGGTTTCTTCAATAAATCAAAACAGTGAGATCTAAGCCAACCTGGGTGAAAATAACTTGTGTGTGGCTCTCCAGACCAAATAACTTCTAAGAAGCCTTCTTGAGTTGTTGATACCGAGTAAATCAGCAGATCATCAGGCATCGAAACTATGTTAAAGATAGGTTCCCTCGTATCGGGATGAATACAACATGGACAGTTATCTCTTAACCAAATGAAGTGAAATTTACTTAGATGACCATCACTCCATTTAATTTCGACTTTTTTCCCATCGGTAGAAGAATCAATTATGTGATGTTCCACTGGATAGAAATCGAAATCCCCTGTTTCAATCACTTCCTTCATTATTTGTATCTTTCTTTGAAGTTGCAATTTTAAAATCATTAAGAGTTTGAATGATGGCCACAAGTCCCTTGTCACGTTCAACCACTAAGTCAGCTACAGATCTACCAGCAGCTTCTTCCAAGCAACCTTCTACAACAGCATTTTTGAGATATCCAGTTAATTCTGGAGCTTTTAATCTGGTCCAAGGTGATTGAAGTGATGGTCCGAAGTGATCGAGCATATGGGCCATACCGCCCTCGCCTCCCGCTAGATGAAACGTAAGCATCGGACCCATTAGAGCCCACCTCAGACCGGGTCCGGCAGTGATAGAAAGATCTAATTGTTTTACTGTTGCTTCTCCGTTAGCGACCATATGAAGGGCTTCACGCCACATAGCTTCTTGAAGTCGATCTGCTATAAAACCGTCGACTTCTTTTTCAAGTCGTAATACTGTTTTCCCAGAATTTGAATAAATATTTTCAGCCCTATCCATCGACGCTACTGAAGTTTGAGGTCCTGACACTAGTTCTACGAGTGGCAGTAGATAAACAGGGTTGAATGGATGCCCAACCACAACACGGTCTGGTGCGACCTTACATAGCGAAGCTAGGTCACTGACTAAATAACCTGAGGTCGATGATGCAATTACGCAATCCGCATCGCAAGTTTTATCTAAATCAGAAATAAGTTCTTGTTTCAATTTAAGACGTTCAGGAGAGCTTTCTTGAACTAGTGAACAGTTCTCAACAGCTTCTTCAATTCTTTTATGGAAAACCACAAGATCTGGAGACGCCCCACTTGCTAGACCTAGTTTTTCCATCGAAGGCCAAGCTTGTTCAATTGTCCTTTTAAAGAGATCTTCTGATTTTGGATCAGGATCCCAAGCATGAACCTCCATACCTTGGCCAGAAAAATGTGAAGCCCAGCCGCAACCTATTACGCCCATGCCGATACAGGCAATTGATTTACTCATCACTTTAGGTTTAGTGTTTTTCGAGCTTCGTTCGGAGATTGGACAGAAGCTCCCATCAGTTCGATTATATTTACAGCTTTCTTAACCAAGTCGGCGTTTGTAGCTAATACCCCTTTTTCGAGGTATAAATTATCTTCAAGTCCGACTCTGACGTGGCCTCCCAGCATTACCGATTGTGCAACCATCGGCATTTGCATAGCTCCTAAACCAAAAGAAGTAAATTCTGCGTCTTCAGGTAGTCGATTAACCATCGCATAAAGTATTCCAACATCCATAGGTGTTCCGTAAGGGATAGAGAGGCAAATCTGGATCCAAAAAGGAGGGTCAATCAGACCTTCAGCAATCATTGTTTCAGCAAACCAAAGATTTCCAGTATCAAAAATTTCTAGTTCAGGTCGAACACCTAGACTCTTAACTTTTTGGGTCATTTCTCTTAGCATTTCTGGAGTTGAGATGTAGACCTCATTAGTATCGCCAAAGTTCAGTGAACCGCAGTCCAGCGAGCAAATTTCAGGTCTTATTCTTTCTACGTGCTTTAGTCTCTCAAGTGCCCCAACAAGATCTGTTCCTTCTCCAAAATCCATTGGGTTGCTATCAGGGCCGATAACTAAATCTCCACCCATTCCAGCAGTTAAATTTATGATTACTTGACTGTCTTTTTCTCTTATTCTTTTAACTACTTCTTCGTAGTAATCCGGATTTCTTGAACCTTTTCCAGTTTCTGGATCCCTGACATGGCAATGGACAATTGCGGCACCTGCTCTTGCAGCCTCGATTGCAGAATCTGCGATTTGTTCGGGAGTAACTGGTACATGCTCACTCTTGTCGGTTGTTGCGCCTGCACCAGTAATTGCGCATGTGATAATTACATTCCTATTCATTTTCCCCCTTGCTTGAAGACTTTCAAGTTAAAAACTGAATACGATCAATTTGCTAGAGAATAGCTTTAAATCTAGTTTTTTTTGTTTATCAAAGAGATAAAAAAAGTAATTTTACGTGTGTTTTTAAATAGTGTTTATTAAACACTGCTGTTTATTTGGAGGAAATCATGACCGCTCGTGGCAGAACAGTCAAAGTTTTTACCGAAAAAATAGAATCTGGAGAAAGCCAGCGGGTTCCTGACGAAGTGATTGTTGAAGAGCCTATATCTATTCGACTTGATGGAGAACTTATAGGGACTACCATGCGTACTCCAGGAAATGATTTTGAACTTGCGGCTGGGTTTTGTCTTACCGAAGGACTGCTTAATAAAGCAAAGATTAAGTCAATTCGATATTGCGGTCAGTCAAGTGCATCAGAAGCAGAATTTAATGACGTGACAGTAGATACGGGTGGACTTGCTCCAAAACCAATTTCTAGACTCGGGCCTGCTTCTTCGTCGTGTGGAATTTGTGGAGTCGAGGCCATAGAAAATCTATTGAAGTTTTTGGAACCTTTGGAATCAGAAGCTTTTGAGGTGGATACTCTCACTTCTGTTGCTGACAACATCCAAAAAGAACAAGATCTTTTTGGAGTAACTGGCGCTGTTCATGCCGCCATGGCTTTTGATCGATCTGGTAGAAACATTGTTATCCGCGAAGATATAGGTCGGCATAATGCCGTTGACAAGATTGTAGGACACCTCTATTTGAAGGATTCTCTACCGGCAAACGAGATGGGTCTTTGGGTGAGTGGCAGAGCATCTTTTGAGATGGTTCAAAAAGCTTGGGCTGCAGGTTTTGCTTCTTTGATTGCTGTAAGTGGACCCTCAGCACTTGCGGTAGACACTGCTAAAGCTGCTGGATTGCAACTAGGTGGTTTTGCTCGCGAGAACCGGATCAATCTCTATTCTTAGAGTTAGATACAGCTAGTTTACGTAGACTCTAAGAATGGATTTATCATTGAAACCATCAGAAGGACTGGGAGTTTTGCATCTTTTTTGCAAGTATCAAAGTTCAGTAGATTCTGAAAAAGTTAAAAAAACGGTTTCTGAAAGTCTTGACAAGGGTATTCAGGTCGTTGTTGCAGTGATGTTAGGTCATAAAGCTGATCTGGCGTTAATGGTTTTAGGAGAGGACCTTTGGGATCTGCGCGATTTTCAAAGCTCAATAGATTCTGCTGGGCTAAAAGTCGTAGATAGCTATTTTTCATTAACAGAAATCTCTGAATATGCGGCAGGCGTTCCAGAAGAAATGAAGCAAGCCCGTCTTTATCCAGATCTTCCTCCTGAAAACAAAACATCGTGGTGTTTTTATCCGATGTCTAAACGTCGGGACCCCGAGGCTAATTGGTACACGCTTCCTTACGAACAACGCTTAGCTCAAATGCATGAACATGGACGTTCTGGAAGAAATTTTGCTGGCCGTGTTTTGCAGGTAGTTACAGGATCTACCGGTGTTGATGATTATGAGTGGGGTGTGACGTTATTTGCGGAAAATCCTGATGATCTCAAAGAAGTTGTCTACACCATGAGATTTGACGAAGCTTCCGCAATCTACGCTGATTTTGGTCCTTTTTATACAGGGATGATTTCTGATATAGATACCGCTTTGGTTCATTTGGCGAATGGATAAAGACTCTATTGTTGAATGCGATTTTGATGAAATAACATCAAACTCTGTATCAGTTGTAGCTTTAGTTTCTGATTTGATGGACCAGTCAAAATTACGTTTGGCGATGCCGAGTATTTGCTTTGTCAAGGAGGTCTCTGAGCTTATTGACCTAGATGTCGATCTTGTTGTAGTTGATTTATCAAAAGCAGATGTTTTAAAAACTTTACCTGAAATCGATTCCAAAATTTTAGGCTTTGCATCTCATGTTGATAAAGAAATTATTGCTGTGGCTGAGCAAGCTGGTTGCGAAAGAGTACTACCAAGATCGAAGTTTTTTCGTGATTTCCAATCTCTTGTTAACGGCGTATTAAAACTCAACTAACAGCGTATTAAAACACGATTTTTTTGATTTGAGCTGAGAAGTTCGGAGTATTCTTTCTTCAACTTTGTTTGAAAAAGGAGGTCAGTAAATGGATTCTGGAGATTACGCATGGATGCTGGTATCAACCGCTTTAGTCGTTTTTATGATTCCTGGTTTAGCACTTTTTTATGGAGGTATGACAAGGAGTAAGAACGTTTTAAATATGTTCATGATGAACATGTACTGCGTTGGCATAGTTCCTATCGTCTGGGTGCTTCTTGGTTACTCAATAGGAAACAGTCCTGATGGAGACGGCTTCTTTGGTGGGGAATGGATAGGGAATTTCGACTCCATAGGTTTAAAGGGTCTCAGTGGAGATTCAGAGAGTCTTATTTTTGTTGCTTTTCTAATGACGTTTGCAGCAATAACACCAGCTTTGATATCTGGAGCAGTCGCTGACCGTTTAAAATTTTCAGCTTGGGTAGTTTTTGTACCAATTTGGTTATTACTCGTTTATTGTCCCGCGACCTATTGGGTTTATAACGGTTGGCATGATGGAAATGGAGCACTTGATTTCGCGGGAGGTACAGCCATTCATTTGAATTCTGGAGTGGCAGCTCTGGCTTTTGTATTAGTTTTGGGAAAGAGAAGAGGTTGGCCTAAAGAAGCATCTCCACCACACAACATGCCAATGGTTCTAATAGGAACAGCGATTCTCTGGTTGGGGTGGTTCGGATTCAACGCGGGTTCTGCAGGAGCCGCAAATGGTCAAGCTGTTCAAGCTCTTTTAAATACTTTCATTGCGGCATCATCTGGATTAATCGGTTGGCTTATAGTGGAAAAATTAAAAGGTGGTCACGCCACTTCTTTAGGTATGGCATCAGGGGTTGTTGCCGGGCTAGTAGCCATTACACCTGCTGCAGGATTCGTAGGTGGGTTAACGAGTGTGGTTTTTGGTCTTGTTGCAGGAGCAGTTTGTTATTTTGCTATCTCACTAAAAAACCGCTTTGGTTATGATGACAGTCTTGATGTAGTCGGAATACATGGTGTAGGAGGGTTAACGGGAGGAATACTACTTGGCCTTTTTGCTGATTCAAGTGCAGTCTCGGGAGGAGATTTTGATGATGGATTATTTTTCGGTGGAGGAGCGGAGCTACTCCTTGACCAGATAGTAGCGATGCTGTCAGTGGTTGGTTTATCTTTCATTGTTACTTTAGCGATAGTAAAAATCATTGATGCCACAATTGGGCTTAGAGTTGAAAGTGAAATTGAGCAAATTGGTTTGGATCGAGCTTTACATGCAGAATCGGCTTATAACGATTAGAACTTTCAATAAATGAAAGGCCTCTTTATTGATGATCTGCTTTCGAAGAGTTCTACTACTGGCTCCATTTTTTGCGCAGATTTAACAAAACGAATAGATCAATTTATAGAAGAGATTTTTAAATCAGCGGGTTCTCCATCTGGGGTAGCTATCTGCGCTTTGGGAGGTTATGGAAGAAAAGAACTTTGCCCAGGTAGCGATATTGATGTCCTGCTGTTGCATGACTCATCAGTTGACGTTCTACCTATAGCCGAAAAAATTTGGTATCCATTGTGGGATTCTGGATTAAAATTAGGCCATCAAGTAGGCACACAAAAAGAGATCCTTCATCTTGCGGAATCAAATCTTGAAACGGCAACGAGTTTGCTATCTTCGCGAGCCATCGTTGGTGACAATGATGTTGTTGATTCATTAGCCGAAAAAGCTAAGGATCAGTGGACAGAAAGATTCCAAAAATATTTGAAAGAGCTTGGATCGACAGTTGAAGATCGTTACAAGCAATATGGAGAAGTTGCTTTTCTTTTAGAGCCCGAATTGAAACAAGGTAGGGGAGGGCTGAGAGATGCTCACATCTTGCAGTGGATAGAGATTGCAGAACCAATTTTGATTACTTCTGAATCAACAGTTCTGTTGGAAGCGGTAGAAACACTCTTATCCGTTCGTGTGGAATTACATAGATTGACTGGGAAACGATCAGATCGACTTTTATTACAACTCCAAGATGAGGTAGCTGAACAACTTAAATATGAAAATGCTGATGAGTTAATGGGTGCGGTGGCAAATGCAGCGAAAGTAATTACATGGACAGGAGACGGTGCCTCAAGACGCATTGAAAGAATTAGGCAGTCACGACCTGTAAGAAAGTCTCTAAGTAGGTTGCGTAATATAGAGATTGCTTCAGATCTTGATTTGGATAGAGGCCGCTTGGGGCTGACCCAAAAAGCTGATACAACAGATCCATTTTTGCCTTTACGAGCTGCTGTTGCTGCAACAAAATGTGATGCTTATTTGGAAAGAGCCTCTTTAGAGAAATTGTCGGAAAGTAAAACTGAAATGCCCAAGATTTGGCCTAAAGAGGCGCGTGGGTTATTTATTGAACTTTTAATGTCTGGTTCTGAAGCAGTTTCGATAATTGAAGATTTAGACCAATATGGATTATTTACACGCCTTATTCCAGAGTGGGAATCTTGCCGTTCAAAACCTCAGCGAAATGCTTATCACATGTTTACAGTTGACAGGCATCTATTAGAAACAGTCTCGGTGGCAGCGAAGTTAACGGCATCTGTAACTCGACCTGATCTATTAGTTTTAGGCGCTTTGCTTCACGACATCGGTAAGGGTTACCCAGGTGATCACACGGAGCTGGGAATGGAGTTAGTGCGGAGTATCTCTGAAAGAATGGGTTATGAGAATAATGATGTTGAATTATTGGTTGGAATGGTTGAACATCACCTTCTTTTGCCAGATGTAGCTACAAGACGAGATCTTGATGATGACGGCACAATTGAGTCCGTTGCAAATACCGTAAAAACTCTTTCTCTTCTTTCTCTTTTAGATGCACTTACAGAAGCTGATTCTATAGCAACGGGATCTTCCGCTTGGAGTGCTTGGAAAGCTGGACTTGTCAGAAAACTAGTAGTGCGTGTTCAGCACGTTCTGTCTGGTGGCAATATAGATGATGTTGTCGAAGCTGCTTTCCCCAGCCAAAAACAACTTGACTTAATGCTTTCCGGAGAGGAAGTTTTCTCGGGGGATCAATTCGAATTAACTGTGATAACTAACGATAGGCCTGGCGTATTTTCAAAAATTTCGGGAGTTTTGGCACTTAACGGACACGATGTAATAGGTGCAGATGCATATTCAGAAGCTGGGAGAGCCCTATCTGTTTTCTCAGTAGCTGAAAAATCTTATGAGCTTCCAAGATGGGAAAATATTTCGCAACAAGTACAACTTGCACTAGGTGGCCGACTGGCTTTAGCAGCTCGGATCGGTGAACGTTCGAGGATTTACACTTCGGTTTCGACTACTGCAAAACCCTTTGAACCGAAAGTTGAAGTAGATAATTTTACGTCTGATTTTGCGACAGTTCTAGAGGTGAGTTGTCCTGATGGAGTTGGGGTTCTTTATCGTATTACACGGGCTTTCGCTGAGCTCGATTTAAACATAGTTAGAGCTCGAGTTCAGACTCTTGGTTCAGATGTTGTTGATGCATTCTATGTACTTGATGTGAACGATAAAAAAATCGAAGATCCAGATCATCTTAATGAAATTGAATTAGCAGTTTTACGTTGGATAAAGACCGATTTATAAATTCTAATGTGACGAATCGTTCGTATTGCCCTACCTTGGTTGTATGTCTGAAATACCTCCAGAAATAGCGACTAAACAGGATCTATTGAGATGGGCGGAAACCATTGCAGGTATTGCTCGGACAGGGCTTGGATTCACTGAAGTTTTATATGAGAGTGAACGATACGAAGAGATTCTAAAAGTAGCTGCGGATATCAAGCAACATGCTGAAGGTGGGGGCTCAATTTCTAATGAATTGTATGAAGGTTGGCGTGATTCAGTAATTGAAGGAACACCAGGCTATGTGACGCCAAAAGTTACTGTTGGCGCTGTAGTTGGAAATGATGATGGAGAAATATTGCTTATTCAAAGAGCTGATTCAGGAAAGTGGCTTTATCCAACTGGTTGGGCTGATGTTGGATATTCAGCTTCGGAAGTAGTTGTTAAGGAAGTGTCAGAAGAGACTGGTATTGAATGTGAAGTTATTAAACCTATTTCCATCCTCGACGGTATGAGATTGGGCTTTACTGGTATACCTCTCTATTCACTTGTTTTTCTTTGCCGAAAGACTGGAGGAACTTTAAAACCTCATCCATTGGAGTGCCGAGACGTTGGGTTTTTCCGTGAGGACTCTTTGCCTGAAGGAACTGTTTCGCCTGGGCGTTGGGCTTCTCATGCATTTGCAGCGATCAGAGGTGAAAATGTAGAAGTCATGTTTGATAGGCCGCGTGATCCTGTTTGGTTGGATGAAAGCGACAAAAAAAATAGTTCAGAAGGTTCTTCTGAGCTTTAAGGGTTCTATGAGTGTCAGGTCTGATTTCTGAGGAAGTCTTCTACCTCGCTAACCAGCAACTCAGGATTGCTATCTTGCTCATCAATTTCTGAGTCGTTGTCGAAGTCTTCTTCAAGTTGATTCACATATTCAGCCGTGTCCATATCCTCTGCTACCAACTCATTTATTTGTCTTTCGTAGGCTGCAGACGCTATTTCCAAATCTGTGCAGTTAATACCTATTTGAAGCACTTCCGCTAACCTTTCAACCAACGCAAGGGCTGCTTTAGGTGAATGGGCTCCTGAAACATAGGAAGGGACACCAGCCCATAGTGACATGCAGGGTATTTCTTTTTCACGTAGGACACTATTTATAACTCCCACTATTCCCGTTGGCCCTTCGTATGTGGAGGGTGGAAGGTTCAGTTTCTCTGCTAAATCAGAATCATCTGAAGAACCAAAAACTTTTACAGGTCTACTGTGGGGAATGTCAGTTAAGAGTGAACCTAGAGCCACCACCATAGGACTTTTGATTAATGAAGCAATCTCTATTATTTGATCGGTGAATGTCCGCCAGCGAAGTTGTGGCTCATGTCCGATAATAATTACTAGGTCGTGTTTTGAATCAAACATTTTAGCTATATGTATTTCTGTCGATGGCCAGATTATCTCGCGTTGGTCATCGGGGATTTCAATTATTGGGCGAGAAATGGTGAAGTCAAAAAATTCTTCTGACTCGATTGCTCCAACTTTTATTGCACTAAAACGGTCTTGGAAGTATTTCACCGCAGTTGTGGCGGCCTCACCTGCATCATTCCATCCTTCAAAAGCAGTTATTACAACAGGGTTATTGAGTTCTTCTAGAAGTTCCTTATTAGTCCATTGGATAAATTTTGAAGCCATCCAAACGGAGGCTATCGGATATGAGCTCGCGCGCGACCTAAGATTTGTAATCTAAGCTTGTACCAGATGTCTGAAAAAAATATTAAAATTGAAGAGATAGTAAAAGTTGATGATGAGCTTCTTGCGGCTATGAACCGTTTAGTTCCACAGCTGTCAAATTCTAATTCCCCTCCAGACCGCTCTGCTTTAGAAGGGATAGTTGCTTCTGACTCTTCAATACTGCTCGCTGCTTTTATTGATCGAGAAATAGTTGGCTCGTTAACTTTAGTTGTTTTTAGTATCCCAACTGGCAAAAGAGCTTGGATTGAAGATGTTGTTGTTGATGAAAAATGTCGAAACAAGGGTATTGGAGAAGCTCTAAATCAAGATGCAATAAAAATTGCCAGACAACTTGGAGCTAAAACTGTGGATCTAACCTCGCGACCTTCGCGTGAGTCTGCAAATCGTCTTTACAAACGTCTTGGTTTCCTCCAAAGAGATACGAATATCTACAGGTTTGAGATATAGATCAAATTGGGAAGATTTTTCAATTAGCTGATTTGGGAAGCTCAATCACAATGGGTGTAGTTTTTGTGAAAGTAACTGTTAGGGGGTTGTGTGATGACGCATGAAGTAAAAGGGGTTGTTGCTAAAAGCAAAGGAGAACCTGTTTCAATCGAGACGATTGAAGTTCCAAATCCAGGCCCAGGGGAGGTGCTGATTGACGTGAAGGCGTGTGGAGTTTGCCACACCGATTTGCACTATCGAGAAGGAGCTATTAATGACGAATTCCCATTTCTTTTAGGTCATGAAGCTTCTGGTCTAGTCGAAGAAGTTGGTGAAGGTGTTGACGATTTAACTCCTGGGGATTTTGTAATTTTAAACTGGAGAGCAGTATGCGGGCATTGCAGGTCTTGTCGAAGAGGACGGGCCTGGAATTGTTTCGCAACTCACAATGCAACACAGAAAATGAAACTTGAGGGTAAAGAACTCTCTCCCGCCCTAGGGATCGGGGCGTTTGCTGAGAAAACTCTTGTTGCAGCAGGACAAGCTACAAAAGTAAATCCGGCAGCTAAACCGGAAGTCGCGGGACTTATAGGTTGTGGAGTAATGGCTGGTTTAGGAGCTGCGATGAATACCGGACAAGTTAGCCGCGGAGATTCGGTAGCCGTTTTTGGTTGTGGAGGTGTGGGTGATGCAGCAATTGAAGGTTCGCGCTTAGCAGGAGCTCATACCATAATTGCAGTTGACATAGATCAAACAAAACTTGAATGGGCCAAAGAATTTGGAGCAACTCACATTATCGACTCTTCAAAAGTTGATCCGGTTGAAGCTATTAGAGAGATTACAGGTGGAAATGGAGTCGACATAGCAATAGAAGCTATAGGTCTTCCCGTTACTTATGAACAAGCTTTTTATTCTCGAGATCTTGCAGGAACAGTTGTACTGGTAGGGGTTCCAAATCCTGAAATGAGAATCGAACTTCCAATGATCGAAATTTTTGGAAGGGGAGGAACCTTAAAATCTTCCTGGTATGGGGATTGCCTGCCTTCAAGAGATTTTCCCATGCTCATTGATCTTTATCTGCAAGAACGTCTTGAGCTTGACCGTTTTGTTTCAGAGACAATTGCTTTAGACGAAGTAGAAGAAGCCTTTCACAAAATGGAACGTGGAGAAGTTCTTCGTTCTGTCGTCGTACTGTAGTTATCAAATCAAGTGCGTTGGTTAATTGTTGGTCATGGAAAAATAACAGCAAATTTTATAGAAGCTGCACGCGGTCTAGGACATGAGATTGTCGCTGTCGGAGGACGAGATCTTAAAAGAGCTTCGATATTTGCAAATAAAAATGGAATAGAGAAATCAGGAGAAGACCTACTTTTCCTCTCAGAAGGAGTGGACGCAGCTTATATAGCAACACCCCACACTGAACACTGCAATGGAGCTAGAACTCTTTTAGAAAAGGGGGTACCTGTTCTCTGTGAGAAACCTTTGGCTGTAAATCATAGAGAAGTTGAAAAGATGTTAAATGCTGCGAAAGAAAGTAACACTTTTCTGATGGAAGCAATGTGGACTCGACATTTACCAATTTATGAAGAAGTCATTGGTTCGATTCGAAAAGGTCTAATCGGTGAACCAAAACTTGTTGACGCATCCTTAGGTTTCAATGCACCTTATAATCATGAGTCGCGGTTGTGGAATCCTAAACTTGCAGGAGGAAGCCTATTGGACGTTGGTATTTATCCGCTGACACTTGCAGATTTGATATATCAAAATACTCCAGAAAGTTTTTTTTCGTTGGCTGAACTTTCGCCAGAAGGTGTAGATGCGCATGTAGCTATTACGTTGCAATATGCAAATTCGGCTTTAGCGACACTTAGATCAGCGATCAATCTTTCTTTGACTAACGGTGCAATCATTGTTGGAGAATCAGGTTCTATTGAAATACCCTATTTTTGGTGTGCTCAGAAAGCTTTTATCAAACAAGGTTCGGAGCAAACAGAGATACTTAGACCTCATGATATAAATGGATTTGAATATCAAATCCTTGAAATGGATAGGTGTCTATCAGAAGGATTGATACAGAGCCCAAAAGTTTCCTGGGAATGTTCCCTCTCAATGATTCAATTGATGGACAGTATCCGATCTCAAATCGGCGTTAGTTATCAAGCAGATGATGAGGAGAACAATGGAGTATAGAGATGTACCGGGAGTTAGAATTTCTCTGTCACAAATTATTCATGGAGCTACGACTCTTTTTGGTGATGAAACTGTTTCCCATTGGGAAAATTTACTTGATGATGTAATGGCTTCAGGCGTAAATGTTTTCGACACAGGCCTTGTGTATGCAGATCAGGACGGTACTTGTGATGAACGGCTAGGAAAATGGATTAATGCCCGCAATGTTCGTGACAAGGTCGTTGTTATCGGTAAAGGCTGCCACCCTGGGCCTCCTAATTGGGAAGAGTCTCGTGTCTTACCAGAATGCATTGAAGTGGATGTAGAAAAGACATTGGACCGTATGGGAACTGATCGTTTGGATCTTTGGCTTTTTCACCGTGATAATGAAAAAGTACCAATTGATGAACTCGTAGATGCAGTAGACAAACAAGTTGCAGCTGGTTTAATAGATGCATGGGGAGTTTCCAACTGGAGTATCAAACGACTGTCAGATGCTCTAGAAACATCAAAGAAAAATTATTGGGTCAAACCAGAAGCTTTCAGTCCTCACCTGTCTCTGGTAACTCAGGAACAACCTCCATGGGAGGCGGTAACGAGCATTGCAGGAGATAGAGCGCAAGATGACAGGGAATGGTTAAAAGAGAATCAGATTCCAGTTTTGGCATGGTCGGCGTTAGCTGGTGGCTATTTAACTTCTTCGGTCGATCTTGAAACTATGCAAACGCCAAATTCTAGGTTGATGGCCGAGACAGCTCGTTGTTACCACTCAGAGATGAACTGGTTGAGACGTGAGCGTGCAATTGAGTTAGCTGCAAAAAAAAATTGCACACTTGAACAGATAGCAGTTTCTTGGGTTCTGCATGCAGATTTTTTAACACACGCAATATGTGCTTCACGCAGTAAAACAGAAGTTTTCCAGAACGTAGCTTCCGCTGACATAAAACTTTCTAAAAGTGAAAGAGTTTGGTTAGAAAGTGGTGAGATTATTGAATGAAAAAGAAGTTCGAGAACGGAATATGGATGTTTTAAAAACTGCCATTTCTTCCATTGGAACCGGAAATAATGAAATATTTTCAAGTCTTTATACAGATGACTGGGTTCTTGAACTTCCATATAGCGAACCGCCGAAAGTTCTCAAAGGGATAAACGAAATCCTGTCCTATTTGAAACCTCAAATGGGCAAACTTGAATTTACTCTCACACTGACAGAAGTTTTTGAGTGCCTTGACCCTAATTTGCTAATCGCAGAATATGCCAGCGAAGGTAGATCCACGATCACCAACAAACCTTATAAAAACACCTATATAGGTTTATGGAGGTTTCGGGAAGGAAAAATTTGCGGAGTTAAAGAATATTTGAATCCATTGATTGCAACTATGGCCAATAAGCCATCTGGTAATGAAAATGGAAAATAAATTAGAACGATTAAGAAACGGATACGTTTTTGAAGACGTAGTTCAGGCTTGGAAAAGGCTAGGTCGACTTGTCTACAACGACACAGCAACGGACCCTGAATCACTGGAAAGAGCTACAGGTCTGTTGTATATGACCCGTTATCTGACAGCAGGAGCAACATTAGCAATGGAGCTAAATGACCCTGATTATCCATATTTCGATCGCTGGGCAGACCGGTCATACTCATGGGGGATTGACTCCCCTGATGGGCTGTATTCATTTGCCTGCATTAGAGGTGATTCGACATATCGTATTTTCGGAAATAGAGGCACCGCACACCAATTTGACATTGAGATTCATTCTCCACATTTTGCAAATGCGCCAAATTATGTAAGAACCGGGAACTTAGGGTTCGCCGACATAAAGACTGAATCGGACGGAACCGTGGAAATAATTCTAAGCCCCGAATCGCCTCCAGAAGACAAAAAATTTAACTGGATACAACTATCCCCAGATGCCGAGTCGGTTTGTGTAAGGCAGTTTTTTTATGACTGGGAAAGTGAACAGAAAGCAGAACTGTCAATTGAAAAAGTTGACGCCCAATACCCACCTCCGTATGAAAACCCTGAAGCCATAGTTGATAAGGCCGAGCTTTTAATCAAATGGCTAGATGAGGCTGGGACATTCTGGGATGAAGTAATCCGTACTTTTATGAAAGAACCAAATACAGTCACATTTTTAAATCCGCAAGAAAGCGACTGGGGCGGTCATGGAGGTCTTTCATATGGAATGGGTTCGATAGAAATTGGTAAAAATGAAGCGGCTCTCTTAGAAGTAAAGCCCCCAGATTGCCATTTTTGGGGTTTTCAGCTTGGAAGTATCTACTGGGAGTCAATGGACTGGTGGCGAAGGCAGTCCTCACTGAATGGTTTTCAGGCAAAATGTGATTCTGATGGTGTTTTTCGTTGCATAATTTCTGCTCAAGATCCTGGTGTTTACAATTGGCTTGACACTGCGGGCTATTCGCAGTTGACAATAATGGGCCGTTGGTTGCATGCCAGGGATTTTCCACAACCTAAAATCAGAGTTTTTCCTTTTAAAGAAATTGATAGACATCTTGCAGAAGACACTCAAAGAGTTAGTTTGAAAGAAAGAAGTGAGATTATCAGAAGACGAAATTTGTCTGTCCAGAGGATTTTAGGGCTTTGATTCCGCTTTGTGATAGGCCTATAGCATCAAGCTAGAGTTCACCAAGGGGGTTATTGTGAAAAGTTCATTAATCACAGCTTGTTGCGCACTGATATTGTTTTTTTCCGCCTGTGGCGGGGAAGAAGAAAGCAAGTCGAAAATCGTTCCATCGACTACGACTGCAGCACCGACTACGACTGCAGCACCGACTACGACTGCGGCACCGACTACGACTGCGGCACCGACTACGACTGCAGCACCAGTAGTTCTGACTGATTCGTTCCGAGGAGTAACAGCTGAAACTATAAAAGTTGGTTTTACATCAATAGATTTCGAGTTATTTAATGAACAATTTCCTGGTCTAAATCTAACTTATGCTAATTACCCACCAATGGTTGATGTGTTGGTGGAAGACCTAAATGCAAGAGGTGGCATTTTAGGAAGGAAAGTAGAAATAATTCACCGTTTGTTTTTGCCGGTTGGACCTTTGACAGCGGAAGTTGCATGCGTTGAATTAACAGAAGATGAAGAAGTTTTTGCTGTTTTGAACGGATTTGCCGGCCCCGGAGCTGAAGGTGTGAATGAATGTTTTGCAGATACTTATGAAACTATTCTCGTAGGAGCAAAGCCCACGGTTGAACAATTAGAACGGGCACGCGCATCTTGGATAACTAGTGATATGAACCTCAGTAGAAGAGGGCAAGCTTTTGTGAGTCTTTTAAGACAGACAGATAGTCTCGAAGGACTTGGCCGAATTATGATTTGGGGTGCAAATCCAGAGTCTGGGCCTGTAATGGACGAAGTAAAAGAGTTACTTGAATTACAAGGTGTTTCGGTTCCAATTGTGACATCAAATGAAAATACTGGAGATGAAACAGCAACAATAGCTTTTTTAGAGGTAGTTCTTGAGAAGGCAAGAAGCGAAGATGTTTCGACAATTTGGTTCGTAGGAGAAGCTATTTACGCGATGGAATACCTTTTCGGTTTAGGAGATGAATTCAATCTGTTACTACACAATGGGGATTCTTTAAACATGTGGTCTCAGGAACCGCCTCCAGAAATTGAAAACTCTGGATTAATTCTTACTAATAAAGCTTTTGATAGCCGTGATGATCCTTCTTTTGCGCGCTGCATGGATCTTGTTGAAGAAGCACTTGAAATTGAAGTAAGACCACCAGACAAACTTGGACCTGAGGACACAAATTACTGGCCAGGCACGGCAGGTTCATGCCAATTTCTATCTTTGTTTGAAACAGTAGCAACTGCTGCTGGTCCGAATTTAACTAATGAAACTTTTGCGCAAGCAGCGGCTTCTATGGGCGATTTTTCTTTACCTGGTTATAAATATGTCTCATTAGGTTCCGACAAGTTCGATGCTAGAGATTCTCTGATTTTAGGTCGTTGGAGCAAAGAAGAAGAGCAGTGGGAAGCTATTTCGGGAGAAATTAACACTTCGGAATAAAGTTCAGATTTGCAGAAATAATTAGCTTTATGTCTTAACGCTGTTAAGCCGTCTTTGACTTTTGTTAGGGTATAAATCCACTAGGAAGTTGAACCATTGGGAGTTGGCGTACATGGATGAGAAAAAAGAATTCCGGACTATGTCAGGAGTTCCAGTTGGATCTGTATACGGAGATGAACCGTTACCTGGTGAGTTCCCCTATACGCGCGGGATACATTCTGGCATGTATAGAGACCGGTTGTGGACAATGCGAATGTTTGCCGGTTTTGGTACAGCAGAGGACACTAATGCTCGCTTCAAAGATCTCTTACGTGCCGGAGGCACGGGACTCTCAACAGCTTTCGATATGCCAACTCTTATGGGACGTGATTCAGATGATGAATGGTCAATAGGTGAAGTAGGACGCGCTGGTGTAGCAATCGACACTCTTGACGACATGGTTGATCTCTTCGCTGACATTGACTTAGGTCAAGTATCTACCTCCATGACAATTAACGGACCTGCAGCAATTCTTCTGGCAATGTACGTAGCAGTTGCAGAACAAGATGGAGTAGAAAGATCAAAACTTAATGGAACACTTCAAAATGATATTCTTAAGGAGTATCAGGCCCAAAAGGAATATATTTTTCCACCACGACCATCTGTCCGTCTAGTAAGTGATGTGGTTAGTTTCACAACTCAAGAGATGCCACGTTGGAACCCGATTTCTATATCTGGTTATCACATTAGAGAAGCTGGTTCTACAGCTGCACAAGAGCTTGCTTTTACCTTGGCTAACGGATTTGCCTATGTAGAAGCAGCACAGGCAGCTGGTTTAAATGTGGATGATTTTGCACCTCGGCTGAGCTTCTTCTTTAACAGTCATTCAGATTTTTTTGAAGAGATCGGGAAATTTCGCGCAGCAAGAAGAATCTGGGCCAGATGGATACGGGATCGCTATGGAGCAAAAGATGAACGGAGTCACAAACTACGGTTCCATACACAAACTGCGGGAGTGTCATTGACAGCTCAACAACCTGAAATAAATATTGCTCGTGTTGCTATACAAGCTTTAGCAGGTGTTATCGGTGGAACTCAGAGCTTGCATACAGATAGTTACGACGAAGCTCTGGCTCTGCCAACTGAAGATGCAGCAAGAATTGCTTTACGAACACAACAAATTGTTGCTCACGAAACAGGCATAACCAGCGTCGCTGATCCTCTTGGAGGATCAGATTATGTTGAGTGGATGACAGACGAAATGGAAAGACAAGCTGAAGAAATTTTTGAACATTTAGAAGAATTAGGTGATGGTTCAATTCTTGAGGGAGTGTATGTCGGAATAGAAAACGGATGGTTCGTTGGAGAAATCGCAGACGCTGCATACAGGTTTGAACGTGAAGTAAACAGCGGTGACCGTTTAATAGTGGGTGTCAATTCTTTCACAGAAGGAGGGGATGAAAATATTAACTTGCTAAGTATTGATCCTGATACTGAAGATATCCAATTAAAGAGGCTGGCGGAAATAAAGCAGTCAAGAGATAGCGACTTAGTTGAAAAAGCACTAAACAGGCTTTCTACACAAGCATTAGATCCCGAAATAAACCTTATGCCGGCAATTATTGAAGCCGTTAAAGTCAGATCGACAGAAGGTGAAATAGTGCAGGCGCTCGAATCAGTATTTGGTACCTATGTAGAAAAGGCATTCGTATGAATGAAAAGGAAAACGCACCTATACGAATAGTTCTTGCAAAATTAGGTCTCGACGGACATGACAGAGGTTTAAAAGTTGTGGCGAGGATGTTGAGAGACGCTGGTATGGAAGTTGTCTATTTAGGTTTAAGACAGACAACTGAGATGGTTGTGTCAGCAGTAGAGCAAGAAGATGCAGACGCAGTGGGTATATCCATGCATAATGCAGGACATCTGACATTGGCGCCACGGATAGTTAAGGCGTTAGATGATGCTGGTCTTAACGTCCCAGTTATTGTGGGAGGAATAGTGCCTGAAGGTGATCTAGACGCCATGACTGAATCAGGAGTAGCTGGGGTTCTAGGTCCTGGTGCATCTGCCGAAGATGTAGCGAAGTGTGTTCGTGAGGCAGTGGCCACCCGTGGCGAATGAAAATTCAACAGTAATCTCGCTTGTAGAAAACGCCAGTAAGGGTGACAGACGTTCAGTTAGCCGACTCTTAACGCTTGTGGAAAGAGGAGGTATTTCTGCTGAAGAGGTTGCAGAAGCAACTCACAAGCTTGCAGGCAAGTCACATGTGATAGGTATAACTGGAGCTCCCGGAGCCGGAAAGTCTACTCTTACGGCTTCTCTGGCAAAAGATTTAGCTACCTCTGAATATAAACCTGCAGTTTTAGCAGTTGACCCATCATCTCCTTTGACAGGGGGAGCAATCCTTGGCGACCGAGTGCGAATGGAGGAAGCATCAGAAGCAGGGGCGTTTATTCGCTCAATGGCAACACGAGGGCATGCGGGAGGATTGGCGCTTGCGGTTCCAGGGATGGTGCGAGTATTTGACGCTTTCGGATTTAATCCAATAATTATCGAAACTGTGGGGGTGGGTCAGGTTGAAGTCGATGTAGCTTCGGCGGCAGACACAGTAGTGGTGGTTGTTACATCAGGATGGGGAGATGCCGTGCAAGCTAATAAAGCTGGTTTGCTCGAGATCGCTGATCTTTTTGTTGTTAACAAAGCTGATCGCCCGGGAGCAAGTGATGCGAGAAGAGACTTGGAACTAATGATTGATTTATCGCAAGTCACTGGTCAAATGAGTAGAAGACCAGAAATAGTTATGACTACAGCTACTGAAGGTGAAGGGTTCGATGAGTTTAAGAAGGCTATTTTTGAACATAAAGAGTTCTTGTTCGAAGGAGAACAAATTTCGGTGAGACGATCAAATCGGTGGAAAGCTGAAGTTAGCTCACGGTTAGATTATTTACTTTCAGAAGTAGCCAAAAAATCCATGGAAGATTTAGAAGAGAAAGAGGGTTCTTCTCCAGGGTTAATAGCGCGTGAAATGGCTAAAAATATTTTAAAAAAAGATGAATTTCGTTAAATCAAGTGAGATAACTCTCATCCAGTTAAGATCTGAATCTTGAGAAAACTACGTTCAATATTTGGACGCCTATTACAAGGCTATGCCCAGCGACTTTTTCGTTATATGGGAGTGACTGTTGTTAATACAGTTGTCGGCCAATCGGTACTGTTTATATTTCACGCAGTAATTGGATTACCCGGAATGATAGCTAATGCATGCGCTGTAGCTGTTAGTACAATCCCTGCTTATTTGTTAAGTCGGAATTACGTGTGGGAACAACCGAGAGGTGACCACTCAGTCGGAGGAGAGATAGCACCATTCTGGATGCTGGCTTTTGCGGGACTGGCTCTTTCAACAGCAGTTGTAGGAGTAGTGGATGGAATTTTTGGTGGTACATGGTCAGTCCAAATCGCAAATGCTTCAGCTTATGGAACTTTATGGATTGTGAGATTTCTTGTTATAGAACATCTCCTCTGGGGGGATTCGGCTAATAGTGGCTCAGAAGAATCAAAAAGTGATGAACAACTTGCGGGTTAGCTTTGGATAAACATGAAAAGTTATTGTTTGAAATAGCTGAATCAGTAAAAGGTTTTATGCCAACTGATGAAGGGCTAGCACTAAACCGCCACGGAACTTCTTTAAACATTGAAGGTCCATTTCTTGAAGTTGGAAGTTATTGCGGTAAATCGGGTATTTATTTAGGTTCCGCAGCAAAAGAAACTGGACGAATTCTTTTTTCTGTTGATCACCATAGAGGTTCTGAGGAAAATCAACCAGGATGGGAATGGCATGATCCAGAAATTGTTGATTCAGAAACTGGGCTAATAGATACTTTGCCAGAATTTCGTCGCAATATAAATAAAGCTGGTCTTGAAGATAATGTTGTCGCCGTGATAGGTGATTCGCCTGCAATTGCGAAAATTTGGGTTACGCCTTTGGCCTTATTGTTTATCGATGGTGGACATGGAGCGGAACCAGCTCATGCTGACTATGAAAACTGGGTACCAAAATTACTTATGGGGGGGAAACTTTTGATACATGATGTGTTTGAAAACCCTGAAGACGGTGGCAGGCCACCATTTGAAATATTTCAGAGAGCTGTTGCTTCTAAGTCTTTCGAAGAGATAGACGTAGTGGGTTCTTTAAGAGTTCTTAAAAGAGTTGGTCCTGATATTTAACATTTACCCACTTAAGGTTAATCAAGATCAAGAATGTGTTCTTCGGTATCTATTATTTCAGGAAGACCAGCGGTGCCTGTGAAGATACCTGAAGCTGGGCTTGATTGAGATATCGCATCAGCAGCGAGAATAACTGCGGCTGAAGAATAAGTAGTTTTTTCAGCTTTTGGAAAAGATTGTTTTGATGGGTGAACGACTCCAGTTAGATAGTGGCCATCTGTTTGTCTCATATCTTGGCTCCAGAGGAAAAGAGATTCAGCCTTAAGGGTTTCTCCTGCAGCTAAATAAGCAATTGCACATTCACAAGTTTCAGCTGTGGTTACCCAAGGTTGATCACTGACGCATCGAATCCCTTTATTTTCCATAACGAAAATTTCTGATTTTTCGGAAAGTAAAGTTCTACCCTGCTCTCTAGAAACAACTCCTGAAAGCACCGGATAGTACCAATCCATGGCCCATCTTTCTTTGGGTGCGAATGCTTTGTCGGGGTATTTTTTAACCATATGAGCAAGATTGGCAAGAGATAGTTCCCAATCGGGTCTTTCATGTCCCAGTTCCTCTGCTGTTGATATGGCACAACGCAAACTATGACAGATACTTGAAGAACCAGTTAATAGTGCATATGACCAGGGGGTTCCATCAGGATGCATTGCCCAGATAACTTCACCGCGCGGAGTCTGTAAGCTAAGCACGAAATCGATGGCAGGCTCAACTACTGGCCACATAGTTTCAAGAAATCCGCGATCGTGTGTCATAAGCCAGTGATGCCAAACTCCCGTTGCCACATATGCAACTACGTTAGAATCATGTTTTGGGTCCTCTATGTCATCCGCAAGGTAATAGTGGTGCCAGGCACCGTTAGGTAGTTGATTGTCTTTTAGCCATATATAAGCCTGTTCTGCTGCATCTAGATGACCAGTTACCGCAAGAGCCATTGCAGCTTCTACGTGATTCCAAGGATCTGAATGACCTCCCGGAAACCAAGGGATCATTCCGTTGGGGAGCTGCCAATCGATGATCGCTTCTGCAGTTTCTATTAATTCTTCTGTACTTACTACATTTGGGATATTAGGAAGGGACATTTTTAGCCTCCACCAATGGTTTTGAAGCATAAACAACCAAACTCTTACCTAATAAAGGACTCAGAAGTTTTTCTAAAGCTCTTGTAATCCAAGGTGATTTTTCAATGTCCCAGGCGAGAACCTGGTGATAAGTCTTTACGAAAAAATTTTCCTGTATTGGTTTATTTGGTCCAATAATGCAACGCAGCCACCAGTAGGGACTGTGAAGGGCATGAACTCGATGATGACCTTGAGGATTTAATCCAGAATCTGAAATCATTTTAGTAAGTTCTTTTCTTTTGTAGATACGTACATGACCTCCGGGTGCTTTTGGAGCGTAGTAATTATCTGATAAAGACCAGCATATTTTTTCGGGAAAACGAGAAGGAATAGTGATAGCTAGAGTTCCTCCAGGGTTCAGAACACGTTCAAGTTCATTTAGAGCAGCTAAGTCATTATCAATATGTTCCATCACTTCGGAACAAATAATTCGATCAAAAGAGTCGTCAGCGAAAGGTAACCGGGTTGCATCGCCATTAGTGGTTTCAATCACTATGGGTGGTTCTATTTCACCTTGTTCGTACATAACACCAGCTACCGCTCTTACTTGTTTAAGTTCTTCAAAACCCAAATCACAAGCAACGACTGATGCTCCTCTTCGTAAAGCCTCATATGCGTGCCGCCCAAATCCACAACCCATGTCCAGAATCCGATCCCCAGACTTCACTCCTAGAAGGTCATAATCAGCTGTCAACATGGGAATCTCTGCTTTCAGCGAGTAGTAAATGGTATTGCTCTACGGTTCTTAACGCAGTGTGGTGCCAACTCCAGTTTTCTATAACTCTCTGTCTCCCGTTCTCTCCAACTCTCGAACGACTTTCAGGATTATCTAAGACTTTCCCAATCATTGCTGCTAAAGCTTCACTATCGCCAGGCGGCACTTGAAAACAAGTTTCATCGTGAGGTCCAGCTACTTCTGGTAGAGCGCCACCGGTTGTAGTAACTAAAGGAACTCCACACGACATCGCCTCAATAGCCGGTAATGAGAAACCTTCATATAGAGAAGGGACTACAGCAATTTGTGCTTCACTGTAAAGTTCCACGATTCGATTATCAGAGACTCCGTGAACCCAGCTGACACAATCTCTTAAACCCAACTCTTCAATAGCATCTGTTGACGAACCGCCTTCGGAGGGTTTTCCGATTATCACCAATTCTACATCCCGTTCAGTCTTTAGTTTTGCGATTGCTTCGAGCAGATATTTGAGACCTTTCATAGCTACATCCGCACTAGCTGTTGTAACAATCATTCCGGGTTTTCGTTCTACTCCCATAACAGGTGAAAACAGTTCGGGGTCAACTCCTACAGGCACGACATGTATACGATTTGAGTCCACCTTATGATCAGCTGATATATCTGCTTTTGATGATTCAGAAACAGTCATAACTCTATTCATTCGTTTTGCCACTCGAGTTTGCATTTTAGTAAAGGCATACCAACGTCTTTTTGAAAATGACTCAAAAAGAGTTCTAGCGTGGGCAATTTCTAAACGTCTATCAACTGTGATTGGATGGTGAATCGTGGAAAGTAATGGAAAGCCCGCTTTTTTTTGAAGCAGTGCTAGTCCCCACCCTAAACACTGGTTGTCGTGAACAAGATCGAATTCATCTCTCCTTGATTTCAAATAGTCCCATGCTCTAAAACTGAAAGATAGAGGTTCTGAGAAGTTACCAGTATTAAAACTTGCTACTTCGAGAAAGTCCCATTTGGTTTTCAGCTCCCATATTCTTGGTTTTCTCATAGGGAATTGATCATTGAAAATATCGAGACTAGGTAGACGAACTAGTTCCACTCTTTCGTCTAGTTCCGGATAAGGCTGACCGGATAGCACCACAACGCTATGACCTAAATCGGCAAGAGCTTTTGTCAAGTGACGGGTGTATATGCCTTGACCACCGCAGTGAGGTTTACCTCTGTATGAGAGGTAAGCGATACGTAATTTGTTATTACTATCGACAGGGCTCTTTACGGATTTAGACATCAGAACATTCTCGCTGAATTTTTGTCTGATTACTCACCGTTAATTAGATACTGTCTAGTTATGCGAGCTTTGGTGCAAAGAGTAAGAGAAGCCAGTGTAAGGGTTGAGGAGCAATTAGTAGGAGCCATAAATCAGGGGTTATGCGTATTCGTCGGGGTCACACATGAGGACGGAACTGAAGAGTGCGACCTTTTAGTAAGAAAACTACTTAATTTGAGGATTATGGATGATGAAAATGGCGTGATGAACAATTCTGTTATAGATCACGATGGTGAAATTCTGCTTGTTAGCCAGTTCACACTTTATGGTGATGTTTCTAAAGGACGCCGACCAACGTGGTCAGCAGCAGCACCACCGGAACAAGCTGAGCCATTGATTGAAAGAGTTGTAGAAGGTCTAAAAGCAGGTGGGGCTAAAGTAGAAACAGGAAAATTTCGAGAATACATGTTGGTTGACTTAGTTAATGATGGTCCTGCAACACTGATGATCGAAATCTAAATATCAAGAAAATAGTTTCACTATTTGCTGAAAAGATGAGGTCGACGGCCTAATCCAAAAAGTGCTAAAGAAATTACCAACATTGGCCAAATGCCTATTTTTGTGTACCAGGTGTTTCCAGTTCGTATACCTACATTTGCTTGCATAACTGCCTGTTCGCTGATTCCTGTGCGTTGTAAAACTTTGCCAGATGGGTCAATAATTGCGCTAAAGCCGGTTGGAGCAGATTGAAGCAACCAACGACCGGTTTCGATTGCTCGTAGTTGACTTGATGCAACTTGTTGACTTTGAACTTGGGTCAACCAATAACTGGCACCATTAGTTGGATTGATAATTATTCCAGCCTGATTTTCTGCCGCTTCACGTGCTCGTTCCTCGAAGAAAACCTCCCAAGATATCACCACTCCCAGCTTTCCAAGAGATGTTTCAATCACGGCAGGTTCAGTTCCAGGTCGCACATCGCGCGCAGGAAGACTATTCTTCGCGAAGCGTTCTACTAAACCTCTAAGAGGGACGAACTCCCCAAAAGGCACAGTTCTAACCTTGTCGAATCTGCCCGCAGTCTGCCCTCCGGGTTCCAGCACCTCTACATAGTTTAAATTTGAGGATTCGTCATTTGGATCTCGATGGAACCAACCTGCGGCGATAACCGTGTCCATAGATTCAGAAATACTTTCTAGAGTTAAACGGGCATCGTCTGAATATAGGCGACTGGGATTTTTATCAGCTTCGGGTAAATCAGGATCAGGATTTACAACATTTTCTGGCCATACAATTAAGTCCACAGGTGTTGTAACGCTTTTCGTGGCAGAAACCTGATTAGCAAAAACTATTGCTGATCCCGTCGGTGTTGCCCGAGTGCGTTGCGGTCCTCCACCCTGGACCACAGCGATGTTTATGCTTTCGACTTCATGTCCATTGGGAGCAAATGCGGTTAGTGTTCCAATCCCAACAGTTAATATCAACGCTGATGTTATAACTTTCAGAGTTTTTCTTGGAGTTCTAATAAGGGTGCTTATAAAGCACCCAGTAGTTGCAACCACTGCAACAATAAGTAAAGGACCGGCAACTTTAGATAAAGGAGCAATGGGGCCTGAAGCTTGACCGATCGGAATTGAGGCAAGAGGAACTCCTCCAAAAGGAAATCTCCAACGAGCTAGCTCTACCAACGTCAGAATTCCAACAAGTGCTAATTGGCGACCTTTTTTTGGTGGCACAAGAGTCATTCCAATGGCAAGAAAGCTTGAGTGGATCAGACCTGCTGCGATCCATCCGGGTGGAGTTAGGTCAATCATCCAAAAAGTAGATGGCAGAAGCCAAGATAAACCGACTAAGAAACCCAGACCAAATCTCTTTCGTGCATTTTTATTAACTAGAGAGATGTCCAAAATGGCTATTCCTATAAAAGAACAAGGCCAGAAACCCCACGGAGGAACTGAAGCGGCGATTAACAAACCCGCAACTAAAGGTTTTAAGAATGCGGACCTAAGCGGAAAAATTTTCATTTTTTCCGAACTTTTCTATCACTGAAGCTGCAACTTCGTTTCCTGAGCGAACAGATGCAGGTATACCGACACCGAAGTGATAAGAACCAGAAATAAACACCCCTGGTGCTTCATCTGCTAAAAAGTCGATAGTTTTTTTCATCCTTTGTAAATGTCCTGTTTTAAGTTGAGCTAAAGCTTTTGGCCACCTATTTATACGTGATTCAAGAGGTTGGGAATCTAAACCCAAAGTGGTGGACAGGTCATCCAGTAGGTGTTTAACAAGTTCTTCGTCACTGAGAGTTTCGTGTCTCTCATCATCGACACGTCCGGAAGAAACACGAATTAGTGTTTGCGTTCCATCGTCTAGATGTGTCCACTTATTACCTGAGAAGGAACAGGCTGTCATTAGCATTCCTGCTGACCTTGGAACTAGAAATCCACTTTGATTTTTTTGGATTCTTAAATCTGAATTATTAAAAGAAAAGCTTACAAGTGAAACTGAAGCATGTTCTATATCGGAAAGACGAGAAGCAGTAGTGGGTGAAATCGTAGTTAAAAGTTTTGCAGCATTTTGAGCAGGGGTAGCTAGAACTACTGCATTAGCTGTTTCTGAACCACTGTTGGTTTCTATGACCCATTTTTCATTAGTGCGACTTATAGAAATAACATTTTCATTTTCTCTAATTGAATCACTAATTTGTTCGGCAAGTTTTTCTACAACGTGGCCTAGTCCATTCGGATGCGTATAGAAAACAGGTGATTCGGGATCAGAGTTTTGTTGGATCTTTCTGAGTGATGCAACTAATCCTTCTTCATGATTGGCAGCTTCGAGTAGTTGAGGAGCCATAGTCTCGCAACTCATCTCATCTACAAGTCCTGCATTGATTCCACCTAATAATGGGTCAACAAAAAGTTCAAAAACAGAATCACCTACACAGTCTCGAAGCAAGGAGCCTATTGAAATGTCGGTTCCCTCAGGTAATGCTTTACTGGGTTTCCCTCCTTTTCTGATTTTTAGAACATCATCAGAGTTCAGTAATCCAGAGGATATCGAATCAGGATCAAGAGGAATCCCCAGAACGTTAGGAGATGGTAGAGGTTCTAGCGATCCGTTTATCCAGATTGACGCCGAGCGAGAACGAGGAGAAACAAATTCTTTTGAGATTCCAATTTCATCGAATAGGCTCTTGGCCCAAGGGGCTCTAGCCAAGAATGCATCTGCTCCTTCGTCCAGCAAAAAACCCGCAAAACGGCTTGTTTTTAGCTTTCCACCAGTTTGTTTTTCACTCTCTAAAACAATTACTTCAAAGTTTTCTTTGCTCTTTAAAAGACGATAAGCAGCTGTGAGTCCTGTTATACCTGCACCTACCACAACAACTTTTTTCTTATCCATTTTTGCTTTCAGGAAGTTTATGAGAATGAACCATTTCAACTACGCGCGAGAGTATTTCCGGATCAGTATTGGGTAGAACTCCATGACCGAGATTGAAAATGTGACCAAAATTATTGTTATTAAGAGTAAGAATTTTAGATACAGCTTCTTCGACTACTTCTATGGATTCTAAGCAAATTTCAGGATCCAAGTTTCCTTGAATTGCAATTTCATCTCCCAGTTTTTCTCTAGCAACGTCTATAGGTGTTTTTGAATCAATACCCACTACATCTGCTCCTGCTGCAGCAATTAGGTGAAGAATTGGTTGTGTCCCCACCCCAAAATGAATCTTTGGAACAAGAGAATTGTCGATTGATGAAAGCACCTTTTTGCTATAGGGGAAAACTTTTTGTTCGTAGCTCTTGGGATCAATTAAGCCTGCCCAACTATCAAACAATTGAATAGCTGATGCCCCCGATTCAATCTGATGGTTGAGGGAAGAGATTGTTATCTCTGAAAGTTTATTCATTAGCAAGTCCCAAATATGGGGTTCTTTTTCCATCAATGCTTTGGTTTTTTTAAGTGATCGCGAAGGTTTGCCTTCAATTAAGTATGAAGCCACTGTGAAAGGGGCTCCAGCGAAGCCGATAATAGGAACCGGGCATTCTCGAGAAAGTATTTTTATAGTTTCTCCGACGTAAGGAACATCAACTTCAGGTTCTAATGCCCGCAACCGTTTCAAATCTTCGATACTTTTGAAAGGATTTTCTACAACGGGGCCTATGCCTGGCTGTATCTCAACTCCAAAATCGATCGAGTGAACAGGAACCATGATGTCAGAAAAAAGTATTGCGGCATCCACGCCGTACCGTTCAACGGGCTGCAGAGTTATTTGCGCTGCTCTTTCGGGATCTGAAGCTGCTTCTAAGATGCTTCCCTCTCCTCGAATTTTCTTATACTCCGGAAGCGATCTTCCGGCTTGACGCATGAACCAAACCGGCACCTGTGAATGGTGCTCATTTCTGCAGGCAGAAATGAAGTCTGATTTCAGGTCGGTTTCATCTGACGAAAGAAAAGAGTTTTCCATGTTGGGATTTTACCCAAGCATTGACCACATCTTTTCTTTCTGATGATTGTTATATCTAGTTTTGAAGAATTGATTCCTCTAAAAGGCTTCGTGCTTTACTGGACTGAGGCATAGCTAGGCGTGCAAAAGCTGAAGATTGTGAAGTTTTAAAGATTTTCCTAGCTGCATCTTTAGTAGGTTCCAATTTATTGCGTTCCTGTAAATCAGAAACCGTTGGCTCGAATACTAAAACTTCTGTCCCACTTGAGCGGATTTGGTCAATCTCTTTATGAAGTGTTCTTGAATTCCATGCCACAGAAAGTGAGGTATATTTCTGCGATGCAACCAAAGTAGAAGACGAAGAAATAATAACTAGATCGAGTTGTAAAGCGGCCAGAAGATCAGAATTAGTTACTGAATGAACTCCGCCGTCAACATAACGTTTCCCATCAATATTTGTCGGGCTGAAGCGACCAGGAATTGCTGAAGATGCTTGAACTGCAGAGCCAACATTGGTTTTTATATCATCTCTACCAAACACCACTCTTTTTCCGGAGTCAAGATCAACAGCGCACAACCAAGTCGGCTTGCTAGGCCAAGGTCCAGGGTGAATTTGTGAGGTCCTCTCAGCGAAAGAAGAACCGTCAGCTTCTCCTTCCGGAAGGAGGCCGGTGATCGCAACCATCGGCCGAAGACGTCCGCCTAGAAAAAATTCTTTTACAAGAAGAGTTGGTTTGGAAGGTATTTTGCTGGTGGTGCTTAGGCCAGCTTCAGGCATTTTAAGAGAAGTGCTCACACGGTCGACTATTTTTTGCCCCTCCACGCTCATCGGGTCACCTGTGTAATAGCTAGCTAGATCTGATGGCGAGATTCCGGCGCGTAAAGAAATTGCTGTGAGCGAACCAGCCGAAGTTCCAACTATCACATCAGAAAGATTTGAATCCCACCCCGTGGCTCTGAAAAGGGCGTCAATAACTCCACTATGGTGAGCAGCCCCGGAGAACCCTCCGGCACTTAGAACAAGACCTACTGTTGTCACTTTTCTATTTTCACTCATCTGTTACCTCTTCACCAGTTAATGCCATGAATGCGTTTTTAATCTATTTGTGTTTTTCAACTACGCGATAGAATTAGAACCCTGTCAATTTTTGCTTTAAACCAAAAATTTAACTTAATTATTAGAAATACAAGACCTTTGGGGGAATTTATCTCAAATGAGTTAGAAGCTGAACAGGCTTACGTCGATAAAGCTTATGGTTGTTTAGAAGCTGCTAAAGAAAGAGTCTTTGATTTAACTTCAATGGTTGAAGTTGGCAAAGGCGGAACAAACCAAGCGCGTGTCGAGAGAGATGCTATTTGGGACTCTGTTTCAACGAGGTTGGGTCAATTAAATATGGGTGACGCAGCTTTGGTCTTCGGACGTATTGACCAAAACGTTGATTCAGAGAGTTTTTACATTGGAAGAGTTGGTGTGTGGGATGATAAACAAGATCCGATAGTTGTCGACTGGCGTGCACCCATTGCAGAGTCTTTTTATAGAGCTACCGGCTTGGATCCTATGGGACTTGAAAGGCGACGGCATTTTGTAAGCCGCGGTAGGACTCTTCTTTCATTAGAAGATGAAATTTTTGGTGATATTGAAAAATTTCGAGACAATGAAAAATCTTCCCTTAAAGGTGAAGGTGCTCTTATAGCAGCACTTGAAACAGCCAGAACCGGTCGTCTTCAGGACATTATAGGTACCATTCAAGGAGAGCAGGATGAAATAATTCGTGCTCCAATTTCTGGTGTGGTAGCGGTACAGGGAGGTCCTGGCACTGGGAAAACGGTAGTTGCTCTACACAGAGCAGCCTATTTGTTATACACACACAGATTTCCTCTCGCGGGACAAGGAGTTCTAGTAGTAGGACCCAATCGTTTATTTTTGGCCTATATCGAACAGGTTCTTCCATCTTTAGGCGAGGCAGGAGTCGAGATGGCTTCTCTAGGAGATTTGGTTGGGGGGGTTCGGGTTGAAGATCGTCGAGACCCTGAAGAAGTTTCACGGCTTAAAGGAGATCTTCGTATGGTTAAATTTTTAGCCCGTTCAGCGAAAATTCGCCAACGTTCTTTGCGTGAAGATTTTAGGATTGGGTACGGGATTCAGTGGTTGCACATCACTGTGGAGCAGACTGCTCAAATAGTGGCAGAAGCGAAGAGACGTTATCGGACCCATAATGCTGCTCGCCGTTTTGTTGAAGAAGAGTTTTATTCCACTCTTGCATTAAGTTCGAATGAGCCTCTTGATTATAGAACTGTAGAAGAGAGGCTTAAGGGTCAGATGCCTGTAAGGGAAGCTTTAGATTGGATGTGGCCTGTACTTACGCCTTCACAATTATTGAATGACGTATTTGGTTCTCATGCATTGATAAAGGCGGCCGATCCAAAACTTACTGAAGAACAAGTTAAGTCTCTATATAAAACGCGAGAGCCTTCATCCAAAGAAATTCGTTGGTCTGCTTCTGATGCGGCTTTGCTCGACGAAGCGCGTGCGGTTTTAGGGTCGCGTCCTGGTAAAAGAGAAGAGGATTCGATCAGGACTTTCGGCCACATAGTTGTTGATGAAATTCAGGACCTTTCACCAATGGATTTAAGAATGCTTTCTAGAAGATCTTTAAATGGCTCAATGACAGTGGTAGGAGATATTGCACAAGCTACCGGAGCGTGGGCTCATCAGAACTGGGAGAGCATTCTGATGCACCTTCCTGATCGAAAAGAAGCCCGTATGCGTGAGTTGACAATTGGTTATCGTATTCCAGCTCCGCTGATGGAATTAGCGGCAAATGTGCTCCAAGAAGCAGCCCCAGGTTTGAATCCCCCAAGTTCAGTTAGGAGTGAAGGTGAGCCTCCAATATTTGTAAGTGTTGATGGTTCCATGGATTTTCTTTCAGAAGTAATCATTAAAGAACAAAAAAAAGACGATTCTGGGAACCTTGCGGTAGTTGCTGCAGATTCGCAGATAGGTGAAATTGAAGCGTTGCTCAACAAAGCAGAGATTATTTTCGGTCGTCCCAATCGACGAGGGCTTGATGAACAATTAACTGTTGTTCCAGTGGGGCTTGTGAAGGGGCTCGAGGTTGATGTTGTGATTGTTGTCGAGCCTAAAAAGATTATTCAAGAGCAGGTTCAAGGAATGAGAGCTCTTTATGTTGCATTAACTCGTGCGACAAAACGAGTTGTTGTTGTCCATGCTGAAGAACTTCCTGAGAATATGAAAAGTTAAATTTTTGTAATTAACTGCCACTATTTTTTAGGTCTGCCATTTTTCTAAAAAGTTCAATTGGAGATTGAATGGTTTCATCTTCCTCAATTTCTCTGAAAATCGAATGAACATTCACTGCTATACGTTCCCATTCACTCCACTCCTTAAAACTACCTAGATCAATCTCGGCTATCACTTCAGTCGCTGTTTGGCCGGAAGCGTGACGTTCTCGACATTCCTTATCTACAAAAGTTAGGTAATCGCGAACAGCAGTTACTCCCGCGGTGTCAGTTAAGGGACCATGACCCGGGATAATTATTTCAGCTTCTAATCCCAGAATGCGATCACACGCATCGATCCAGTTGGACACAGGACCGTCCCAGATTATTGGGGTTCCATTGATAAAAAGAATGTCACCACAGAAAACGGTCGCAGCATCTGGTAGGTATACAAGTAAATCCCCAGAGGTGTGAGCAGGTCCAACTTCTATTAGTTCCACTGTCCGACCACCAACATCTAGTTGCAACTCGCCGCTGAAAGTCCGATCAGGTGGAGGTAATTCAACGTCGCAAAACTCGAATGACCCAAAAGCATCTTGTATATAAGAGTTAGTTACTTCACCGAGGTCTATTTGCATGAGTGCTTCTAAAGCAGAGGGTGGAATCGCTTCCATTTCAGCTGCCGCTGCATTAGTAGTAATGATTTGAGCTCCGTTATCACCTCCAATCAGACTGTTTCCATAGCAATGGTCACCGTTTGCGTGGGTGTTAACCAAAACGTTTATGGGATGTGCTGAAGTGACTGAAGACATCGAATCAAGCATGTTTTGAGTAAGTTTCAAATCAAAAAGAGTATCTACTAGCAAAGATGACCATTCTGAGGCGATAAGTCCGGCGTTACTCCAACCCCAGCCGCCATCAGGTTGCAAATATGCGAAAACATTGTCAGCTACCTCATGGAGACCGTTCGTGTAGGAAATGTTATGCAGCTCTTTGTTCACAAACTAACTTTAGGCTAACCAGTATTTAAGTAGCGTTATGTTAGTTATGAGAAATAGCATCCAGAACATTTAGACGTGAAGCTCTGAACGCAGGGAGGATGGAAGCTAAAATTCCAAACAAACCTGAGATCAGCATGTATCGCAACAGTGAGCCAAAAGGTATCGAGAGAATATTTACAAAATCATCAGGTATTGCTGCTGTAGCAGCCACACCAAAGAACACTCCTATAGAGACACCAAGAAGCCCACCAAATAAAGCGATTATGACGGCTTCCCAACGAACCATTCTTCTCATCTGACGTCTTGTCATTCCTACAGCTCTCAACAGTCCAAGCTCGCGAGTTTGTTCATAAACAGACAGTGCCAGAGTATTGGTTATACCCAATACGGCTATTAGTAATGAAAGAGCAAGAAAGGTAGTAATAACACTCAAAACTTGATCTAACTGTTGTTCGATTCCTTCGCGGTATTCAGCCCGATTATCGACCGAGAGTTGTGGGTACTCTTGGGTGTATCTTTCAACAGACGCTCTAGCCAATTCTGGATCAGCTTCGGGGTTAAACAAAATACTAAGAAAACTGTCTTGCGATTGAGGTAAATAACGGTCAAAAGTTTTTATATCGATAACCCAGTTGCCTAACATGGCATCGTTTGCGAAAATTGCTGCTGTCGTTAGAGCTACTTTGTTATTTCCCGGGAAGGTCACATAGATGGGGTCACCTACTTTTAAACCTTTTTCTGCGGCAGGGTCTTCATGAATAAGAATTGTCCCTACAGATGTTGCCGCAGCGGGGTTTTTAGGAGAACCTCGAATTATCTCTAGGTCCATATGTGACTCCATTAGTGCAAAGTCGGTACTAGACACGTCCTTCAAATCGCCATCCACCCCTAGGGCGTCAAAAGTCCACCTGTATGAGACAACAGAATCAATCAGATCTGGACGATCATTACTTAGTTCTCTGAGCTCATCTCCCAAGTCGCTTGAAAACCCTTGAAAATCTCCACCAAATCCATCCGCTGAAACAACTAGATCCATAGAAGTACTGTCCTCTATGAGATCAATAAAAGTTGCTTTCAATGAGCTGCTTACTACTGCGGCAAGACTTACGAGCGCTAGTCCGATTGTAAGGGCAGCAGCTGTTGCGGCTGTGCGCCTTGGTCTACGCGCAGCATTTTCTCGAGCAAGCCGTCCAGGAATTTTGAATAAACGCTGTATAGGTTTTCCAAAAAAATTTGCTACCGGTTTGGTAGCGATGGGGCTAAGCATATAAACCCCACCAAAGCTAGAAATAGCGCCAGTACCCAAAAGCCATAGAATTCCTTTTGTTCCTATTTCTAAAGTCATCCCCAAAATTAATTCAGCGATACCAATCAAAGTGACAGCACCACCTATTAACAGCCTTCTTCTGAGACTTGTCGGAGTGAAACCTGTTTCTTCACGCATAGCGGCAATTGGGGCTATAGAGCGTGTTCGCCTTGCAGGTAGTATCGAGGAAAGCACAGTTGCGCCGATACTTACACAAGCTGCCACAATAATTGTTCTGGATTTCATAGGTAACACACCTGGAAGGGCTCCAAAACCTACTGATTCGAGCAATTCTCGTAAGCCAAGAGCAAGCAGGTAACCGATTCCTAAACCTACTGCAGTTGCTGTTATGCCGATTATTACTGCTTCCAAAATAACTGATCGGAAAACTTGACGTGTAGTTGCTCCTAGTGCACGTAGAAGTGCCAATTCTCTTACACGTTGACCCAGAACAATTGAGAAGGTGTTATTAATTATGAAAGCACTAACAATTACCGCAATAATTGCAAAAGCTAATAGAACACCAGAAAGGATATTTAGAAAGGAGTTGAAATCATCTCGTTGTTCCTCAATTAGGGTGTCTTTGTCAACAACCTCGAGTTGAATATTTCCAAAGAAATCTAAAGCATTTTTTTGTTCTTCAGGCAGTACAGACATTGCGGCAAGAAAATCTTTTGCAAACAAATCCAAGCGGTTCTGAATGCTAGCGGCGACTTTTTCGTGATCAGATCCTGGGGTGATAGCCACGTTTAGGTAATCGTAAGTCCCCTCATAATCCAGAAAAGTATGCGAAGTTTGTTCTTCGAAAACTGCAAGTGTTGCTCCAAAATTTTTATTTTCTGTAGGTGATCTCCAGTTAGCAATACCTGTGAGAGTAAAAAGACGGTTACCTATTGGACCGCTAACTTTATATATTTCACCAATTTCAAAATCAAAATCTTCAGCAGTTTTCTTATCGACAATGAATTCGCCCAAGGTTTCAGGGTCTTTAATATCTCCTGTCCATTCGGGGGGTCTGCCCTCGTAGACAAAAAATTCCTGTAAAGGGCCCGAACCGGTAAAGTAGTTCATTCCAAACTGGGGAGCGCCCCGAGTTTTAGTGGCTTTAGGGTTCCCATCATCGTCGGTCACTATTGGAATCACATTCCAAGCCATGATTTGGCCGCTCACAGCCTCTACTCCAGGAATGTCGTTCGTTACTACTTCAAGTAATTCTTCAGGAATTGGTAGTCGATTAAATCTCTCTCCGTCTTGTATGGAAGCACGGACATTAAAATCAACATCTCCTATTATGTCAACTGAAAGTTCATCAAAAGAGCTACGGAGTTTGTCAGTTAGGACAAAAGACGTGGACATGAAGGCAACACCTAGAACAACAGCAAAGGTAGTCAGCGCATAGCGGAGCTTCCTGCCGCGAATATTTCGGAGAGTAAGCCCAAACATGGATCAGTTAGAAAAATTCTTTATATTGTCCAGAATTTGATCGGCGGTTGGATCCGTCATTTCATCGACAATTTTCCCATCACCTAAAAAAAGCACTCTATGAGCACGCGCAGCAGCTTGAGCATCGTGAGTCACCATAACCATTGTTTGATCGAGCTCTTCAACCGCACGTCTAAGAAAATCAAGCACTTCATCACCAGTTTTAGAGTCAAGATTTCCGGTTGGTTCATCAGCAAAAACTATTTCAGGTTTTGAAACGAGAGCTCTCGCAACAGCTACTCGCTGTTGCTGGCCTCCAGACAATTCGTCCGGTCGGTGTTTTAAACGGTCAGCAATCCCCACTGCCTGTACGACCTGATCCATCCATTCATTGTCAGGTTTTGCTCCAGCAAGGTCTAGAGGAAGAGTTGTATTTTCCTTTGCAGTTAAAGTAGGTAGAAGATTGAACGCCTGGAATACGAAACCAACTTTGTTTCTTCTTAGAAGCGTCAAATCTTTATCAGAAAGGCTCCCAAGTTCTGTTTCTCCGATATGAACCGTTCCTGAAGTTAAATCATCAAGACCGGCTGAACAATGCATGAGAGTTGATTTTCCAGATCCGGAAGGCCCCATGATCGCAGTAAATTTGCCTTTTTCGAATTCGACAGTTACATCATCAAGAGCGCGCACCTCAGTTTCATCTGAACCATAAATTTTGCTTCCATTAGTGACACGCGCCGCCGCTTTTGAATTGTCTATAGTCATGCATGAAGGATACGTTCTTATTAAGGAAATTATTGTGGACAGTGACTTAATTGACAATCTAAGAAATTTCGTTGAAGGTGACCTTGAAGCCGTGCTTGCTCTCAATAACGCGGCTGCGCCCGCAGTGAATAATTTGACCTCTTCAGATTTGGAATGGTTTGCAGAAGTGTCGCATCTTTTCTTAGTTTCAGAAAGAAAAGTGAACGAAAAAATACAAATCACAGGATTTTTAATTGGCTTGAAAGGTCCCGGTGTTGATTATCAAAGCATTAACTACAGCTGGTTCACAAGTAGGTACGAAAGTTTCCTGTATGTCGACCGTGTAGTCGTAGATGTGTCCTCTTGGAGTCAGGGAAACGGACGTCGCTTTTACGAAGCACTTGCCGGTTCGGGTTCAAATCAACCGGTGATGTGTGCGGAAGTGAATATAAAACCTCGGAATGAACGCTCTCTAAGATTTCACGAAAAATTTGGATTTATACCTGTAGGAGAACAAGACACTGAGGGTGGGTCTAAGAGAGTCCAGTTAATGGAATACAAGATTTAAGCTGGTTCATCTCTTACCAAGGTCATTCCTAATGGTTGTTTACCCGGAGAACCACAGTGCCAACAGGCTTCCATAGGTATCCCTCGCCAGGTAACTTCACAGTGATGACAGACAAGGGTCACCCTGTCTATCCAACTATCCCCACCTTCGTCACCCTCGATGGGTAATAACGCCATACGCGCAAATTAACCAATTCACGCGCGTAGGGGTGTGATCCTCGCGATTAAGGCTTAACGTCGGGGTCTAAGACAGTTAAAAAAAACCCAAAAAAGGAATAACTATGGATGAAAACATCCCAAATCCAGATGGTTCGAGCGAGCGTCGAATCCAGTTTGATGCTCCTCCTCCAATGGTGATAGATCCGGAGTGCAACTACGTGGCTGAAATGGTTACAACAGCCGGAACGATGAAAATTGCCCTTAATTCAAAACGCGCACCGGTAACAGTTAACAATTTTGTCTTCCTGGCAAGGTGGCATTATTACGATGGGATAATTTTTCATCGTGTGATTAGAGATTTTGTGATTCAAGGTGGTGACCCACAAGGCACGGGAATGGGTGGTCCTGGTTACCGGTTTGAAGACGAATTGCCTAACAGTGGTGAATACCAGGTTGGTTCTCTAGCTATGGCTAATGCAGGACCCGACACTAACGGAAGCCAGTTTTTTGTAATAACAGGTCCTTCAGGAGTTCAGTTGCCACCGAGTTACTCGTTGTTTGGTCAGGTAATAGACGGTTTAGAAGTTGCTGAAGCAATTCAGTCTTCGCCGACAGGCGCACAGGACAGACCTTCAGAAGATGTAGTCATAGAATCTGTAACCATCTCAGAGGTTGAAGGCTAAATTTTTTAAGTCAGTCAGCTGGTTCTTTCATTTTGGTTGCAAGGAATGCTGCCAGTAGTGCAGTCATTCCTGCAGCCAAATGAATAGCCATAAAGCGTGAACCACTGGTGCTCGTGCCTAGCATTGCTGTGGCAAGAGTGATTCCTATAGTCCCTCCGACCATCTGAAGCATATTTAAAGAACCTCCGGCAACTCCAAGATCCTGATCTCCTGCAGCTGAGGTGGCAGCATTAGCGATTGTTGCCCGAATATAACCACTGCCAGCACCAGCTAATCCTGCTCCAAGAATGAATATGAGTAACCATTTTTGTTGTGCCCCTATACCTGCTATCAGCATTGCTATAGCGAAAACGAGACTGCCGGTTATTGAAATACGTCTAGCTCCTTTGTCTAAATCATGGTTGCCACCAAGTCTCGCAGCAACAGCAAATGCCAGGGGCCGAGGGAGCATGAGAAGACCGATAACAGTTGGTCTAAAACCCCAACGGCGTTCCAAAAGGAAAGGAGCGATAATCATCGCGCCCATGTACGCGGCTTGGAGTACGGCTTGGACGGCAATTGGGGTGGTGAAGTCTGATTTAGCCATTAAGTCTGGGGGGAGCAGCGGCATTTTTGTTCGATTTTCGATGGTTCTAAAAGCCAAAAGTGCCAATGGGGAAATCACAACTGCGGAAATCACGACCGGATGCTCCCAACCCCATACGATTCCTCTATTAACAGCAATTAAAATACCTCCTACCCCTATACCGAGGGTGAGAGCGCCTGGAATATCGAAACTGACATCAGATTGTTTTTCAGTTTCGGGAAGAGTTCTAGCTCCAATTAAAAGAGCGGCAATAACAAGTAAACCCTGAACAACGAAAAGTGTTCTCCAGCCCAACCATTCGATTAAAGGCCCCCCTGTTACAACTCCAATAGCTGGAGATACTGCAACTACAGCCATCCACAGTCCTAGTGCTTTTGAGCGTTCTTTTCGTCCGTAAACCGACAGGATGATTGCCATAGCAGAAGGTCCTGCTGCAGCGGTCGCCGCTTGGGCTAAAGTTCGCATGAAAATCAAAGAACCAACATTCCACGACAAGGCGGTTAGAAGAGCTAAAACTCCGCCTAGTAAAAAACTTCCTAGGTATGTTCGTCTGTGTCCGTGTAAATCTCCCAACTTTCCCGCAATTGGAGTTATAACAGCAAAAGCCAACAAGGGTGCTGCTAGAACCCAAGTCACCGAGTCATCGGATGTGCCAAGATCCTGTGCGACGCGAGGTAAAGATGCTGAAAGAACAGTTACGGGATAGCTACTAGTTGCTGTCCCGAAAAGTGCTGAAAATAGAACGACTTTTGGATAGTCAGGACGTTTAGAGAGTTTTTTTCGATTAGATGCCCAAAGTCCAGATGGCAACTGGCAATTTTTTTCTTCGTTCATAGGTCCTAGTCATTCCAGCCTGACAGAATTTTTGGTACTTCACTTATGCTTTGTGCAACAGGAAAAGAAACGTTCTCTAATTCTTTCGAATCAGGAATCTCAAGTTCCCATGTCGTGTGATGGGGGACATGAATAGCTTTCGCTCCGATGTTTAAAACTGGAAGAACGTCAGAACTGACTGAGTTTCCTATCATCACGAACATCTCAGGTTTAATTCCATAACGATTTAAGAGCATTTCGTATATTTCTGGATCTTTTTCACCCACAACTTCGATGTTCCAAAAGAAATCAGTAAGTCCACTTTTTTTGATTTTTGCTCTTTGATGTAGCACATCGCCTTTAGTGATTAGTAGTAGATAGTAGCTATCAGATAGGTCACTTAGGGTTTCTTCAACATCTGGAAGCAATTCAATTGGAGCGTCTATAAGTTCGTCTCCCCATGAAATAATCTGTACGATCTCTTTCGTTTCTATTTCACCGTCCGAAATTTGAATGGCTGTAGTAATCATTGACTTAACAAAACTTGTAACTCCGTAACCATATTTAGGGATAGAGACTCTTTCATTTTGTAACAGAATGTTGTTTGTCTCATGTGCCTCACTCCAAGGAGACATCAGTTCAAAGAAGCGATCTTGAATCTTGTAGAACCAGGCTTCGTTTTCCCATAGGGTGTCGTCCGCGTCGATACCTAAAACAAAGGAGTTATAAAATTTGTTGTGGTTTTCTTGATTTAACATAAATTTAGTCAGAACTTTAGGAAGTATTTAGAGTGTCCCCGACAGGAGTCTCCCGCGGTACTAACTTTGAGTCTATGCGGTACCTATGTATGCGTTCGGCCTGTTCAGGAAAAGCTGTCTATTTGGTTGAAATGGATGTCAAGGGAACTTCTTTTATTATTCGTGACCTTGACGAAGTGGAAGGGCCTGGACAGGTTGTGCTTTGCGAAGTTCATGTCGGGCGTTTGAAAGCTCCCAAAGGGTGGGATCTGATCGACGAGCGCAACAGAGGGAATTTGGTTCAGTTCCCTGAAGATAGAGAAAATAGGCCAAAACGTCGTAAAAAGGGAATGCTTTCAGGGTTTAAGAGGGAAAGTTCTGATGAGGTTGTGAGACCTATTGGAGAGGCGCTTCATCCTTTGGAAACTGAAGACTCATCTCAAGCTCCTTCACCTGAAAAAACGCCGTTATTAGCTCGTGCTTTCACGGGTTTGAGTAAGCATCCTTCGTTACCTCAAAGCGAGTCTGTTGATGAATCGGATCAACAAGACATTTTTGACGAAGAAGACTGGGATCAAAGAGATGTTTCAGAGGTTGACGAAGAACGTCGAGATGGTGATCAAATGGATTTTGATTCCATTGATTTGGAACCGATTGCTTAGTTTTTAGCGCCATAAACCCTTAACCCATTGGTAGGTTGAAGCCGATTATTTATTTTCTGCGAGACTTATGGAGGAACAGTGGCCGAAATTACTGAAACTGAAATCAGAGATTTAGCAAAAAAACTTGTTGAAGAAGTTCCACCAGGAGAGGTTGACCAGTTCGAGTTCCGTGGCGCTCAGTTTGATCGAGGATTGGCTTTTGTGCAGTTTCCGGAAGGTCTCGGAGGTCTAGGTCTCGAAAGTCGAAAACTTCAAACAGTGGTTGATTCTGAGCTACGTAGCGCTGGAGTCCCATATCATGATCTAGCTATCAACCCTATTGGTATTGGTATGGGTGCACCAGTTGTTCTTACTTACGCGTCTGATGAGCAGAAAGAAAGGTTATTGCGTCCTATGTTCACCGGTGAGGAAATCTGGTGTCAGCTTTTCAGCGAGCCAGGAGCCGGATCAGATGTAGCCGGATTATCATCTCGTGCTGTTCAAGATGGTGATGAATGGATAGTAAATGGGCAAAAAGTTTGGACAACACTTGCGCATGTTTCTAAATGGGGAATGCTTGTAGCGCGAACAGATCCAGACCAACCTAAACATAAAGGTATGACATATTTTCTTCTCGATATGGAATCACAAGGGGTAGAGGTAAGACCTTTGCATCAGATCACAGGGGAAGCTGAGTTCAACGAAGTTTTCTTCAATGATGTTCGCATACCTAACGACAGAGTTTTTGGAGATGTTGGTGCAGGCTGGAGTGCGGCTGTTACTACGCTGATGAATGAACGTGTTGCACTCGGTGGTGGTGTGCCCAAAAAAGGAGTAGGTCCTATTCGTGACCTTATGCAAGTTTGGGAAGATAAGAAGGAAACACTTGATCCGGTAACCAGATCAGTTTTTCGTGACAAAGTAAGCAGATTTTGGATGGAAGCTGAAGCTTTGCGACTTACCAACTGGAGGGCAAGGGAAGCAAGTAAATCAGGAAATCCGGGTCCTGAAGGTTCAGTTGGAAAACTTATGTCAGCAGAAATGAATCAGCGCATATATGAGACATGTGTTGAAATAGCAGGAGCTGAAGGCCTTCTCTACGAAGCAGGATATGACCGCAAACGACCTGAAGGCTTACGAACTGAAGGTGATCTCACGAGATACTCATTTTTAAGATCTCGTGCCAACACAATAGAGGGTGGTACATCTGAGATCATGAGAAACATTCTTGGAGAAAGAGTTTTGGGACTTCCAGGAGATGTGAGAGTTGATAAGGATGTCTCCTGGGCGGACGTGCCGAGAAACTAGAAAGTCAGGAACGGTGCCAAGTAGTTCCTTGAGCTGAATCTTCGAGAACTATGCCACTTCCAAATAACGAATCGCGTATCTCGTCAGCCCTTGCATAGTCTCCACTTTCACGAGCTTGATTTCGTTCAACTATCATCTCTTCAATCTCGTTCTCATCTAACTCTGATTCCTTTGAACCTGATGGTCTCTGATCTCGACCGATTTTCAACCCGAGAACGTCTATGAGAACTTCAATAGCGCATCCTATACTTGCAGCTTCATCAGAGTTATTTTCGTCCAGATGACGGTTAGCTTCACGAACAGCGTCGAAAATCACCGCAACAGCTGCAGGAGTGCCAAGATCGTCATCCATGGTTGCATTGAACTTTGCTACAACACTCCCATCAGGTTCAGAATGTCCTAGATTTGCCGATCTGAAACGGTCGGCGAAAGCATCGAGACGATCAAGGGCTGAAACAGCGCCATCAAGAGCATCTGCTCCTATTTCCATGGTGTGACGGTAATGGGTTTGAAGAATCAGAAGCCTTAGTGCACGCGGATCCCAATGATCAAGCATCGCTTCAAGAGTTGTGAAATTTCCCAAAGACTTGGACATTTTCTCGCCGTCAACCTGAACCATTCCGTTATGAATCCAATATTTAGCAAATTCTCGCCCGCAACCTAGAGCTTCGGCTCTTTCGTTTTCATGATGGGGGAAAATCAGGTCATCACCACCACCGTGTATGTCAAAACCGTCACCTAAAAGATCTAAGGACATAGCGACACATTCGATATGCCACCCTGGACGTCCTGGACCCCAGGGAGAATCCCAAGTTGGCTCGCCGGGTTTTGCGGCTTTCCAGAGTGCAAAATCGAGAGGGTCGTTTTTACCTTCATCAACGTCGACTCGTGCACCAGCACCTTCTCTAAGGTCATCAATACTCCGGTTAACCAAAGCACCGTATTCGGCTAGTTTGTCGACATCAAAATAGACACCGTCATCTGTGGTGTAAGCCATCTCACGGTCAATCAAATCGGCTATCACTGATACCATCAGGTCCACGAACTCGGTGGCACGGGGTCGCAGATCGGGATGAGCTATGTTCAAACGGTCCATCTCAGCAATAAAGATTTCTTCAAACCGTGTAGCCAGATCAGGTTCAGAAGTTCCCTCTTCGGCTGCTCGAGCGATGATCTTGTCATCAATATCGGTGATATTGGAAACAGATGTGACCTCATACCCTGACCATCTCAAATACCTGACGAGAATATCGAAAGCCATGGTTGAACGGGCATGACCCAGATGGGGGGCGTCGTAGACGGTGGGACCACACCAGTAGACCGAGACTTTCCCAGGGTCGCGAGGTGAGAAGTCGGCTTTTTCGCCTGTGAGACTGTCAGTAAATTTCAGCACAATAAAATGATACGCGAAAAGAGAAGTCAGTGATCGCCAGAAACGAATTCAGACCCAAAAATTTAGACAGAGCTCAGGTCGACACCAAGGATTGCCGCCGCTTGAGTTAAAGCAGTTTTGGCATAAGGGTCATCTCCCTCACCTTCAATAGTTCTCTTAGCGAAGTCATCGATAAGTTGAGACGCTCTGGGAAGATCCATATCGTCATCAATTGCTTCCCTGACTTCACTTAAAAGATTTTCAGAGTCAGGTCCGTGAGAGCAGGATGCTGCTTCAAGCATTCTTTTCAACATCGCTTCACCTTTTTCAATATCACCATCAAACCATTCAAAACCTGCACGATAATGATGGGACAGCAGTGACAATCTAATAGCTCTGGGGTCATGCTCGGCTCTGAGGTCACGAACGAAAACAAGGTTTCCTAAAGATTTTGACATTTTCTCTCCCTCATAGGCGACCATTCCCACGTGCATCCAATGGTGTGCAAAAGGACTGTCGTTTGCGGCGACACTTTGAGCTGTTTCGCATTCGTGATGCGGAAAGATCAGATCGTCGCCACCTCCGTGAAGGTCGATTGTCGAGCCGAGTTCAGACATGGCCATTGCTGAGCATTCAATGTGCCATCCAGGTCGTCCGGGGCCGAACGGTGAATCCCAAGAAGGTTCATTATCTTCTGATTTTTGCCACAAAATGAAATCAAGAGGATTGCGAAGTCGTTGATCTTCGGTGTTAGCGCCGCGTTCGTTAGCGAAAGAGATCATTATTGGTTCGTCGTAACCAGAAATTTTCCCAAAATCAGAGAAAGTTGCTACATCGAAAAAAGTTGTTCCGTCAACCGTGTATGTGTGCCCCTTCTCAGAAAGCTGGTTTATAAGAGACACAATTTCGTTGATTGAACCTGTGACAGTGGGTTCAGCAATCGCAGGACGCAAATCTAGTGCTTTAATGTCATCTCTGAACTGTGCAGTCTCAGACAAACCCAACTCCAAGTAGTCAACATCGATTTCTTTAGCTTTTGCGAGTATTGAATCATCAACGTCAGTGACATTACGAACCATTTTCACTTCATGACCGAGATCTTCAAGACGGCGTATCAGCACATCGAAACAAAGGTAGGTGAATGCGTGACCCAGATGAGTCGCATCGTAGGGGGTTATCCCGCATACATACATTGAAACAGTGGGACCGGGTTCGAAAGGAACAACTTCACGTCGGCTCGTATCGTAGAGGCGCATACTCATAGGAGTGACCGTAGTTCCCTGATCATCATTTTTCAGAGTCCGCTCAGTCTCTTTCGAAAGGAACTGAATGTTCCCAGTCAGCTAACAGTGTCCGTATCGCAGCTACTACTAGCAGAGGCTGATCGAGCATCATATGATGGCCCGCCAAAGGAATCTCCACGATAGGTGCCACGCGACCCAATTGTTCGTACATGTAAGCCCCAATACCTGGTGTCACAAGCCCATTTTCAGCTCTGAATAAAGCAATACGGCAGGTGACTTGACGAAGAAGTTCATCGGCAGCAGAACGGCGTTGCTCCTGAAAGACAACTGGGTCAAACTTCCATGTCACACCACCCTCAACTTCAGTTAAGGACATTCTTGCAATGTGATGCATGACAAAAGGTTCAGTGCTCTCCTGTTCAGGAACAGGACGGAATCTCGCCATAGCGGTTGGAAAATCGGCGTGCACTTTAGGAGTAGCGAACTGGCTTCTGCGTTGAACCTGCATCTCAGGGTCGGGTGCAGTCACAGCAGAATCCAGGATTATTGCACCCGCTAGCTCGTCAGGATGTTTAGCGGCGGTAGCTAACGTCACGTAACCACCCATTGAATGGCCGACAATGATGGGTGGCCCTTCCATCTCAGCATCTGAAGCCACAGCTACGACCTCATCGCACCATTGGTTCAACGAATACGAATCACGTCTTCCACTGTCGCCGTGACCTGAAAGATCAAGAGCAGCGACACGGTAGATTTGAGCGAACTGGGAAGCGACATGAGTCCACCAGTGTGCATGAGCGGCACCGCCGTGGACGAAAACAAGACCCGGTCGACCTTCTTCACCCCAAGTCAAATAGTGGATGTCGACCCCTTCGACATTGACCATATGGTCCTCATAGGGAACATCCATGGCTTTGCGGTACCAGGCTGGTGCGTCGTTAATTTCAGTTTCTTTTTCCATAAGCGCCCTCGGCAGGAATTGAACCTGCGGCCCGCTCTATCCAACTGAGCTACGAGGGCAAACGTTTCTAATCAAGGGTATTTACCCTTATGGCTTTAGTTAAGGATATTGACTTATTAAACCCTTGGGACTAACAGATTTCTGATGTGTTCTTGCCTGAGCTGGACACAAGCAAACTTGCAAAAAAGAAGGGGCATTCAAGTCTTTCGATTCTTAACAGATGTTACAGTTGTCTTATGACAAATATATAAGCTGATGTAAGCCATTTAGACCGTATTTGTCCCCAAGATCCACCTAAATAACCTTTGTATGAGTTGAGAGAGCAACAGTCGAACTGCGAGAAACCCGTGCCAATCTTCTAGAAGCTGCAGCGAAACTTATCCGAATATCGGGTATTCACTCTCTTACTCACGCTGCGATAGCTGCTGAGGCTGGTGTAGCTCGTCAAAGCGTGTACAGATATTTTAAAGACCCAGAAGAAGCTGTTGTCGCTCTGGCAGAGAACCTGGGTGTTGCGATCAGAGACACTTTCAACACCAGCTTCGAAGATGGAGGCCCGGATCCTCTAGCTCGAACCAGTAAAGCGGTAGCGTCCATGCTTGTTTCAGATTCCGTATTGAACAAAGCTCTGTATCTGTCCGCTCCGCTACTGATAGCTCAGGGAAAATCTCCTGTTTTTCCAAACGAGAAGAACGAGGAAGCGCTGGGCAGGCAATTGGAAGCCTCAAATTTAGCAGAGCCTTCTGAGGGTACAGACATGCTAGACATAGTCGGCACATATTTCTACGGCCTTGTTTATAAGTGGGCGACAGGTTCGAAAAGTGACAAAGAGTTCTGCGCCGCAATGGGTCGACTCGCTTCAGATATTGCAGAACTGGCTGCTGGACG
>JUEM01000025.1 GCA_000817085.1 marine actinobacterium MedAcidi-G1 | reverse complement strand
GAAAGAATGGCTGAAGTTTTAGCAGATGATCAGTTCAATCCGATTGACATGATGATGAAATCTGGTGCAAGAGGAAACATGATGCAAGTTAGACAAATAGCTGGCATGAGAGGCCTTGTGGCTAACCCTCGAGGCGACTTGATTCCTCGCCCAATTAAATCCAACTTCAGAGAAGGATTAGCCATGTTGGAGTACTTTATTGCTACTCCTGGAGCCAGAAAAGGTCTTGTTGATACTGCATTGAGGACTGCCGACTCTGGTTATTTGACTAGAAGATTGGTCGATGTTTGTCAAGAATTGATAATCAATGATGAAGATGTTTTCGCTACTGGGAAACCAGTACGTTCGGTCTGGGTAGAAAATATTCGAGAAGACGAAACAGGCTTTCGCTCACACATAGAAACTAAACTATTTAGTAGAACCCTTGCAGAAGATGTGAAACTTTCTGATGGAAGTATTTATGAAAAAGGGACAATTGTTGGTGAAGATGAAATGGTCACACTTCGAGATGATCCTGCAGTTGAACGGGTCAGGGTGCTTTCACCCTTAACTGACGATTCAGATCAAGGAGTTTCTGGTGCTTGTTATGGAATGTCTTTAGCAACAGGGAAACCTATCGAAATCGGTGAAGCAGTGGGGGTAATAGCTGCTCAGTCTATTGGTGAGCCAGGTACACAGTTGACTATGAGAACCTTCCACACAGGTGGTGTAGCTGCTGCCGGAAGAGATATTGCGGCAGGTTTACCTCGCGTAGTTGAGTTGTTTGAAGCACGCACACCGAAAGGTAAGGCAACTTTGTCAAGAATTTCTGGTGTTATCAGAATAGGGGAAGATGAAGGGCGAGGCAGAGAGGTCACCGTTGTGGCCGATGACGGCACGGAAGAAGTTCATTTGATTCCAGGAATTTCTCGTCTGGAATTTAAAGACGGAGATGAGATATTCGCTGGTGATGCAATAGTTGAGGGACCAAGAGACCCAAAGGAACTTCTTGAAATCAAAGGAGTTAGAGAAACTCAACAGTATTTGGTAGATGAAGTTCAAAAGGTTTACCGAGATCAAGGTGTGTCAATTCACGACAAACATATTGAATTAGTTGTGAGACAAATGACTCGAAGGGTGCGAATTAGCGACCCTGGTGATTCAGATTTTCTTCCAGGGGAACAGGTGGATCAGCCAATTTTTGCAACTACGAATAGAAACTTGGTTGAGGAAGGAAAGAAGCCTGCTGAAGGTCGTCCTGAATTAATGGGTATAACGAAGGCTTCACTTGCTACTGATTCGTGGTTGTCAGCGGCATCTTTTCAGGAAACTACCAGAGTTCTTACAGAAGCTGCAATAGAAAGCAGACAAGACAAATTAGTAGGTCTAAAGGAAAATATTATTATCGGTAAGTTAATTCCTGCTGGAACTGGACGTGAAGAGTATAGGCGTGTGGGAACTCACGCTCCTGACTACAAGCCAATGGATTTTTACTCTTCTGCTGATGAAGAGCAAGATTTAGCTGAATGGCTAGCTACTCAGGCAGACAGCAGTAATGCGAGTGATGATAGCTTCGCCGGTGCTTACGAAGCTGATGTAATAGATTTAGCTAATGGTGCTATTGAAGAAGCCATTGAAGAAATTGACTAAGATACTTTGATTTCTTATTGTGACGTGAAGATGCCGACCGTAGACTCAATAATTCGTGCTTTATTTATTTATGCACCATTTTTTAATTTCAATAGTCAGGTTTGAGGTAAGTCGTGCCCACAATCCAACAACTGGTCCGCAAGGGCCGTCAATCAAAGCGTAGAAAAGAAGCTACTCCTGCTCTAAAGGGTGCTCCTCAAAGACGCGGTGTTTGTACAAGAGTTTTTACGACCACCCCAAAAAAACCAAATTCAGCTCTCCGTAAGGTTGCAAGGGTACGTTTAACGAGCGGAATGGAAGTAACGGCTTACATACCTGGCGAGGGACATAATTTACAAGAGCATTCTATTGTTCTATTACGAGGTGGTCGTGTAAAAGATTTGCCGGGTGTTCGTTACAAGATTGTTAGGGGAACTCTTGACACTTCTGGTGTTTCGGAAAGAAGCCAGTCGCGTAGCCGATATGGCGCAAAGAAGGGTAATTAATCATGCCTAGAAAGGGACCAGCTGTTAGAAGAAGTCTCACTCCAGACCCTGTGTATCGTTCGAGTGTGGTCACACAGTTGGTGAATAAGGTCTTAAGGCATGGGAAGCGTTCCACTGCAGAACAGATTGTATATGGCGCTTTGAGGGTAGTCGAAACAAAAACAGGTAGTGAACCTGTTGGAGTTTTAAAAGATGCTTTGGAAAGTATAAGGCCGCAGCTTGAAGTGCGAAGTCGCCGTGTCGGGGGTGCTACTTATCAAGTGCCAGTTGAAGTTAAGCCTCGTCGAGCCAATACTTTAGCTGTTCGCTGGCTTGTTGATTATGCACGAGACAGAAGAGAAAGATCTATGTCTGAACGCTTAGCTAATGAGATAATGGATGCTGCCAATGGAATTGGTTCATCTGTTAAGCGCCGTGAGGACTTACATAAAATGGCTGAAGCCAACAAAGCGTTTGCACATTATCGCTGGTAATTAAATTCAGGTAAACAGGTATGGCTAATCGACACCCTCTTGAGAGAACTCGCAATATTGGAATTATGGCTCATATTGACGCGGGTAAAACTACGACCACAGAACGAATCTTGTATTACACGGGTGTGAATTACAAAATTGGTGAAGTGCATGAAGGCACCGCGACCATGGACTGGATGGAGCAGGAGCAAGAGAGGGGAATTACCATTACTTCCGCTGCTACCAGCTGTTTTTGGAACGATCACAGGATCAATATTATTGACACTCCCGGACACGTTGATTTTACAGTTGAGGTAGAACGTTCTTTAAGAGTTTTAGATGGTGCAATAGCAGTTTTTGATGGGGTAGCAGGTGTGGAACCACAAACTGAAACAGTTTGGCGTCAAGCCGATCGTCATAATGTTCCAAGGATGTGTTTTATCAACAAAATGGACCGAACCGGAGCTGATTTTTTCTTTGTTCTGGGAACGATCAAAGAGCGTCTCGGTTGCAAAGCTGCTGTGATCCAATTGCCTATAGGAGCTGAAGCCGATTTTGCTGGTGTTATTGATTTGGTAACTATGAAAGCTTTGGTTTGGGAAAGTGAAGATTTAGGCGCCTCATGGAACGAGGTAGAGATTCCAGATGATTTAAAATCCCAAGCTGATGAATACAGGGCAGAACTTGTAGATCTTCTTGCTGAGTTCGATGAGAATATCCTTGAAAAATTTGTCGGTGAAGAAGAAATTACAATTGATGATTTGAAAGCAGCAATTCGTCAAGGAACCCTTTCAGGCGATTGTGTGCCAATTTTAACCGGTACAGCTTTTAAGAATAAAGGTGTTCAACCTCTTCTCGACTCTGTTGTTGAGTATTTACCATCACCGCTTGATCTTCCACCCGTTGAAGGTATTGAACCTAGAAGTGAAGAGGTCACGAAGCGCTCTGTTAGTGATGACGAGCCATTTGCTGCTCTTGCTTTCAAGATTATGACAGATCCTCATGTCGGAAAGTTGACTTACTTCCGGGTTTATAGCGGCACTTTGGAAAAAGGTGCAACTGTTTTAAATACGCGGTCGAGTTCTAAAGAACGGATTGGACGCATTTTAGAGATGCACGCAAACGATCGGGAAGATCTTGACATTGTTCGAACCGGTGACATAGTCGCTGGTGTAGGGATCAAAGACACAAAGACGGGTGACACCCTTTGTTCACCTGATCACCCTCTTATGCTCGAACAGCTTGACTTTCCGGATCCTGTAATTCATGTGGCTGTTGAGCCTCGCTCGAAAGCTGATCAGGACAAAATGGGCAAGGCCTTAGGTGCTCTTTCTGATGAAGACCCTACTTTTACAGTTAGAAGTGATGAAGAAACAGGTCAGACAATCATTGGTGGTATGGGAGAGTTGCATCTTGAAGTTCTAGTTGACCGAATGTTGCGTGAGTTTCGTGTTGACGCAAATGTAGGAAAACCACAAGTTGCTTATCGGGAAACAATTACCAAAGCAGTTGAAAATTATCGCTACACCCATAAGAAACAATCTGGCGGTTCGGGCCAATTTGCTGAAATTGTTGCGACTGTGGAACCTCTCACAGAAGGTGAAGAAACCTATGGTTTCGTAGACAAAGTTACGGGAGGTCGTATTCCAAAGGAATATATTCCAGCCGTTGATGCTGGCATCCAATCTGCCATGACTTCTGGTGTCCTTGCAGGTTTTCAAGTTTTGGGTATGAAAGTGACCCTTAACGATGGAAAACACCATGATGTTGATTCATCTGAGATGGCTTTTAAAATTGCTGCGCAGGCTTGGTTTAGAGAGGTTATAAAACAGGCTAAGCCGGTTCTTCTGGAGCCAATTTTTGCTGTAGAAGTTGTAACGCCTGAAGATTATATGGGTGACGTAGTTGGTGATTTAAATTCCAGAAGAGGCAAAGTTGGACAAATGGAAGCAAGAGGAAATAACCAAGTAGTTACTGCACAGGTGCCGCTATCCGAGATGTTCGGCTATGCTACAGATCTGCGTTCTCGCACCCAAGGGCGCGCAACATATACAATGCAGTTCGATTCGTATCAAAAAACTCCTTCATCAGTACAGGAAGAGATTGTCACCCGCATTCGCGGTGAATAGGCTTAACCTACTGAGAAGGTAATATAAAATAATAGAGAAACTCGAGGAGAGTCATGGCTAAGGCCCAGTTCGAAAGAAATAAGCCCCACGTAAATGTGGGAACGATGGGACACATCGATCACGGTAAGACAACTCTTACTGCTGCAATAACCAAGGTATTGTCAGATTCAGATCCTGATAATACAGCTTTTACAGCATTTGAGAATATTGATAATGCGCCAGAGGAACGCGAGCGTGGTATCACTATTAACGTTTCACACGTAGAGTATGAGACAGGTAACAGGCACTATGCCCATGTCGATATGCCAGGACACGCTGATTACATTAAAAACATGATTACTGGCGCGGCTCAGGTTGATGGAGCTATTTTGGTGGTTTCCGCAGCTGATGGACCGATGCCTCAAACTCGAGAGCATGTGTTGCTTGCACGCCAGGTTGGGGTTCCAAAGATTATTGTGGCTTTAAATAAGTGTGATGTTGTTGACGATGAAGAGCTTCTTGAACTAGTGGAAATGGAAGTTAGGGATCTTTTAAATGAATACGATTTCCCAGGAGACGACACACCAATTGTTAGAGTTTCGGCTCTTAAGGCCTTGGAAGGCGATGGAGATTCCGCAGCTCAAATTATTGATCTTATGGATCAGGTGGACGAATATATACCACAGCCCGAACGTGATATCGATAAGCCATTCCTTATGCCGATTGAAGACGTATTCTCGATTACAGGTCGCGGAACGGTTGTTACCGGTCGTGTTGAACAGGGCAAAGTTAATACTGGCGACACAATAGAAATTGTTGGTATCAAAGACACCCAAGAAACGACCTGCACTGGTGTCGAGATGTTCAGAAAACTTCTCGATGAGGGTCTGGCCGGCGATAATATTGGCGCTTTGCTTCGCGGTATTGATAAAGAAGATGTCCAGCGTGGTCAGGTTTTGTCTGCTCCTGGTTCAATAACTCCGCATACACATTTTGAAGCTGAGGTATACGTTCTTACAAAAGAAGAAGGTGGACGTCATAAGCCATTCTTTTCCAACTATCGACCACAGTTTTATTTTAGAACAACTGATGTGACCGGAAGCATTGCTCTACCCGAAGGAACTGAAATGTGCATACCGGGCGATAACACAACCATGTCGGTTGAGTTGATTGCCCCGATTGCTATGGATGAAGGACTTCGCTTCGCTATTCGTGAAGGTGGTAGGACTGTGGGTGCTGGTGCTGTAACTAAAGTTATTAAGTAGTACGGATTTAACTTATGGCAGCGAGTCAAAAAATAAGAATTAGGCTTAAAGCCTACGATCATGAGGTAATCGACCAATCAGCAAAAAAAATTGTTGAAACTGTTCGCAGAACTCAAGCGGATCTTCGAGGACCGGTACCTCTACCTACAGAAAAGCATCGCTATACAGTGATTCGTGGGCCTTTCAAGGACAAGGATTCTCGCGAACACTTTGAGATGAGGATCCATAAGAGACTTCTCGACATTCTTAACCCATCTCCTAAGACTGTTGATTCTCTTCAAAGGCTTGATCTACCAGCAGGCATAGATATTGAAATAAAAATTCAGCAAAACTAGTCGGTATTTTTTTGTTCTGGGTTGATGTCTTCTGGAGTGTTTCTCTTTAGGGAACCTTCTCTTTGAGTTTTTGTTGCGAGTAATTCTTCAGAAACTTCGTGTCTACGGGCAACTGAACTTATTACGGATTGAATAGTTGCTGCTGCTGGGAGTGCTAATAAAGCTCCCACTACCCCTAGTATCGCAGAACCAGCAATCACTGAAGCAAATGCGACGGCTGGATGGATTTGCATTGTATGAGCAGTGATTCTAGGTGAGATTAAATAATTTTCTATTTGTTGATAGACAGCAATTGTTATTAATACCCATAGTCCATCAACGGGTTCACCCAGTAGTCCCACTATAAGTGGCAACACCCCGGCTATATAAGTCCCTACAACGGGTACAAATTGAGAAATAACTCCAACCCATAAAGCGAGAGCCAGTGCAGAGGGGAGTCCGATTATTTCAAAAATTAACCAATGAATTGCTCCTGAAAGTACAGCAAGGACACTCCTTGAAAGTATGTATCCGCCTGTTTTAGATACAGCAAGATCCCAAATTTCCAAAACTTGCCCCTGACGGCGCGGGGCAAGAAACGAACATACAAGCTTTCTGACTTTTGGTCCCTCAGCTACTAAGTAGAAAGAGAAAAGAGCAATTGTAAATAGCTGGAATAAAACATTTGCAACGGTTGTGCCGAAACGTGCAAGATCGTCAGCTAAATCTCCGAGCCACTTTGCTAAAGCTCCAGAGTCGTATTTTTCTTGTAGGTCTGAAGTAGCGTTTTCAATTCCAAAATTATCATCAAGAAATTCATCGATATCAGATAGATAGGTTGGGATATTATTATTAAATTCAGTTACTTGATCAGCTAGAAGAGATCCGACTTGAAAGCCAAAACCGCCTAGAGCGGCAAAGCAAATCAGGAAAGTCAAAGCTGTTCCTATCCCTCTCTTTAATCCCAATTTTTCAAGTCTGTTTACCGCAGGCTCCAGAGCGAAAGAAAGGAAGAGAGAAACTAAAAGTATTATAAGAAGGGGTCTTAGTGCAGAAATAACTCCACGGGAGTACCAAAGAAGAGCAAATCCGCCTAGTAGCGCTGCTAATGCCTTAATGACCCATTTTGGCAATCTTTCACTATCTTTTACTTGATTTTCCAAGGGTTTCACCTGCAGCTGTTTTTTTATATTTATAACTATTCCGACGGTACTTCTAAAAGAGTCACTGAAATGGGATGTTTGGGGCAAAGTTATCTTTATTAAAGGGATTTTCGGTTGTGCCATGTCATTATGCGCCGTATCGTTATCAGTCGGTGTTTGTTGTTTTAGCACCTAAAGCTGACGTCCCTTAAGGCCCTTCAAAATAGTTGGGAACCGAATGGCACAACCGATATCAGCGCTCCGCCGGGGTTTCCCAGCGGAGCGTTTGCATGGATTTAGATAAATAGAAATTAACGAGCACTCGCTGAGTGTGCGTAGGAAAAAAAATGGCTAATAAAGCAATAGTGGGAGAAAAGGTCGGAATGACCCAAGTGTGGGATGAAGATAATTCCGTGATCCCTGTAACGGTTCTACGCATAAGGCCCAATCGTGTTGTACGCGTTAAAACTACGGAACGTGACGGATACAGTGCGCTTCAAGTTACTTTTGGAGAAAAAGATGAACAAAAATTAACAAGACCGGAAGCAGGTCACTTTGCATCCAATGGGGTTGATGCAGGCGTAAAGTTGGTAGAGCTTCGCTTGGATGATGTAGATGGATATGAAGTAGGGCAGGAATTAACTGTCGAAACTCTTTCTGAAAACCTAAGAGTTGATGTCACTTCAGTTAGCAAAGGTAAAGGTTTTGCAGGAGCTATGAAGAGGCATGGATTTAAGGGTCAAAGGGCCTCCCATGGTGCTCACAAGGTGCACCGTAAACCCGGAGCAGTGGGTCAATGCGCAACGCCGTCAAGAATTTTTAAAGGTAAAAAACTTCCTGGAAGAATGGGTAATCAGAAAACAACAATTTTAAATCTTGAAGTTGTACAAACAGATACTGAAAAAGAACTTTTACTTATCAAGGGTTCAGTGCCAGGTCCAAATGGTTCTACTGTTTTAATTAGAGATGCAGTAAAGGGAGCAGTTTGATGAGTGCTGTTGACATTAAAGACCTAACTGGCTCCAAAACTGGCACTATCGATCTGGATCCTCAAACCTTTGGTATCGATCCCAACGTTGCTGTTATGCACCAAGTAGTTACTGCTCAATTAGCCGCTAGACGTAGCGGGACTCAGAGCACTAAGACAAGAGCAGAAGTCAGAGGCGGAGGAGCAAAACCATGGCGTCAAAAGGGAACTGGTCGCGCTAGACACGGTTCAATTCGCTCTCCTCAGTGGCGCGGTGGCGGAGTTGCGCTAGGGCCCAAGCCACGCGATTACTCGCAGAAGACTCCTAAGAAAATGATTCGCTTGGCATTGAAGTCAGCTCTTTCAGATCGCGCATCGTCAGAGCATGTTTTAGTTATTGATGAATGGAATTTTGAATTACCAAAAACAAAAACAGCGGTAGCTGTTCTTGATGCGTTGGGTGTAGAAGGCAGAGTTTTACTTGTTGTTGATCAAAACGATTTGAACACTTGGAAAAGTTTTGCGAATTTAGATCGAGTTCATGTTATATCTCCAGATGAGTTGAATGCTTATGACGTTTTAGTAAATGATTGGGTCGTGTTTACAAAGAATAATTTGCCAGACACTACTTCAATGAGAAATTCAGAAGACTCTAAAGATGAAAGTTCGGAATCATGAAAGATCTCAGAGATGTGATTGTCAGACCAATCGTTTCGGAGAAGTCGTTTGCTCTTCTAGAGCAAAATGTTTTTGCGTTTGAAGTTCATAAATCTGCTTCAAAACCAGAAATTAGAGATGCTGTTGAAAAGATTTTTGATGTGAGTGTTTTGAAAGTAAATACTTTAAATCGTAAGGGAAAATTAAAAAGAAATCGTCGTAAACCAACTATGTCAAAACGTCCTGATGTGAAAAGGGCCTATGTGACCCTTGCAGAAGGCGACTCTATTGAATTGTTTGAGGTCTAATATGCCGCAGCGACAGCGTAAACCAACCAGCCCGGGAAGACGATTCCAAACGGTAGCGGATTTTTCTGAAATAACTAAAACTACTCCTGAGCGAACTCTGGTCGAGAAAAAAGTTTCTACCGGTGGTCGTAATAACTATGGTCGTAAAACTTCGCGTCATCGCGGAGGAGGACATAAACAGAAGTACAGAGTTGTTGATTTTAGACGAAATAAAGATGGTGTTCCAGCGACTGTTGCTGCCGTTGAATATGATCCAAATCGAAGTTGTAGAATTTTGTTACTGCATTATCACGATGGAGAGAAACGTTACATTTTGGCTCCACGCGGCGTAGTAGTAGGTGACGTACTTAGGTCAGGACAAGGAAGTGAAATACGTTCTGGAAATGCATTACCCCTTCGTTATATTCCCGTTGGAACAGTTGTTCACAATGTTGAGTTGCATCCAGAGGGCGGAGGCCAATTGGCACGTAGTGCTGGTTCTAGTATTCAGTTAGTTGCTAAAGAAGGAGATTTTGCTACTTTACGACTACCAAGCAGCGAAATGCGGAGAGTTAGGATCGATTGTCGCGCCACAATAGGAGAAGTTGGCAATCAAGAACACGAATTAATCAGTATCGGAAAAGCTGGACGAAATAGATGGAAAGGTGTACGGCCGCAGTCCCGTGGCGTTGCTATGAACCCAGTAGACCATCCATTAGGCGGTGGTGAAGGAAAGTCATCTGGTGGTCGTCACCCTGTTTCCCCTTGGGGTAAACCAGAAGGACGTACTAGAAAAAGAGGAAAACATTCCGACAAGATGATCGTTAGGCGTCGTCGCGGAAGAGGACGGAGGTAGAAAGTAATGCCAAGAAGTTTGAAAAAAGGACCTTTCGTTGATGACCATCTTTTGAAAAAAGTAGATGGCATGAATGGTTCAGGAGAGAAAAAAGTAATTCGAACATGGTCTCGCCGTTCAACAATTGTGCCAGACATGTTAGGTCATACGATTGCAGTTCACGATGGTAGAAAGCATGTTCCTGTATTTATTACAGAGTCGATGGTCGGTCATAAATTAGGAGAATTTGCACCCACAAGAACTTTCCGTTCTCATAGTGGTCAAGAGAGGGCTACTAACTAATGGTTTCTTTAGATGGTTCTTTATCCAAAATTGAAAACCGTGAAAGCACTCGAGCAGTTGTCCGTTATGCCCGTGTTTCCGCCCATAAAGCTAGACCTGTGTTAAATCAAATTCGAAATAAGTCTGTTAGTAGAGCTGACGAAATTTTGGCTTTTAGCGAAAGATCAGTCTCAGAAATTATTTCTGGTTGTTTAAATTCAGCAGTAGCAAACGCTAATAATAATAATGGAATTCCTCAGGAAGAACTTTTTATTTCGGAGTGTTTCGCTGATGAAGGCCCTACTTTAAAAAGGTTTAGACCAAGAGCGCGCGGACGTGCAACTTCAATTTTTAAAAGAAGCTGCCATTTGACAGTTGTTGTTTCACGCTATTCAGAGGAGGAGCTAGAGGTTTTTCAAACTCGGGCCGAGCTAAGAGATGAAAGAAAAAATCTTCAATCTGAGACAAAATCTGAAGAGGAAACAAAATCAAAAAATAAGAAGGCCAAACCTTCTAAAGAAGAGTCTGTTGAAGAAGATGTGATTGTTGATGATTCTGAAGGTGAAGAGTCTGTTGAAGAAGATGTGATTGTTGATGATTCTGAAGGTGAAGAGTCTGTTGAAGAAGATGTGATTGGCGATGACTCGGATAATGATGTTGAAAATGATGAACAAAATGAAAAAGAGGCCAACTAATGGGTCAAAAGGTTAATCCTTATGGATTTCGACTCGGTGTAACAACGGATTGGAAGTCACGATGGTTCGCAACACGTCAAGAATATGCTGACAATCTTTTGGAAGACTGGAAGATTCGTGATTTCTTAATGACAGAGTTACCTCATGCTGCAATAAGTCGCGTAGAAGTCGAGCGTACTCGTGACCGTTTAAGAGTTGATGTGCATACCGCCAGGCCTGGAATAGTTATTGGCAGGAAAGGTGCTGAAGCAGATCGCTTGAGAAAAGGTTTAGGTGAAATTTCTGGAAATCTTCAAGTTCAGCTAAATATTCAAGAAATAAAGGAGCCGGAACTAGATGCTGCTTTGATTGCTCAGGGAGTTGCTGATCAACTTACAGGCAGAGTTGCTTTTCGTCGGGCTATGAAGAGAGCTGTTCAGAACGCACAAAAAGCTGGGGCTTTAGGGATCAGGGTTCAGTGTTCCGGCCGTTTAGGTGGAGCTGAGATGTCCAGAACAGAATGGTATAGGGAAGGAAGAGTTCCCCTGCATACTTTGAGAGCAGACATTGACTATGGCTTCCGTGAGGCTGATACCACTTATGGAATTCTTGGTGTGAAAGTCTGGATATATAAAGGTGACATTCTTCCCTATAAGTCTCGCCTCGAAGATAAAATTTCCCGTGAGGCGGCTATGGCTGCTGGTGAGACATCCGGTCAAAGTAAGTCTCGTGGAGTTATTTCTTCAGCGGCAGGAAGGAAGAGGACTGCCGACTCTGTAGTGGAAGTCGATTCTGCTGAGGTGGTTGAAGAAGAATCAGCAGACGAAATAGTTCCTCTTGTTAAAGAAGGCGATGCTGAATTTGAACGTTTGTTAGCCGAGGAAGAGGCCATTGAAGCTTCAACTCGGGAGCATACTGAAACACCTCATTTCCGTTCAGGGGATGGTGATTAGAATGCTTATGCCAAAAAAAGTTCGTCATCGTAAACAACAGCGCGGAAGAAGCCGAGGGATGTCTAAGGGGCATAATTGGGTAAATTTTGGTGAATATGGGCTTCAGGCACTTGAGCCTGGATGGATTACTTCACGCCAGATAGAAGCTGCTCGAATAGCGATGACTCGTCATATTAAACGTGGTGGGAAGGTATGGATAAATGTTTTCCCAGATAAACCTGTAACTGAAAAACCTGCTGAAACTCGTATGGGTTCAGGTAAAGGAAATCCTGAGAAGTGGGTTGCTGTAGTACGTCCAGGACGAATTCTTTTTGAATTATCTTATAGCGACACTCAGGTTGCTCGTGAAGCTATCGAAAGGGCAATACAAAAACTTCCTATAAAAGCGCGTTTCGTTCAACGAGAGGAGGGCTTCTAAATGGCTAGAAAAAAGAGTTTAAGAGACCTCGGTGATACGGATTTACTCGAACGTTTCAGTGAGTCAAAAGAAGAATTATTTAATCTAAGATTTCAACTTGCAACTGGCCAGTTAGAAAATCATGCTCGAGTAGGTCAAGTTAAGCGTGAAGTGGCAAGAGTTTTAACTGAATTAAGAGAAAGAGAAATTTCTGCTGCTGAAGGTTTTTCTTTAGATAATGGCGAGGAGTCGACTGATGACTGATGAACAAATGGCTGATGAACAAATGACAAGTGATGAAATCATTTCAACAAGAATTAACCGACGCAAAGTACGTGAAGGTTTAGTTGTTTCTGTAGTTCAAGACAAAACTGCAGTAGTAGAAACTCTGGACAGGGTTCGTCACCGTAGATACGGAAAAACAGTTCAACGCACAAAGAAGCTTCAAGCACATGATGAAGAAAATCAATTAAGTGTTGGAGATCGCGTTCGGATTCAGGAAACTCGACCCTTGTCAAAAACAAAACGTTGGCGACTGGTTGAAATCTTAGAGAGGGCTAAGTAATGATCCAGCAGGAAACCCGCTTAAAGGTGGCTGATAATTCGGGAGCCCGGGAAGTCTTGTGCATCAAGGTTTTAGGAGGAACGAGGCGGAGGTATGCCTCCGTCGGAGACGTTTTCGTAGCAACTGTTAAAGATGCAAATCCTGGAGCTGCAGTTAAAAAAGGTGAAGTTGTTAAGTGTGTAGTGGTTCGCACTGCAAAAGAATCGCGACGCTTGGATGGTTCTTATATACGTTTTGATGAAAATGCTGCTGTATTGATAGATGATCAACATCAGCCAAGAGGAACACGTATTTTCGGTCCAGTAGGTAGAGAATTGCGAGAGAAAAAATTCATGAGAATTGTTTCTTTAGCACCAGAGGTGATTTAGATGAAAATAAAAAAAGGTGATCAAGTAAGAGTTTTGGCTGGGAAAGATAAAGGCCGTGAAGGTGAAATCAGCCGTGTTATCCCTCAACGGAATTCAGTAATTATTGAAGGGGTAAATCAAGTAAAGCGTCACCAAAAAGCTACATCCGAGACAATGCAGGGTGGCATAATTGACAAAACTATGCCGATAGATGCCTCAAATGTGGCGCTTTTAAGCCCATCCGATGGAAAACCGACAAGAGTTGGCTATCGACTTGGTGAATCAGGAAAAAAAGTACGAATCTGTAAACGAACAGGAGTTGATCTAGATGGTTGAGACTAAAACTCCTTTGGGTCTCCGACAAAGGTATGAGACTGAGCTGCGTGAAAATTTGAAAGTAGAACTTGGATTACCCAATACTATGCAGGTTCCTAAATTGGTGAAAGTGGTTGTAAATATGGGCGTTGGTGAAGCAGCCCAGCAGTCAAAGGTTCTTGATGGAGCATTGGCTGACTTGGAATTAATTACCGGTCAAAAACCAATAATCACAAAAGCCAAGACCTCAATCTCAAATTTTCGACTTCGTGAAGGTCAAGCGATTGGAGCCAAAACCACACTCAGAGGAAATAGAATGTATGAATTTTTAGACCGGCTTATGAATCTTGCTATACCTAGAGTTCGCGACTTTCGAGGTTGCAGTGTAAAGGCCTTTGATGGCAATGGAAATTACACACTGGGTGTTACTGAGCAACTTATTTTTCCAGAAATTGATTATGACAAAATTGACCGTGTGCGAGGTATGGATATAACTATCGTTACCTCAGCATCTGATGATATGGGTGGAAGGGCTTTACTTAGAGCTCTTGGGTTCCCATTCCGAGAGGAAGCTTCCTAGTGGCTAAAAAAGCTTTAGTTAACAAACAAAAGAAAACTCCGAAATTTAAAGTTCGGGCTTATACGCGATGCGGAAAGTGCGGTAGAACGCGTTCTGTATACAGAGATTTCGGCCTTTGTCGCATATGCCTTCGTGAGATGGCTTTAGCAGGTGAAATACCTGGTTTGACCAAGTCGAGTTGGTGAGGGGAGGGCTTTATGACAATGACAGATCCAGTAGCAGACATGCTCACTCGTATACGTAATGCAAATCAAGCAATGCATGATGGAGTTGCTATGCCTTCATCAAAACAAAAAATTGCTCTTGCCGACATATTAAAAGAAGAGGGTTATATTAGCGATTTTGATGTCAGCACTTCAGAAAGAGCAACAGGTAATGTTCTGTCTATAACAATGAAGTACACAGATTCACGTAAACGTGTAATTAGTGGAATAAAAAGAGTTTCTAAACCAGGACTAAGGGTTTATACCAAATCAGACAGAATCCCTCGCGTGCTTGGAGGTTTGGGTGTAGCTGTAGTGAGTACAAGCAAAGGACTCATGAGTGATAGAGAGGCTCGCCGTCGACGTATGGGTGGCGAAATTCTCTGTTACGTCTGGTAAGGAGGGGAAAGATGTCGAGAATCGGAAAAGAACCAATTTCTGTCCCAACTGATGTAAATATTTCTATTCAAGGTAGAAATGTGGGAGTCACTGGTCCTAAAGGATCTTTAGATTTAGATTTACCCGGTGAAATCGATGTGCGCCAAGAAGACGGCACGGTTTTAGTCGAAAGACCTAATGATGATCGAAAAAATAAGGCTTTGCATGGACTGACCAGATCCCTAATTAACAATATGGTTATAGGAGTTTCTGAGGGATTCAAGAAAGAACTTGAAATAGTAGGAGTTGGCTATAGAGCGGCAAAAAGTGGCGACGGTCTTGAATTGCAGCTTGGTTTTAGTCATCCTGTTAAAGTAAAGGCGCCAGAAGGCATTACTTTTGATGTACCGGAACCTACTCAAATAATTGTTTCAGGGATAAATAAAGAGGTGGTTGGTCAAGTTGCTGCTGACATCAGAAGCTACCGCAAACCTGAACCTTATAAAGGAAAAGGTATTAGATACGTTGGAGAACATGTAGCGCGTAAAGCTGGAAAGGCGGCGAAGTGAGCATTAAATCTGATAGACGCGCTGGTCGTCATCGTCGTCATAGACGGATACGTAAATCAGTTTTTGGAACAGAAAATCGACCAAGACTGGTTGTATTTAGATCCAGCAAGCACATATCTGCACAATTAATAAATGATGAAATCGGTGAAACTTTAGTTTCTGCATCGACTCAACAAGATGGTATTGCAAATGGAATTAGTGGCATTGACGCTGCCGTAGAAGTTGGCCGTCAAATTGCAAACCGAGCTAACGAAGCGGGTGTTCAAAAAGTAGTTTTTGATCGAAGCGGTTACCGATATCACGGACGTGTAGCTGCTTTGGCAGATGCAGCTAGAAAAGAAGGATTGGAGTTCTGATGACAGTTGAAACACCAGCTGAAATGATTCCTCTGAGAGAATCACGAGTAGTTCATATAAATCGTGTTGCCAAGGTTGTTAAGGGTGGTAGGCGTTTTTCCTTTACAGCACTTGTAGTGATTGGAGATGGTGCAGGTCGAGTTGGACTCGGTTACGGGAAAGCAAAGGAAGTTCCTTTGGCAATTCAAAAAGGCACTGAAGAGGCAAAACGAAATGTTTTTTCTGTTCCAATGGCAGGAAGTACTATTATTCACACTATTGAAGGTGTGATGGGGGCAGGACGTGTTTTAATGCAGCCCGCAGCTCCAGGTACTGGAGTTATAGCAGGAGGTGCAGCACGTGCAGTATTAGAAGAAGCTGGGATACAAGATGTTTTGTGTAAATCTTTAGGTTCTGCTAATCATATAAATGTGGCTAGAGCGACTATCGCTGGCCTTAAAGGTTTACGACGACCAGATGAAATTGCAGAGATGAGAGGAATCCCTGCTGAAGATTTTGTTCCCAAAGCTCTTTTAGATTCATATCTAAGATCTGAAGCAGGAATCGGAAAACCTGATTCTTCAGCACTGGAGCCATCGGAGAATGATAATGAATAGTGATTCTGCTTTACAGTTACAAGTAAGACAAATTAGATCTTCCATCGGGACTAAACCCAAACAACGTGGAACTCTAAGGGCCTTGGGGCTGGGTCGTATAGGAAGAGTTAATACTCTTCCAGATAGACCCGAAATAAGAGGAATGTTAGCTCGTGTGCCTCATTTGGTAGAAGTACAGGAGGTTAAGTGATATGAAAGTCCATGATTTGTCTCCAGCACCCGGTTCGAAACGTCGTTCTAAAAGAGTGGCTAGGGGTATTGCTGGTAAAGGTGGTAAAACCGCAGGCCGCGGGATGAAAGGCCAAAAGGCGCGTAGTAAAGTTCGCGCAGGTTTTGAAGGTGGCCAAATGCCATTTGCTCAAAGAATTCCAAAATTGAAAGGTTTTAATAATCCTTTTAGAGTCGAATATCAAGCAGTTAATTTGGACACGATTGAAGAATCTGGACTTATAGAAATCAGCCCTGCAACTCTTTACGACCGCGGTCTAATTGCTAAAAAATCTTTAGTGAAAGTATTAGGCAGGGGTGAAATTAAACGCGCTGTTAATGTTAAAACGCATGCTATTTCAGCATCTGCTGAAGCAGCTATAACGAGCGCGGGTGGCTCTGTGGAGAAATTAGATCTACCATTCTCTATAAGGCCAGCTGCTAAGGGTAATGCTTTAACAAATCGATGATGTCTATTTATAAAAGAGAATTATTTGTGAACGGAGAAGTCCTTGCTTAAAAGCATGTTGAATATGTTCCGCGTAGGGGATTTAAGAAAGAGGATTTTATTTACTCTCTTAATGATCCTTCTTTACAGGATTGGAGCTTTTGTTCCAGCACCTGGCATTGATGTAGAACAGGTGCAACTTTTGAGAGATAGAGCTAATCAAGGTGGAGTTCTAGCCTTCTTGCAACTTTTTTCAGGAGGGTCATTAACAAGTTTTGCTGTTTTTGCTCTTGGAGTGATGCCATATATTACTGCTTCGATCATTATGCAGGTCCTTGGGGTTGTCGTACCTCGAATAGAGCAATGGCAACAGCAGGGTGCGGTTGGTCAGAGAAAAATAACTCAGTGGACTAGGTATATGACAGTAATAATTGCGGTCATTCAATCTACTAGTTTTGCCTTTTTGTTCAATGACAGTGGCAATGCAATTAGCGGTTCCTCTGGTTCAAATCTTCTACCCAATTTTCATATTGGAACGGTAAGTGTTGTAGTTCTTACCCTGACAGCGGGAACAGCACTTCTTATGTGGATGGGAGAACTGATCACTCAAAAAGGTATAGGTAATGGAATGTCTTTACTGATAATGATTTCAATTATTAGTAGTTTTCCGGCTCAAGGTTCGCTTATTCACGCTGAAAATGGTGTGGTAGCTCTCGTAGTTGTCCTTGCTGTTTTGATTGCAATTATTACTGTAGTGGTTTTTGTTGAACAAGGTCAAAGACGGATACCAGTTCAATTCGCAAAACGAGTTGTTGGTCGGCGTATGTATGGGGGTCAAAACACCTACATACCTTTGAAGGTGAATCAATCTGGAGTAATACCGATAATTTTTGCGTCTTCAATTCTTTATCTGCCTGTTCTTATAGCTGCAGCTTTACCTTGGGATGGTTTTAGAGGCTGGGTAGATAATAATCTTGCTCAACCAGATAATGTTTTTTACTTTGCTATAACAGGTCTTTTAGTAGTTGGCTTCGCATATTTCTATACAGCTATAACTTTTGATCCAGTTCGTCAAGCAGACACAATAAGAAAACAGGGTGGTTTTGTGCCCGGTATTCGACCGGGTTATCAAACTGAAAGATATCTAGCAAAAATTTTATCTCGAATTACCCTCCCAGGAGCTTTATTTTTAGCAGCTGTAGCACTTATTCCGTCAATTCTTATAAACGTATTTTTAGATACAACTTCCGGTGTAGGGTCGTCTTCTTCGGGTGCAAGTGGTTTTGGATTCGTAGGTATTTCAATACTTATTGCTTCAGGTGTTGCTTTAGAAACTATGAAACAGGTTGATTCTCAGCTCACTATGAGAAACTATGAGGGTTTCTTGAAGTAGTTCCACTTCAAGAAAAGAAAATGAAAAATATACGTTTAGTGATTCTCGGTCGACAGGGTTCTGGGAAAGGAACTCAGTGTTTCAGACTAAGTGAGTCGTATGGAACTATTCATATTTCGACAGGAGATATATTGCGTGCAGCTGTCGAAACGCAGACTGAATTAGGTAAAAAAGCAAAAATTATAATGGACGCTGGTGATCTTGTGCCTGATGAAATAATTAATGCGATTGTTGCTGAACGTATTGAAATGGAGGATGTGATAACAAGTGGTTTTATTTTAGATGGTTATCCGAGGACGTCGTCCCAGGCTCAAGCTTTAGAAGAAGAGTTGCTTTCTAGTGGGTTGAGTCTAGATCTTGCTATAAATCTAGAAGTTCCGGTAGGTGAGGTTACTCAACGAATGCTGGATAGATCGCGTGCAGATGATACTGAAGAAGCAATAAAACGACGACTTGAAATTTATGAAAATGAGACAGCTCCACTCTTGGAGTGGTTTGAAGAGCGTAATAATTTGATTGTTGTTGATGGATTAGGAACTGAGGATGCGGTTTTTTCGCGTTTACAGGATGTTATAGATGGTGCAATCAGTGGAAATTAAATTAAATGAATTAAATACAGACCTTTTAGGGGTTGGACGCTTCTTAGCTGTCGGGTAGCGTTATTAGTCGGCTCTTTACCGGTTGCCGTTATACAAGTTTTTCAATTTTAATTTATAGGATTTGGGAGTTTAGTTCTGACGAAGTCTAAAGAAGATGCAATTGTAATGGAGGGAACGGTTCTTGAACCGTTGCCGAATGCGATGTTCCGAGTTGAACTGGAAGAAAATGGCCATAATGTTTTAGCCCATATTTCAGGAAAAATGAGGATGCACTATATTCGTATACTCCCTGGAGATCGTGTCCAGGTTGAACTAACTCCTTATGATTTAACTAGAGGACGAATTACCTATAGGTACAAGTAAGTAGAAATTATGAAAGTAAGAACAAGTGTTAAGAAAATGTGTGAGAAGTGTCGAGTCATTAGACGTCATGGTCGTGTTCGGGTGATTTGTACCAATCCGCGTCATAAGCAGAGACAGGGTTAGGAGAAGAATCTATGGCTCGTATTTCAGGTGTTGATATTCCGAGGGAGAAGCGCGTTGTAGTCTCCCTGACTTATTTGCATGGTATAGGTCGTACTGTTGCAGAAAATATTTGTGAAGCTGCAGAAGTTGATTTCTCAACTCGGGTAAAAGATCTTAGTGATGATGAAGTTGTAAGAATCCGTGCTTTCATCGATGAACAACTTACGGTGGAAGGTGATCTTCGTCGCAAGGTGTCTCAGAATATAAAGAGAAAAATGGACATCGGCTGTTATGAAGGTATTCGACATCGGAAGGGATTACCAGTTAGAGGTCAACGCACCCATACGAATGCACGAACTCGTAAAGGCCCGAGAAAAATAATTGCGAATAAGAAAAAGGTGATGAAGTAATGGCTACTTCAAGCTCTCGGCGAAGAGAAC
>JUEM01000024.1 GCA_000817085.1 marine actinobacterium MedAcidi-G1 | reverse complement strand
AAGTTTGAAAGTCATAGCTGAAATCCAGAGAACTTACGGACACATCCAGGAGGTGATAGTCCAGAATTTTCTTCCCAAAACCGGCACTGCTATGCATAACCATCCACCTTGCGGGGAAAATGACTTTTTGGAAACAATCGCTCTGGCACGAATAATCCTGCCAAAGGAAATTCACATCCAAGCACCACCTAATCTCTCCGATGACTTCAGCAAATTACTTGGGGCAGGTATCGATGATTGGGGCGGTGTTTCACCTGTAACGAAAGATTACGTTAACCCTGAACGACCTTGGCCTGATCTTGAAAAGCTAAGACAAGTAACCGAATCGGAAGGTTTTGAACTTGTTCCACGCTTGACAATTTATCCAGAATTTGCGTCTGATCTAAAAAAATGGGCTAGCCCTGCGCTTTCTTTCCCAATAATGGAATTAAGCGACTCCTCTGGTTATGCACGTTCTGACCCCCTTGCTCCCAATGAGGAACCTGAAGAGGGAGGATCAGTAACAAATAAAGAAATAGAAGAATCTGATGATGTTTGGTTCTCTGGATCGCCCGGATCCCTACCCAACCTTGTCACTTCTAATAGAAAACCTATTGGATTAATCCACGAAGCAATAGAAGCAATCAGGTCGGGAGAAGAAGCCGATGCAGAAATGCTCGAGCTTTTTCTTTCAGCACAAGGAGCAGAAATATCCGCTGTTGCAGAGCTCGCTGACTCTCTCCGTAGCGAAGCAGTCGGAGATACGGTCACTTGGGTTGCGAACAGAAATATTAACTATACGAATGTCTGTACTTTCAAATGTCGTTTTTGTGGCTTTTCAAAAGGACCATTGTCACTGAATCTTCGGGGTACACCTTATTTACTTGAAATGGATGAAATAGCTGCGCGTGTTGCCGAAGCAGCACGCGCAGGCGCTACAGAAGTTTGTCTTCAAGGAGGAATACACCCAAATTTTGATGGCAACTACTACATAGAAGTAGCAAAAGCAGTTCGCGATGCTGTTCCCGATATTCATATCCACGGATTTACAGCTCTCGAAGTTCTTGAAGGAGCCAGACGTTTGGACGAACCACTGGAGTCTTACTTGAGACGCTTAATGGAGGCAGGCCTCGCCTCCCTACCTGGAACAGCCGCTGAAATTTTAGATGACGAAATCCGTAAAGACTTGTGCCCCGACAAGATCAATACTGAAGAATGGTTAGAAGTTCATCGCACTGCTCATAAAATAGGTCTTAGGTCTAACGTAACAATGATGTTTGGTTCAATTGAGCATCCCAGGCACTGGGTTAAGCATCTACTCCTTTGTCGCGACTTACAGAAAGAAACTGGCGGTTTTACCGAATTTGTTGGTTTGCCATTTGTGCATATGGCATCTCCAATTTATCTACAGAGAAAATCTAGACGCGGACCTACTTTCCGGGAAACTCTTTTATTGCATGCTGTCGCAAGAATTGCTTACAACAAAATAATTCCTAACATTCAAGCTTCATGGGTAAAAATAGGTTTTGAAGGAGTTCGCCAGTTGCTTAAAGCAGGGGTGAACGACTTGGGTGGCACATTAATTGATGAAAATATCTCTCGAGCAGCAGGCGCCCAACATGGTCAAATGGTTAAAAAATCTGACTTCGAAGATCTTGTATCTCCTTTGGGGAGAAAGTTGGTGCAACGAAATACTCTTTACGGAACTTTGGAATCAAACCGAGTATTGGAAGTAAAAGGAAAAGGTCGCCTACTTTTACCGGTAGTCAATGCCTAATCTCACTCATCTAAACCCAAAAGAAGATGCGACGCCTTTTCCAAAGATCTCCTAACGCGTACAAGTTGCTTTTCTTTAAAGGATGATTTCTCTTCACCTGCGCTAATTGTGTCTCTTAGATCTTGCATAGCAAGATCTGCTACTTTTTCAACTAGACCGTCAATTTGTGATCTTATTTCTTCTATTTCTTTACTCATCAAATTTATTCATTTCGTTGGTTCCATTCATTTCCGTCACATACTCTGCTACCACTTCCAGGGGGTGTTTGATTTCAAAACCTTCGGCTTGAAGGTGGGTGACACACCCAGGATTAGCACTAACAACTCTTAATTTTTCCCCTTCCCCCATTGCTTCAACTAATGCTTTGCTCTTAAGTCCGCGGATTTCAGTCGAGAGTTGTTTTTGTGAAACAGAAAATGCTCCACCTGCACCACAGCAAAGCCCTTCATCTGGTAATTCGATTAATTCAGCAAAAGGAGACAATACTTCTCTCACAAATTGATGGGACTTTTGAGCATGTCTAAGATGACAAGGATCTTGGACAACGAGGTGTTCTTTTTTTTCAATCTTGTCAGGCAGTTCGTGATTCTTTGCTATCCATTCGTGCACATCAAATACGCGTTCTGAAAATTTCTTTGCCTTATCTGTCTTCAACAACTTTCCGTACTCTTTCATCATCGCTCCGCACCCTGCCGAATTAACTAGAATAGGTCCCTTTCCGGGTATTCCTTCAACTACTTTTTCGGCTATTCGTTCTGAAACCGACCTCAAACCTGAATGCTCGTGCAAAGCGCCACAGCAACCAACTTTTTTTCCCGATAAGGAAACATTCACACCAAAAAAATTAAGTGTCTTAATTGCTGCGCTGTGAACCCATGGAGTCCAAGCCTCCATCACACAGCCCGTGAAAAGAACAGGGTCATCCGAGGAGTGATCGGTCTTGATGCCACGTCGAAAGAGTGGTACATCTGCAGGGATGTAAGATGAGTTTCTTAGAAAGCCTAGTTTTTGCAAACTTCCAATGAAAAAAGTAACTCCTGCAAGTAGCAGTGGTTTATCAAGAATAAAAAGTCCACCTCTAACTGCTAACGGTAATTTTCTTATACCTGATAATGCTTTTTTGGTATCACCTATCAAATCTCCAAAGGGAACTGACGAAGGACATGCAGTTTCGCATCCTCGACACTGAACACAAGTATCCATCGAATGAATCCATTCTGCCGTAGGATCGAATTCATTCGTTCCAACTGAACGCATCAATGCAATTCTTCCTCTCGGCGACATCCTCTCGTCGCCAGTCACACGGTAAGTGGGGCAATGAGGCAGACATAAACCACAAGAAACGCAAGCATTAAGTGCTTCGGGGTCTAAAAGAAGTAAATCTTCTTTCAAATTATCTCCCCGTCTGTATTCATACTAATACGGTCTCCTACCAGGGTTTAATCTACCCGTCGGGTCGAAATTATTCTTTATTCGGTCCGAAAGCAGTTTCACCTCTTCTGATATTTCAACTTTCTCTTGAGGAGTATTTGAATAAACAGCACCAGTTTGAAGGTCTAAGAATCCGTCATCCAAATTTTCTTGGAGTGCTCCTTTTACCAGAGGTGGAATAATTGGATCAATTTCCATAACTGACATACCTAGTTTCTCCAAAGAGGCACTCTCTTTTTGGAGATCTTTTTCATAACCTTCGATCAGTACAAAAGTGTTATGACCGTCATGCAAAACACTAGCCGGCCGATAACAACATCTTAGGATTTCTTCAAGAAGAAGTTCACCTTTTAACCAAACTCCCATTTCAGGTTTGGGTCGAGTCCGTAAAGTTACTACTCCCATTAAAGCAAGAGTGCCTAGAGAAGAAACCAGCAGTCTGCAAATGTCATAGCCAGTAACATTCTTTACGGTTGGGCCTCCTGCTACAAATTGCTCACCGTCAGCGCCCACACAATCGGCTTGCAATAGAACATCACTTGCAGCACCGATTCGTGCTCTCCTATGGCTGCTTGAACCAACTGCAAGACTTCCTCCTACGGTTGAGTCTGGAAAACCCGCAAGAGCAACCTCTTGCTTCAAGTCATTCAACTCGTTCTGCAAGGTGCTTAATTTTGTACCAGCACCTGCCCTAACAATCATTTCTTCAGGTTTAAAATTTATTACACCTTTTGGCGCCTCAACTTCATTTGTTCCCTCCGTTAATGAACCACCAAGACCCCAACGCGTTCCACCACCGCGTACTGAGACAAAAGAAGTATCACCTACATCTTCAGTGAACTCGTCCATAGTTTTCATATCCAGACACCTTCTGGAATTTCATTTAAAGAACTCATTTCCCCACAGGAACTACCAGTCGGAAGAACCTTGTGGGGATTTGAACGATTTTCCGGATCGAAAGAACGACGGAGTGCGTCTTGTGCCTCTAAGTCACGCTCAGAAAATTGCTGTGACATGAATCTTTGTTTCTCTAGTCCTATCCCATGTTCTCCAGAAAGAACACCTCCAACTTCAAGTGAAATTTGTACTATTTCTTCACCAGCCCGTTGCACTTTTTCCAGAGTTCCGGGCAGTCGCGCATCGAAAACCAACAGTGGGTGTAAGTTTCCATCTCCCGCATGGAAAACATTCATTACCGTCAGGCCATACTTTTCCGCTATTTCGTAGACCTTTTGAATAACTTCAGCCAATCGTCCTCTCGGAATTACTGTGTCATGCAAGTAATAATCAGGTTGTATTTTAGCAATTGCTCCAAAAGCACTCTTTCTTCCCTTCCAGATGCGTTCTCTTTCTTCTTCATTAGCAGCCATTCGGACTTCCCTGACTCCATTATTTTTTGCTATCTCAGAAATTATGTTCACTTCATGAGAAACACCTTCGGGTAATCCATCTACTTCAGCTATCAATACCGCCTCAGCATCCAAGGGATACCCAGCCTTAGCGAAAGGTTCAACTGCCGCTACAACATTTCTATCCATAAGCTCCAGAGCCGCTGGTAATACACCATTAGCAATTATTTGACTGACAGTCTCAGCAGCATCAGTTATTTTCGAAAAATCGAGAAGTAGGGTCGCAATTTCGGGTGGATCCTCAGTCAACCGAACTGCTATTAGCGTCGCCACACCTAAGGTCCCTTCTCCCCCAACAAAAACACCTCTTAGGTCATAACCCCCAGCCTCACCTTCGATGGTGCCCAATTGAGCAATCGAAGCGTCAGGAAGTACTACTTCTAAAGCTGCTACGTGTGAATTAGTAACCCCATAGGCTAGACAGTGGGGCCCTCCTGAATTGTTAGCAACATTCCCCCCTATTGTGCATGCTTGTTGACTCGAAGGGTCGGGAGCGAAGTGCAAACCGGTTCCTTTTAAAGAATTCGATAAATCTAAATTCACCACCCCTGGTTGAACCCAAGCAATTCTCTTTTTCAAATCAACGTCGATAATTTTATTCATCCGCGTCGTGACTATCATTATTGGGTCATTACACGGAACAGATCCCCCAGCCAAACCTGTTCCAGCTCCTCGTGTTACAAACTCTCGGTCAAACTCCTTAGCAATCGAAACGCATGCCGCTACTTCTGAAGTGTCCTCTGGAAAACATATAATGCCTGCTCGACCGCCTTCCATAACCGAACCATCTTTGCTGTATATCCGCCTAGCGGAAGCACCGTCCGTCACTCTGTTTTCGTCCAAAGCTCTTATTAGTGCCTTAAGAAGAGGATCTTTAAGTTTCTGATGCCTTTTTCTCATAACTAATTCTGCCTCTTATTTTTAAGAATTCAAGTCAATCTTCTCACAGATGAGGATCAAACGCTGAGTACCTGTATGAATGGTCTAATGGAGAAACTCAAAAAACTACTACCAACGGGAAATAGCCCGGTTCTCCTTTTGTCAATAGCAACTGGATTCATAGTCGCATTTCTAATAGCGGGTTTCGAAATACTAACAGATGATATTCTATTGGCGGAAATTTCTAGCCGTCCATTATGGCAGATAGCTTTGGCTCCCGGTATAGGCCTGCTATTAGCCGTCTCAATTATTCGTTTTTTAGGAAACAATTCCGGTGGAGGCACCTCCGATGAGTTTGTAAAAGCATTCCATGAAAGGAAACCTCGACTTCCACTAAGGGACTTACCTGTAAAACTTTTGGCTGGAGTAGCAACTATTGGATTAGGTGGCTCATTGGGATTGGAAGGACCATCTATTTATGCAGGAGCAACGACAGGTATTACCCTTGCAGAACGTTTCAAAAATTGGCTAAGACGAGAAGATATTCAAGTTTTACTTACTGCGGGTGCTGCTGCCGGTGTTGCAGCTGTTTTCAAAGCCCCAGCAACTGGTGTTCTATTTGCTCTCGAAGCCCCCTATCGAGATGACGTGAACAGAAGAGCTTTACTTCCGTCTCTTTTCGCTGCTGCTACGAGTTACGTCACTTATATAAATCTTGTTGGCACCAAACCTGTTATACCTTTCTTAAATGACCCCGAGTACCGAATAGGTATTGACTTCAAAAGTGTTCAAGTTGGGTCGGATGAAAGTATGGCCTGGTTTGATGCTTCCAAACTTGCTGATTTATTCGTGGGTGTTGAAACGGGTGATTTATTCGGCGCTCTTCTCTTAGGTGTTCTAGCAGGCCTGGGAGGACGTTCAATGGCCTGGTTAGTAAGGTGGTCAAAAGCTCAATCACGGAAAACTACCTTTGTTCCAAGAGTTGTCATCGGGGGACTTCTTTTAGCTGCTCTCGCTATTTCTGCTGACGCAGCGTTTGGTTCTCCATTAACAATAGGTCCAGGAATAGAAGCAATGGAATGGGTTGTATCGCCGGAAAACGGACTGGGTTTAATAGCTTTACTGTTCGGCCTTAGAATCTCAGCAACACTTGTGACTTTAGCTGCAGGTGGTGTCGGAGGACTATTCATTCCATTAGCTGCTCAAGGAGTTATTTTAGGTCAATTTACAGGCGAACTAATAGGATCAGATAGGCCAGGGTTGTACCCAACCCTCGGGCTTGCTGCTTTTTTGGGAGCCGGTTACAGAGCGCCGATTTCTGCTGTGATGTTTGTTGCAGAATCAACAGCCGGAACTTTCGTTGTCCCAGCTTTGATTGCCGCAGCTGTCAGTCAGCTTGTTGCCGGAAAGTCTTCTGTTGCTGAACATCAACATAGCGTGCGTTTAGGTCATCTTGAGAGGCGCTTTACCCTGCCGGTAACTTCTGCCTTAACAACAGATGTTTTAACTGTTCCACCTGATGCATCAGTGTCAGAATTTGTTTATTCCCACGTTTTAGGAAGACGTGAACTGTCGGTTCCGGTAGTAGACAAAGAAAAGTATCTGGGAATTATAAGCCTGAGTGATATTTCAAGTATTGAACGAAACGACTGGGACAAAGTCAAGATTTTAGATCTGGTTCAGACCGAGCTTCCTGCTGCTATGCCTTCATGGTCTTTAAGAGATGCAATTGCCGCAATGGAAAGCGCACATACGGACATCCTCGCCGTAACAGACCCTGCAGGTTCATTTATAGGAGTATTACGGGCAGACGATATTTTGAAACTTGATGAAATCCTAGAAGAGACAGGAGCTTAGTTGCTCCTTTCTTCTTCAGGAGTATTCTCTTGATCTTCAAAATCTGACGCCCAATCGTCGAATGCAGGTGAATGCCCCGCATCTTCTATTTCAGATTCGTCTTCGTTATCAAGACTCTCTAAAATTGAGTCAAAATCCATTTCTTGGTTACGTTTTAAAGCTCTCGCTTCTTCAAAACGACGATGCCGTCCTTTTTTCAACGTGAAACCTCCACTTACAGTTCAACAAAAAGCAATCTTAGCGAATACTGGAGATCGAATGTGTCACTTTTTCCCTAATTTCGGGGCTCTAGTAATATTCTATTTCCACCATCAAAAACCAATGAAACCTTACCACCCAGAATATTTTCAACCACCTCACCTACAACCTTACCTCTCCATCCTTTAGCGAGCTTAGAATTCATGTCGCCACTTATTAAAGCTTCAATATCATTTCGCGTTCCTAGTAAAGAAGGGTCAATTTCCACATCACGCGCCAGTTGATATATGTAAGCAGTTACCAAAGCGACAGCGGCTCTAATATCTACATTTTTTGATTTGATCTCTTCTCTTTTACTTTCTTCAGGAAAAGTAGGAGCTTTTGATATCACTTCCAAAATTGATTGTGCTGTTCCATTTTTAATTTTTTGTTTTTCAAGTCCTCTAACTTTTTCAAGTTCTTGTATAGATCTTGGAATTTGTTGAGATATAGAAATAATTGCCAAATCTGACAAAACTCGCCTGACCGGTACATCTAAACGTGCTGCTTCAATTTCGCGCCATTTTGCGATTGATCGCGCCACATCTTTTGATTTACCTTTCAAACGCCTCAACTCTTTTATTTTTTTCCAGGCTTCATCAGGTGAACGACGAACAGACTCTCTATCGAGAAACAATCTGCACTCATCTTCCACCCAAGAAAAGCGATCTAGCTCATTCAAGCGATTGAGTTGAAAATTATAAATTTCAATTAAATGTCTAACATCTGATGCGGCATAAGATTTCTGTCTCTCAGTTAAAGGACGCGACAACCAATTGGTCATTCTGTCTTCTTTTGGAAGATCTATGCCTAAATACTGTTGATGTAAAATACCTAATGAAGGAGTCGATAGACCTAAGAAACCAGCAGCTATCTGGGTGTCAAATAATTTCGTTGGGACACTCCCACAAACTCTTGAAAAAACTTCCAAATCTTGTGAAGCAGCGTGCATCACAAATTTTATTTCACTTTCAAAAAGCTCAGAAATTGAAAGTAAGTCGCAAGACAGTGGATCCAGTAAAGCAACATTCTCTTCACCCCAGGCAATTTGTATCAAGGCCACCTTCGGAAAGTAAGTTCCTTCTCGATGAAATTCAGTATCAATAGCCAAAACTTCTTCACTTGCAATCTCGGCAAGCAGCTTTTCTAGGCCACTCTTTGAATCAATAAACTGAAATTCTTCACTTTTCGTTTTCAGTTGAATCCTCCTTTCAAAAAGTCAGGGTCACAAAACTTTTTTAGATCTTCAGGTTGATCGATATCAAATAAAACTTTGGGGTCGATTCCTTCAATTTTCAAAAGTTGCAATTCTTTAGTCGCTCTCCATGGGGCTCTTACACTGTTTGAAAAAGATTTTAGCAGCGTGGGCAAAACATCTGTTGGCCATAAAGCATGCATCCACTGCAAATGCTCCTCTACTACCGGCACTACTATCGATTTCGGTTCCCTAAGTGATTTTAGAAGCATCTCCCTAATAAGATTTTTTGAAATATTTGGTAAATCACAAGCAACTATCATGACATGCTTTTTGCCTTCATTCCTAAAATGATTGAGAGCTGTGATTATTCCTCCTAGTGGACCTTCTCCTGGATATTCATCAGGTAAGCATTCATAGCCAAGAGACAAAAACTCTTTGCTATTCCCCCCAACGATTTGCAAATTAATTATTCCAGCTTCATTTAGCGCCTGGGCAACTTTAGCAATAAGCGGTTTGCCATTAATGTCCAATAGAGCTTTATCAAAGCCCATTCTTTTACTTTGTCCGCCCGCTAATACAGCCCCTCCGAAACCAGTAATAAGATTTTCTTCCATTATTTTTCACTCTATTTAATCTTGAAGGTTAACGCTTTTAATTTTCTTATTTTCGACACCCCTCCACTTATCTTCAACTGAGTCTGACTAGTCTTCCTATGTGTCTGAAACGCTTCAAGAAATTGCTTCTAAAAACTCACTTCCTGATTGGATCTCACCAGAAATTATTGAAAATTTGGGCATCGTTGTATTAGTGATTCTAGGAATACTTTTATTTTTAGTTCTTCGATTCATAAGTAAGCTTCTAGTCAAATTTGCTTTTATTGTAATTATTTTTGCTCTTGCGTTTGGCGTGTGGAGTGAAAGAGCTGATTTATCAGAATGTATGAATACCTGCGACTGTAAGATATTTGGGCAGAAACTTCATATTCCATCAAGCAAAAATCCGTTCTGCGACGAATTTTAAATTTTAACCGTGGGGAATTTGTTCAATTCTCAAAACGTTGGTTGCTCGGGCGTCAGCATTAGTACCAGCTAAAACGGCTACAAGTTGACCTGCTTTTAAACCCGCCCTATCTCTAACCATTCGCAACGCAGCGTTAATCCTAGATTCGATGTCTCCACCCTCTTTAAGGTGCATAGATTCTGTCCCCCAGCTAAGCGATAGTTGTCCTACTGTTCTCGTTTCTGAAGTTAAACCGATTATTCGTGCAGTGGGTCTAAATCGTGCCATCGATCGGACAGTGAAACCTGTTCCTGATATGCAAAGAATCGTTTCCACTCCTAATTCAGTAACTGCCCTATAAGTTGCCTGAGTCATCGCATCAGTAACAGACGTATTCGGGTCATCGGTGTCTGTCATCCTCATTTCGGACAACTCTTCGCCCCATGAGCGATGATCGAATACATCATCAGCTCTCTCTGCTACTCGTGACATCGTTTCCAGGGCGTTAACCGGGTCCGCCCCTACTGCTGTCTCCCCTGAAAGCATTAGAGCACTTGTTCCATCCCAAACCGCATTCGCTACATCCGAAACTTCAGCGCGCGTGGGATCAGGTGCAATAATCATTGACTCCAACATCTGAGTAGCTGTGATAGCTGGACGTCCAAAAGCTATGCACTTACGAATTATTTCTTTTTGAAGAATGGGAAGTTCCTGAATGGGCCACTCATTACCGAGGTCACCCCGCGCTACCATCACAGCGCCAGAAGCTTCAATAATTTCAGAAAGATCTTCGACAGCATCTCGAGTTTCGATCTTCGCTACTACTAAAGGTCCATGTGGATGTGGATCTAATGAGAGTTTCGCTAAATCAGAAGCAGAGCGCACAAACGATAGCGCTACCATGTCTACATTAACATCTAAAAACCTTTCAAGTGCCTGCAGGTCCCAGTCTGTCGGAGCGGAAATCGACAAGCGACTAGCAGGTATGTAAAGACCTGGCCGTCCACTCATTACACCGCCATGTATTACACGTGCATCTAAATAAGTATCATGCCTTTCTTCAACCTGAATGACTCCCCGGCCATCACCTACGATAAGACGATCACCTAACTCGACATCATCAAATAAATTTTCGTAATCGACCTGAATAACTTGACTATCGCTTGAGGAATTTCCAATTTGAACTTTAATCTCAGAATCTTCCGATAAAAGAACAGGCGAATCCCCAAAAGAAGCAAGTCTGATTTTTGGACCAGGCAAATCAACGAGAATGCCGACTGTTTTATTTTCTTCTTCAGCAATATTACGAATCATTTTTAGCCGACTCAGTGCATCTTCAATGCTTCCGTGTGCCAAGCCCAGACGAGCAACATCCATTCCGGCTCTAATCATCTCGCGAAGAACTTTTTCGGAGTCAGAAGCTGGCCCGATCGTGGCGATTATCTTAGTTCTTCTACTCATACTTAAAGGTTAGTATCGAGCAGCGCTCCCTAAGGTTAATACTTCATAAAGATTGAGTAATCTTTTAGTATGACATCTTTAATAAATCCAAAATCTTTACTTTTCCTTGATCACCCTGGACCTATACCGTTCGCTCATAGGGGTGGTGCTGGCATGTTTCCAGAAAACACGCTGCCGGCATTCAAAAATGCCGTAGAAATGGGCTACAAATATTTAGAAACTGATGTGCACTCAAGTAAAGACGGTGAGGTATTCGCTTTTCATGATGAGTCCTTGGAGCGTGTTACCGGTCGTACTGGAAAAATTTCTGACTTTGCTGCAACAGAAATTTCCCAAATCGAAATTGATGGTTTCGCTAAAATCCCCACTCTCATAGAACTGTTGGAATTATTTCCAAAAGTGAAAATAAATATAGATCCAAAAGCAGATTCCGTAGTAACTCCTTTAATAAATCTTTTAAAACGTACAAATTCTGTGAGTCGTGTTTGTATCGGTTCTTTTTCTGATAAAAGAATCAAAGAAATACGTAAAGAATTAGGCTCTGAGTTATGTGTGTCAGCGGGCCCAAAGGCAGTAATAAAATTTCTGGCGGGAAGATTTAGCTTTCCTAAATCAAAACCCGCCTATCACTGTCTTCAAGTTCCGCAACGATCCGGTCCAGTAAAAATCGTGACTCGTGACTTTATCGAGAAAGCACATTCAAGAGGGTTGCAAGTGCATGTTTGGACCATTGATGATGAAGAAGAGATGAACGAACTGCTCGACATGGGAGTAGATGGTCTGATGACTGATGAACCGTCTGTTCTGAAAAATGTTTTACTAGAACGAAATCTGTGGTGGGATTAAGTCAACAAAATCACCCTGTGGATTTATCTGTGAATAGTGGTGTTTTTCTGTGGAAATATTTTCTTTTTATGTGGATTTCTTCTGCTGGACTTGATTATTTTTTTACTCTTACTATTGTGTCCTTCATCAGAGAACGATAATAATTTCGGATGTACCTAATAGCTTGAATTGGAGTCACCGCTCCAAATCTAGAGATTGAGACCCTGAAAATTGAATCGTGAACTGAAGTTTTAGAGGGTTGGCGTTAAAACCAACAGAATTCCTTAACGGAACCAAACTCTAAAATGGAGTGGCTCCAAGGAGTTGACCGGTTCGCCGGGAGGCTACTTGGAGCCATTTTTTTATATAGACAATTATTTTAACGACTCTAAAAGTTCAACGACAGCACCAGTTTCTATCGCTTCCTTGCTCCTTCTCAATCCTTGACCTATATCGCTCACAACACCCGCCACCACTAATCCAGCTGATGCATTGAGGAGAACCATTTCACTTTTCCCCCCCGTTTCACGACCACTGAAAATATCTATAGCAATCTCAGCATTTTTTTCAGGTGAGCCCCCTTTAAGGTCACTAGGAGAATAAAAAGAAATACCAAAATCAGAAGGGTCTAAGGTCCACTCTGTTATTGTTCCGTCTTTCAATTCAACAATATTAGTTGTGCCGGTTACAGAAATTTCGTCAATTTCTCCATCGCCGGTAACAATCCACGCATGTTTAGATCCATTGGCGAGCAGAACTTCTGCCATCTGTATTGCAAGTTTCGAACTAACAGTTCCAATTAAATGCCTTTTTATTTTTCCCGGATGAGAAAGTGGACCAAGTATATTAAAAACCGTCGGTACACCGATACCTGCTCGTACAGGACCTGCAAATCGCATTGCAGGATGAAAAGTTTTTGCAAATGCAAAACCTAAATTTTTCTTCTTTACCTGTTCAGCCACTTCTGCTGGGGTTTGTTCAATCGGTAACCCCAGAGCATCTAAGAGGTCAAAAGCCCCAGAAGTGGACGAGGCTCTTCTGTTTCCATGCTTACATACAACGGCCCCTGATGCAGCGGCTATGAACGCCGCCATTGTCGAAACGTTTAAAGCCGCTTCGCGCCTTTGTAGTGAACCGCCTGTTCCCACTATATCTATAGCGTCAATAGGCAATAAAAGAGGTTCGGAGGCAGTCAACATAGCACGAACAAGTCCTGTAATTTCTTCAGTCGTTTCCCCTTTAACTTTTAGTGCTACGAGAAAAGCCGAAATTTGTGAAGGATCAGCTTCACCTGAAAGAATTTCGCTTAATACCGACTCTGTTTTTTCTGCTGTTAAATTTTTTCCATCACATAAATCAGAAAGAAGTGTTGGCCAGCCACCAAATTTTTCAAGCATCGTTCCTCTATTGTAGATCTATAGTTTTCTGGGTTTTATATTTATAAATTCTATTCCTTGCTTAATCACAAGTGAAAAAAAATTAAATAACTATAAAGAAGAATATATTTTTGTTGTTTATTACCTATTTATTAAGACAGACTATGGATTGGTGAGCCGACTGGGTGATCGCGGTGCCTAGCATCGAGGAAGGTCGGGGCTCCAAAGAGCAGAATGCTGGCTAACAGCCAGTCAGGGTGACCTGAAGGAAAGTGCCACAGAAAATAGACCGCCGATGATTCTATATAGAAAACAGGCAAGGATGAAACGGTGCGGTAAGAGCGCACCAGCGATCAAGGTGACTTGTTCGGCTAGGTAAACCCCATTCGGAGCAAGGTCAAGAAGGGAGAGGGCGGCTCGTCCGAAGAGACTCCCAGGTGGACTGCATAGATGGATGATCACACAACCGGATCTGTAAAGATCTGGTGGACAGAACCCCGCCTACAGGTCGGCTCACCATTTGAATTTAATTGCCTTTAAGAAGGAACTGTGAGATAATTAAGTATGGAAAATTTAAATTCTGATTGCACATGCGGATCTGACTGTCAATGCACAGAAGAAGTGAACTGCGGTTGCACCTGCTGGAAAGAGGGAAGCTAAGCTTTTCTGGTCATCTAGCTGTATAAGACTTATTGGACCTCAGCGATTGCTTCGCCGCTGATGAACTGGAAATAGCCGTCTGGGTGGGCTGACCAATAGCGCCATCCCTCCGATATCGTTTCTAATTCCTCCCAAGTTGCGTAACCATAATCCACTGCCTGAGTTGCAAAACTGGTGTTTAGGCAGCGGTCTGCCCATGACAGACCCCAATTTTCTCGCTCTTCTTTCGTTGCGTAAACAGAAGCCGTTGCGGAACACTTGACTTCACCTAACCCAGCCTGATGGAACCAAGTCAAAAGATATCTTCCTGCATCTGGTTCAGCCCCGTTGTGTCGAGCAACTAGGCGGTAAATACGTCTCCATTCGTTAATCATCTCCGATTCTGGGCTGCACGACATCGTGTAATAATCCGAGTCTCGCACTGCCACATACCCACCCGGTCGAGTGACTCTCACCATTTCTTGTATAGCTACCACAGGATCTGCTAAATGCTGCAAAACTTGATTAGCGTATGTCAAGTCAAATGAGCTATCGGCATAGGGAAGTTCATAAACCGATGCCTGTTCCAGCGAAATATTTGAACGCCCGGCTTCATCTATTGTTTCTTGAGCTATCTGAAGAATTTCCTCACCGACATCTATGCCTGTTACATGCCCGTCAGTAGCCCATTCAGCGAGACCAACGGTAATAGAACCTGGCCCACATCCAACATCCAAAATTTCAGAATTCGGTAAAATCATCGGACGAATGAATTGAGCACAGCTTTCCGCCGTTCTCTTGGCATGTTGATTAACCGCTGCGGGTTGATGACCGTGGGTATATACGTCTTTTTTGATCATTTACAATTTAGAGATTAGTGATGAACAAGTTATGTTCAAGCTGAAGTTGGGCACTCACCTGAGTTAGACATCCCGTTTTGAACCAATCTTGTTACTACATTTTCAACAGATGGTGACCATTCTTGAGCATTAACTGAAGGAGCACTTTCTGGTGCAGTTGTAGCAGAATCAATACCTGACACTAAACCAGTAGCGGCCAAAGCCAAAGTTATTGAAATAATTACTGCAGCGTATCTTCTCATGTTTACATGTTAGCTCAATGTTTCCATTAGGACTATTTCTCGTCGACAAATAAACGTGATAGTTGTCACCAAGTACTCATTGGGTCAAGTTGAAATTATGAAGAACAGGTCCAAAATTGCCTACTTGTATAGCCATAGAGGACCCAGGGGAAACATGACACTTCCAAGCAACTCCAGCATCGAGACCCAACACCCAGGCTAAAACTGCTTTAATTGGGGAAACATGGGTAACTACCACTACCTCTCTGTCTTGGGAAATTTTGGCAACATCTTTACAGGCCTCTGTTACTCTGACACCTAAAGCTGCTAAAGATTCACCTTCATCTGGGGCCCAGTGAATATCCGATCGCCATTTCTTCCAAACTTCACTGTCGATACTTTCTATTGAATATCCCTCTAGTTTCCCATAATCAAGCTCTAACCACCTTGGGTCGGTTTCCACTGTGTCGCTTATATAACTTGCAGTTTCCATGGTTCGTTTAAGGGGGCTGGAGATAACCAAATCAACTTTCCCTAAGCGATTCGCTAAATCTAGTGCTTGAGTCCTACCGGTTTCATCAAGTTCCGGATCACCTCGCCCCAATAATTTACCCGCTGCATTAACCTCAGTTCTTCCGTGGCGTACTACATACAACATCAATTACCCTCCAAAGCAAGTAAGTGCCCCTTCTTAATGAAAGCCGACCTATTTGCCTGTTCTCTCAGTCTGAATTTTTTGAACCCGTAAACAGCGAAAGCGACTCCTAGTATTTCAAGGATTATTCCTGTAGGTAGAAGAGAAAATTCTAAGCGATCAACTTCACCTCCCACTAAATCTCTCCCAGTAATAGGCCACCAAAAAATCTCTTTTTGAGTCCAAGTCCCATCTAATATCAAGTGTGTCAACAGGCCGATGGGAATCGGTAACAACTTCTTCTGAATGTTGCGTTTACCTTTTCCTAACAACATTACTAACATCAATACAAACACTCCAAAAAATAAGCTGTGAAATATCCACTGGAAGCCAGTAAGCGTTTCGAGCAAAGGCAGCGCTGATCCAACCGCTAGTAACCTGTAATCAAGAAAAGGGCTTCGAAAAATTAGAGCGATGCCTACTATCGAAGATATGCAGAACCATAAGAACATTTAACGAACTACTAATCGTCCGCATTCTGAACATTCAGTTAGAGCCCCAACTTCAAGTCCTTTAATGCGATCGGTCTCCATAGCTGACATTGTTAAATAGCAACCATTGCAATTCGGTCCATCAAAGCGGACAACAGCATTTGAAGGGAACTGTTCGCGGTGAGTTTCATAACATGTCAGAATCTCTTCTTTTAAAATTTTCACAATCCCCTCGCGTCGACTTTTTGCTTCCGCTACTTTCTGAGTCAGTTCATTTTCAACAACATTTAAAGCACTTTCAACAGTTTGAATTTCATCATTTTGGATTTCAAGCTCTGAATTACACTTATCAATATTGGAATTTATTTCTTCAAGAAGACTCAAGGTTTCAAGTAAATCAGACTCCAGTACGTCCTGCCTCTCTTTTAAGTGCAATATTTCCCCTTGAAGACTTTTTACTTCTTTTTCGGTTGTTATTACCCCGCTGTACAACTTCTCATCTGCTTCTGTCAAACTAGTTTCGATAGAAGAGAGTTCTAGTTCCAGTCTTTTTTCTTTTTTTACTTGCTCTAGACCTTCATTTTTTCGAACGTCAATAAGACCTTCTACTTCGTTCCTGATTTGATTCAGCGACATGAGTTTTTCACGTTCTGGCAAGGTTTTAATTTGGTGTTGAAGTTGACCTAAAAGAGCGTCTTCACCTTGGAGATCAAAGAGTTGTCCCACGGCTTCCTTCGGGAGAAAAATATTTTCCACAAAGCCATGTTAGGGTAAGTTTCAAGATCCGCAAATTTCAGTAACCACCAGCTAGTTTCGTGTGATCCCAAGAAATCATTTCGTGAGGTTCAATAATCACTGCAGTCCGTTTGAGTGACATCTGTTTAGCTGCTTCTGAAAGAATCTCTTCCCCAAGTTCTGGTTGATTTCTAAGCATCACAGCTTTCGCATACTTTTCAACATTTTCTGGCTTACTCTCAAGTCTTGCCATTCCCTTTATCATCACTCCGCGTAATTTTTCATAAACAATACCATCCTCTAAAAGAAGCGTGATATTTGGATTTCTCCGTAAATTTAATATTTTCTGAGAGCGCGTATAGGTTTCAAAAACAATCTTTTGATCAACTACCGCGAACCACAGCGTGGTCAGATGCGGCCAGCCATCCGCACCAATACAAGACACTTGAAGGCTCTTTTGTTCTTCAATGAAAGCATGCATTTCATCGTCTGTCATTTGAATTAACTCTCGACGGTTGACACTCATTTCATCCTCACTTTTTATACCTTAGATGATCCTAATAAGAAAAAAAATCACCGTAAATAGCGTACGCCCCACATCGTGGGGCGTACGTTCTTTCGGCTTAGATAAGGGGGGCAAATCTAACCGAGTATTAAGTTGTCACTGGTATTTACATTACTGTTTTATTTAATTTTTTTTCTCTTTCATGCCGTCTATTTTCGTGACTTCTGACACGTTCTAATTCGATTGAGACCGGCAATGGCAAAAACAGCACATGCGGGTAATGTTCAGTTGTAAATACTTTTGGAGGATCATGCCTAAACCCAATGACAAGCAATTGCAGATGATTCTCGAAGACATGGTTGTAGCAAGGACTCAAGCGGGAAGACTTTGGAACTTGCAACGACAGGGGCAAGTGGGAACAATTGCTCCGATCGACGGACATGAAGGAGCCGTCGTTGGAGCAGTTCATGCACTTGAAACTGAAAGTGACTGGGTCTTACCGCAGTATCGTGAACCACTGGGGTTAAGAAAGTATGGTCCTGAAGTCTTGGATACTTTTATGCTCTACAACCTCGGGCACCCCGCTGGTGGACACATTCCTGACCCAATAAAAGTTACACCTTCGCAAATTTCACTCGGCGCCTCAATACCGCACGCCGTCGGACTTGCATGGGGCATGCGCCTGAAGGATGAGGACGGAGTAGTATTAGTTTTTTTTGGTGACGGAGCAAGCTCAGAAGGTGATTTTTACGAGGCAGGAAACCTTGCAGGAGTGTTGAAAGTGCCAGTAATTTTTCTCTGCATTAATAACCAATGGGCCATTTCTACACCTACACACATGCAAACAGCAGCTGATAGCTTTGCATCAAAAGCTGAAGCTTTTGGCATTCCTGGAATAACAGTTGATGGTAATGATCCATCAAGTGTCTACGAGGCTGTATCTGATGCTCGCATTAGAGCAACAAGTGGAAAAGGTCCAACTCTGATAGAGGCTACTGTCTACAGATTAGGTGCACACACGACAGCCGATGATCCGACTAGGTATGTTCCTTCAGATGACTTGTCAGCTGCCCAGAAGAACGACCCTGTTCATACACTTACCAAAGAAATGAAAGACAGGGGCCTTTGGAGCGATTCTAAGCAAGAAGAAGTAGAGACTGTCGCACTCGAGCGAATAGATGATGCTTTTGAAAAAGCTAAAAATACTCCTCTTTCGGTAAATTCTTTAATGGACCACTGTTTTACTTCAGACACTTCACGACAATCTCGCCAAAGATCCTTCCTTACAAATTCAGCAGGGGAACTAAATGAGTAACAAAGAATCTGAACTGTCCATGTTGGAAGCTATTAATGAGACATTGCATAGCGAAATGGAACGTGATCAACGAATTGTTCTTTTAGGGGAAGATGTTGGCAGAAACGGAGGTGTCTTCAGAGCTACCGAAGGACTGATTGAAAAATTCGGTGAAAATAGAGTTGTTGACACGCCAATCTCTGAGGCAGCTATTGCCGGTTCTGCTGTAGGTTTAGCAATGGCTGGATTAGTTCCAATCGCAGAAATACAATTTCTAGGTTTTTCATATCAGGCCATGCATCAAATTGCAGGACAAATAGCAAGACTTCGCTACAGAACTCAAAGCCGTTTCGAACCCCAAATAACAATACGAGCGCCTTTTGGAGGTGGAGTTAGAACTCCTGAATTGCACTCTGATTCGCTAGAAGCTCAGTTTGCTAATATTCCAGGACTAAAAATTGTCTTGCCTGCTACAGCATCAGATGCGAAAGGGTTACTCACTTCGGCGATACGAGACCCTGATCCTGTGCTTTTTCTTGAGCCACTACGTGGATATCGCGGCATTCGTGGTTTAGTTCCGGATGAAGAACACATTGTTCCTATTGGTCAAGCCAATTTGGTAAAAAAAGGTAATGATGTAGTAATAATTTCTTGGAGTTATCAGGTTGAACTATCGCGACGTGTAGCTGAATCTCTCGAAGAAGAAGGGATCTCTGCTGCCGTCTTGGATCTTAGAAGCATAGTTCCGCTAGATGTTGAAGCGTTAACTCAAATCGTTACCCACTGTGGTCGTGCAGTTGTAGTTCAGGAGGCACCAGAAACTGGAGGTTTTGCATCTGAAATTATCGCCACAATCAACGACGAATGCTTTTGGTCTTTAGAAGCACCCGTAGCAAGAGTTTCCGGTTTCGATGTCCCCTACCCGGTAGGGATGCTAGAAAATTTATATGTTCCAGATGAAGTGCGAATACGGTCCGCTGTTTTAAAGACAATGGAAATAAACTAAACATGGCTTTTGAATTTCGGTTGCCTGATATAGGCGAAGGCCTAGAAGATGCTGAAATAGTCTCATGGTATGTATCACCTGGGGATGTGGTAGAGCGAGATCAGGCTCTTCTGGAAGTCTTAACAGATAAAGCGAGCTCTGAGCTGCCTTCTCCGGTTGCCGGTACAGTCGTGAAACTAAGCGGACAGGAAGGTGAAAGAATAAAAGTTGGAGATGTTCTAATCCGAATCGAAGAAGAAGGTACTACTTCCGATCAACTGCCCTCTACCGAGGAGAAAAATGTCGAAATTAAAGAAATTGAAATAGAAAAA
>JUEM01000006.1 GCA_000817085.1 marine actinobacterium MedAcidi-G1 | reverse complement strand
CTCTCAGACCAGCTACCCGTCGTTGCCTTGGTGAGCCGTTACCTCACCAACTAGCTGATAGGCCGCGAGACCCTCCCGAAGCGCCGGAGCATTTCCTCACCAGATCATGCGATCCGATGGGGATATCCGGTATTAGCCCGAGTTTCCTCGGGTTGTTCCAGTCTTCGGGGCAGGTTTCTCACGTGTTACTCACCCGTTCGCCACTCACTCTATGACCCGAAGGTCGAGTTCGTTCGACTTGCATGTGTTAGGCCCGCCGCCAGCGTTCGTCCTGAGCCAGGATCAAACTCTCCGTTAAAATCTCAGTCTCATTTAAAAAATCAGACTTTGAAATCGTGGTGAGACACCGCCGAAGCGGCATCTGCGAGTTTGCAGTCAAAAGGGACACCAATCCCAATCGACTAGGCACAGGTACAAGGTGTCTGACTTAGTCAAACACCGTTGTCCGTCAGTGCTTTATTTATTTCATTGAATTGTTTAGGTTCATCCACGGCGACTCGCGATCGCTTATGTGGACGACCCGCACTGGCTTTAATTCGTCCTCTATCCCGTTTTCAAGGAGCACCTGATGACCATCAGTCATCTGGCAGACAACAAGAAAATAAATTTCAAGCTGTTTAATGCCCTAGGTCGCTCTTTAAAGGCTTTCACCTGTATCGAGAGCAACCCACCCACGTTATCGCGCCTGATGAAAAGATCAAGAACTTGCGGGCAGAAAAACGCTATCCGATGGAAAGGGCTGATCCACCTTATTCATAGGATTAGTTCAAATAATTGTTCAATTAAACAATCACAAGTAGATGCCGATTTTTTTTTCCTTTTTGGATTAGAACGTAATCCCCGCTTAGAAGTAATTCATTGGGCAAGGAAACCGCATCCTTGTCTTGCCGGGTTCCGTTTACTGAAATTCCTCCTGCTGAAATTGTTCTACGTGCATCTCCTCTAGAGCTGCACAATCCAGTCAAAACTAAAACATCTATCAGAGATTCCCCTTCTTTCTCCAGCTCAGATGATCTCACTTCTGTTTCTGGGACTATCCCTCTTAGTGCCTCGAATGAGTTCTCTGGAGTTGTTTCGTTTCCGAAAAGACCCTGCGTGGCTAATTGTGCTTGTTCTGTTTCTTCTTCACCGTGCACTAATCGACAGACTTCAGTTGCTAAACGCTGTTGAGCAGTTCGGTCTTCTGGAGATTTACGATGGTCCTGCAGTAACTCAGAAATATCTGAAACAGAAACAAGGGTTAGTTGTAGAAGTAGTTTTTCAACGTCTCTATCATCAACATTTATCAAATACTGGTACAGCTCATAAGGTAAGGTACGTTTGGGATCAAGCCACACGGTTCCTTCAGCTGTTTTACCGAATTTTGCCCCATCTGATCTAGTAATCAAGGGGACTGTAAGACCGTAAGCAGTTCCAGAACTCCGCCTTCTAACCATGTCAATTCCAGCGGTTATATTACCCCACTGATCTGAACCACCGATCTGCATCTCGCATTTATAGTTTTCATAAAGCTCAAAGAAATCGTTTGCTTGAAGAAGCATGTAGCTGAACTCCGTAAAGGAGAGCCCTTGTTCACTTGATAATCGTTTTTTAACTGATTCTTTCGAAAGCATTGTTCCTACTGTGACGTGTTTCCCGACATCTCTCAGAAAATCAAGAACATTTACTTCAACTGTCCATTCTCGGTTATCTACGAGTAAAGCTGCCTCAGTTTTTTCCTTTGATTCAGTTTCGAAACTCAGAAATGACTTCAGTTGTGAGGCAACAGCATGAACATTAAAACTCAGTTCATCTTGGTTTAGCAGATTTCTTTCTTCAGATCTACCACTTGGATCACCCACCATCCCAGTGGCTCCTCCAGCTAATGCAATGGGACGGTGTCCGGCATCTTGAAAACGTCTTAGAGTCAACAGTGGTACAAGGTGACCGAGATGCAGACTGTCTGCGGTTGGATCAAACCCACAATAGAGAGTAATGGGCCTTTCTTCTAACCTCTTTTCAAGCGCGGCTTGGTCTGTGCTGTCTTGAAGAAGACCTCTTGAGGCTAAATCTCCGAGGATTCCTTTTCTTTCAGTATTGCCCACTAGACCAGTATGGATCATTAACAGACTGAAAGCCGACAATTTTAAATTAAGTATCAGAAAAGTTCCTTGCACCTGCCACCAATTTGCCTTCCAAGCAGGTCAAACTAGATGCATGACAAGCAGAAATCCAAGATATCTATATTCTCTATTGACTGTCTTTGTTATTTCTTTACTTTCTACAAGTTGTTATACCTATGAAACTCTTGAGTTCGATATAAATATCCCAGAACAAGCTGAGTCTTCAATCGTTTTAGCTTCAGATGGAACATTGATAACGACTTTGGTGGCTCCCGAAAACCGGACTAGCGCTAGACGTTTAGAAGAAATTCCTGAAATTGCTAGAAATGCAGTAATAGCAATTGAAGATGAACGTTTTTATAAACACGATGGTTTTGACCTTAAGGGAATTCTACGAGCTGCCCGTTCAAATCTTGAAGCTGGTGGTATCAGCCAGGGTGGATCCACAATTACTCAGCAGTATGTGAAATTGGCAATAATAGAAAATGTCGAACAGACAGCTAGCCGTAAACTCGAAGAGCTTTGGTATGCAACCCGATTAGAGGATGAATATGGTAAAGATTTCATTCTTTTGCAGTATCTGAATACTGTCTATTTCGGTCACGGAGCTTATGGAATAAAAGCTGCTGCCCAAACATATTTCAACAAGGATATAAGTGAAATTTCTATCAATGAAGCTGCACTTCTTGCTGGACTACTAAAAGCTCCAAGCCGTTACGACCCCTTCCGGAACTACTCACAAAGCCTTCGTAGAAGTCACCTTGTTTTAGATCGAATGGTAGCGAATGGCTTTATAACAACAGAGCAACGTGAAGAAGCTGCTGAATCACCACCCAAACTGGAGGAATATAAACCCAGATTAGAAACCGAATACCCTGCAGGTCATTTTGTTGAAGAAGTTAGAAAATGGTTCTTAGAAAATCCTGCTTTTGGAGCTAATAGATCTATCAGAGAAATGCTCCTTTACGAAGGCGGTGTTCGAATCGAAACCACTGTAGATCTTGCCCTTCAGGAAGCTGCTGAAAAAGCCGTAGAGAACCACCTTCCTTCCAATCAGAATCTTCCGGATGCTTCCGTGGTTGTAATAGATCCCCAAACTGGACAGATAATAGCGATGGTTGGTGGGAGAGATTTTTTTGCTGACGAAGACGATGCAAAAGTAAATCTAGCTATGGGTAATGGCAGACAGGCTGGGTCTTCTTTCAAACCGATTGGACTTGCCGCCGCTCTTGAATCCGGTTGGGAGGTTACTGCCACTTATCCAGCGCCGAACGTACTCGAGTTTTTCATACCCGGAGCTGATAATGACAACAGAGTTTGGTGGGTTAGCGGTGGTTTAAACGGGCATGACGCCGACGAGCCAAAATTTGAAAAAGGACTCATGGCGCTATTCCAATTTTTAGTTCGGGAAGGCCACATAGAAATCTCTGAAGACCATATAGAAACTATTGAATATAGAGACGACCCGGAAGACGACCCCGAATTTGTAGATGTGAAACTGAATGAGTGGATAAATAACCGAAAATGGGAGTATTCGATGAACTCCATATTCGACTATCGCATCAAAATGCTTGAAGACGTTCCAGGGTGGAGTTGGGAACCCATCGAAGATACTGAACTGACACCAATGTCTGAACCTCCCATGGTTGACTTAGCTCGCGCGACACGCAGTTCTTATAACACAGTTTTTGCTCAGCTAAGCATGCAAATGGGAGCTGAAAGAGTTGTTAATTTAGCTAGAAGACTTGGTGTTAAGTCACCAGTTCAAGCTGTAAATTCGAACGTTTTGGGCACTTCTAACGTTACTTTGCTGGACATGGCCAGTGCCTACAGCACATTTGCTAATCGTGGCGTCTACACACCTCCTTCAATGGTAACTAGTGTCACTCGAATGGACGGAACTCCTCTATGGAAATGGAACCGGGGTCTTGAACGCGCAATTGATTCAAAGTTAGTTGATCAACTGACTTGGGTTTTGGAGGGAACTATAAATGAAGGTACCGGCCACAGGGCAAAAATAGGTAGACCTGCTGCCGGTAAAACTGGCACAACACAAAATTATGCTGACGCTCTTTTCGTAGGTTACACACCACAAATCGCTACGGCAGTCTGGGTTGGTTATCCGAAAGGGCAAATACCCATGGTTCCTCCTCTGACAGAACGCAAAGTATACGGGGGAACCTTCCCGGCCCTAATTTGGAAAGATGTAATGCTCGCTGCACACGCTGACTTGCCGATAAAGAATTTCGCTACTCCTCCTACTTCTTCTACCACTACGATTCCTAACAGGACGGGCCTAGTTATGCCTGAACTGATCGGCTTGACTTTAGAAAATGCGAAATTGAATATGAAAGATAATGGCTTAGAAAATCAAATACTTACTGTAATCGAAATAACAGATGCCGATAGTGAACCCGGACTAGTCCTCGGTCAATCTCCAGAGACTGGAACATCATTACTTAATTCTTCAAAGATTCTTGTGGAAGTGGCGATTCAACCTACTGAGACAAATAAAACCAAAGTCCCTGATCTAGTCGGTGAAGCATTGGTTGAAGTCTCACCATTATTGGCTTCTTTGGGTCTAGGCTATGAAATTTCTCTTGTTCCTAACCCTGAAGAAGAAAACGAATTACCGGAAATTATTTGGGCGCAAAACCCTAATCCTGGGACTATGGTCGATTCTGGTTCTGTGATTTCCCTTCGAATGGCACCGTAACTTGAAAAAACTTTCTAAAAAATTAAATCTTGCACCAACTGCCTCTTTGTTTCTCAAGGTTGTAATAGTTGCTGGGCTTGTAGGTCTTTGGGTTTACGCTTTTTTCTTTGCTCCTTCAGGGAATCCTGATCGTATAGAAAATGGAGAATGGATTGAAAAAGCAGAATTGGTCTGTTCTCAAGCTTTAGATGAAATATCTTTGTTGCCTTTAGCTAAAGAATCGAGAACTCCTGCTGACCGCGCTGATGTAATAGCGCAGGGAACACAAGTACTTGAAAAAATGAAAACGAACTTAATCAAGTTGCCACTGGACTCAGAAAAAGACAAGTTCAACACCGTCAGTTGGTTATCAGACTGGGATACTTATCTAGAAGATCGAAGAAACCATGTGAAACGTTTAAGAGAACTAGGTGATATCCAGCCTCTTCTGACAGCAACAGACAACGGTAAAAGCGTCATGGAGAGGATGAACGGCTTTGCTCGTGTAAATGATTTGGAGTCTTGCATTGACCCCGGAGACTTCTAGACATCATTTTCGATAACTGATATTAATTCAAATCCTGTTTCGATCATTCTCATCAAACCGGCATCCAGTCCCATCGAACCGACTTCGCTCCTATCGAACCAACGCAACTCTTGTGACTCATGATTCCCAACTGGCTCAGAATCTTCAGGCGCTAATACCAGATATCTGACGTCAAAATGCTTGTGTTCATTCTCACCAGGCGGACTAACAATGTGAATGTCTAGATCTATTGGGATCTTATAGATCTTTAAGTCATTAATCCCGGTCTCTTCTTCTGCTTCTCTAAGCGCTACTCGAGCTAAATCATGGTCACCATCGGCATGTCCCCCCGGCTGGAGCCATTTTTGGAGTTTTGTGTGGAATAAGAGTAAAATTTTATTGTCTTCTTCTCTAATTACCAGTGAAGAACCAGTCAAGTGACCAATCTGACAAGCCCGATCTAGGTGATCTGGGAATTCATCAATAAAATCAAGAAAGTCATCTCGTAATTCTGACTTGATGCAAGAAGTTATTATTTGAGCGACAGAGATATCTCTCGCTTCGTCAAAGTCATTTCTGTTAAAAAACTTTTTCATTTGACAGATGCTCACGGATTTGTTCTGGTGCTTTTAAAGTTTCAGTAGTGCCTGTCTTTACCCCGACATAAACAATCGTTGCAGTCAAAACAAGCCTCTTTTCGACTTTTACTTCAAAAGAAACATCAAAAGAGGTATTCCCCCATCTGCTTACGTTCGCTTCGACAGTCAATACTTCTCCTGTCCCCGCAGGTCCATGCCATTCCAAGCTGGCATTCTTAAGCATCAAATCCCAACCTAACGATTCAAAATCTCCTTCGAATTCACGTAGCCAACTATCAACTACATCGTCTAAGTAAGCGAGGTAGTGGGCGTTAAAGACAACACCTTGTCTATCAACTTCCCCGTAACGGATTTTCACCTCCATTGAATAGGTCATCTTGAGATCATGGAAGTTTGGATTTCCAAACGTTTTTTTATTTGCTCTTTTTGAACCTCTACTGCTTCTAAACCTGTACTTCCCGGTGTGATACGTCTCTTAATCGCCATCTCAGGTATAAAAAAATTTTCTATCTCGGATCCAAAATTATCATCTTCCATTACGAGTTTTTTGAAATCTTTTTTACTGTCTATCGACGCTTTAACCAGTCCACCGACCATTGTGTGTGCTTCTCTGAACGGCATCCCTTTATGAACTAGGTATTCCGCAAGGTCTATTGCCATCGAGAAAGGCTTGTCAGTTGCTTCTGACATTTTTTCTTTGTTAAAAACAACAGAATCGAAAATTCCCGTTAGTGCTGTTAGAACTAAACTATTCGTATCAAAAGAATCAAATAAAGGTTCTTTATCTTCCTGCAGATCTTTGTTGTAGGTCAAAGGGAGTCCTTTCAAAACTGTCAAAATTCCTGCTAAGTTCCCAATGATTCTTCCGGTTTTACCTCTTGCCAACTCAGCTATATCTGGATTTTTTTTCTGAGGAAGCATAGATGAGCCCGTCGTGTATTCGTCATCTATATCGACGAATCCAAACTCTTCGCTAGACCAAAGCACAAGTTCTTCGCCGATTCTGGAAAGATGAACGGCTAGTAGTGCATTAACGAAAATTGCTTCAGCTACAAAATCTCTGTCAGAAACAGCATCAAGCGAGTTTTTGAAGGTTTCTGAGAAACCTAAATATTCTGAAGTCATTATGGGGTCTATAGGTAAAGAAGAACCAGCCAGTGCTCCTGCCCCCAGAGGGGATACGTCTGTTCTAGAACGGGTTTCTATGATTCTGTCGAAATCTCTTGAAAGAGCCCAAGCATGAGCCAACAGGTGATGTGATAAGAGTACCGGTTGGGCTTGTTGTAAATGTGTGTACCCGGGCAGGCGAGTTTCATCTGCTTTTTCAGCTTGTTCAATTAGTGACTTCTGTAAAGAGACAATTAGCGCTGCTAGTCCATCTAGACTTTTCAAAGTCCAAAGTCTGAGGTCCGTTACCACTTGGTCGTTTCTGCTTCTACCCGTGTGCATCCGAGCTCCAGCAGCGCCAGCTATTTCTATGACTCTTCTTTCGACAGCTGTGTGTATGTCTTCATCCGCAGCTTGAAATACAAAAGATCCTGAGGCTATCTCCTCTTCTGTGACCCTAAGTGCATCAAGAATCAACGCTCTATCAGACTTTTCAATTAGACCAACAGAAGCAAGCATTTCCACATGAGCCATTGAACCTAAAATATCTTCCTTGTATAGCCTTTTGTCTATTTCAAGACTGTCATTTAGAGCTTTTAATGCATCTGTCGTTTCTCCGCTCAGTCTTCCTTCCCACAAGGTTCCCATTATGTATCTCCTTGCTTCCCGCCGCGCTCCAGATCCCTTAAAGATTCAGTGCGCAGCCTTAAAGCATTAAGTCTTATAAAACCCTCTGCATCTGCTTGGTTATATGCGCCCGCATCATCTTCAAAAGTGGCTATAGCTTCATCAAACAAAGTATCTTCTGACTCTCTTCCAACAATTTCTATACTGCCCTTGTAAAGCTTGACTTTGACTTTTCCATTGACCCACCTTTGAGAATGGTCTATTGCGGTTTGAAGCATCTCTCTCTCTGGGCTGAACCAGTAGCCGTTATAAATAAGTTCAGCATATTTGGGCATTAATTCATCTTTTAAATGGGCGACACCCCTGTCTAAAGTGATCGATTCGATAGCTCTGTGTGCTTTAAGCAAAATTGTTCCACCGGGAGTTTCGTAAGCACCCCTTGATTTCATACCTACATAACGGTTTTCGACAATGTCCGTTCTTCCTATGCCATTGATTCCACCTAGTCGATTCAGTTCAGCTAGGAGCTCTGCAGGAGACATTTTTGAGTCGTCTATTCCAATTGGGTCTCCATTTGCAAACTCCAAATCTAAATAAGTGGCTTCATTGGGCGCATTCTCTGGATTTACTGTCCAACGCCACATCTCTGTAGAAGGCTCTTTCCATGGATCTTCTAAAGGACCGCCTTCGTAAGAAATATGTAGGAGATTTGCGTCCATCGAGTACGGCGATTCATTGCCCCTTTTCATTTCAACTGGTATTCCATGCTTTGCGGCATAATCTAGAAGACTTTTTCTCGAACCAAGATCCCACTCTCTCCATGGCGCAATTATTTTAATATTCGGATTGAGAGCATAAGCTCCAAGTTCAAAACGAACCTGATCGTTGCCTTTCCCTGTCGCACCATGACTAATGGCGTCTGCTCCCGTCTCTTCAGCTATCTCAACTAATCTTTTTGCTATAAGAGGCCTCGCTATAGAAGTTCCTAGAAGATACTCTCCTTCGTAAATAGCATTGGCTCTAAACATTGGGAAAACGTAATCAGAAACAAACTCTTCTCTTAAATCTTCAATGTAAATCTCTTTTACATCCATACTTTGAGCCTTGCTACGCGCTGGTTCAAGTTCTTCTCCTTGACCCAGATCTGCGGTAAATGTCACAACCTCACAGTCATAAGTTTCTTGAAGCCATTTCAAGATTATGGAGGTATCGAGACCTCCTGAATAGGCAAGTACAACTTTTTCTATATCTTTCATATTTATCTCATTTGCTAATTAGTGGCTCTAATTCCTGCTAAATCTTTTAATCGTTCAGATACTTTCTCACCAGTAGTATCTGAAGCAGCAACCAACAAGACAGTGTCATCCCCCGCAACCGTCCCTATGATTTCTGAAAGACCAGCTCTGTCAACTGCAGATGCCACAACGTGTGCAGAGCCAGGAGGTGTCTTTAATACAACAATATTATTTGAAACTGATACTTCTACTAGCCACTCTCCTAATACACGCCTGAGATAATCAACAGGCAAAACTCTCTCTGTCGGATTATCAGGTATGGCATAGACACTTTCACCTACAGGAACTCTAACCTTGACAGCTCCGAGTTCTTCGAGGTCACGTGAGAGTGTGGCTTGAGTAACATCTATTCCTTCAGACTTAAGTAGTTCCACAAGTTTTGCTTGACTTGAGACAGCTTGTCCTTCAAGTATCCTTGCAAGCAAATGCTGTCTTTGTGATTTACTCATTTTCTTGACCTTCAGTCAAGAGCCAAGCAAGTAGCCCACGGGCCGCATGCATTCTATTCTCTGATTGGTTCCACACACGACTCTTTGGTCCATCTATTACTTCTCCCGTTACTTCCTCACCTCTATGGGCAGGAAGACAATGAAGAAAAACTGCGTCTGATGACGCAGAGTCCATCAAACTACTATCTACTGTAAATGCTTCGAAAGCTTTTTTTCTTTCTTCTATCTCAGATTCCTGACCCATCGAAGTCCACACATCTGTGTAGACGACATTTGAGCCTTCAACAGCGTCTTGAGCGAAAGCAAACTCATCAACCTCTACGCCGACTGCAGCCAATCTGTCCTTATCTAAGTCGCTTAAGCAATAATCGCTTGGACCAGCAAACCGAATTTCGGCACCTAACATGCCAGCTCCCATCGCTAAAGAACGAAATACGTTGTTCCCATCACCTATGAACGAAAGAATCTTGCCATTAAGGTCTCCAAACTCTTTAACCATCGTTACAACATCAGCTAATGCTTGCATAGGGTGGCCAGTGTCAGAGAGAAGATTAACAATTGGACAGAGTTCCACTTGGGCCATTCTCTCGAGTATTTCGTGATCGAAAACTCTCGCTGCTACACATTTGTAATAACCAGAAAGAGTTGAAATTACATCTTCAACAGACTCCCTCTTGTCAAAACCTAATTCTTCACCTCGGATATAAACAGGGTGGCCTCCAAGCTGATGAGTAGCCATTTCCATCGAATTACGTGTGCGATTCGACGGTTTTTGAAATACCAAAGCAACGCCTTCACCTTCTAAAACCTTAGGTGGATTAGCGTCGATGCAAAGATCTATTACTCTGTTAAGTTCCTTAACGGTAAGGTCGTCAACTTCTAAAAAACTTCTCATAAAGCATCTTCTTTCCTCGTCTTCAAAACCTTTTCGAGAATCCCTGCTCCTTCAATTATTTCTTCTGAAGAAATTGTCAAAGGTGGAGCCAACCTGAGAGCAGTAGGCGTAACACCATTCACGACCAACCCCTCTCTTAAACAAGCCTGTGCCAAATCACGAGCATCGCCGTGTATCAATCTGTCTTTTTCGATTTCTACGCCTAGAAGCAGCCCTAACCCTCTAACAGAATTAACTCCATCAATATTGGTGATTACTGAAACCATTTCGGCACCTTTTTCCTTAGCTAATTTAGGTGCCTTAATTTCTTCAAGAACTCTTAAAGTTTCTCTTGCCGCAGAAGCTGCCAATGGTTGCCCAGCGAAAGTGGAACCGTGATCGCCAGGCTGGAAAGCATTTGCTACTTCTAATTTTGCCCACACAGCTCCGATGGGAACGCCATTAGCAATCCCTTTGGCCACTGTTACGATGTCTGGTTTAATACCCGCATGATGAAACCCGAACCACTCTCCAGTCCTACCAAGACCGGTTTGAATCTCATCCAGTATGAGCAATAAGCCCTTCTCATCGCAAAGCTTCCGAAGCCCTTGCAAGAAATCACTTCCTGCATCATTTACTCCACCTTCACCTTGAATAGGCTCAACTAATATCGCACCAGTCGTTTGATCAATAGCTTCTTCAAAAGAATCTAAATTGTTCCACTCGGCATGTCGAAACCCCTCTGGTAGAGGAGCGAACGGTTCATGTTTCTCCGGTTGACCGGTAGCAGCCAAAGTAGCCAAAGTCCTACCATGAAAAGATTTATAAGCCGAAACAACCCCGTGTTTTCCTAGACCTTGGTATTTTCTGGCAAGCTTCATAGCAGCTTCGTTTGCTTCAGCTCCGGAATTTTGAAATAAGATTTTTCCTGATTGGCTATTCCCTTTACCTATAAGTCTGTCCAAAGTTTCTGCTACTTCTAGTTGTGGTTCTGTAATGAAAAGATTTGAAACATGCAGAAGCGTGTTTGCCTGTTCTGATATGGCATCAGCTATTCTTGGGTGACTGTGTCCTAAACCAGTTACTGCTATGCCACATAAGAAATCTAAATACCTTTTCCCATCTTTATCGAAAAGTTCCGTTCCGGAACCTTTAACAAAGGTGACCGATGGTGTGCCATAATTGGGCATTAACAATTCAGACCAGCTCATTGCTGACCCCATCCTGATTTTCAGACTTAGATAAGCCCAATACGTTTTCTGGGAGAACCATCGTTCCTATTCCAGCATCTGTAAACAGTTCAAGAAGTAAAACGTGGGGGATCCGACCATCAACCATATGGGCCGAAGCCACACCCTTTTTAATTGCGTCAATGCATGCTTGTGCTTTAGGAATCATTCCAGACTTAACAGTTCCTTCGTTAATCAAATCACTCAAGCTTGAGATGCCAATCTTTGAGATCTTACTTGCTGGGTCCGATACATCTTCTAAAAGCCCCTCTACATCAGTAAGATAGAGCAACCTTTCAGCTTTAAGAGAACCAGCTAAAGCAGATGCCACAGCGTCTGAATTTATGTTGTAAGCCTGTCCTTTTGAATCTGTTCCTATGGTAGATATCACGGGAATGAGGTTTTCTCCCATAAGACATTCCAATATCGACGGATTTATTTTTACGACATCTCCTACGTAACCAAGCGACGAGTCTCTTTGGGTTGCTTCAATCAAATTTGAATCTCCACCTGATAGCCCTACAGCTACTGGAGAATGAACATTGATATTCGACACGATGTCTGTATTAACTTTTCCAACAAGAACCATTTGGGCTATTTCTAAAGTTTCTTTATCAGTTACCCGCTGGCCATCTTTGAATTCTGTGCTCAAACCTAACCTCTCTAACAGGTCACCGATTTGAGGTCCACCTCCGTGAACGACTACAGGTTTGATACCTACTGAGTGCATTAAAACAATGTCTTGAGCGAATTGGTCGGCTAGCTCATCACTTTCCATAGCATTTCCACCAAATTTTACGACTACAACCCTCCCAGCGAATCTGGTTATGTAGGGAAGAGTTTCTACCAAAACTCCTGCCCTTCTCTCAGGTGAAAACACCGGCTCTTCTTTAAGGTCAAAATTTTTATCTTCCATCACGAAGTCCTCATATTTTCATCGATATATGCGTGAGTTAAATCTGTTGTTACTACATCCGATTCACCCTCGCCTTGTCCCAGGTCAACATGCAACTCTAAACGCCTTTGAGACATGTGTTTCTCAAGAGCATCAGAATCTACTTTTTGGATTTTTCCTTGAGCGTAAACGGTTTGACCCCCATAAGAAACTGAGATTGTCTCAGGATCAAATTGAATTCCAGATGCACCTATTTGGGCTGCTATTCTGCCCCAGTAAGGATCTTCTCCATACCATGAACATTTAATCAACTGACTATTGGCTGTACTCCTAGCAGCCAATTCCGCCTCAGTATCATTTTTGGCTCCAGTCACACAAAGAAAGACCGTTTTTGTTGAGCCCTCAGCATCATCGGCCATTTGCACAGCCAAATCTTTACACGCTTCAATCAGAGACTCTCCGAGGAGAGTCGAGTCTTCTACTCCTGACTTTCCATTTGCTAAAAGAATAACCGTGTCATTAGTCGATTCTGCTCCGTCTACTGTTAGGCAATTAAATGAAACTGAGACTGCTTGCTGCAAGAGTCTTGTAGCTTCCTTCGGATGCACAACAGCATCTGTGGTAAGCACTGAAAGCATTGTCGCCATATTGGGCTGAAGCATCGCCGCCCCTTTAGATATACCTCCAACCGAAAAACCTTTCGCTTCAACAAAAGTATTTTTAGGAACTGTGTCAGTAGTCATGATTGCTTTTGCTGCTGTCGTTCCTTGCTCACTACCAAGGGAATCAATTGCATTTTTAATTCCGTAAGTAACCGCTTCCATCGGAAGGGGATAACCGATCCACCCTGTTGAGCAAACTAGAACTTCACTCGATTCGCATCCGAGATCTTGCGCTGTCAACTGGCACATCCGTTCAGCATCTATTAAACCTTGGGTCCCTGTAGCTGCATTTGCATTTCCGCTATTGAGAACCACGGCAGAAGCAAAACCGCCAGTTGCTTGCAAATGTTTAATGGTTACCAAAACCGGTGCCGCTGTCATCTTATTTGACGTAAAAACACCCGCTGCTGAAACCGGTTTTCTATCTTCAGTTGCAACCAGTGCTAGGTCCAGTTCTTTATTGCTTTTAATTCCACTGGCCACGCCGCTTGCCGAAAAGCCTTCTACGTTAGTAACCGTCATGGGCTTATTCCGATTTTGCTCAGACCATCACACTCGTCAAGTCCTAGTACTATATTTGCACACTGAACTGCCTGACCCGAAGCACCTTTACCCAAATTGTCTATTGCACAAAATACAACAAGTAAACCTGTTCTTGGATCGACTCTTGCAGTCAAGTGAGCAGCATTTGATCCAAAAGTCGATTTTGTGTTTGGAGATTTATCATTAACAACAATAAAAGGCATGTCAGAGTATGTTTCAGTCAAAATTTGGAGAGCATCATCCGTATTGAGTTCACCTTTGACTCTGCCATAGCAAGTGGCAAGAATCCCTCTATTCATCGGAGCTAAATGTGGCGTGAACAGCACTGATGCATTACCTATCGAATTTCCATCTGCTCCAGTGCTAAGCGCTTGTTCAATTTCAGGAGTATGCCGGTGCGAAAGTAAACCATAAGCAGCAAAATTCTCATCAACAGCACAAAATAAACTGTTAGGTTGGGGGGTTTTTCCCGCTCCCGAGGCACCACTCGCTGCATCAATTATGATTCCGTCAGATTCAATCACTCCTGCCCTCATAAAAGGAGCCAAGGCCAGAGATGAAGCGGTTGGATAACAACCGGGAGCGGCTACTAGAGAAGCATTTTCGAGTCCATCTCTAAAAAGTTCAGGCAAACCATAAGACGCAGAATTAAGAAGTTGAGGAGCTGTGTGATCTTCTTCATACCATTGCCGATATATTTCAGTGTTTTTGAGGCGAAAGTCAGCCCCCAAGTCAACAATTAGTTTTGAGGACTCTAGAAATTCTGGAATTACTTTTTGTGATGCTCCGTGAGGCAACCCTGTGAAAATGACTTCACATTCATTCAATGGCGCTGAGTCTTTACCTTCAAACAGCATTTCCGGAAATTCGAGTGAAAGATGCGAATGAACATCGGAGATAGCTGTTCCAGCATGCGTCGAGGCAACAGCTGTTTTAACTTCAAAGTTCGGGTGCTGTGAGCAAATTCTTAGTAATTCGGCACCGGTGTAACCTGAAGCCCCAATAATTCCTACTGAAAACATAGTATCATCATACAGTTTTATGTATAAAAATTCAATATTTCTAAGTTTTATTTAGATCTATCACAACTTTTCCTACAACTTTGCGGTCCGCTATGTCTTGTAGGGCTTGATTTGCGGATTCGAATCCATAGATTGGATGTAATAAAGGATCCACTTCTCCGCTTCCGCTCAACTCGACGACCGAAGACATCTGCTGTTTAAAAGAACTCGGATCTCTTCCTAAAGAGGCTCCCCAATGAACTCCAACCACTGAATAATTTTTTAGCAGTACATGATTCGTAGCTATTTCCGGTATTCCGGCTACAAACCCAATGACTAGCAAACGGCCATTCCATGCCATGCATCTTCTTACTTTTTGGAATATTTCTCCACCAACTGGATCATATGCGACATCTACACCTTCATTATTCGTAACTTCTCTGACTCTCTCGACAAGATCTTCTTCTTCCCTGTGGTCAATTACTACATCCGCACCGAGTGCCCTGCAAGCTTCAACTTTCTCTTTACCGCCTGCCACCGCAATGACTCTTGCTCCGGCTGCCAATCCCAACTGTATTGCTGCAGAACCAGTTCCACCTGACGCACCGGTCACCAACAAAGATTCTCCACTCTTTATCAAGGCACGGTCGTGCAAAGCGAACCAAGTTGTTCCATAATTCATTGGTAAAGCAGCAGCTTTAACTTGATCCATCGAATCAGGTATACCAAAAGACATTTGCGCATGCACTAAAGCTTGCTCAGATAAACCCCCTCCTAATGAAATAACTTTCTGACCCACGCTGAAATCTTCTACTCCTTCACCTACAGCTATTACCCGCCCCGCTGTTTCACCCCCAGGCGTAAACGGCAAAGGTGGCTTAACTTGATACTCCCCTCGACATTGAAGCACGTCGGGAAAAGCCAAACCGACAGCGTCTACTTCTATCAATAGTTGGCCAGTCATAGGCTCTGGGGTGTCCATCTCATGAACCTTTAAAGATTCTTTTGGCTCTCCCAACTCATGTATTTGCCATGCTTTCATTAATAGATCCTTTCAATTTTTTCTATTTCTAGAATCAGTTCAACTTCGGAGTTTTGCGGAAAACTTTTTCTCTACAGATTTAATGCACTCTCCGTGCACTTCCGCCACCTCCACGTTTGTAAGCGTTCTGTCATCAGCTTGAAGCCTCAACTTGAATGCAAGACTTCTTCGACCTTCTGCAACAGGTTCCCCTCTAAAAATATCAAAAAGGTGAATACCAACTAGCAGCGGTCCAGCTTGTTCTTGTAAGCATTTTTTCACTTCGTTAGATGAGACACCTTCGTCAACTTCGAATGCTAAATCTATATCTGATGATGGATAACGACTAAACGGTGCATACGAACGGTGACCATGAGGTATTGACAAAAGGTCATCAATATCAACTTCAAGACATGCAACTCTCTCATTCACCTCAAACAAAGAAAGAACCGATGGGTCAATTTCCCCCAAGAAACCAACTGTTACACCTTGAACCTCAATTCTTGATGTTCTAGTAGCGTGAAATCCTGGTGGCGAGTCAGTGAGTAGTTCGTAATCATCAAAGCCCAATGCATCAGCCAAGGCCGACCAGATCTTAACAATTTCCCCAGCTTCACTCCCAGCAAGAATAGAAACAAGTTGCTCCCTCTCATCTGGCAATGCTTGAAATTTGTCAGGTTGCCTATACACATGGCCAAGTTCAAAAAGTCTTAGTCCAGTAAGCCTATGTGACTCATTGTAAGCCAAAGTTTTCAGTAAGCCAGGTCGCAAAGAAGAGCGCATTATCGACTCCTCCGCTACTAGAGGATTCGCTACTTTTATTCCGTCGGATTCAAGTCCTGCATTTTCTAGTTCTCCTGGAGCTAGAAAAGGTATCGGCATCGCTTCGTCTAAACCTAAACCCACCATCGTTGTTCTAATCAAACGACAGTCACTCTGTTTCAGTGTGAGAGAACCGAATGTTTTAGACTTTGGAACTGTTTTCACAATTCTTTCGTAACCATAAATTCTTGCAATCTCTTCGATCACATCGATCTCTGAGGAAGTATCAGGGCGAAAACTTGGGACCTTCACATCAATATCCTGATCGACAGATTCACCTTTGAAACCTATGGGGTCAAGTATCCTAAGAATATCTTTTTGGTCAAGGTCTGTTCCGAGAATACCGTTAACCCTAGAGACACGAACTTTAATTTTATCTCCTGCGGGCAGGTGCCCTTTCGTGTCAATTATGCCTGGGGATAAAAAAGCTTCAGGTCCTAATAATTCACAAAATCTTTGCATAGCCATGTCGATTATTTCCGGATCAGTTCCTCTTTCAAAACGAGCTGAAGCCTCGCTTCTCAAACCAAGCCTTCTAGAAGTCTTTGCTATTGCTGCAGGATTCCACCAAGCCATTTCCAAAGCAACAGTTGAAGTGCTTTCACTTATCTCTGTTGAGACGCCTCCCATCACACCGGCAATCCCAATCGGCAAATCTGAACCATCAGCCACAACACCATCTTGTTCTGTCAAACTCCTTGCCACTCCATCAAGAGTTACTATTTCCTCTCCATCTGCAGCCCACCTGACTTTAAATTCTGAACCTGTTACACAACCCAAATCAAAAGTGTGACTCGGCTGACCCAGTTCCAGCATCACATAATTAGACACATCTACAACATTGTTGACTGGCCTCATGCCTAAAGCGGTTATTCTATTTTTCAACCATTGAGGAGAATCTTGAATTGAAATTCCGTCAATTACCCTCACTGCGAAGCGGCCACAAAGATCTGGAGAAATAATCTCAGCTTTCAATATTTCAGAGACGTCTTTTCCTTTTTCAGAAACTTTTGGAACAGGGATTTTGAAAGGTACTTTTTGGTACGCAGCCAGATCACGCGCTACCCCAGCTACGGCCATAGCATCTGGCCGGTTAGGATTAACTTCAAGGTCGTAAAGAACATCTGATTCAATTCCCAATGAATCAGCTAACGGGGTCCCCTGTTCACTCTCACTTCCTAAAATTAGAATTCCATCATGATCATCACCTAGATCTATTTCCGCGCCCGAGCAAAGCATCCCATTTGACCATTCGCCACGTAATTTTCGGCGGCTTATTTCCATTCCGTTAGGCATTATTGTCCCGATGGTCGCAAGTGGAACAAAATCACCGGGAGACATATTGAATGCCCCACAGCAAATCTGCAACGGCTGACCGTCGCCACTATCAACTTCCACTATTTGGATACGATCTGCATCAGGATGAGGTCTTAAATCTAAAATCTTCGCCACGACAACACCCTCAAGATGTTCTCCGGTTCTAACCATATTCTCAACGGCCAAACCTAATTCACTTAACTGCTCACCTATTAAATCTGGTTCTCCGTCAATAGGAGCAAACTCTTTCAACCAAGAGAGTAGAACTTTCATAATCCCAAAGCACTTTCAGTATTCAAGCAAGCCTTTAGATTTCGCATCAGAATTGCGCCAAGAATCGATAATCGTTCCGAAATAACTCACGCAGATCGTCAATTTCATGGCGCATAAGAGCCAATCGATCGAGACCAAACCCAAATGCAAAACCTTGCCACTCTTCAGGATCTAAACCTCCAGCTTTTAAGACCTCTGGGTGAACCATCCCGCAACCACCCAATTCCAACCATTTACCCCCTGGGTGACGTATATCAAATTCTGCAGAAGGTTCAGTGAAAGGAAAATAAGATGGCCGAAGCCTGGATTCAAAATCTTTTCCAAAATACGCGCTAGTGAAAACCTCGATGGTCCCCGCTAAATCCCCGAAAGTGATATCTCTATCCACTACCAGTGCCTCAATTTGATGGAAAACAGGCATATGAGTTGCATCTGCTGTATCGCTTCTAAAAACTCTTCCTGGCATAATTGAATAAATTGGTGGTTCTTCTTCTTCCATTACCCTGATCTGCACTGGTGACGTATGGGTTCTTAAAAGAGTGCTCATGGGATCTCCATACTCGACATAAAGAGTGTCGTACATATCACGTGCAGGGTGTCCAAGCGGGAAATTCAAGGCACCGAAATTATGCCATTCGTCTTCTATCTCTGGTCCTTCCGAAACCGTATACCCCATCCCGATAAAAAGATCTTCTAATCTTTCCCATGTTTGTGTAACCACATGTCGGTGACCAAGACGGTGACCGCTGTCAAACTCAGTCAGATCCAGTCGTTCATTTTCTAACTGCTCACCCTTAACCTCTGACTCGAGCTTCATTCTCGTCGTTTTAAGCATCTCTTCGAGTTTCGCACGTGTCTCATTAAGGATGAGTCCCAGTTCTCGACGTTCTTCTGGCTCCAGACCACCCAAAGAGCGTTTTGCCTGGGTAGTCACTGACTTTTTACCCAAAAGTTCAACTTCCACCTTTTTCAAGGCTTCCAGATCAAAAGACCCTTCTATCTTTCCTTTTGCCTCTTCTAAATGGAGGTCATAATCTTGATTCATTTCTAAATACCAGTTGTAATCTTTTCAAATTCGTTTACCGAAGGTTACGCCATATAAATAGGCTTATAAGGGTTATTTTACTTAAACACTAAATAAGAGATCTTTTAATTCCATAGAGAATAACGGCTCCTGCAGTGGCTACATTCAGAGACTCAACCGTGTCTTCGATCGGTACTGTAACAATGTCGTCACATAGAGCTTCTATTTCCTTTGGTAAACCCCTGGGTTCGTTTCCTAGAATCACCGCTATTGGACTATCACCGGCAACATCTTCAGGGGCTATTCCTCCAGATGGTGCAGTAGCTACAGATCTATAATCAGACTTTTTCAGTTCTTCGAATAATTTTTTATGAGAAAGTTCTTCTTTAAGAGCTGCAAATCTCATTCTAAAAAATGAACCTGCAGATGACCTGACTACCTTTGGGTTGTAGGGATCTACACCTCCATGAAAGAGAATTCCTGAGGCACCAAATGCTTCCGCTGTCCTAATCAAATTGCCACAGTTGCCAGGATCAGAAACGCCCGACAAGACAAGTAGTAAGCCTTTTTTTTGAACTAGATCACCCAACTCAAGCCCATGTTGATGAACAGATGCTATAGCAGCCTGAGGATTCCGCAAAGTTGTTAAACCATCAAAGATTTTTCGGGCAACCAAATGGAACTGAATTTTTTCCTGGCTTAGAACCGTGACCAGATCATGGTCTACTTCATCTTCAGGCAAAATAACCTCGTCAATTTTGAGGTTTGCTTTTATCGCTTCTTCAACAAGTCGTGGACCTTCGACTACAAAAAGTCTTTCCAGCTCTCGGACTTGAGTATCTCTTGCTAAGCGGCGCATTCTCCGAATACGCTGACTATTGAACGACATTTTATGAATTCAAACTATTCTGAGATTCTCTAATCAACGAAAACCCGCTAAGCATCATCAATTGTTGGCGTTTAATGAAATTTCTACCAGTTTTTCGAATGCGTCAGGATCAGTTACCGCTACATCAGCTAAAACTTTTCTATCAACTTCTATACCAGCATTTTTAAGCCCTGCAATAAATACGCTGTAGCTCGTACCGTGAATTCGACACGCTGCATTAATTCGTTGAATCCAAAGACGTCTGAATTGTCCTTTTTTTGCACGACGGTCTCTAAATGCATAGTTTCCTGAATGCATAAGCTGTTCGTTCGCAGCTCTGAAACTACGGCTTTTATTTCCGTAGTAACCCCTAGCCTGTTTTAAAACTGCCTTATGTTTCTTTTTGCTGTGGACAGCTCTTTTGACTCTGGCCATCTTTAACTCCTTTTATTGGAGACCTCTTAATGAGGACTTTAGTGTTATTAAATACCTAATTGTTTTCGTATTGCTTTACTGTTAGCTCCGTCTACTTCACTCATTTTCCCCAAGCGACGCTTACGAGTGGAACTCTTTTTCTCAAGTATGTGATTTTTGTTTGCATTACGGCGCCGTAACCGTCCACTCCCTGTAACTTTTACTCTCTTGGCAGCACCCCTATGGGTTTTCATTTTTGGCATAATTTCTCCTGCTTGTTTTAAGTTCTATTCAGTTTCTAAGTCTTGTTCTAGTTCTAAAGTTTCGTCACTTGTCTGCTCTTCATCGGTCACAGACGAAGCCTCTGCCTCTGCCTCTGCTGAAGCTTCTTCCATTTCAAGTGCTTCCGCTTGTAAAGCTTCAATAGCCTCGCGTTGTCTCCGTGTTGCCTTGCCAGGAGTTAATAGCATTGTCATATTTCGACCCTCTTGTTCAGGGTAAACCTCAACTCTTCCAACGTGTGAAATGGATTCGGCTACATCATCTAAGATTTTACGCCCGAGTTGCGGATATTGGATTTCTCGCCCTCTAAACATGATGGTCACTTTGACTTTACTTCCTTCTGTTAAAAACTTTTCTACCCGTCGAGTTTTTGTTTCAAAATCACCCGATCCAATTTTTGGCCGATATTTCATTTCCTTCACAAGGATATGGGTTGCTTTTTTTCTTGATTCCTTGGCTTTCTGAGATTGTTCGTACTTGAACTTCCCATAGTCCATTACACGACAAACTGGAGGGTCTGCCTGGTTGGCAACTTCTACTAAATCTAGTCCTGCTTCTTGTGCGAAACGAAGAGCCTCTGAAATTGGTTTAATTCCTACCTGTTCCCCATCAGCGGAAACCAGTCGGACATTGTCTACACGAATGTCCTCATTAACTCTCGGTTCTTCTTCAGTTGGATTAGCTATTGTTCGTCACTCCTGTGTGGCACGTAGTTTTTCCTCCGTGGTTGGTTACATTTTCTACCTGCAATTACCTCTTAGGCTTTCTACAACCATATAAAGAATAAATGCGGGCACTAAAAGAGGGGGCCCGCCGTAAAAACCAAAACTCACTTAGAGTGGTCTGGTGGGGTGGGAACCCGCTTTATATTTTTTTCTGCCCTCTAGAGTACCAACATAGAACTAAAGCAATGCAGAGTGAATCAGAAAATATTTTATAAATTGGAGGAATAATGAATAGTTTATGGACCCCGGATGGAGAACACAGTGTTGAACCAGAGCAAGAAACAATGCCTTCTGAGTTTTCTGAACTCTCCCAAGAGGAACAAGAACAGGCTGAAGCATTAGCAGCAGAGATGAATGCAGTACGTGAACAGCTAGCTGAAGCACCTGCTGAAATTGTTGTCGCTAATCACCTAATGGGTTTGTATGAACTTGGGGCAATACATCTTTCTCAACAGCCGCCAAGAATGGACGAGGCTTCTCTGGCCATCGATGCCATGTCGGCAGTTTTAGATTCTTTAGCAGGAAGGTTAGGGGAAGCTGAAGGAACCCTAAAAGATGCTTTGCATCAAATTCGTCTTGCCTTTGTCCAACTTGGCAATCAACAAGACAGCACGGAAGAAGAGTAGTTCTTTTGAATTAGTGTTAATGAACGATCTTAGACAAAGGGAGTTCAATAATGTCGGAAGCGCCCTTATCTCTAAGCTCTGGAATCAATATATTTATCTCAGTTTTTGCTACAACCGTTTCAACAGCATAACCTTCACCCTTAGCAAGTTCATTAACTGTCGGAGCCTTCATAGACGGTATGACATCGAGAACACTCTGCAACTGGGTCGTGGCAACATTCATTTTCACAAGAACTTTGCCCCTTGCTTCTAGAGTTCCTTCCAAGAGTGTGTGAATTTGTTCCATAGCATGACGTAGTTCAGGATTTTCAGCTGACTCACGATTTGCTACCAATTCAGTATGACTTGTCAATATCGTGTCAATAATTTTCAAACCTGCAGCTTTTAAAGCTCTGCCTGTCTCAGTTAGATCTACCACAGCATCGACTATGTCTGGAGCCTTAGCTTCAGTAGCCCCATAGCTAAGATGTATGTCTGCATCAACACCTTGTGCAGAAAAAAAGTTTTTCGTCAAGTTTGGATACTCAGTAGAAACTTTTACACCTGAGGGTAAATCTTGAACTTTTTCATAAGGCGAGTCCTCAGGGACAGCAACAACAATTTTTACTGGTCTTGCCGTGGCTTTGGAATAGTGCAATTTACCTAATGAGGTCACGTCACTTTCGGTTTCTTCGATCCAGTCGCGTCCTGTTATTCCTATATCGAACAAACCATCGGCAATGTAAGTGGGGATCTCTTGTGGCCTCAGGATTCTGACTTCGTCAATTCTTGGGTCGTCAATATTAGCTTTATAGTCAACTTTTGAAGAACGAATAACTGATAGGTCAGCAGAGTCAAACAATTCCAAAGTCGCTTGCTCTAGGGAACCTTTTGGTAAAACAATTTTTAGCACAGTACAAACTTAGCCACTGGGTGACCCACAAGTGTGTTGATTTTAAATAACTTTCACTAAAGGACTAAATCCAATCTAACGTCTTCACCTAATTGGGTAACATTAACGAACTTTCCTCGACTGACAGAATTCATAGTCATGGCTCCCGCTCCACTTAATAAAGGTTTACCATCATCGCCTCCCATAATCGATGGAGAAATATAAATCACATAACGGTCGACTAGCCCCTCCCTGTGCAACTGTCCAGCTAAATCAGCTCCTCCTTCGACTAGTAGTTGCAATACTCCTTCATCTCCCAATTTTTGAATCAAATCTCTTAGAGGTCCTTTCCATGACTCAGCAGGTTCGACTTGAGCACCTTCTGGTATCTCACCTATCACAATTCGGCGAGGATCTTCGTCTGTAACGAAATTAATCGACCTTACGGTGAGTCTTGGATCGTCATTTCGAATTGTGCCTGCGCCGACACAAATAGCGTCACTTTCTGCTCGCAACTTATGAACATCAGTTCTTGCTTCTTCACCTGTAATCCAAGTACTCGATCCATCAGGTGCAGCAATACGACCATCTAACGTTGCAGCTAGTTTAAGAAGCACATAAGGATTACCTGTGCGTCTGTGATGAAGGTAAGGGGTTAATTGCTGACCTGCTTCAACAGCGTTTTGACCTACATCCACTTTAATTCCGGCAGATCTAAGTGCTTCTACGCCAGACCCAGAAACTCTTTCGTCAGGATCGATTAGTGATACAACAACTCTTTTAATTCCTGATTCGATAATAGCGTCAGTGCACGGACCTGTACGCCCGTAATGATTGCAAGGCTCAAGAGTCGTGTAAAGAGTTGCACCGTTTGCTAATTCTCCCGCCTCTGCAAGAGCTTTTATTTCTGCATGAATTCCAGCTCTTGGCTCAAATCTTTCTTCAAGCACCGTTGACTCTTCTAGATTTCCTGCTAATCCAACCACACTAAAAGGCTCCGTGAAGCCTTTACCTACCACCTGCCCATTAGCAACAACTACTACCCCAACCCAAGGATTAGGCGAAGATCGAAATCTGGCTTTTTCTGCGACCTCAATAGCCTCAGCCATGAACTTCGCATCATCTTCTGAGCTCATAATCAGACCGGATGTGGGTCGCTGTTATCAGATAGAAGCCCAACCGCATGTGGAATAACATCCATGATTGCTTCCAAGCATTCAATGCTTCCCTTTTCTGAGCCGGGTGTATTTATAACAAGCGTCATTCCAATAGTTCCTGCAACACCCCGAGAAAGCCTCCCCAAAGGGTTGATCAACCTCATCGCTTCAGCTAATCCTGGGGCTTCACGTTCTATTACCTTCAACGTGCCCTCTGGTGTTTGGTCGCGCGGACCAAAGCCTGTCCCTCCCGTTGTGACAATTAGTCCATGAAAATCATGCGCCAAAGCCAATAGAGCTTTTGCTACTTCGTCTTCACCATCAGGTGTCACCGAGGTACCCTCAATAGTCCATCCTTCATTAGAAACACGTTCTACCAATGCCTTACTTGATTTGTTTTCACGCACTCCGTGTGCGACTCCATCTGAAACAGTCAAAATTTTTACTTTTATTTCTTTTTCCACAGTTTGCCTTTTTCGTTCAAATGACAAGCATAACTACGGACTTCTCTGCTCATAACTTCCGATAAGGTCTGGAAATGGAATTAAGTGCTCTAGATGGCTACGAGATAAGCGAATTTGAACATAACCGTAAAAGTAAAACAGTTCTGCGTACCGGTTCAGGTCCTGCTGTAATAGTCATGGCAGAAATTCCTGGAATCACTCCTAAAGTCGCCGAATTTGGCAGAAAAGTTGCCGAAATAGGCTGTACCGCAATTCTCCCCTCACTTTTTGGAGTTCCCGGGAAAAAGCCTGCACTTGGGAACTCAGTTCGAGTGCTTAAAAAAGCTTGCATCTCAAGAGAATTTACTGCTCTCATGACTCGGAAAACATCTCCAATCACTGATTGGTTGCGAGCACTCGCTGCTTTTGAACACGGACGCTGTGGAGGCCCAGGAGTCGGAGCGGTAGGAATGTGTTTCACAGGAGGTTTCGCCTTAGGGATGATGCTGGATGAACGACTTGTAGCGCCTGTTCTAAGTCAACCAAGTTTGCCCCTTCCTTTCGGAAACAAACGAAAGAAATCAATTGGCATTTCCAAAGCTGACCTCGAGGTAGCTAAAAGTCGTGTCGATGATGGCGTTTGCATTCTGGGTCTTAGATTTTCTAATGATTCAATGACTCCTAATGAACGTTTTGCAAGACTCCATGAAGAATTTGGAGAAGGGTTTATAGCTGTTGAGATTGATTCGTCACCCGGCAACGCTCATGGGATTAGCACACGTGCTCATTCTGTGCTTACCGAAGAGTTTGTCGATGAACCAGGGCATCCAACTTTCGAAGCTATGAAACTGGTTCTTGATCATTTCAAAGAAAAGTTGGTTATTGTTTAAAACATCAAGGTGCTCTGTAACAAAACACAGACATTCCTTCGCTATCCAGATCTTGAGGAAGAATTATTCCACCTCTTCCATGTTTTCGCCAAGGGTGGGGCAAGTCACCTATTTCTTCAACATCCACAATGTTTCGAAATTTTTCATCAACTCCAATAGTCTCTAAATTAGTTAGTGTGCAGACGCTGTAAATAAGCAACCCTCCAGATTTGACCAAGGGCAAAGCTGAACACAGTAGTTTTAACTGAAGATCCGATAAAACAATTAAATCTTCTTCTTTAATTCTCCACCTAGCGTCTGCCCTTCTTCTTAAAACACCAAGTCCACTGCAAGGAGCATCAACTATGACTCTTGAAGCCTCACCTTTTCTGAATGGTGAATTTGTTCCGTCAGAGACAACCAGTGGAAGTTTTATATTGAGTTTCAAAGAGTTTGATCTCACTAATTTCAGTCTTTTTAAAGATACATCTGCTGCGATTACAGGAAATCCTGCTGAAACAGCTGAACTAGCTTTACCGCCTGGAGCTGCACACATATCAATTACTGGACCTTTCCCCCAGTTCCCTTCCTGCATCAAAAGATCTGATACCAGTTGTGAAGCTGAATCTTGAAAATAGCCATCTTCACGAGGAATCGCTGATTTTGAACTATTCATACACTTAAGTGCTTCTCTAGCTTCAGCTTCTCCAAGGTCAGACTCGAGTCTCTCCACGATCCAATCTGGATAGCTGTATTCAACCGCTTTTGTGGGCCAATCAACGGTTTCTTTAGCAACTTTGCGCAGCACGGCGTTGCATAATCCTGTTGCCCATTTAGGAGCTAAAGAAACTGAACCGTTCACAGCAGCATGGTCAGGTATATTCGTCCAATGAAGCTGGTAGGTGCCTAAACGTAGAATCGTACGAACATCTGGATGCAATTTTTTACTTATGAATCGATCAATCAAAAAATCACATGCTCTGCGCATTCTTGTAACGCCATAGACCAGTTCAGTAACTAATGCTTTATCTCTTTCATCTAATCCAGCGGCATCCAAGGCAGGTCGTAATACTAAATTAGCGAATGCTGAATCTTTTTCTATCCGACCAAGCACTTTTACGGCTAGAGCACGTGCCTCGTTGTTTTCAGTCATCTCCGAATACGTTATTTTCTTCTAAACGCGCGCCTAGCTTCCACGATTCGAATGCTTGTCGGGCCCGATTTTGTGATTGAACTTCAACTAATCGCAATGCTCCTTTACCAGTAATAACCTGATCTCCAACTAGTTGACCGGGTGAACCTTGAATCTCCTGGACGTTTGATTCAGCCTCCCATATTTTGATACGTTTACCTGCAAGTGTTGTCCATGCCCCACCAATTCTGACTAATCGGTCAATTTTTTCCGCCTCTATTCTCCAATCGATTTCACGCTCTTGAGGGGTTACTTTTTCAGCCCAAACTATCTCACCTGTCTGAGGTGTCGGTTCACCAAGTCCATCATCAAGTGTCGACACTAAGAGTTTGCATCCCGCTTCAATCAACCGCTCTCTAAGGGTTTCTGTAGTGTCACGAGCTAAAATTTCTACTTCCTGCCGAGTAAAAACACCTCCAATATCAAACTCTTCGCCTATTTCCATTACGCAGACACCACTTCTTGTATCGCCAGCAAGAATCGCTCTTTCTATAGGGGCAGGTCCTCTCCACCTTGGAAGCAGTGAAAAATGAACATTTATCATTGGCACTTTTTTAAGGAGGCCAATGGGAATAAAACTTCCGTAAGCTACCACAACTGCAAAATCAATTTCGTAATTTTCGATGTCCTCTATCTTGTGAATAACAGATATGCCCATTTCCACAGCAGCTCGTTTCACAGGAGAAGGTGAAGGTTCTTCACCTCTTCCTCTTCTCAGATCTTCACCGGTTACTACCACTCCAATGTCATATCCGGATGAATATAAATTTTTCATGAAAGGAACTGACAACTCAGGAGTTCCTATAAAAGCCAGCCTCTTGCGACTATTAGTCACTTTGTGAAAGTCCAAGATTTTCTCTCACGATAGGGAGCGGAGGACCTATTGAATCACCGATGCCCATTAGTGTTTTATTAGCCTCACGTCTTTGGTCTTCATCTAAGTGATCGACAAGCAACACTCCATCTAGATGATCCATTTCATGTTGAAACAATCGAGATTCTAATTCATCCGCTTCGAAAGAAACTTCTTTACCCTCTAAATCCACTCCCACTATATGGACCTGTTTGGGTCTCAATAATTCCCATGAAAGACCTGGGATCGACAAACAACCTTCTTCAAAAACCCACTCCCCATCGGCATCTTTTATCTCAGGATTTATCAACACTCCAGGACCTGAACCCCAATCATAAACGAAAAGTCTTTTCTGAACTCCTACTTGGGGTGCTGCCAAACCTATTCCGGGAGCTGAATACATCGTTGACAACATGTCTTGCGTCAAACGAGCTAGGTTTTCTGTTATTTCTGTTATCTCTGTTGCCTTAACTCTAAGTACAGGATCTCCTATGACTCTTATTGCATTCATACCCATTATGAAAGGTTATCGGCAGAAGTCTTTTGGTTTGACCATCAAGCCCTTCTGGGGTCAATTTCTATTCGAATTTTTCCCTTTGGTCGGCCCACGCTCGAAATAGCTTTTGATAACTCATGATTATCAGCAGCACGAATTAGCCAACGATCATCGCGTGGGCCCATAATTTCAATACCAGAAATTTGACTAAGAGATTTGACCATTTCAGAAGCCGAAGCCCCCGAAATTTGAGCCAAAGCACTGTAAGGCGGCAATTGCAACAACTTTCGTCTCTCAGATTCCGTTTCGATTAATTTTTCTGGATTTGCGTGAAGAACAGCTTGTAAAACTTCGTGATCTGGTTGCCGAGTTTGAACTATTAATCTGCCTCCATCATCCCTTTTACCTATTATCCGAGCAGATCTAATTAATAGAGAGGCTGCCTGCTCAGCCGCTCGAAACCTTTGTGCCAATAGTTCTTGATCAAATTCTAAGAAAACTATATGAGATGCTCTTTCCACTCTATGAAGGGCTGCTTCAGTGCCAATATAAATATCTGAATAAGGGATTTTTCCCTTTGAATCTGAACTTATCTCTACGACTTCTCTCTTAGATAGTGCTTCTAATTCTTCTCTAAGCCTTGCTATCCCTGCACGTAAGTTTTTGAATTTTGTTGATCCACAAGAATCGCATACGACCGGACGATCCTTGCAACCAGATGAGCACTCAAGTGTATGATCTTCTTTTTGACTCAAAGGAATAAGATGTTTTTCACATCTTGCGAGAGAACCGCATCGGTTGCATGCCAATAACCGTGAACGACCTTTTCTATTCAAAATGCAAACAATAGGACCTGTTTCATCTCTTAAAATTGGAGTAAGTTTCTGACTTAAAAGACCGGACCGTATCGGATCATCAACTCTTCTATCGATTATTTCAACTATTGGCCAACCATCTCGTTCTTCTTTACGCGAAGGCTTTATTTGATGACCCCATGAAATCGCTTCCAACGTGGGAATTGCAGAAACTAAGACACAAGGTATTTCTTTTCTTTTTGCACGTTCTATAGCTATGTCACGTGCATTCCATGTTGGAGTACGTTCTTCTTGATAGGAAGCGTCGTGTTCATCAAACACAACAATTGCCTGAGGGTCGACTATTGGAGAGAATACTGCGGACCGGCTTCCCACTACAGAACCTCCAACGGCAGCATTTTGCCATTGTTCGGGGACTACTGAAACCTGTAATCCCTTTCTCTTTAACCCCGCAGCAAGTTTCTGTGCACCCGAAATTGAAGGAAAGAGGATCAGGGTATTGCCCCTGCATACAAATTCAGATGCTATTGCGACATTGTCCTCTGATGGTGGCAGTCTAAGAACAACCTCTTTTCGTTTTACTATTTCTTGGAACCAAACTTTTTGGTGTTCGGGAGCATTTGTTTTTTCTAAACCGGGTTGAACTTGTTTCAACGATGGAACATTCTTTGGTGGTGAAGCCGTAGTCAAAAACCTATTAAGTCGACCTGCCCAACGACGCGCTGCCCAACGAGCCAGATCTATCACTTCCTGAGAAGGCCCAACACCTCTATATTTGGATAACGGAAGTAGATTTATTCCTTCTTCAGGTTGGACATTAATCTCTAATACCCAACCATTTACCTGCCTTCCATTAAAAGGCACTCTGACCATGGTCCCGACTGCTATTTGATCAGCTTTTCCATCTTCAATCCATGCTTCCGGAACGGAATAGTCGAATGATTTATCGACAGCTGGAACATCAGGAAGAACTCTTACTGCCCACAATCGCGACGTAGCTTCATTAGAAGTAAAAATTTTAGATTCATTATCTTCAGTAAATTCAAGCGATGATTCAAAAGTCAGCTGATCATTTTTATTTCGGGCATTCATAGTGGCCCTAGAAGATCAGTTTAGACCTAAGTGGGAACGCACATCGTCAACACGATTGATCTGTTCCCATGGGAACTCCTCGCGACCGAAGTGACCATATGCTGCAGTTGACTTATAGATCGGTCTCCTCAAATCAAGATCTCTGATTATTGCTGCTGGTCTTAGATCAAAAATTTCTTGGATAGCATCTTCGATTTTAATAGGGTCAACTTTTTCAGTTCCGAAAGTTTCGACCAGTATTGATACTGGTCTTGCCATTCCAATTGCGTACGCGACTTGCACTTCGCATCTTGATGCAGCCCCGGCTGCAACCAAATTCTTTGCGACCCATCGCGTTGCATATGCTGCTGATCGATCTACCTTGCTTGGGTCTTTACCTGAAAATGCACCACCCCCATGTCTGGCAATTCCTCCGTAGGTATCGACAATAATCTTTCTTCCAGTCAACCCTGCATCTCCTACAGGACCTCCAACGACAAAACGCCCAGTTGGGTTAACTAAAACCGTGTAATTGTCTTCGCGATACTCTTCAGGAACCGTGGGTCTTATCACATGTTCAATCAGATCTGGACGTATCATTGTGTCCCTATCAATTCCATCATTATGTTGAGTTGACACCAAAACAGTATTTAAACGTACAGGCTTGTTGTCTTCGTAGTCGAACGTCACCTGCGTTTTTCCATCAGGTCTCAGATATGGAATATTGCCAGCTTTTCTTATTTCTGCGTGTCTTTCTGCCATACGATTAGCAACTTGAATAGGTAAGGGCATCAGAGCTTCCGTTTCATCGCAAGCATAACCAAACATCATTCCTTGATCTCCAGCTCCCTGTCGATCTAATTCATCCTCGTTGTCTGACGTCCCGGAGCGAATCTCTTCAGAACTATTAATACCTCTACTTATATCATCTGACTGAGAATCAAGAGTTACCATCACTCCGCAGGTGCTCCCATCAAAACCGTAGTCTTCTCTGTCGTATCCAATTTCTCGGATGGTCTGGCGAACTATCTCTGGTATATCTACGTATCCCGAAGTTGTTATCTCACCCGACACAACACAAATACCAGTAGTCACCATTGTTTCGCAAGCGACTCTGGAATTAGGGTCTTCTTCTAAAAGAGCGTCCAGAATCGCATCAGAAATCTGGTCCGCCATTTTGTCTGGGTGACCTTCCGTAACGGACTCTGATGTAAAACTCCACTTTCGCGACACTTTATCTCTTCCTTTTATTAAATCTTAGGATCAGTTCCCTGCATAGACCATGATTCAGAGACTATATCTATTATGTTTCTTGCTATTTCTCTTTTGTCGCATAACGAAATTTCTGTTGATGCTCCATTCCTATCAATTATAGAAACTGAATTTGTATCATACCCAAATCCAACTCCCGGAGCGGAAACATCATTCGCAACAATAAAATCAAGATTTTTACTCTCTAGCTTCTTAGAAGCGTTCTCAACTAAATTCTTTGTTTCGGCTGCGAAGCCAATAATCAGTTGATTTCTTTTTTTAGCTTTATCTAAAGCTTTCAAAATATCTACTGTTGGCTCTAGTAATATTTCAGGAATTCCTTCTTCTTTTTTTATTTTTTGGCTAGCAACTTTTTTAGGTCTGAAATCTGCCACAGCGGCAGACATGAATATCCAATCTACTTTTGAAGCATTTTCCATCACCGAATCATGCATTTCCTGAGCTGTTGCGACTCCTATCACTTCAACCCCTAATTCATCTGGTGCTGTTTCAGTCTCTGTTGTGATGCAAACTACTTTCGCTCCCCTTAATGCTGCTTCACTCGCTAACGCATGACCTTGTTTACCTGATGATCGATTTCCGATATAACGAACTGGCCCTATTGGCTCTCGTGTGCCACCCGCTGTGACTAAAACCGTTAAACCCGCAAGATCGCCAGGTTGATGTTTGCCACTCTTGCCTAAAAGTTTTAAAACAGAGTCGACTACATCTTCTGGTTCCGCTAACCGTCCAAGACCACTATCTCCTCCAGCTAGTTTCCCTTCGACCGGTCCAACTATTTGGACACCTCTATCTCTAAGTGCAGAAACATTTTCAATTACCGAGACTTGTTCCCACATCTCTGCATGCATCGCTGGGCAAATCATCACTTGCGCACGTGTCGCTAAAAGAGTTGCTGTCAACAAATCTCCTGATCGTCCATTTCGATAATCTGATATGAGTCGAGCTGTAGCGGGGCAAACAATAATCAAGTCAGCTCCTTGACCCAGTCTTGTATGTGGAATTGCATGCTCCTCATCCCACAAGGAAACCTGTGTTTTTTCAGACCCTAAAGCATCAAAGGTTGACTTTCCAACAAAACGAAGTGCTCCTTTTGTCATTACTGGCGAGACATAGGCTCCTGCATCAGTAAGTCGCCGACATACTTCTATAGCCTTGTAAGCGGCTATTCCACCTGTAATTCCTAGAACGATCCTACGACCGTCAAGCTCACCCATTTGGGATATAAACGAGGCTAAGCGCTCTCGTCGTCTTCAGTAAAAGTTTCACCTGACTCTTCGTCAACCAAAACCTCTGCTAGAACTTCTGCCTCAATGTCAACAACTTCTTCAATTTCAGGTTCATCTGGAAGCTCTATAGGGACGATTTTCTCAACCGATACCTCTTCAAAGGCTATTGACAAAGGTTTTCTTGAAGTTGAAGTTATCTGAGGTGGAACTGAAGCTCCGAGACCTTCACCTAACTGACCAAAGTAGGAAGTTATTTGCCGAGCCCTTCTAGCCCCTAAAACTACAAGACCAAACTTAGATTCAGTCGTGTCTAAAAGACCTTCTATATCTGGGTTCATCAAAGTGTCATATCGTCGCATTGCGACTCCTCTAGAAGAAATACCACTATTGCAGGGGGTTCCTGCAGCATCTCCAAGGTATCAGGATGAGAGTAACTTCCCTACGGTTAGCTTAAAGTCAAACTTTCCGGATGATCTTATATATTTCTTCCGTAGCTTTTGCAAGGTCGTCATTCAAAACAATTTTATAATTAATTTCTTTTGCTTCTTTTCTTTCTCTTTCTGCTTCCAATAAACGTTTCTCTATTTCATCAGATTTATCGCCTCTTCCTGATAACCGTTTACGTAATTCCGAATTCTCAACATCGACAAATATTAAAATTGCTTCTGGATGTTTCTCTATTATTTGACGTCCTCCTGAAACATCTATTTCTAAAATCAAGTCTCTTGCATCATTAAAGTCAGGCATAGGGGTGCCATACATGAATCCCAAAAACTCATTCCATTCGATAAAGCCACCCTTGTCTTTGTGTTTATTGAACCCTTCATCATTGACAAAAAAATATGAGTCATCTTTATCATCCACACGAGGTTTTCTCGTTGTCCATGACCTGCTTACCGCAAGTTTCGAGTCTCGTTCACATAACTCACGCACTATCGTTCCCTTGCCTACGCCTCCGGGGCCTGATATCACAATAATCAAAGTGTCTTCGTTCCTTCAGGTGTCACGGTTGATCGCAAAACGTGATAAAAGTAAAGCTCGTTGTTGAGCACCTAAACCACGTAATCGACGACTTTCACTTATGCCTATCTCTTCCATAGTCCTGCGCGCTTTTACTTTGCCGAGTCGGGGCAATGACTCCAAAACTGTAAGAACTTTCATTCGACCCAGACTTTCATCAGCGTCGGAACGTTCCAACAAATCTTCCAGAGACAAAGATCCCGTTTTTAGAAGTTCTTTAATCTCAGCGCGTAATCTTCTAGCTTCTGCTGCCTTTATCAGGGCTTGGCGTCTCTGTTCATCTGTGAGTAGTGGAGGACGGTTCATGGGATGACCATAGTAGGCAATCTTTGAAAAATTTGCATTTTGCAGAAGCAAAATTTTTTAGCCTAAAAGCTCACTTACTAATTCTTCAGAAGCCTCTATAGGATTTTCGGCCTCCGTCACCATCCGTCCTATCACCAACATGTCAGCTCCAGCACTAATTGCCTCTATAGGTGTGGCTACCCTCACTTGGTCATGATTATCACCACCGGGCATTCTCAGACCTGGAACAACTCTGATTAGATTGTCGGAGAATCTGGATGTGGCTTCAAGGTCAGGAGCAGCACAAATAATTCCTTCACAACCTGCGTTTAAAGCATTTTCACAGCGTGAAATTATCGTCTCTTCATTTTTTATAGAGTCACTAGTCAAAACTGTAACTCCTAAAACACCAGGATTCGGCAGACCTACACTTTCTGCTCCTTCTCTTAAACCGTCTACCGCCGCTTTGAGCATTTCTTCTCCTCCTGCAGCATGCACTGTTACCCACCGTGCCCCTACTGAACCAACAACACGAGCTGCCTTATGAACTGTTGTCGGGATATCATGTAGTTTTAAATCGCAAAAAACATCAAAACCCGCCTCAGTGAAGACTCCTACTGAATCAGGCCCCGATGCTGTATATAGTTCCAAACCAACTTTTACTGTCCCAAAAAAATCAAATAGGGAGCCGGCAAGGCGTCTAGCATCGATCAAATCGTCGACGTCTAGTGCCAAAGCAAGACGGCTTTTTATCTCTAGCGGAACATTGTCTTCTGACTCTTCACTAATTTCGAATTCTTCGTCTTCGAATAATTCGTCTAATGACTCATATTTATCAGTCATGTGCGCCTCCAATCAAGTCGCTGATTTTTTTAACTTTGTTAAGTTCACACCATTTTGAAAGTCCTTCTATAACTTTTTTACAAATTCTTGGGTCTCTAAAAATTGCTGTACCTATCTGCAATCCTGTTGCTCCTGCGAGAATAAATTCCAATGCATCTTTAGCGCTGTTAATACCACCGACACCGATAATCGGTAATTCGGGATGTGCCTCGTGAGTGTCATAAACTGCTCGAATAGCAATTGGCTTTATTGCTGGACCTGATAGACCTCCCCGCTTAGCTCCTAAAATTGGTTTTCGTGATTCAACATCAATTGCCATCCCTAGAACGGTGTTTGCTATTACGACAGCTTCGGCTCCTGCCTTATGGGCTGCTTCTGCAATATCTGGCAATTCAGGTGTATTGGGACTGAGTTTTGCCCAAAGAGGTTTTTCCACAACATTTGCTGCTTCAACTACTTCCGTTATGCCTTGGATGGAATGTGAAAATAGTTTTCTTCGATCTTCCAAGTTAGGACACGAAGCGTTGACTTCTATTGCTACAACTTCGGGGGGCGCATTTCGCAAAAGAAAAGCCGCTTCAGTAAACTCTCTTACCGTCGAACCCCAAATACTTGCGACTATACGAGTATTAGAGTTCTTTAACGAGGGCAACTTTTCCTCTACCCAAGCCTTAACTCCGGGACCTTGGAGCCCAACGCTATTCAACATGCCTGATGATGTTGGATGAAGTCTCGGTGATGCGTTACCTTCCCATTTATCTGCATGAAGCGACTTAACTACTATTGCCCCAATTTCTTGCAAATCCATATATTCAGATAATTCACTTCCATAACCTGCTGTTCCTGAAGCTGTCATTACGGGGTTTGGCAGAGTTACAGATCCTAAATTAGTCGTCAAATCTATATTTGCTTTAGTTGTTTTCATTACTCATTTTCCGTCACTTCTGATTTGAAAACTCCTCGATGGTATTCCTGAAGAGATCTAACGGAGAGAGGATAGTCATTCCAATCCATTAAGCCTTTCACAGCAGCAAGCGCAGCTGCAACCGTCGTTAGTAGGGGTATGTCTTCCGCTGCGGCAGCACCTCTTATATGATCACCATCTGTTCTTGGGCCTCGTCCACGAGGACTATTTACTACAAGTTGAATTTTGCCCGATCTGATCAAACGGACAGCGTCGGTTCCTTCTTCTCCTATCTTTGCTACTCGGTCAGTGATATGTATTCCATTTTCCTCTAGATAATCTGCTGTTCCTCTAGTAGCTACTATTTCCAAACCAAGTCTTAAAAAGCCTTTAGCTGCTTCTAATCCTGAACTTTTATCACGGTCAGCAAGAGACATAAAAACTGTTCCTTCAGTTGGGAGTGCTCCTCCAGCTGCTATCTGTGATTTTGCAAAAGCTAATCCAGGGGTAAGATCAATTCCCATTACTTCGCCTGTGGAGCGCATCTCGGGTCCTAAGACCGGATCTGCTTCAGGAAAACGATTGAAAGGCAAGACAGCTTCTTTGACCGAAACGTGATCACCCTTGACTGCTTCTTGTAGAAGACCTTCTTCACGTAATTTTTTCAACGAAGTACGCATCATCACTCGACTGGCGATTTTTGCAAGGGGGATTCCTGTAGCTTTAGCCACGAAAGGAACTGTTCGTGAAGCTCTCGGATTAGCTTCGATTACGTAGACTTCATTGTCTTTTACCGCATACTGAACGTTTATTAAGCCTTTCACATCGAGAGCGTCTGCAATTTTCTTGGTGTGGCTTTCTATAAGTGTCACTATTTCTTCTTTAAGATTCGGAGGTGGTATCACACAAGCGCTATCTCCGCTATGTATGCCCGCTTCTTCAACATGTTCCATTACGGCACCAATAAGAACATCTCCTTCATGATCACGCACAGCATCAACATCTACCTCAGTTGCATCTTCAAGAAATCGATCAATAAGAACTGGCCTTTCGGCTGATAAGCCTCCTTCTATCCCCAAACTTCCGAAACGCTTCATTTCTTCCATAGTTTTTTTAAGCTGGTCATCGTCGTATACGATCTCCATCGCTCTGCCCCCTAAAACGTAAGAGGGTCTAACCAAAACTGGATAGTCAACTTTTTTAGTTACTTGAAGAGCCTCTTTAAAATTCTTTGCGGTTCCTCCTGGTGGTTGGAGAATTCCCAGATCCTCGCAAAGATGGTTCCAGTTTTCTCGATCCTCCGCTCGATCAATTGATTCAGGACTTGTACCCGCAACTAATTCTGGAGGGAGAAGTCCTGCTAATTTAAGAGGAGTTTGACCGCCTAAGGAAACAATTATTGCTTCAGGCTTTTCTACATCGATTATGTTTTTTACGTCTTCATAAGTCAGTGGTTCGAAATAAAGTCGATCACTGGTGTCATAATCCGTCGAGACTGTCTCTGGGTTGCAATTTACCATTACCGTCTCATAACCAGCTTCACTTAAGGCAAAACTTGCGTGAACACAGCAGTAGTCAAATTCGATTCCTTGGCCGATTCGATTTGGACCAGCTCCTAAAATAATTACTTTAGGTCTTTCTGAAGGTGATACTTCATTTTCATCTTCCCAAGTTGAGTAGTGATATGGGGTTTCAGAAGAGAACTCTGCCGCACATGTATCTACTGTTTTATATGTTGGCCATACACCAGCTTTTTCCCGAAATTCTCTTACTTTTTGTGATGTGCTTCTCCAGATGTATGAAAGTTGTGCATCTGAGAAACCTATCTGTTTTGCTCTTTTCCATTCAGTTGGCGTTAGTTCTTCTGGTGTTCGTTTCTCAAGAGCCATTCTTTCTTCTGTAATTATTGATATCTGGTCAATAAACCATGGGTCTATAAATGTTTCTTCATGAATCCTCTCCACTGAATAACCTCGCTGAAGTAATGCTTCGAGCTGGAAGAGACGCTCCGGTGTCGGGATAGCTACTTTTTTGATCAGAATTTCATCTTCTATTTCTGAAAATTTTTGCTCACCTGGATCAGCGTTAAGTCCTTGACGCCCATTTTCGAGCGACCTCATACCTTTTTGTAAAGACTCTGGGAAAGTCCTACCAATAGACATCACTTCTCCTACAGATTGCATTGATGTTCCCAAAACTCCTGACGAACCAGGAAATTTTTCAAAAGTCCATCGTGGAATTTTTGTAACTACATAATCGATGCTTGGCTCGAACGCTGCAGGAGTTTCTTTTGTTATATCGTTGGTTATCTCATCCAGTGTGTATCCAATAGCTAATTGAGTAGCAATTTTTGCAATTGGGAAACCTGTTGCCTTCGAAGCTAAAGCTGAAGATCTACTTACTCTGGGATTCATTTCTATAACTACTTGTTCCCCAGTATTTGGATTTACAGCAAACTGAACGTTGGAACCACCTGTTTCTACTCCAACACGACGCAAACACGCGAACGCCGCATCTCTCATTACTTGATACTCGATATCAGTAAGTGTTTGTGCAGGAGCAACTGTTATAGAGTCACCGGTGTGTACACCCATCGGGTCTAAATTTTCGATTGAACATATGACAACACAATTATCTGCCCTGTCACGCATCACCTCGAGTTCGAATTCTTTCCAACCTGCTATTGATTTCTCAATTAGGATTTCATCGATAGGGCTGGCTTCGATACCTCGTTTTGCTATTTGTTCAAACTCTTCGTTTGTTGAAGCTATGCCTGTGCCTTTGCCCCCCAGAATGTAGGCGGGTCTAATTATCAAAGGTAAACCAACTTTTTTAGCAATTTCACGTGCTTCTTCTATGTTTCGGGCAACTCCTGAAGCCGGAACTCCAAGTCCAATTTCTGTCATTGCTATTTTAAATTTTTCTCGGTCTTCTGCAGTTGCGATTGCATCTGCATCTGCACCAATGAGTTCGACATTATTTTTTTCCAGGATCCCCTCTTCTGCTAGTTCGCGAGCAAGGTTTAGAGCTGTCTGACCGCCAAGTGTTGGCAATAAAGCATCAGGATTTTCTTTTTCAATAATTCTCTTTATTACATCTATTCTTAAAGGTTCTATGTAAGTGGCATCAGCGAAATCTGGGTCTGTCATAATCGTTGCTGGATTCGAATTAGCAAGTATTACTCGGTACCCTTCCTCTTTTAGGACACGGCATGCTTGAGTCCCTGAATAGTCAAATTCGCATGCCTGCCCAATCACTATTGGACCTGATCCGATTAGAAGAATGCTGTTTATGTCTTCTCTTCTGGGCATCAGATTTATCCCGCTCTACCCAAAAGATCTTCGAATTGTTCAAAAAGATAACTACTATCGTGAGGCCCAGGCCCAGCTTCAGGATGGTACTGCACACTGAAAGCTGGAGCTTTAAGACAGTTAATACCAGCTATAGTTCCATCGTTTAAATTAATGTGAGTCACTTCCGCATCTTGAATGGAACTTTCTACGACGCAGTAGTTATGGTTTTGGCTGGTTATCTCGACCATGCCAGTTTTTACATTCCTTACCGGGTGATTGCCTCCGTGGTGCCCGAATGGGAGCTTGAAAATTTCGGCTCCTAAAGTTTCCGCTAAAAGTTGATGACCTAAGCAAATCCCAAAGATAGGCACCTTTCCAAGAATCTTTTTTATATTTTCTCTGACATAATCCAAAGGTTCTGGATCCCCAGGTCCATTCGATAGAAAAACTCCATCCGGCTTCATATCTAAAACAACTTCAGACGTGGTGTCCGCAGGCACTACTGTAATTTCACCCAGATTTGATAAGTGACGAAGAATGGTCGATTTTATACCAAAGTCATAGGCGACAATTTTCCTCTTACCTCCAGTCGAAGAAACTTTGTACATTTCGCGACAAGTCACTGTTTTTACTAGATCTATGTTGTCGGTTCCTGGTTCTTCTATTGCAGCAAGTTTTAATTTTTCAATATCAACAGTCCCAAACGCGCCTGGCATAGCACCTAGGTTTCTTATATGCCGGGTTAACCGACGAGTGTCTATACCAGTTATTCCAGCTATTCCCCTTGAAGTAAGCATTTCATCGAGACTTTGAGTCGCTCTCCAATTACTGTGTCTTCTGCTCAAATCTCTTACCACTATGCCTCTACAGAAAGGTTTAGAACTTTCATTATCATCGGCGTTAACACCATAATTACCGATATGTGGATAAGTGAAAGTAATTATCTGCCCAGCGTATGAAGGGTCTGTTATCACTTCTTGATATCCACTTAGAACCGTGTTGAATACGACTTCTCCTGAAACAAGTCCTGCTTCAGGTGCAGTCCCGACCATCTCTCCCTTAAAAATCGTTCCATCTGCAAGAACTAAATGTGCTTCAACTAATTTGTCTTTGTCTTTGTCTTTCTTCACTTGATAGATTCTCCATCAAAAACAACTAGACGTCCGTTATTTATGGTGTGGCGGACGCGTCCTCTTAAGTTCCATCCTTCATATGGCGTGTTTGAGCTCCTGCTCAACATTTCTTTCCCTGAAACTGTCCATTTCTCATCTAGGTCAATTACGCAAAGGTTCGCTGAGTTGTTTCTCTCAACTGTCATCCCGTGACGATCATCTACCCCAGCTATTTTCGCTGGCTGCCAAGAAAGCAGTCCCAGTACTTCTGGTAAATCGAGTCCACTGTGTTCAAGAGAAAGAGATAGTGCTGTTTCCAGTCCAAGCATCCCAGGTGGAGCTTGATCAAATGACATTTCCTTGGAGTGTTGGCTATGAGGTGCATGGTCTGTTGCGATTGCATCAATAGTTCCGTCCGCAAGCCCTTCTTTTACCGCTCTTACGTCGGATTCTGTTCTCAGAGGAGGATGAACCTTAAAAACAGGGTCGTAGCAGCTACATGCGGAGTCTGTAAGGGTGAAATGATGTGTGGTTGCTTCAGCTGTAACGGGAAGACCAGCGGCTTTAGCTTCTCTCACCATTTGCACTGAACCCAACGTTGAAAGGTGTTGAAAATGGATTCTTGCTCCTGTCATTTTTGACAATGCTATATCGCGTAGGACCATCAATTCTTCAGCCTCTGAAGGTTGCCCGGGTATTCCCAAAAACGAAGACCATTCCCCTTCATGCATATGGCCACCTTCAGCTAGTTCATGAACTTCACAATGTTGAGCTAAGACTACGGGTCTGCCTAGTCGAGACTCAAGACCTGTGCTGTATTCCATCAAACGGCGCATAAGTTGCGGATCTTGCACGCCTGTTCCATCGTCGGTAAATATTCCAATTCCATTATCTACTAGTTCTCCCATCTGAACCATTTCTTTACCTTTTCGCCCTACCGTCATTGCAGCAGATGGGATAATTTCACAAGACGATTTTTTTCCAAGAGTTTTAATTTGTTCAACTACCGCAAGACAATCAGTTGCAGGCTCGGTATTTGGCATTGCAACAAGCGCCGTAAAACCTCCCATTGCCCCTGACCGCGCACCTGTTTCTATAGTCTCTGCTTCTTCATCTCCCGGTTCTCGAAGATGCACATGAAGATCCACTAGTCCAGATGTGATTACACAACCTGAACAGTCAACTTCAATATCTCCTTCTAATTTTTTCCCAGTATCTAAAATTTTTCCGTCTGAACCGATAGACACATCTAGAGATCTTTCACCTTTTCTATCAAGAATCTTTCCTCCCTTTAAAACGAGGCCCATTTCTACACCTCATCCTGTTGGGATGTTTCATACTGTCCCAGAAGCATAAAAAGAACTGCCATTCTTAAGGAAACTCCATTTGTTACTTGGTCAAGAATTATGGACCTTGAGTCCGTTGACACTTCAGCAGTAATTTCTACTCCTTGATTCGTAGGACCTGGGTGAAGTATTAATGCATCTTTCGAAAGCATTTCACACCTTCTTGCATTTAAACCAAAATCTTTCGCATACTCTCGCAAAGAAGGTACCAGACCTTTTCTGTGTCTCTCAGACTGCATCCTGAGCAAGTAGCAGGCATCCAGATCAGAAATTACATCATCCAAAACATTTGAAACATCAACCGGCCATTTTTCTATCGATGAGGGCAAGAGGGTCTGTGGAGCAATAAGTGTGACTTTTGCTCCCAAAGATGAAAAAGCTAAGATGTTTGATCTGGCAACACGGGAATGCCTAATATCGCCTACTATGCCAATCGACATTCCTTCTAACGATCCTCGTTGTTGTTTTAATGTATAACAGTCTAGTAACGCTTGTGTCGGGTGTTCATGGCACCCATCTCCTGCATTTACGACAGAAGCGTCAGTCCATTCTGAAACTCTTTTAGCGGTTCCCGCCATATTGTGTCTGACTATCAAAACATCCGCCCCATAAGAACTTATTACTTCCACTGTGTCACGGAGGCTTTCACCTTTTGAAAGCGAAGATGAACCCGCTGAAAATGTTAGTGTGTCTGCTGATAGGCGACGCGCTGCAGCTTCAAATGAGAGCCTTGTTCTAGTCGAATCTTCAAAAAATACTGAAGCTACTGTTCTTCCTCTTAATGCCGGAACCTTAGGAATAGGCCTTTTCCCTATTTCCGCAAATCGATCAGTCAATTCGAGAATTGACTCAAGTTGCTCTCTAGTCGTCCCTTCTATCCCGAGAAGATGTTTGCTCAACATTGGAGGAGTTCCAATATCTAGACTCATTTTCTCATCACCCCGAGGTCTACCCCTTTTTCGCTCACATCTACTACTTCATCAATCCTTGTGGGTAAATTTTTGCCTACATAGTCAGGTCTTATAGGTAATTCTCGATGACCCCTATCAACCATCACCGCTAGTTGAATTGAGCGAGGACGACCAAAATGGCAAATGGCGTCAAGAGAAGCTCTGATCGTTCTTCCTGTAAAAAGAACGTCATCCACAATTACAACTATTTTGCTATCTATCCGATCTGGCAACTTTGTGACTGCTTCCGGAACGACCGGTCTCAGACCGATATCGTCTCTATGCAAAGCAACATCTAAACAGCCGTATTCAATTCTTCTTTCTTCAATCTCTTCTAGTGCATTTACAAGACTTTTTGCTACTTTGACCCCACCTGTCTGCAGACCGACTACAAGAATGTCTTCAGAGCCTTGGTTTCTTTCAATCACTTCATGAGCCATGCGTCTTATCGCTCTTCTCATGTCGTCTCGAGTCATTACACGAGCGCTTGCAACAAAAACGCCCCCAAAGGGGGGCGTCATACGTCTTTCTCGATCGGCCATAGGCCCTTATCTCCTTGATCCGTATGAGCCTCACTGGGACTCATTTGACGGCCAAGCACTACCATATACGCGTATGCAGGGTGTTTGCATATTAATGCTTAGAAGAAATTTATTTTATGATCCTCATTTATCAAATGATCTAAAAAATTTCTATCGTCTGACTTGATCAGCTATTTGAGAAAGTAGTCCGTTTACAAAACGTTTGGAATTCTCCGTTGAGTATTCTCCGACAAGTTCTACTGCCTCATTAATAACTGTAGCTATTGACGTTTCTGGAAAGTTAATTAATTCAAGTACCGCTACTCTCAATACAGCTCGATCTACAACTGGCATCCGCTCTAAGCGCCATTCTTCAGCGTTATTTTCGATGAGTGAGTCTATTTCCTCTCGTTTTGATGCTATTCCCTCGATCAAATCATGAACGTAACTCTCGGAACCGACTGGCTGTTCATTCAGAACTTCTAAATTTTCTCTTCCTTGGGTTTCCGCTGCGTAAAGAATTCCTAACACTGTCTCCCTGTCTTCACGTCTAGATCCAAAACCGCTACTAACCCCTGATGTCATTGCTCAAACCTCTTGGTGACAGTAGTTATTGTTAAACACGACTTAGATATTCGCCAGTTCTAGTATCAATTTTCACTTGTTCATTTGGTTCTACAAAAAGTGGCACCTGAACAACTAGTCCTGTCTCAAGAGTCGCAGGCTTTCTAGCTCCAGAAACTCTGTCACCTTGAACTCCAGGTTCAGTTTCAGCGATTTTCAGTTCAACCGCTGCCGGTAATTCGACTCCTACAATTTCGCTTCCGAACATTAACATCTGTGCTTCACTTTGCTCTGCTAAATAATTGACCGAATCGCCAAGAGTTTTTGGCTCTATAGATAACTGTTCAAAAGATTCGGAATCCATGAATACATAATCATTGCCATCTCTGTATAAGAGCTGCATAGAGCGTTTATCGATAATCGCTCGTTCTACTTTTTCTCCAGCTCTAAAAGTCCTGTCAACTACTACACCATTTTGTAGGCCTCTTAACTTAGTTCGCACGAAAGCGTGACCTTTTCCTGGTTTCACATGTTGGAACTCAACAACTTGATACAACTCTTTTTCTAACTCAAGCGTCATTCCATTTTTTAGGTCATTTGTTGTTATAACTGGCATTTTTTTCTTTTTGTAATTAAATTATTTTCGGCGAGTGGGTTAACAACTCGCAACCTTCTTCAGTGACTATCACAGTGTCTTCCCATCTGACACCACCGACATCAGGTAAATAAACTCCCGGTTCAACTGTCACCACTTGCCCTGAGCGAAGAGTATCAGTGGTAAGTCCAGAAAGCGTGGGCGCCTCATGAATATCAAGTCCGACCCCGTGGCCCGTTCCATGAGTAAATGCTTCCGCTAAACCAGCTTCTTTTAGTACTTCCCTGCACGCAGAATCAACGTCTGCATTTGGTACGCCTTCTTTTACTATTTTTAATCCTGCTTTTTGTGCTTCTAAAACAACCTCAAGCATTTCAGCTGGCTTACCCGTTCCGATACCACCTATCCGAGTCGAGCGGGTCATATCGGATCTGTAGCTCTTGTAAAGAGCCCCCATATCGCAGACCACTAGGTCTCCTTCTGACAGGATCCTGTCACCAGGTCTTGCATGCGGACGTGCACTATTGGGGCCCGCGGCAATAATTGTTTCGAAAGCATTTCCTTCAGCTCCATGATTTATCATCATTTCATCTAAGGCCGTAGAAACTTCTTTTTCGGTGACTCCAGTTTCAAGCATCGGCCAAATACTGGCTAGTGCTTTGTCAGCTATTTCTGCTGCTGTTTTCATTAAAGAGATCTCACCTTTATCTTTTATCTGTCTTAGATCTTCTACAAGACCTTCGGTGAACACCAACTCTGAATTCTCAAAAACACCTTCTAAATTCTTCATCTTCGCCCATGTAACTGATTGAGCTTCAAGTCCAACACGATTAGTCGCTCTAGAAATAGTCTTAAGTCTTTTAGCCTGCTGCGAACCAACCATTTCAACTTCAATCTGAGCACCTGATTTTTCTACCTCTTCAACTGCCTGCTCTCCGTAACGTCCATCAACTAAAAGTAAAGCTTTATCTGAGTCAATCCAAAGCAGACCTGCAGAACCTGTAAATCCTGAAAGGTAGTAAATGTTCGTAAGTGAAGTAACTAACAGTGCTTCACATCCCGCTGATTCAAATTTTTCGGAAAGTCTCAAAAGTCGACCTCGCATATCGAAATCTGAATTTAAATTATTTTTCATTCTTTAATCATGCCTACTATGGCGTCAATTGCCATTTGATAACCCTTTGTCCCGAAACCGGCGATGGTACCTGAGCTTACCGGCGCCACGACAGAGGTGTGTCTCCATGGCTCTCTTGATGCTGGATTAGAAATATGTAGCTCTATGATCGGACCTTCAAAGCTGGCCAAGGCATCATGTATAGACCATGCATAGTGGGTGAAAGCCCCCGGATTAATAATTATTCCTGAACATCTGTTTCGAGCATCGTGGATCGAGTCAACAAGTTCACCTTCATGATTTGATTGAAAATGCTCAATCAAAAATCCAATTTCTGCCGCTTTACTTTTAGCTGCTTCTACGTGATCTTCTAGGGTCTCGTCCCCGTAAATCTCAGGTTCTCTTTCTCCAAGAAGATTTAAGTTCGGTCCAGATAGAAGTAATAAAATTGGCTCACTCATATTTTCCTCCATTTCCTTGTCAAAATCATCGAACTTTTTCAAGAGTTTCTTTTATAAGAATTTCTTCTATACCTTTTACTACTTCTAAACCTTTTGGGCCATCTAAAACGAAGGTAAAACCTTCAACTGCTTTTTTATCTCTTGTCATTGCAAATAGTAAATCCTCATTGCTCATTGAGGAAGGTAAAGAACTAGAAAGACCATAGCTTTCCACTACTTGACGATGCTCCAAAACTCTTTCATGACCTATACGTTCTAAAGTATGAGCGAGTTCGGCGGCATAAATAAGTCCTATGGCCACTGCTTCTCCGTGTTTAATTTCATAGTTGCCAATATTTTCAATAGCATGGCCTAAAGTATGGCCATAATTAAGCAAGGCCCTTTTACCTTGCTCTTTTTCATCTTGGGCAACGATCTCGGCTTTTATCTCCACCGCCCTTGAAACTCTATCTTTTAGCTCCATTTGAATAAGTAGATCACCAGTCAAAAAATGGTACTTAGCTAACTCGCCCATACCTGAGCGCAGTTCACTTTCAGGAAGTGTGTCCAAAGCATCAAGGTCACAAATAACACCTTTAGGTTGCCAGAAGGACCCTATTAAATTTTTTCCTTCCGGAAGATTTACCCCTGTTTTTCCACCTATGGCGGCGTCGATCTGAGCTAAAAGAGTTGTAGCTACATGAATTACGGAAACTCCCCTGTGGTATGTGGCAGCGGCAAATCCTGCAACATCGGTAACTACCCCTCCTCCTACTCCTACAATTACGTCAGATCTTGTTAAACCCCACGAAGCAAAAGCACTACAAAGTTCCCCTATTGTTGTTAAAGTTTTGGCTTTCTCGCCATCTTCAATTTCGAAAACTTTATGTTCGATCCCGGGTTCTACGGTTATTCCGATTTTTGATTGAGTGACGATTGCAGCGCGACGGGCTCCAGAAGGTATAAGAGTCGGCAACCTATTCAATGCCCCATTGTCAATAATGACCGGATATGAAATTCCGCTGGGTAGCTCTAGTTTTACTTCATTCATTTTCTACACCTAAGCGCAACTTTAAACTATCGAACAACGATTCAGAAACATTTGAAGCTTTCATATTGTTGGTATCTATAGTCAAGTCTGCTATTTCTTTGTAAAGGCCTGCTCTTTCTTTATCGAGTTTGGTTAGCACTTCTAACGGATCTTTTCCTTTTAAAAGCGGTCTGGAGGAACGTCTACTTACACGCTTGGCTAAGGTTTTTATATCTGTACGAAGCCAAATTACAAAAGACTTTTCTTGCAAAAGAATTCGATTTGAAGATCTTTCGACAATCCCACCACCTGTTGAAATAACCAAAGGGTCTAGTGTCAAAAGTTTTGCTTTAAGAGCTTCTTCTTCAAGATCACGAAAAAAATTCTCACCTTTTTCTGCAAAAATTACACCTATGCTTCGTCCTGCTTGATTTGCTATTACTAAATCAAGATCAGCGTGATCACAGTTCATCAAATTTCCGAGTAACGACCCAATCGTGGATTTACCCGAACCCATGTGACCAACCAAAGTAACATGATGTAATTTTTCTTTAGGCATCTCTTTAGATTACCTATTTACTGGCGAGCAACTGAAACGATTAGTTAAATGTTTTCTTTTATGTCTTTTTTTCGATTTTATCCAAAGCTGCTTTTCTCATAGCCTCCACTGGAGCCTCCTCGCCGGTCCAGAGTTTGAATGATTTTGCAGCTTGAAAAATCAACATTGATAGACCCCCGTAGGTTTCTACTTTTCTATTTTTAAGAGCTTCCATCCACGGAGTTGAAATAGGGTGATAGATCAGATCCACAGCTAGCTGACCTTTCGATAATAAATTTGGTTCTATAGGAAAGTTTGTTGTTTCCTCAGTATCTGCCATGCCAATTGGCGTCGCGTTAATGACCAAATCAGCTTCTTCAGCTGCTTCAGAAATTTTGTCCTCTGATATAAGCCTTCCAACTGAACCAGCCAACTCAAGTGCATCAAGAGCTTTCTTTTTAGTCCTATTAATGACCGCTATTTCTCTTGCACCTGCTTCGCCAAGTGAATGGATTATTGATCTTGCTGATCCTCCTGATCCAATTATTAAAACTTTTTTGTCAGCTACATCCAAGCCCGCATCATGCTTCACGGCATCTATGAAACCATCTCCGTCTGTGTTGTGTCCTTTTAGTTTCCCTCCTTCGTTAACGATGCAGTTAACAGCCTCCAAAGTTTGCGCACTATCACTAATTTCATCAAGCAAAGCACAGACTTTAACTTTGTGTGGCATCGTTACAGAAAGGCCGGCTATGCCCAAAGCTCTGACCCCTTTGATGGCATCTGTAAGCTCTTCTTCCGGTGTTTCAAAAGCTGTGTATACCCAGTCCATTTTTGCTTCTTTAAAAGCAGCATTAAGTATTACAGGCGATAAAGAATGCTTTACCGGGCTTCCAATTACTCCCACCAAAATTGTTGAACCGCTGATACTCATACCAAAATTATCGCAGATCTAACCGCATCCTAGATCTTTATTTACACATATTTTCCGTGCTTTTTCAAAGTCCTCTGAAGTTATAGCAAATGTGTGAGCACCTATTACTCCATTTTGATCAGTTCTAACGTAATAAAGCCACTCGCCTTTCACTGGGTTGAGAGCTGCTTGAATTGAAGCTCTACCAGGCGCCGAAATAGCCGTTGGTGGAAGTCCCAGCGAAACACGTGTATTCCATGGAGAGTCATATTCCAGGTCCTCAATGCTAAGTTCCTGTCCTGCGGTTTTACCAACGGCGTAACGAGAAGTTGCATCGATACCTAATCTCCATCCTCTTTGCAGTCGGTTGTAGATCACTCTCGATATCATTGGTCTCTCTTTCGCTAGTTGTGCTTCTTCTTCAATTAATGATGCGATTATTAGAGCTTCATACGGGGTAATACCAAGACTTTGCGTTTTTTTCTCTATTTCTTCTTCTTCAATAACTCTCAAAAATTGTCGATGCATCCGCAACAAAAGACCCATTTCATCTGAAACTGTAGCTTCGTCTAATTGATAAGTATCTGGAAATAATAAACCTTCCGCTAAAAGAAATGAAAGATTAGACGGATAGTGCTCCCATTTTAAGCGATCGTCTAGGAGTGAAATCCGAAGTTCCTCTTCGTTGAAAGTTGGCAATGCCTCTAGCAAACGTTTGGTAATCTGATCTACAGTCAACCCTTCAGGAACCGTTACTCTTATAACTTCTTCCGGTATTGGACCTTTTCTGAGTTCTGCCACTGTGTCTTGGAAACTTGAGTGTTCTCTCAGCAGGTATCGCCCTGCTTGAAAAGAATAGTCTTCACCTGTATTACAATTCAAAAACCTTTTCAGCACGCTAGGACATCTCATCCATTGCCTGAACATCGTTGGGCTGTCGATTATTTCCAGATCACCCAAAGTCGCTATCACATCGTTTGTAGTCCACCCATCTTCTATTGAAAATTCGATTTCTATTCCTGATATTTGACTTGGCTGAACCTGATCATCAATCCAATTTTCAAGTCTGCTCCACCCACTGAAAAAAACGATGAGCACAACCAGAACAACTAAACCCCAACGAACTATGGGTCCCATGGGAGGTCGGTAGCGAACCCATCGAACATCAGATCTTATTTCATAGTCGTCGTCGCCTAGGTGAAACTCTTCGAAGTCACTTTCTTCTTCATAGGGCTTTTCGATTGGTGTTTCGTCTGTCACCATTCTCCGTTCAAGCTCGGTTGTCTAACCATGATTGTAGAATCACTGATGCAGCAACCTGATCAATAACTTTACGTTGTCTCTTATTGTCGAGACCCTGCAAAGACAACTCCTGAGCTGCTATCACCGTTGTCAAACGCTCGTCATGTACATCTACCGGGACTGATACGACAGAGGCCAGCTCTTCAACTTCTTTCTCGACTGCCTTAGCTGCTGGACCTTTATCCCCATTTAGTGAATAAGGCATCCCAACTACGACAAACTCTGCTTCCCATTCTGATACTAGGTCATTAATTTTTTTGTGATCTTCTTTGGTGTTTTTTGAACGCGTTAAGACTTGAAGAGGAGTTGCCACTTTTCCATCGTTGTCGCTGATTGCAATCCCGATCCTTTTGCCTCCAAGGTCTATCCCTAAAGCTCTCATTTTCTCAACCTGCGTGGGCGACTGCTCTAGCTTGCTCTAATGCTTCTTCAAGATTTTCTGGACTTTTGCCACCAACTACTGTGAGTTCAGCATTTGATCTTCCTCCACCACCTATTGTTTTCGCCGCTTCAGTCAAAATAGTTCCAGCGTTCAAACCACTATCGACCTTAACAGCAGCGATTAAAGCAGCGCCTCCATCAGTTGGTGCAGTTCCTAGTATCACAGCTTTAACCTCTTCTTGGTCTCGTACGGCAACTGCCAACTCTCTCAAACTTTCTCTATCTATACTTTCAATTATTGAAACGACTATTCCATCTTCGGCGTTTTCTGCAAGCTCTTTAACCATCCCTAATGCTTCTTTACGTTTCAAATTTTTAACTTCACTTTTTAAAGACTTAAGCTCATCCATTTTTCTCTGAATTCCTTCTAATAAGTCTTCAAGTGGCACCCCTACTAGGTCTGCTGCGCTCGAAATGAAACTCTCAGCTTCTCTCAAATTTTCAATAGAAGATGTGCCGGTGACTGCTTCCAATCGTCGAATGTTGGAGCCTATAGAACCTTCGGAAACGATTTTCACTAATCCAATGTCACCCAATGCCGAAACATGCGTTCCACCACAAAACTCAAGAGACTTTTCGCCTGCCTGTAAAACTCTGACGGTTTCCCCATATTTGTCACCGAAAAAAGCTATTGCACCTTTTTCTTCAGCTTCCTCACGCGTCATTTCTTCATGACGACATTCGGGGTTATTTAGTATTTCAGAATTAACTAGATCTTCGACAGAGGAAATCTGCTCATCAGTCAACGCTTCAAAATGACTGAAATCAAAACGTAAACGATCTGAACCCACATATGAACCTTGTTGCTTAACATGATCTCCCAAAACTTCCCTTAAGGCCGAATGGATTAAGTGTGTAGCTGTATGGTTACGTCGAATTCGCGATCGTCTTTCAAGGTGGACTTCAGCGCTTGCCTGTTGACCCAACTCTAAATGTCCTTCTAACAATTCATATTGATGTACATGTATTGTGTCTAAGGCAAGAGTCGTGTCAACAATCCTGATTTTGCCAGTTGCTGTGGACATTATTCCTGTGTCACCTATCTGGCCGCCTGACTCAGCATAGAACGGTGTTTCATCAAGAATGATTAGATTTTCATCAAAATATGAGACTGTTGAATTAGAACTAGTTTTGTCATACCCTACAAAACTAGTTGGACCTTTTTCGTCAAGAACCTTCTTCAACTCTCCTGTCTCGTCAGCATTTATTGCGTCTTTTCGCGCTGAACGAGCTCTCTCTTGTTGGCTTCTCATTGCTTCTTCAAATCCTTCAATGTCGACCTCAATTGATCTTTCTGCACAAATTTCCTCAGTCAGTTCAAGAGGAAATCCATAAGTGTCGTGCAGCTTGAAAGATACTTCGCCACTGAGTGTTTTATTTTTTCCAAGGTCTGATATTGCTTCATCAAGAATTAGTAATCCAGATTTTAATGTTTCGCGGAACCTATCTTCTTCTCTGTTCAGGACCTCCTGTATAAAATCGAGATTTTGTTTGAGTTCTGGATAATCAGATCCCATAATTTCTATAACCGATTCTGCTAGTAAAGGCATAACAGAGTCTTCAAGTCCTAGTAGCCATGCGTGTCTTACAGATCGACGTATAATCCGCCTAAGCACATAGCCTCTGTCTTCGTTGCTTGGAAAGACTCCATCGCTTATCAAAAATGTGGAAGAGCGAGCATGATCGGCAATAATTCTCATTGAGATGTCTGATCTTTCCTCTTTGCCGTAGGAGACCCCCGCAAGTTCTCCGATTTCTTTAATGATCCTTGAAATTTCGTCGGTTTCCCAAACAGAATCAACTCCTTGCATTACTGTCAAGATTCTTTCTAAGCCCAAACCTGTGTCTATGGCCGGAGAAGGCAGTGGAGTCGTAGAACCATCTGGATGTTGTTCGAATTGCATAAAAACAAGGTTCCAAATTTCGACAAAACGCTCTTCGTCCCCATGAGCTGGTCCACCGTCAGCGCCAAATTCTGGCCCCTTATCCCAAAAAATTTCTGAACATGGACCGCATGGGCCAGTTTCAGCCATCTTCCAATAGTTATCTTCCCCTAACCGTTGGATCTTGTCAGGGGATACGCCTACTTCATTTATCCAAATCGTCTCAGCTTCATCATCGCTTTCATGAACCGTTACCCATAGTCTTTCGGGGTCTAGATCAAGATTTTCTGTTACAAATTCCCACGCATAAGAACAAGCATCAGATTTAAAATAATCTCCAAAACTGAAATTTCCCATCATCTCAAAAAAGGTTAAGTGCCGACTCGTTCTTCCAACTTCGTCCAGATCATTGTGTTTCCCACCAGCTCTCACACATTTTTGGACGGTTACAGCGCGCGGCCATGGGGCAGGCTGTTCGCCTATCAAATAGGGCTTGAACGGAACCATTCCAGCCACAGTGAAAAGTAATGTCGGATCATGAGGTATCAGACTTCCTGATGAAACTTTTTCATGTTCGCGACTGGAAAAGAAATCTGTGAATTCGTTACGAATTGCTTTTGCTGTTGATGGTAACTTGCCCATAAAACAAGCCTAGCGCTGTGAAGTGGGGCAAATAGGTAGGTCCAGGCTCAATTATGCTTTTGGGGTCTTACTGGTCTGTGTTGTCGTCTCGAATAACTCTCTTGCTGGTTAAGAGGCGAGTTAAAATTTTTCGTACTTTTTGTACCAAAATCAAATTCTCGGCCAGTAACCCTTTTTCGGAATCTTTTAATCAATTCGCTTCTTTTGTCTAACATTCCCTCTGGTGTAAATTCAAGTTTGGAAAGGGTATTACGCACATACCTATTTACTGTTTGACGAAAACGATTCTCCATCCAATTTGACGCTAAAACGCCCAAAGCCCAACCCAAAAGCAGCCAAAATAAACGTCTTCGCATTAGTTTTCTTCCTCTGGAACAACTTCCACATTCTTAGTTTCTCTTAGTTCAATCATTCTCTCGATTACCTGATTTTCAAATCCGTGTGTTGAAGGTTCATAATAAATATTTGATTCAACCTCTGCAGGTCTATATTTTTGCTCAATCCAACCTTTTGGATAGTTATGCGGGTACTCATAACCTTCTCCATGTCCAATGCCTGAAGCTCCACTGTAATGAGCGTCCCTCAAATGTGGGGGAACGCGTCCTTCGCCTGCCGAAGAAATATCCTGCATGGCTGTAGTCAGGGCAAGTGTTACTCGATTAGATTTTGGAGCTGTAGATAAATGAACTACTGCTTGAGCTAAATTAAGTTGAGCTTCAGGAAGACCCACGAACTCTACTGCGCGTGCTGCCGCGTCCGCTATGAGTAAACTCGTCGGATCTGCCATACCAATATCCTCACTTGCCAAAATAACTAAGCGACGGGCTATAAATCTTGGGTCTTCACCTGCTTTTAACATGCGAGCTAGCCAGTAGAGACCTGAATCGGCATCAGACCCCCGGATACTTTTTATGAAGGCACTAATTATGTCGTAATGCTCATCTCTTCCATAACGGATGGCTTTAGCCCCTAGAGATGCTTCGACATCTTTTAACGTAATTTTTTTTTCGCCTCTTCCAATCGCTATCGCTGAAGCAACTTCAAGACTGGTCAAAGCTTGTCTACCATCTCCTACGGAACGGTCTGCTAACAAATCCAAAGCTTCTGAATCAGCTTTCACTCCTTCTTCCTCTGCGCCTTTCATCAGTAGTTCTATTATTGAGTCTCTATCTAAAGGTTCAAGACGAAATAACGTCGATCGTGAAAGTAAAGGAGCGTTTACTTCGAAATATGGATTCTCGGTTGTGGCGCCTATCAGTACGATTAGACCAGATTCAACTGAGGGTAGTAAAGCGTCTTGTTGAGATTTGTTAAAACGATGCACTTCATCTAAAAAAAGTATTGTGCCCACTCCAATCTCACCCAATCGTTTTTCTGCAACTGTTACTAGTTCGCGCACGTCTTTCACACTTGCAGAAACGGCTGACATCTCATGAAAGTCTTGTTGCGTAACTCGTGCTATCACCCTCGCTATTGTTGTTTTGCCAGTACCGGGAGGTCCCCAAAGTATTAAGGAGGAAAGCTTGTCTGTTTCAATCAGCTGGCGGAGAGGTTGATCTTTACCAATCAGATGCTTCTGGCCAACTACATCATCTATCAATAACGGTCTTAAGCGATCTGCTAAAGGTCCTCTATTTTTCAAACGCTCTTTTGCTACGTGTGTAAAAAGATTTTCGGTCACCCACTAGAACCTAGTTGAGTTCTATCGATCAATTAGTGCATCTCATGTGGATGAGGGTAAAACTTTCAAGCCAAGTTCTTTCAAATGTTGATCATCTATAGGTAATGGTGCGTTAGTAAGAGGATCTGAACCGGATTGAGTCTTAGGAAAAGCAATAACTTCACGAATATTCTCTTCCCCTACAAGAATTGCTGTTAATCGATCTAAACCAACAGCAAAACCAGCGTGTGGTGGGGCTCCAAATTTAAATGCATCCAATAAGAAACCAAAACGCTTCCTTGCTTCCTCTGGTTCTATCCCGAGTGCAGTAAAGATTCTTTGTTGAATATCTTCTCTGTGTATCCTGACACTTCCGGATCCGAGCTCCCAGCCATTCAAAACCAAGTCATAGGCGAGTGAACGAATACCCTGTGTTTCTCCATCTTCTAAAAGAGCTAGATCTTCTTCGTGTGGCATTGTAAATGGGTGATGTGAAGAAGATGGATTTCCATTTTCGTCAGTGCCTTCAAATAATGGAAAATCTATAACCCATAAGAAATGGAACCCACCTTCATTTATTGGTGGCCTACCTATTTCTAATCTTACTAGACCTAGAACATGACAAACGGTAGACCATTCATCAGCTACTAAAAGTAAAAGGTCGCCCTCTTCGCCAGACATTTCTGATTTAAGATGGATTTTTTCTTCCTCAGAAAGAAACTTCGCTATGGGTGAAACCATTTCAGAGTCTTCTATTTTTATCCAAGCCAGGCCCTTAGCTCCCCAATTCTGAGATTTGTTAGTTAGTTCGTCTAGTTGACTTCTAGAATATTCTGCGCCACCAGGAACACGTATTCCCTTTATGCAAGGAGCTTGAAAAGCTCTGAATTCAGTACTTTTGAAAAGCTCAGTGAGCTCAGTTAGTTCGAGACCAAATCTCGTGTCTGGTTTATCTGAACCGAAGCGCTCCATCGCTTCTTGCCATGTTATTGATGGAATTGTGTTTATTTTTTCTCCAGTAACAGCCTCTGTCGCAACAGTTACTGCTGATGAAACTATGTTTCTGATATCTTCACCATTCACAAAACTTGCTTCAATATCTAGTTGCATAAACTCATACTGCCTGTCGGCTCTTAGGTCTTCATCTCTAAGACATCTAGCTATCTGGTAGTACCTATCTAAACCTCCGAGCATGCAAAGTTGTTTAAAAATCTGTGGGCTTTGTGGAAGAGCATAAAAAGAACCCGGATCTTTACGCGATGGAACTACAAAATCTCTGGCCCCTTCAGGGGTGCTGGCTACAAGCATTGGCGTCTCAACTTCCATGAAACCTTGCTCCTCCATTGCTTTTCGAACAGAGCTCGTTACTAGGGCGCGTGATTGTAAATTATTTTGAAGTCTGTTTCTTCTCAAATCCACATACCTATGCCTAAGGCGTAAAACCTCATCTACATCTGTTCTGTCATCTATTGGGAAGGGTGGGGGTTCGGCTTTCGCTAGAACTATGATTTCAGAACCTTCAATTTCTATTCCGCCTGTGTCCAAAGAATCATTTACAGTTTCAGTTGGTCTTTCTCTGACCTTTCCTTTTACTTGAAGAACGTACTCTGAGCGTAAATCTGAAGCCCCTTGAACCACGACTTGAATAACTCCACTCCGGTCTCGTAAATCTATAAAAGCGAGATGCTCGCCATGTTCTCTGCGTCGATCAACCCAGCCACATACGATCACTTCTTTTCCTACATCATCAACTCGAAGATCACCGCACCTGTGGGACCGCATAGAAGTTTCATAGTTTGTCATCCGAGCCTCTTTTCGAGATTGGCAATTACTGAATCTGAGGCAATTTCCTCTTGACCTTCTTCACCTCTTAGGTCTCGAATCGTAACAACTCCTTTTTCCACTTCATCCTCTCCAATAATTAATGCAATTTTTGCTCCACTTTTATCCGCAGCTTTCATCTGAGCTTTCATTGAACGATTCCCAAAAGATCGATCAACTTTAAAACCTTTTTGCCTAAGTTCATCTGTGATGACTAGTGAATTTTCTCCACCAGTTGTATCCACAACATAAACCTGCAAGAACTGCCCTGGCCCTATAAAAGTTTTTTCTGCTTCACAAGCCATCAAGGTTCTATCTAGACCTAAAGCAAAACCGACTCCAGGTGTTGCAGGAGCTCCCATCTCTGCGGCTAAACCGTCATAACGACCTCCGCCACCAATTGCATCTTGTGCAGCATCAATACTTTTGGTTGTGAATTCAAAAGTAGTTTGAACGTAATAGTCAAGACCTCTAACGAGATTTGGCTTTACCGAGTAGGGTATTTTTAATTTATTTAAACCTTCTTGAACCTTGTTAAAATGGTTTTTTGCTTCATCAGATAAGTATTCGAGAATACTTGGAGCTTCAGAAACTACTTTGATATCTTCGTCACGTTTCGAATCTAAAACTCTTAGTGGATTAGAAATAAGAGTCTCTTGTGCCTCAGTTGATAGGCCATTCTTTTGTTTTTCAAAGTACTCACTTAGAGCTTCTATATATCTAATCCGATCCTGAAGAGTTCCTACAGAATTCAATAAAAGATCAACTTGTTTGAGCCCTAAAGATTCGTAAAATCTCCATGCGATAGCTATCACTTCTACATCTAAATATGCATCTTCTGTCCCCAGTGCTTCGATACCTACTTGATCAAACTGCCTAAATCTCCCTTTTTGAGCTCTTTCATATCGAAAATTGGGTCCTGCATACCAAACTTTCCATGGTAACGATGGCCGATGCTCTGCATAGGAACGGACAATCGAGGCTGTTTGTTCCGGCCTTAAAGCTAAATTTCTTCCACCTTTGTCTTCAAAATCGTACATTTCTTTACTAACCACATCTGTACCATCACCTAGGCGTTGAAAAACTTCTATATGTTCAAACATTGGTAGAACAATTTCTGCATAGCCGGCGCTACCTGCAATTGCTGAAAAAAGATCTATAAACGATCGTCGTCGTTCGGAATCTGGCCAAACTAAATCTCTGGTGCCTTTAGGAGCACGGTAAACAGAATTCTTCACAAAAACGAGGTTACTATTGTTGGCTTAGTTGTCACTGCTACTTAAAATTTCTTGTTCATCTCCCCCAGGAACAACTCGATATATGTCATACACAGAATCAATTTCACGTATTGCATACATAAGCCTATTGAGATGTGTTGGGTCACTTATTTCAAAATCGAAACGCATGCGCGCTACTCGGTCAGAAATATTTGTTGAAGTTTCAACTCCTATTACATTCACCTGATTTTCTGACATCACATCGCCTACATCTCGCAATAATCCAGGTCTATCAAGAGCTTTTATTTCGACTGAGGCCACAAAATAACCTTCTAAATGGTCATCCCATTCGACTTCTATTAATCGATCTGGTTGATCAAACGATAACGATGAAGCGTTTGCACAGTCATTTCGATGTACAGATACCCCACGCCCCTTTGTTACGAAACCAATAACTTCATCTGGTGGCACTGGAGTGCAGCACCTTGATAAACGAATCATGAGGTCGCTGAACCCCTCGACATGGACGCCTACTTTTGATGAATCTCTTCGTTCTCTTTGCGGATGAAAAACTGTTGCCTGTTCCTTAAAACGTCCTGGTTCCAGTTCATCCAGTGCTTTTTCAATTTTTCCTATTACTGAAACAGCCGAAACATGATGCTCGCCAATTGCAGCAAACAGAGCATCAAGGTCTGAATAGTTGAGGTCATTAGCGACTGTTGCAAGTGTTTCACCATCTAACGTTTCTTTGACAGGCAAATCGGCCCTCCGTAGTTCTTTAACAAGGTCATCGTGTCCCGTATCAATCGCTTCACTACGCCGCTCCTGTGAATACCACTGTCTAATTTTGCTTGCCGATCGGTGTGAAGCTACGAACTGAAGCCAATCTTTACTAGGGGCAGCTTCACTCTGCTTCGATGCCACTATTTCAACGGTCTGTCCAGAAGCCAATCTAGTGTTGAGAGGCACTAGGCGACCTTCTACTTTTGCCCCCACACATCTATGACCAACTTCTGTATGTATCGAATATGCAAAATCAACTGGAGTTGCTCCAATGGGAAGTGCTACAACATCTCCCTTAGGGGTGAAAATATAAACCTCATCCTGTTCCAGGTCTGTCTTAAGATTTGCCATGAATGCATTAGGATCAGCTGTTTCTTCTTGCCATTCCACCATTCGTCCTAGCCACTCCATTTCATCTGAAGGGCTTTTTATTTTGTAGTCCCAATGTGAAGCAATTCCAAACTCTGCTCGTTGGTGCATTTCTCGGGTCCGGATCTGAAATTCTGCCTGCTTTGCTTGAGGACCAATAACTGTGGTGTGCAAAGATTGATAGAGATTAAATTTTGGCATTGCTATGTAATCTTTGAAGCGTCCCTGTACAGGCTTCCACGTTGCGTGAATAGTTCCGAGAGCTGCGTAGCAATCTCCTACATTTTCAACTATCACTCGTATTCCTACAAGGTCATATATTTCTTCAAATGGTCTTCCTTTAACAATCATTTTTTCATAAATGCTCCAGAGGTGCTTGGGTCTTCCAGACACATCCGCTTTGATACCCATGTCACTAAAACGTTCTTTAACATTTGCTACTAGCTGCATAAGGTACATATCTCTTTCCGGAGCACGATCCTGAACCATTTGCGCAATTTCGCTATAGCGCTTTGGGTGGAGTGTCGCTAAGGAAAGATCCTCTAGCTGAACTTTCACATCTTGCATTCCTAATCGATTAGCTAGTGGCGCGTATATATCAAGAGTTTCCCTGGCTGTTCTTTCTTGCTTAAATTCAGGTAAAGCCGCAAGAGTTCGCATGTTATGCAAACGATCAGCAAGTTTTATCACTAAGACTCTCAAATCTTTTGCTACAGCTACAAGCATCTTTCTCATACTTGCTGCTTGTTGATCCTCACGAGAATCAAAATTGATTCTGTCTAGTTTTGTAACACCATCAACTATGCTCGCAACCTCAGGTCCAAAATCTCTTTCAAGATCTACTAAATCTATCTCCGTGTCTTCTATCGAATCATGGAGTAAAGCTGCCCCTATCGTTACATCATCAAGGCCTTGGTGAGCGACGATAGTAGCTACGGCTAAAGGATGATGGACATAAGGTTCTCCAGACTTACGGGTTTGCCCTTCATGCGCAAGTACAGCTGTTTTATATGCCCGTTCTATTAGTTCAACGTCACCTCTTGGATGACGTTCTAAGTAAACATCTATTAAAGCCGTTGTTTCGTCACTTTTTCCTGAAGCTCGACGGCGCCATGGAACAACTCGACGTGCCGCCACCATTTATCGGCGCTTCTTACGGGGTCTAGGAGGAATTGATCCAGAGTTCTGCATGGGAGTGGGGCGCCCTCGTGCCGGACCTCGAACCCCTTCGATACGTTCTTTCTTCTTCAAGTCTGGTTTAGACGCTTCTTGCCTCTCAATTTTTCGAACTGTCTCAAACTTAATTCCCTTTTGTTCAAGCCTATTTCTTACCTGCTGCCATCTTTCCTCTCGTTCCTTGAGTAAAGAAACTAACGAGGACGCTAGAAAAATCGAAGAATATGAACCAACCAATATCCCAACCAATAATGCAACACTAAATTCCTGCAAAGTAGTTGCACCCATTATGAAAGCACCGATTACAAGCAATGAAAGCACAGGTAGAGCTGAAGAAATACTCGTATTTATCGACCTCATTGCCACTCTGTTAAGTGCTAAATTCATCATCTCTGTATATGAATATTTTTCGGTAGCACCCAATCTTCCTGTGATCTCTCTGACTTTGTCATAAACAACAATTGTGTCGTACAAGGAATACCCCATGATTGTGAGGAAGGCAACCACTGTGGCAGGAGTTATTTCAAATTGGAAAAATGAGTAGACACCAACACTTATAATAATGTCGTGCACTACTGCTACTAACGCTCCAAGCGCCATTTTCCATTCAAGACGGATCGTAAGGTACATGGCTACTACAACAAAAAATACAAGTAATGCTTTTATAGCTTTATTTGTTACGTCCGATCCCCAAGTTGGACCAACCTGTTCAAATGTCTCAACCTCGCCTATTTCATTTTCTAGCAATTCCCGAAGTTCATTAGCTTTTTGAGAGTCATCTATATCAGATCTAATCCGGATAATATCATCACCTACTTTCTGCACTCTCGAATCAGCTGCTCCAACACTTGAAAGAACCTCTCTGGTTTCAGGAACAGTCGCGCTCGAAGAACGGACTTCGTAAGAAGTCCCTCCCTCGAAGTCAAGCCCTAAATTAAGACCACGAAATGCGAAAGAACCTATTCCTATAATCAAAACAACCATTGAAGCGATGAAAGCTCGCTTCCATAAATTTGGAAAGTTCACAGGGTTTTCCCCTAAGTAGAGACTCTTCAAAGTTTTCATATCGTCTCCACCAGCGGTGAGCTAACTTTTGATCTTGATTCATTTACCGCCCCAATAGCTGGTAGCCCAAACCTTTTAGGATGATTTGCGAACCAGTCAGTTTTGGCAAGCACTTTTACGATTGGTCCCATAAAGAAATACGTTGCCACTAAGTCAAGTAAAGTCGCTAGACCTAGGTAAAAAGCAAAACCCTTAACAGCACCAACTGTGAGCCACCAAAGCAAAATTGCTCCTATCAATGAAGCCATATCCGCTTTCACTATGGTAGAAAAAGCAATTGGGAAAGCTCGATCAACAGATGAGCGAGCTGTTCGTCCATCAAGTACATCATCTTTCAGGTGTTCAAAATAAACTATGTTCGAATCAACTGAGACTCCTATTGCAACAATTATTCCTGTTATACCAGCGAGTGTCAGGGCAAGCCCTTCTTGCGTGCCTAAATGAGCCACTATCGCCCATAAAAGCGCCCCTGAAACCAACAAGCTCGATAACGCCACTAAACCAAGAAGCCTGTAATAAAACAGCATGAAAAGAGCCACAAGAGCAAGCCCTATAATCCCAGCTTTGACTCCTGCATCGAGTGAATCCTCTCCTATCGTTGCTGATACAATTTGAGTGTTTTCCGCTTCCAACTCAACTGGAAGAGAACCGTATCTCAATGCTAAGGCAACATTTTCAGCTTCTTCTTTTTCATAATCCCCTGAGATCACAATTGCGTCTCTTTGAAATTCAGGAGCCCTGATTTGTGGTGCTGTAATGATTTTTCCATCTAAGACAATCGCTAAACGACCATTTGTGAATCCTGGGAGTTGTGGACATGACTCTGACCCGAAATAACATTGTGTGGAAACTGAATTGAAAGCTTGAATGCCGTTCTGACCAGCTTTAAGAGCAAGACTTATTTGCCACTGATAGTCGAAGAAATCCGCTCCTGCATCACTAAGTGCATCACCTGTTAACACACTTGGACCCAAAAGGTATCTCGCTCCTGGATCATCCTGTGAGCTTAAAACCACAAAATTATTGGCTTGGTCAGCTTCCTTTGGAGTTAATCCACTAATACCGGTAACTGGTTCTACTTCTCCGTTTATTCCTCCGGCGCAAGATGCTAGAGGAGCAGCCTCATAGTTTTTGCCTTTATTTTCTGTGTTCAGATTTCCTGTAGAAGAAAATACATTGCAAACAGGACGGAATCGCATTTCAGCTGTCGTCCCAACTAATTGGAGTGCTCTATCTTGATCTTTGACACCCGGCAGCGATACCATCACTCCACCTGCTATACGCGATATTTCCGGTTCTGCTACTCCTAGACCATCAACCCGGTTACGGATTATTTCCACAGTCTGATCAAGCATGACTTCATCTGCAGGTTGGGTGGCAATGAGTCGAACAGAAACTCCCCCCTGAAGGTCAAGACCTAGAAGAGGTTCATTCTCCCAAAGTACTGTTCCTGCTATTGAAGCAACAGTTATTGTAAGAATCCCTATGAGGAGAGTTAGTTGTCGACGCATTTTATTTGCCTGTAGGAATTAGTCGATGGGGCTCGAGTCCTCTGAAGAACTCTCATCTGTATCTATTTGAAATTTTCGATCAACAGCCGTTCGGAGCACTTTCAATTCAAGATCTTGAGCGACTTCGAGCCATATCACTCCATTCTCTTCCTCAACTTCTTTAACTACACCATGGATACCTGAATTTAGTAACACTTCATCTCCTGGCGCTAAAGAACGCACCAGAGCTTGCTGCTCTTTAGCGCGTTTTTGCTGGGGACGTATAAGAAACATATACATCAACAACATGATTACTATGAGTGGCAAAAATGACATTTGGTCTCTCTAATTTAGGGGATATTTACACTCAATATCTTACGCCGAGTGAGGATACTAAAGTTCGAACTTGCTGACTTCAAGACCAAATATCTAAAGTTTCTTTCCGAAAGTTGTCAAATTCATTCTCATTTATAGAAGTTCTCATCCGTTCAACGAAGTTAAAAAGCCATGCAAGATTATGTAAAGTCAAAATACGTGCTCCGGTCGGTTCATCTGTAGCCATTAGATGCCGTAAATACGATCTCGACCAATGATTTCCAGGACTTTGTGGAAATCCTGGATCAAGAGGTTTGTCGTCTTTTGCAAAACGCGCATTCCCAATATTGATTCTTCCCTCTGAAGTTAAAACAGTACCGTGTCGGGCTAAACGGGTTGGCAAAACACAATCAAACATGTCTACTCCCCTTTCAACGACATTCACTAAGCCAACCGGATCACCTAACCCCATGAAGTATCGTGGTTGACTTTCAGGGATCAAATCAGTTACTACTGAGACTGAATCAAGCATTTCATCTCTACCCTCACCAACACTCAATCCTCCTATGGCATAACCATCAAAACCGATTTCTAAAGTACGTCGCGCACTTTCAATTCTTAATGCAGAATTAATTCCTCCCTGAACTATTCCGAACTGACTTTGCCGGGAGGAAGCGTCAGGATGATCGATAAAAGTTTTTCTTCCTCTTTCAGCCCATGCGGCAGTCATTTCTACAGACTCTTTTATAGTCTCTTCTGGTGCTGGCAAAGCCGGACATATATCTAAAACCATTTGGATGTCCGCACCGATATCAGCTTGTATCTCAGCAGAACTTTCTGGTGTTAATTTATGAAAAGAACCATCGTAAACGGATCTAAACGTCGCTCCCTCTTCATCTATTTTTGGAGCAAGTGAAAATATCTGGTACCCACCTGAGTCGGTTAATGTTAAACCTTTCCAATTCGCAAACGAGCCGATACCGCCGGCATTTTTCACTATTTCTGCGCCTGGCCTGAGCATTAAATGGTAAGTATTCGCTAAAACTACCTGAGCTCCTAGGTCTTTTAAATCCAAGGAAGATAAATGTCTAACGGAGCCCCTTGTCCCCACGGGCATGAAGCAAGGGGTCTTGAAAGAGCCAGTTGCAAGTCTTACAATACCTGTTCTTGCTTCTCCGTCTTTATTTTCTAAATCAAAATCAGCTCTCATTAGTGACCAGCATAGTTACCGAGAAATTGCCTTTGCACAAGCATCGCATCCCCAAAAGAAAGAAATCTGTAATTTTCATGTAGTGCCTCTCTATACAGAGATTGCCATCTTTCCCCTAAGAACGCGTCGAGCATTACAAGCAAAGTTGATCTTGGGAGATGAAAATTAGTTAAAAGGAGGTCAACAATTTTGAAATCAAAGGGTCGTTTTATAAAAATATTAGTTCTTCCTTCTAATTTACCTAATGCTGCTGTTTCAAGAGCTCTTACTGTTGTCGTACCTACTGCTATCACTCTCTCAGCTTGTGCGCATGCTTCAATGACATTTTCAGGCACATTGTAAAACTCAGAATGCATTTTATGGTCATCAATATTTTGTGAATTTAGAGGTCGGAACGTATCTAATCCAACTACAAGTTCCAAAAATTCTATTTTTGCACCTTTTCCAATACATCTGTCGAGCAATTCTTTGGTCATGTGAAGTCCTGCAGTCGGAGCTGCAGCAGATTTTGCTTTTTCGCTATAAACAGTTTGATATCTATCTCTGTCTTCTAGTTTTGTTTTTATATATGGAGGAAGGGGCATTTCTCCATATTTCTCGATTGTCGGAATAAATTCTCCTTTTACGTCTAAACGAACTTTCCTTAATCCCTCTCCAAGATCATCTTCTACTTCAATTTCAAAATCTTCACCAAGTTTAAAAACAGTTCCATGATCTATTTTTCGGCTTGGTTTAACCAATGCTTCCCATTGATTTTCTTTTCCAGTTTCTTCTAATAAAAGAATCTCTACTTTTCCACCAGTTGGTTTATGTGTGTGGAAACGTGCAGGCAGGACTCTCGTATTGTTCATTACGATCAAGTCACCTGGTTTTATAATTTCGGGAAAGTCCAAAATTCTTGAGTGCCGGATCTGGTTTTCTATATCTATCAATAGGCGCGAGTCTGTCCTAATCGGCAATGGCTCCTGCGCTATTGCAGAGTCAGGAAGGTCGTAGTCAAACTCGTTAAGATGCATTGATCATTATTTTAGAAGGTTTTGATTTCTTTATCAGTTGCCAAATAATGACTGTTTTTTATTCGTTGGGACGCTTAACCCTAAATGTTCATAAGCGGTCGCTGTCGCCACTCTGCCTTTGGGAGTTCTAATGAGTAAGCCTTGTTGAATCAAATATGGTTCGTAAACATCCTCAACAGTATCTTCTGGTTCGCTAACACTGATGGCTAGCGTTTTAATGCCAACTGGTCCCCCAGAAAATTTTTCACATAAAGAAATCAAAATAGCCCTTGAAGCCTTATCCAAGCCAAGATCGTCAACTCCAAAAAATGTAAGGCCATCACGTGCTACATCTCCATTGATTTTTCCTTCTCTCTCAACTTGAGCGAAGTCACGCACCTGTCTTAATAGTCGATTTGCAATTCTGGGAGTACCTCTCGAGCGTTTAGCTATTTCAGCGGCTCCATCAACATCTATATCAACTTCAAGTATTCCAGCAGTTCTCTGGACTATTGACTGTAATTCTTCAGATTCGTAATAATCCAACCTTGCCGTAAGCCCAAATCTGTCGCGTAGCGGCCCAGTAATAAGTCCCGTACGAGTTGTAGCCCCAACCAGGGTAAACGGTGGTAAATCAAGTCTGATTGAACGTGCTGCGGGTCCTTTACCCAAGACGATATCTAGTTCAAAATCTTCCATAGCTGGATACAAAACCTCTTCTACGGCTCTTGCAAGTCTGTGAATTTCGTCGATGAACAGAACGTCACCTATTTCTAGTTTTGTCAAAATAGATGCCAAGTCACCTGCTCTTTCGAGAGCCGGACCAGAAGTGATATGAAGTTCAGCTCCCATTTCCATAGCGACAATATGAGCTAATGTTGTTTTACCTAGTCCCGGAGGGCCAGCGAAAAGAAAATGGTCTGAAGGCTGCTCGCGTTCTCTTGCCGCTTCTAACATCACTCTCAAGTGACCTTTCAATTCAGTCTGACCAACGAACTCAGCTAGACCTTTGGGTCGCAGGCCGACTTCTATTTCACTTTCTATCGGTTCTTTGTTGGGGGAAAGTAACTCTTCACGCATAATCGACCTTAAGCAGTAGCTAGTTTCTGGAGGGCTTCTCGGAGTAAAATAGAGGAATCATCACCAGCAAGATCGCCTAAAACTGAACGTATCTCGTCTGATGAATAACCAAGTCCATCTAGAGCTTCTTGCACCTCTAATATCGCCGATCTTCCGATCCCTGAATTATCAGTTCCGAGAGATATTCCTTCAATTGGCATTTTCAAAACACTTTTTAATTCGACTAAAAGTCTCGTTGCTGTTTTTTTACCTACTCCAGGCACCAAACAGAGAGAAGAAATGTCTTCATTATTAACTACTTGAAATAGCTCGTTTGGACCATGTACACCTAAAACCGCTAGTGCCAAAGAGGGTCCCACTCCATGAGCTGTTAGAAGTGCTTCGAAGCAGATTCTTTCGGAGCGATCTAAAAATCCGTAAAGAGCTTGATCTGCTTCTCTAATCAAATGATACGTATATACAAATACTTCGCTTCCTTCTTCTCCAATTTTTACAGCAGTCGTGGGTGTAACAATAATCCGGTAACCGATTCCTGCAGTCTCGATGAGAATTTCGCCTTTTTCTCCTTCGGAGAAACGCTCTAAAAGCAAACCTCTAATCGAACCAATCATCCTGCTGCAGCCTTATATTGTCCTGGAATCATTGCTAAATGACACAAAGCTATTGCGACTGCATCGGCCGCATCTACAGGTTTTAAGGGCGAATTGATTTTGAGCAGCGTCTGGACCATCGCTTCTATTTGACCTTTTCCAGCACCTCCCCAACCTGCGACAGCTAATTTTACCTCATTAGGTGAGTACAAAGTTACTGAGCAGCCTGAGGCTGCGCCTTCTGCCATAATCACACCTGAAGCGTGACTAGTTTGCATGGCAGTCTTAGCATTTACTTGAAATAGAACTCTCTCAACAGCAATCGCATCTGGTTTTTGTTCCTCGATAAGAGTACGAATATCGTATTGTAGATCAGCCAGACGCTTAGCAAGCTCTTCATTCGGATCCGTTCTAATTACTCCTGCAGCCTCTGCAGTAAGTTGGCGTCCTTCTTTTCTTACTAACCCATAGCCACAACGTGACAAACCCGGATCTACTCCCAAAACGAACACATGTACGATTGTATCTGAACCTCAGGTTAGATGTGTGGTTATTGCAAACTTCCGAAAGCTATAGGTTTTCTAAAACCTCATCGGGTATATCAAAATTTGCATAAACATCCTGCACATCATCGTCTTCGTCAAGAAGATCTACAAGCTTCAACACCGCTTTGGCCTCTTGCGAGTCACTTACTTCAACAGTTGATGTTGCAAGCATTGTGACATCAGCATTTTCGAAAGCAATTTGGGCTTTCTCCAAAGCTTCTCTAAGTGCAGGCAAATCGCTTGGTAAGCAAGTCAATCGCCAACTCTCGCCCTCTCTGACAAGATCCTCAGCCCCAAGCTCTAGGGTTGCCTCCATAACCGCTTCTTCATCTATAGGGTTTGAAAAAATAACTATTCCTTTGCGTTCGAATTGCCAAGCAACAGATCCAGGCTCTGCTAACGAGCCCCCATTTTTTGCTAAAATTGTTCGAATTTCAGATGCGGTTCGATTCCTATTGTCAGTCAAAGTCTCTACGTAAAGAGCCACTCCATGCGGTGCGTATCCTTCGTAAGTAACACTCTCATAGGCAACTCCTTCTAATTCGCCAGTGCCTCTCTTAATTGCCCTTTCAATAGTGTCAAGGGGTACTGATGAGTCACGTGCTTTTTGATACATGGTTCGCAAGGTTGGATTGGCATCAAGATCCCCTCCGCCTTGACGAGCTGCAACTTCGACCTGCTTTATCAGTTTGGCAAAAAGTTTTCCACGTTTTTTATCAGCTGCACCTTTTTTATGTTTTATGGTTGCCCATTTAGAATGGCCCGACATCAAGTTCTCCTATTCAAAAAGCAAAGCCTCATCAACTATTAGAAGCCATTTCTAAAAATTCTGCATGTATTCGATCGTCATCTGCTAACTCGGGGTGAAAAGAAGTGACGATTGTTGAATCTTGTCTACACATAACTGGTCTTCCGTTTAACTCTGCTATAACCTCTACTTTTTCACTGACATCCTCAACCAAGGGGGCTCTTATAAAAACTCCTCTGAAAGAGCTTTCGAAACCTTCTATAAAAAGATCCGATTCGAAAGAATTAATCTGCCTTCCGTAACCATTACGGCGAACTTCAATATCTATTAAATTCAATGGCTTCTGATCACTTCTACCGTCTGCAATTTTTGATGAGAGTAGAATCATTCCTGCGCAAGTGCCCAAAATTGGCATTCCAGCAATTGAACGTTCTTGAAGGGACTCAAATATCCCAGAAGATTCAAGTAAAAAAGACATCGTTGTCGATTCACCACCGGGAATTATTAATGCTTCTGAAGAGTTAAAATCTTCAACACTTCGAACTTCTAGCGCTTCTACTCCGAGTCTTTCTAAGGCTTCTGCATGAAGCTTAAAAGCACCTTGGAGCGCCAAAACCCCAACTTTCACTCTTTACCAACCGCGCTCTGCTAACCGAGTTTCTATCGAATCCATTTCGATACCTGTCATTGGTTCGCCTAGCTTTCTACTAACTTTTGCAAGAATTGAAGGGTCTAAATAGTTCGTCGTAGCTTCAACTATTGCCCGAGCTCTCGGAGCTGGATCTTCACTTTTGAATATTCCTGATCCTACAAAAACAGCCTGAGCGCCCAACTGCATCACTAGAGAAGCGTCAGCAGGAGTCGCTATACCACCTGCACAAAAAAGAGGGACAGGTAATTCGCCTGTTTCTGAAACTTCCTGCACCAATGGCAAGGGGGCTTGAAGCCGTTTTGCCCAATCAAAAAGTTCTGCAGAGTCGGCCTGGGAAATTCTTCCTATGTCTCCAAAAATAGAACGTAAATGCCGAACCGCTTCGACGATATTGCCAGTGCCAGCTTCACCTTTAGAACGGATCAAACAGGCTCCTTCTGAAATTCTTCTTAATGCTTCACCTAAATTTGTGGCGCCGCACACAAAGGGGGCCTCAAATTTCCATTTGTCTATGTGGTGTGCTTCATCCGCTGGGGTTAGCACTTCACTTTCGTCAATGTAATCAACTCCAATAGACTGTAAAACTTGCGCCTCGGCGAAATGTCCTATCCTGGCTTTAGCCATAACCGGAACCGTGACGGACTTTTTTATGTCTTCAATCATTTCAGGGTCAGACATTCTTGCAACGCCCCCATCGCGACGTATGTCAGCTGGCACTCTCTCTAATGCCATGACTGCGGTTGCTCCTGCATCTTCAGCAATTTTCGCTTGCTCTGCATCGACGACATCCATAATGACGCCGCCTTTCAGCATTTCAGCAAGACCTCTTTTAACTAAACGGGTTCCCGTATCATGATTAAGTTCTTCCATGATTTAAGTCTAGAAGAGGTTAGATGAGATACCTTTCGAAAATTGAAATGGTTAACTTTTGATTTTATTTAACTAAAACTGCCGCTTCTGTGGGGGTTAACAAAGATGCTTCTCCCAGTTGTGCCAAAGCCACCCATGTTCTTCCATAATCAAGATTCACTGCCTCTCCTGTGTCGTCATCGTATAACGACCATTTCAAAGCCTCAAACTGTCGATCCCATGTTATCCCTACAATTTTTCCGTTTCGAAGAAGCCACCCGTCTCCTGTGCCGGTGCTTTGAGCTTGGGGAGAATTCGGATCAGCATTTGATCTGGAGTAATCAACATAAAGAAGTAGGACATTTTCTGAGTCCAGTTGGATGCCGTTCGAGTCATTCATAGGAGAGCCATCCTGAAAACGTTGCCATTTTAAAGACTGTTGGTCCCAAAGGTACTCAACGACACGGCCTTCGGTTTCCCATCGTAATCCGAAAGTTGGTACTGCAGAAATCGGTAGTGCCCCATAGTCAAATACTGCAGTTGGTGCTAAAGCTGGAATATCACCAATCAGGTAGGCAGGATTCAAAACACCGTCGTAGGGGGAGTTGCCTCTTGACGGGTCGCGAGAAAAAGCCCCAGAGGAATTTGTTTCAGCACTCTGTCTAACAAAAGTTCCACTTCGTTCTGCTTCTTCAACTTCTACCCCCACTCCTTCATTGCTGCCCCAATATGCAAAATGCGGGTTGCTTAGATTACCAATGAGGCTTATATCAGTAGATCGCGCAGACCTGACTGGGGCTACGCGGTCAGGCAGAGAACTCTGGTAAATGCCTAAAAATCTGGTTTTACCCGCCTCTATCAGGGCCTCGTAGACAATATCAGCTTCTGCAAGTCCTTCGTGGGGAAGCGAATTTATATCGTTGTTACCTATCTTCACTGCTAAAGCAGGTCTAGGAATTATTCCTTCTGAAGTTGGCAAACCGGTCAAGGGGTGTCTGGGACCAACCCAATCTTCTGGATCAATTGTTGTCGTCGTTGCAATCACAGTTTGAGTAGTAGTTGTTACCGCGAGCGTTGAACTAGTTGTTGATAAAGAAGTAGATGAGGAAGTAGTGGTAGCTTCAGTAGCAATTTTTTCACTTCCTCCGCATGAAGCTAGAAAGAGTAACCCTAAAGTGGCTATGAAAAAAATTCTTTTTAATTCACAATTTTTTTTGATGTTCAAAGTTCCTCCATTGCTGAAACTCTCTCTTCAATCGATGGGTGTGTGTCTTCAGCATTCAACTCTTTTGGGTTCATTAACCAGAGGTGAGAAGTTGATCTAGGAGCATCTTCAATTTCTGTTCCTAAATCCCTAAGAGCTATAAGTGACCTCTGAACTCCTGGGGGGTACCGAGTCAGTTCTGCCCCTTTTGCATCTTCAAGTCCTACATCATTTTTATATTTCTTATTCCCGGTAAAAATTCGAGTGAAAGGGAATCTGAGAAAAAATGCTTCCACCGTCTTTTTCGGCAACTTCTTATCAGTACACTTTGCAATCAATTGAGCTAAAAGACCTTCAATCTCAATAAGATTTAATGAATCTATTGCTCCTGTAGTTAGAACAACTGCTTGTGACCGTTTATCAGCAACAGCCGCTGCATTGCCTCTGGGATTATCTATAACATAAACATCCGGCTTGTCTAGACCATGATTAACACAAATACCTTCAAGGGCATTGTGTAAACGTGGGAACTGTTTTTCGTTCGCAGGGATGCTGCCGAAAGACCTAAGGACAGCACCTGGAGCAAGACGAATCATTATTAAAATCAATAAAAAAGACCCAACTAGAGCAATGAGTAGAGGTATAACAAAAGATTTTCCTGAAAGAAGAAAAACTGGAACCCCAACCAACAACGAAAGAAACAAATATGTAATAAAAACTGGAGAACGTATGTCTAAATTATTCATTTTTACCTAGGTGTGAAAACAATTATTACCCTGTCTAGGCATGTTAGGCATTTATTCGGGTCAACTGTGGTCAATTGGTCAAGATCGCTTCATAAGATTCCAAATACTTCTCCGCCAGTCGTTTCATTGAAAAAGATTCCACCCTTTTCATTCCTTGAATTGACAATTTTTCGGCTTGATCAGAATTTCTAAGAATCTTTTCAATCGCACCGGCAAAAGCCTCTGAATCTCCCGCTGGCACCAAAACTGCATCCTTGCCTTGGCGAGCCACCTTTGCGTAACCAGGAATGTCGCTTGCTACAACTGGAGTACCACAAGCCATTCCCTCTAACAAAACCACTCCGAAAGATTCTCCACGTAGTGAAGGCGCACAAAGTATGTCCGCCGCTTTCATACGCCCTAATTTCTCTTCTTCGCTTATTCTTCCTAACCACTTGACTCTATGGTCTCCCGCTGATTGAGCTTTAAGTTCTGCCGTCTCTGGCCCATCACTTGCAACCCAAAGTTGGATATCTGGTGGAAGATGAGACATCGCGTTAAGTAAAACACTGAGACCTTTTCGAGGTTCATGTCTACCAACAAAAAATATTGTTGGATTTTCTTTTGGCCATGGATTTGCGGAGATGCACTTATCTATTTCAACTCCATTGAAAAGAACCTCATACTCTCCCCCGAGAGCTATGCGGGCCATTTTCGCTGCATCGTCAGAAACAGCAACAGTATGATCGAGTCGATTCCGTAACCACTTCACTGGTCCTTTTAGTAGGTCATATGCCAAACTTTTACCCGCTGCATGAAATGTACCCAACATAGGAGCCGAAGCTAGTAACAGAGCAGTCAAAGTAGGTCCGGGCGCTAATGGTTCATGCAAATGGAGAATGTCGAACGACTCATCACGTAAAGCTCTGATTGTCCTTAATGCACAGGGAACATCAGGAGCGATTGGAGCGATTGACCCATTTGCTGTAGTGGGTATGCTCATGCCCAAAGGCGTCACCCCCGTGTCAGGCGGCGGTCCGTCACAAGGTCCAAGCACTCTAACAGGGTGTCCTAAGCTTCTTAGCGTTTTCGCTAAACCTAAAACTTGTCCTTGAACCCCACCTGGGACTGTCAAACTGTAAGGACATATAAGACCTATACGCATACTACATTCTACCTTTTTTCCTGTTGAGAGTCTGAAGGCCAGTTTGGTTGCATTAAATGCCACTGTTCCGGAGCTTTTCTGATCAATAACTCCATCTCGTCTGCAATTATTTGAGTGATTCGTTTCACGTCAGAACGAAATTTTCCCTTTCTTTCAAGAGAAATAGCTGGTCGAACAACCCCATGACACCCATTACCCTTGTTATATATAGCTACTGGTAGCACAGTCGCCCCCGTTCTTAACGCAAGAGTTGCAGGACCCGCAGGCAAAGACGTTTTTTCTCCAAAGAACTCAACTTCTACTGAAGAACCTCCAACATCGCGGTCCGAAACAAGAACAACAAGTCGCTTGTCAGATATGGCTTTAAGAACTTGAGATCCCGCATCGGTTCCTACGGGTATTATGTCCATGCCTAAAGCATTTCGACCGCGTTTAAACCATTCAAATAATTCTGGTGGCTCAAGCGGTTCCACTACCGCACTAACCGAAACACCTTTGATTTTAGATATCCATAACCCACCCCAGTCCCAAGCCCCTAAATGAGGCGTAACCAGAATCACACCAGAATCTTTTTTTATAGCCGTTTCAATCAGTTCCCAGCCATCGTGTGAAAAAGTTCTTTCTAACTCCTGTTTAGTCATGTCAACCAGCCGAAAGGTGTTTAGCCAGTAGTGTGCATACGATTCAAAAGTCTGGTCGACGAAATCGTTTAATTCTTTTCTTGAAAGTTTGGAATCACTTAACCTATTAGCATTTCTGATTACTTGATCTCTGCGTTTTTTATCAACTCTTGCGACCATATGCCCCAAAAAAGATGCAACTCCCAATCCAATCCTTCGTGGGAGCTTTCGCGACAATAAAGCTGCCAGCTTGTAGCCGAAAAGGGCCGAGGAGGCCAACTTTCACCCTTGACGCTGTGAAGATCGGCGCGCTGCCAAACGCTGACGGCGCTCTTTTCTACGATCTAAACGAAGTTGACGTCTTCTCTCTGAATTCTGATGGTGCGCTGTTCCCCGCGTTGCACTCGCTTGCTTCCAAACCTTGACGAATCTTTGCGCTGCCGTGAAGGAACTAAGAACTAGCATGATCCACAAAATGACTATTAGTGCCTCTGAGAAAAGCAGACCTATTGCTAGAACAATAAATCTTTCAGCCCTCTCCATAAGACCACCCTTAGCGTCAAGACCCAAAGACTCAGCTTTAGCTCGCTGGTAAGAAATCAGAAGACTTACGAACATTACAGATACTGGAAGCATCACCGTGTATCCAGGTTTATCTCCAATCAAAAACCACGCAATACCTCCTAATAGAAGAGCGTCTGTTAAACGATCAGAAACCGAATCAAAAAATGCCCCCCTTAAAGAAGCAGCCCCTGATGCTTTTGCCACAGGACCATCAAGTGCATCTGAAATACCTGTCATTATGAGGAGAAGAAAACCTAGACGCAAAGAACCGAATGCTATAGAGACGGAAGCTGCAATAGCCATGATTATGCCAATGATTGTCACCACATCAGCTGTTATGCCGGCTCTATGTAAATTTTTTCCGATCGGACTCAAACCTCTATCAACTACGTTGCGCCAATTCCCATCTAACAATTTTTTTCACCTCAATCGCTACGGATAAAGACCCGTTTGAACAAAATACATTTTAGGAGAGAACTAGGAAAAATAAGTAGACGGTCTCAAATTCATCAAATGATTAAGAAAATTACCTCTACTGGTCCTTCCATGTTTCAGGATTTTTCTCAAAATGACTTTCTAACACTGAGCCGTCCACTGCATCGATCATCACCAATCCTCTTTCAATTGGTGGTGACTCACTTGAGTACAAAAGAACTCGCCATACAGGCCGGCTTCTTATCCCCCGCCAAACCATTTGAGCCGAAGCGTGGCCTACGGGGAAACCTGCAGTTTTGGCAGCTTCTACTAAGGCACCTGTTTCATCGATGTCAAGCCTCCACCCAGCCTGGAGGTGATAAGCACCAACTAAAGCCAAAGTAATTGCTGCGGCAACATAACCCCAGTTAGTGAAAGGAGACGAATCAAACAGTTTTGAAAATACGAAAAAAACAACTGAAAAAAACAAATATAGAAAACCTGGTATTCGTCGACGACTATTGTCTGGAAACTGGTATGGGCCTACAAAACCATGAACGTCAAGGTCATCTGGAAGCACATCGGTTACTTCTTCGTCTTTAATTTCACCATTCATCATTCAACCCTAACGCTATTACTCATGAATCTATAAACGAAATCACCTTTGCTGCTGATTTACTGGGATCATCTAGGCCATTAATAATTAACTCAGTGAAATCTTTAAATGGTTCAACAAATTTCTTATGCATTGGCAGTACAGAAGCCTCAAACTGTTTTCTTACACTTTCTTCAGTTCTGCCCCGCTCACTCATATCTCTTTTTATTCTTCTTATAAGCCTTGTTTCATCAGGAGTGTCAATAAAAATCTTAAAAGTCAAACGCTCAACTATTTCCACAAAAGCCATTATCAAAATTCCGTCAACTACTATGAATTCTTTGGGTTCTATCTTTTCGGTTTGCTCCGAACGAGTATGAGTTGCAAAATCATAAATCGGAGCGTCTATTGAATCACCTTCGCTTAACGAAGCTAAGTGTTCGATAAGTAACTCGTGGTCTAACGAATCTGGGTGATCGTAATTAACCAAGGATCTTTCTTCTGCGTCTAAATGCCCTTGGTCACGGTAATATCTGTCAAACTGTATAACTGAAATTCGCCCATGAAGATCTTCTGACAACAGGTCAGCAACAGTAGTTTTTCCTGAAGCCGCACCTCCTGTAATACCTAGAAACTTTACTTTCATGGGAATAGCCTTTTATGAATAAAATTTTGCCTATTTAATCAGTATTTATAATGTTGGGATTTATAGGGTCCACTAACTGAGATTCCAAGGTAGTCAGCCTGCCCCTCAGTTAATTCTGTCAATCTGACACCTAGAGAATCAAGATGAAGACGAGCAACTTTTTCATCGAGTTCTTTATCAAGCGTAAATACATCCAATCCAAATTCTTCTGCCTTTTCGTGAAGCTCAATTTGGGCTAGAACTTGGTTTGAAAAACTGGCTGACATTACAAAACTTGGATGCCCAGTGGCATTCCCGAGATTAAGTAACCGGCCTTCAGACAGAATTATCACCGAATGCCCGTCTGGGAAAACAAATTCATCTACCTGCGGTTTTATAGGAATTTGTTTAACATCTGACATTTTTTGCAAACCAGCCATATCAATTTCGTTGTCAAAATGGCCAATGTTGCCAATTATTGCCTGATGTTTCATAAGACCCATGTGTTCAGC